>NZ_JBICTV010000004.1:0-622530 GCF_043197855.1 Dactylosporangium sp. NPDC048998
CCGAGGAGGAGTACCGCCCCCTGATCCAAACCTGACCCCGGCCCCGGCCCAGCCGACCCCCCCCCCCCCCCCCCCCCCCCCCCGGGGGGGGCCCCCCCCCCCCCCCCCCCCCCCCCTCCCCTTTGTCCGCGTTACTGCTGGACGATGAACTCGACCCGGCGGTTGACCGCGTTCGCCGCGTCGTCGGCGCCCTGCACCTTGGGCCGGCTCTCGCCGAAGCCCTTCGAGCTCAGCCGGTCGGGCGCGATGCCCAGCGACACCAGCGTGTCGAGCACCGTCTTGGCCCGCGCCTCGCTCAGCGCCTGATTGTGCGCGACGGTGCCGGTCACGTCGGTGTGCCCCTCGATGCTGACCTTGATCGCCGGGTTGGCCTTGAGGATCGACGCGGCGTTCTCGACGACCGCCCGGCCCTTGGCGGTCAGCGTCGCGCTGTCGTTCTCGAACTCGACCGTCGGCAGCGCGACCAACTGGGTCTGCACCTGCGCGGGCGCGGCCGCCTGCCCGACGACGAGCTCGTTGCGGACCGCCTGGCCCTTCGTGGCCGCCCTCGCCGCCGCCTCGGCCTTGTCCTTGACCTCCTGCGAGGCCACCGTCCCGGTCAGCGTGATCACGTGGTCGGTCAGGTCGACGACGCCGGCCTTGGTGTCCTTGCCGAGCGCCGCAAGGACGGCGCCGAGCCCGGCCAGGTCGGTGTCGTCGGCGGCGCGCTTGGCGTCGACGGTGAGGTCGTCCTGCACGTTCTCCGCCCCGAACGCCTGCTTGGCCGCGTCGGCGATCTTGCCGCGGTCGCCGTCGGCCGGCACCGTGCCGGTGAGCGTGACCTTGCCACCGTCGACCAGCAGCTTGACCGCGATCGGCTCGGGCGGGGCCGGCGGCTTCTCCACCTTCGGCGGCGCCTGTACGTCGACCACGCGAACGCCCTCGACGCCGAGCGTGACGTCGCGGGCCTTGTCGGCCTCGTCGGCCGAGCCGACCTTCACGCGCCCGTCCCGCCCGGTGAAGCTGACCTCGGCGTCGATGCCGGCGTCGGACAGCGCCACCTTGGTGCGATCGGTGAGATTGTCCTCGATCGAGTGCCGGTGCGGCACCTCGAAAGCGAAGACCAGCGCCGCCAGCCCGGCGACCGCGGCGCCGATCGGGATCAGCGGATGCCGCGGCCGCACCTGCCAGCGCGCGCCGCTCGTGGTGGTGCTCCGGGTCGTGCCCGCCATCAGGCCCGCCCGGTGTCGCGGCCGGCGACCAGGCGCCGGGTCAGGTCGGCGAAGCCCTCCTCGTCCCCGTCGGCGAGGAGTCGCGCCTGCCGGGCCCAGGTGACGATGCTCGGCGCGAACCGCAGGCCGGCAGCCTCGATCGCGGCCCGCAGGGTGTCGACGTCGGCGTCAGCCAGCTGCGCGTACGTGCGGATGCCGGCCGCCACCAGCGCGGCGGACATCTTCGGCCCGATGCCCTCGATGCGCTTGAGGTCGTCCGCGGGCCCCGCCTCCTCCGCCGACGCCGCGGCCTGCACCGGCACGACGACGGGCTCCGGCCCCGGCTCGGCCTCCGGCTCAACCGCAACCGGCCCCGGCTCCGGCTCAACCGCAACCGGCTTCGGTTCGGGCTCGGGCTCGGGTTCAGGCTCGACGGCAACCGGCTCGGGCTCTGACTCCTCAACGACGGGCTCTTCCACGGTCGGCTCTGCCGCGACAGGCTCTTCCACGGTCGGCTCCGCCACGACCGGCTCGGGCTCGGGCTTCGCCGTGACCTCGCGGCCGGCGATCAGGCGGTCGGTGAGCTCCTTGAAGGCGGCCTCGTCCCCGTCGGCGAGCAGCCGGGCCTGGCGCGACCAGGTCGCGATGCTCGGCGCGAAGCGCAGGTTGGCGTTCTCCAGGGCGGTCTCCACAGTGGACCGCTCCGCATCGGCGAGCTGCGCGTACGTGGTGATGCCCGCCGCCCGCAGCGCCGCGCCGATCTTCGGCCCGATCCCCTCGATGCGCTCGAGATCGTCTTCGGGCGCCTCGGCCGCCTCGAATGCGGATTCGACGTCGGCGACGAGCGCGGCGTCCACAGTGGCCGGTTCGGGCTCGGCCTCGACCACCGCCACCGGCGCGGGCTCGGCGACCGGCTCGGGCTCGGCGACGACGACGGGCTCAGGGGCAGCGACGGCCTCAGGGGCAGCGACGGGCTCCGGCTCGACGACCGGCTCGGGCTCGGCCGTGGCGACCGGCTCGACCGGGGAAGTGGGCGCGGCGACGGGCGCCGGGGCGGCGGGCGTGGTGGACTCGGTGACGGATTCGGACGACCGGACCCGGCGCAGGCGCAGGCCCCACCAGAGGTAGCCGACCAGCAGACCGAGAAGGAACGCGAGCAGGATCAACAGGAGTGACTGGTTGGTGTACCAGACCACGACAGGCCTCCGGGGGAAGTGACCTACGCGACGAGGAAGCGCGGGAAGAGGGAGTTCGCGGGCAGCCTTGCACACCTGGATGGCCGGCAACAGAGCCTCGCCGGTCGCGTCCAGCGGCGACCGCCGGGCGCACGGGGCGCCCCCTGACGACGTTTCCGCAGATCGGAGGCGTTCGAAGGGGGACGACCGGGGTCCGGCTGGCCGGAGTACCGAGAGAAAATCGAAACGGACGGGTGCTGAACCTCACCACAACTGGAGGCGACGGGGCAATGGGGAAGACGACTCGAGTGCTCGCTCTGGCCGCGGTGGCGGCCGCCGCCGGTGGCGTGGCGTGGGCGTTACGCGACCTTCCGGCGCAGCTGGGGGCGCTGCCGGCGGGCGCGCGGGCCGAGCGGATGCGCCGGTCCGCGCAGTACGCCGACGGGCGGTTCCGCAACACGGTGCCGGCCGACGTGCTGCCGCCGCACGCGATGCGGGGCGCGTTCGTGGAGCTGCTCGTGGGCAAGCAGCGGCGCCGGCCGCTCGGCGAGATCCCGGTGATACGCCCCGAGCTGGGCGGCCGGCTCGAGCCGGACGGGCTGCACGTCACCTGGCTGGGGCACTCGACCGCGCTGGTGGAGATCGAGGGCGTGCGCGTGCTGTTCGACCCGGTGTGGAGCGAGCGCTGCTCGCCGACGTCGCTGGTGGGGCCGAAGCGGCTGCACCCGATGCCGCTGCCGATCGGCGAGCTGCCCCGCATCGACGCCGTGGTCATCTCCCACGACCACTATGACCACCTCGACCTGGCCTCGATCCGGGCGCTGCTGCGCACCCAGCAGGGGCCGTTCCTCGTACCCCTCGGCGTGGGCGCGCACCTGGAGCGCTGGGGCGTGCCGCAGGATCGGCTGATCGAGCTGGACTGGGACGAGCAGGCGACGGTGCGCGGCATCACGCTCACCGCGACCGCCGCCCGGCACTTCTCCGGCCGCCGCTTCACCCGCGACGGCACGCTGTGGGCATCGTGGGTGGTCAAGGGCGCGAACCGGAGCCTGTTCTACACCGGCGACTCCGGATACTTCGACGGGTACAAGGAGATCGGCGAGCGGCACGGGCCCTTCGACGCGTCGCTGATCCAGATCGGCGCGTACAACGACGCCTGGCCGGACATCCACATGAAGCCCGAGGACGGGGCGAGCGCACACCTCGACGTCCAGGCCAGGGTGCTGATCCCGCTGCACTGGTGCACGTTCAACCTGGCCCTGCACGCGTGGTCCGAGCCCGTCGAGCGGCTCCTAGAGGAGGCCCGGGCGCGCGACATCGAGCTCGTCGTGCCGCGGCCGGGTGACCGGGTGGACATCGACGCGTTACCGGCACTTGAACCCTGGTGGCGCCCCATTGCGTGACCGTTAAATGACCTGGTCAGGGCACGTGTCGCGACACACAGGCCAGGACCCGCCAAACGACTGGCGGCCGGCGTCCACCCGGCGTACTGTATCGATACAGAAGGATTCTGAATCGATACAGAGGGAAGGGGGGATCCGGCGCCATGGCGGCGACGCTGCAGACCATCGCCGACGAGCTGGGCGTGTCGCGGAGCACCGTCTCCAACGCGTACAGCCGGCCGGATCAGCTCTCCCCCGAGCTGCGCGCCAGGATCCTGGAGGCGGCTGAGCGGCTGGGCTACTCGGGCCCCAACCCGACGGCCCGGTCGCTGCGCCGGGGCAAGGTCAACGCGATCGGCGTGCTGCTCACCGGCGATCTGTCGATGGCCTTCACCGACCCCTACGCGGTGGCCTACCTGCGCGGGCTGGCCGAGGCGGCGTCGGCGCGGGAGACCTCGCTGCTGCTGCTCAACCTGCCCGAGGACGAAGAGGCCGGCCGGCGGGTGATCAGCAACGCCGCGGTCGACGCGTTCTGCCTGTACTGCGTGCCCGACTGGCACGGCGCGCTGGAGCTCATCCGCGGCCGCGGGGTGCCGATCGTGATCGGCGAGGACCCGGACGCGTTCGGGCCCGAGGCCGGATATGTCGGCATCAACGAGCGCGCGGCGGCGCGCCGGCTCGGCGAGCACATCGCCAGGCTCGGCCACCGCGACATCGCGGTCGTCGCGCACTGGATCGTCCACGGCGGCGTCACCGGCCCGGTCGACGCCGACCCGGACGCGCTGCGCTACTACGTCACCGGCGAGCGGGTGCGCGGGTTCCGCGACGCGTTCGCGGCCGCCGGCCTGCCGTGGGAGCGGGTGCTGCTCATCAACGCGGCGCACAACGGCCGCGAAGAGGGCGCGGCCGCGGCGGCGCACGCCCTGGACCGGCTCGACCGGGCCACGGCGATCCTCACCACCTCCGACGTCCTCGCGCTCGGCGTGCTCGACGCGCTGCGGGCGCGGGGCCTGCGTCCCGGCCGGGACGTGTCGGTCACCGGATTCGACGACATCCCGGAGGCCGAGCCGGCCGGGCTCACCACGATCCGCCAGCCCAGCGTCGAGCGCGGGCGGCTCGCGGGCGAGATTCTGCTCGACCCGCCCGAGGACCCGGGGCGGCGTCGCCTGACGCTGCCCGTCTCGCTGGTGGTCAGGGCGACCACCGGCCCCAATCCGCTCAAGGAGAAGTCATGACCCCGTTCGCACTGCTCATCTCCCTCGACGCCGTCCGCGCCGAGGTCAACTCGGCCCTGCCGAACGCCCCCGTCGTCGACGACCGCCGTCCGGAATCGGCCACGATGAAGAAGGTGCGCGGCTTCACCGCCCGCACGCTTCGCCGGGCTGCCGACCGAGTCGAGCCCACGGCGGCGCTCACCTACGGGTAACACCCCGCGGTAAGCGATAAGCGGGTAAGCAAGCAGCGAGGGAGGCAGGCCACCGCCTGCCTCCCTCGCTGTGTGTCTTCCCTCTGGCGTTTGTCGCTTCGGTACCGTCAGCGGACCTCGGCCGGCTCCGCGGACTCGAGCCGGGCGGTGTTGGCCCGGGCGCCGAGGCCGATCGCGTCGTAGTCCTGGCGGTTGATGCCGCGCAGAATGAGCGCCCAGACGATGCCGATGACCGCGGCCACACCGTAGGCGGTCGGGAACGCCCACGTCGCGGGGCTGCTCTGGTCCGGGGCGAAGCCCAGCAGGAGGCCGAAGTTGTTGAAGACCTGCCACATGACGTAGCCGAGGGCGATCGTGGCCAGGATCGGCGCGATGAGCCGCGCCCAGGCACCCTCGCCGCGGGCGTCCCGGGCGAAGTAGAAGATCACCGACAGCGAGGTCGCCGTGACGAGCAACAGCACGCCCATGCCACCCGAGGTGCCCAGCCAGAAGAACAGGTTCACCAGCGGGTCCCAGCCCTGGACCGCGAACAGCACGATGACCGCGAGGGCGATGATCGTCTGGAACAGCGAGCCCGACGCCGGGGCGCCGGAGCGGGCCCGGGTGCGGCCGAAGAACGCCGGGAGCACCCGCTCACGGCCGAGCGCGAAGGCGTAGCGCGCGGTCGTGTTGTGGTAGCTCAGCGCCGCCGCCGCGATGCTGGTGATCAGCAGCACGTTGCCGACGTCGCCGGCCCAGGCGCCGCCCTTCTCCACGAGGGTCGGGAAGAACGGGCCGCCGGTCTCCAGGGTGTCCTGGGCCGCCTTCACGGTGTTGTCCACACCGATGCTCACCGACGCCGCCCAGCTGGTGATCGCGTAGGAGACGACCATGACCGCCAGGCCGAGGAAGGTGGCCGTGGCGACCGTGCGGTTCTTGCTGCGGGCCTCCTCGGAGAAGACCGGGGCGGCCTCGAAGCCGACGAACGCGGTGACCGCGACGGCGAACGCCGGGCCGGCCGTGTCCTTCAGCGCGCCCCACGTCCACGGCTCGAAGTTGAGGGAGCCGCCGGCCGGGTGGCTGAGGAAGACGACGTCGAAGATGGTCACCACGACGAGCTCGGCGCCGAGCAGCACCATGAGGACCTTGCTGTTGACGTCGACGCGCAGCAGGCCGAGCACCGCGACGAACAGCCACAGCGCCAGGGACAGGACCCACCACTCGACGTTCACGTGGGCCTTGTCGGCCAGGAACTGCTTCAGGAACGCGCCGAACGCGCCGTACAGGCCGACCTGCAGCAGGTTGTAGGCCACCAGGGCGACCATGGCGCCGCCCACGCCGAGCGGCCGGCCGAGGCCCTGGGCGATGTAGGAGTAGAACGCGCCGGCGTTGGTGATGTGCCGGGACATCGCCACGTAGCCGAAGCTGAACAGCGACAGGATGACCGCGATGATCACGAAGGCGAGGGGGAAGCCGGTCGTACCGACGACACCCCACCCGGTCGAGACCAGCGCGCCGACGACCATCAGCGGCGCGGCCGCCGTCAGAGCGAACATGATGACAGAAGGCACGCCCAGCCGGTCGCGGGCCAGTGCCTGGGATACCACGCTCGGTCGCGTGGGCGACGTTGCGGACATCGGTCCTCCAGGGATTTGAGGGGGAAGGGGAGAGGGAAGTCCGACCGCGTCGTCACCCGCGCTGCGACAGCACCGAGTCGCCGACCGCCGACTCGACCTGGAGGATCAGGTCGCGCAGCGGCGGCGGCAGGGTGGTGATCGCCTGTTGAAGTCTTCTGAGGCCGGCCGGGTCGCGGTCCCACAGGACGTGACCGGTCAGCCCGGTCGCCTCGGCCAGGCCGGCGAGGGTCGTGTCCGCCACCCGCATCGGCTCGGCGCCCGTGAGCAGGCGCCGCAGCCGGACCACGCGACCGGCCGGCAGGTTGATGTCGGCGGGCAGCCAGCGGGTCTCGCTGCGCAGCAGCCGGCGCACCTGGATCTGCTCGACCAGGCCGACGCGCGCCAGGCGCTGCCCCACCGCCTCGACCGCCGTACGGCCCAGGAACAGCAGCCACGTGCGCACCTCGCGGTGCTGCAGCTCGGCGACCATCGTGGCCAGGTTGGTATGCGCCAGGGGGTCCGACGGAGGATCCCGGTTGATCACCCGGAGCCGCGGACCCTCCACCAGGATCCGCTGCTCGAGGACCAGCTCGCCGAGCATCGCGCCGGCCAGCCCGAGCTCCACCGCGCGCGGCGACAGCCGGGACTTGCCGTCCCGGTCGTCGTGCGCGATCAGGAAGAAGTCATCGGCGAGCAGCATCGGCCCGAGCCTCTAATCGACCGGTCTTCGATCGACCGCGCACGTCACCGCTCTTTCGTCCGGGCGACCGGCCCCCCACGGACCGGACGCTTCCCCCCGGGTTCCCCAAACCCGAGGTTGACAACAGTTAGGGCCCAAATGACCGCGCGACCCAACGCGAAAGCATGCACTGCGTGTTGGTCGGTTCGCAACTCTCAAAATGCTAAATCGTGTTAACGCAGGTCAACCAATATCCAATAGACGATGATCGCACAGGTTAGCGACCACGGAGCGTGACGCCCGGTATTTCCGATATCGGCGCACGGTGGGTAACAGCCGGGCGCCGGTCAAGCCGATGTCAAGTCGATGACGTCCGACCTTTGACGCGGGCGAATCGGAGAGCGGTTTCCCATCGTTGCTGGGCGAACAGTGCCGATGCGCGACGAGAATCGGCGGACGGTGATCTCACCGCCCGCCGAATTCGATGTGAAACATTCACGTGCAGATGACCTGCAGTAACGCCCCGCGATCGCAGGATCCCCGCGCGGCATCCACGGTCAGTAGCCGTCCGGCCGCTCCCCGGCCTTGACCGCCTCGGCCGCCTCGTCGACGGCCTCGAGGAGCTCGTCGAGGCCGTACCCGCCGTCGTGCCGGATGCCGTTGATGAAGAAGGTCGGCGTGCCGGCGACGCCGCTGCGCACGCCCCCGACCAGGTCGCGGCGCACACGGTCGAGGTAGAGGTGCGCGCCGACCTCGTCGCCGATCTCGGCCGAGGGCAGGCCGAGCCGCTCGACGCCGACCATGAGTTGGCGGGGGTTGATGCTGCGCTGGTTGTCAAAAAGCCAGTCATGCATCGGCCAGAAGGCATTGCGCACCCCGGCCGCCTCGGAGACCTCGGCGGCGAGGTCGGCGTACGGATGCACGTTCGTCAGCGGGAAGTGGCGGAACGTGAACCGCAGAGTCTCGCGCCGCAGTCGCAGCAGGTCCTGCATGATCGTGTACGCCATGGCGCAGTACGGGCACTGGAAGTCGCCGTACTCGACCAGCGAGACTGGGGCGGTCTGCGGGCCGATGGTGTGGTCGTCGGGGCCCACCGGCACCGCCAGCCGGGGAACCGTGACCTGGAAGGGCGTGGTCATTCTTCAACGGTTCGCCGGGCACCGCCCGGCCACGTCACCCGGGCGGGGCGCCCTTTTCACATGGGTGTGACCCGCGACACCAGCAGCGGGCTGCCGGTGCAGGCCGTCTCGCGGCTCGGGTCGGGCACGCCGGTGGCCCTGGCCTGCTGGCCGTCGCGCACCCGGGCGGCCTCCGGGCCGATGAGGGTCCAGGTGAGCCCGTCGGTGACGAGCTCGACGCACGGGCCGGTGACGCGCACCCGGCCCTGGGCGGTCACCTGCTGAAAGTCGTCGATCGGCGGCTCGACCTTGGTCGTCTTCGGCGCCTTGGGCGGGATGCTGATGGCCGGTTCGGCGATGCGCGCCGGGCCGGTCGCCACCGCCGACGCCGGCGGCGCGGCACTCGGCCCGGATGCCTCCGGGACCGTCGCCGGCCGGGCCAAGTCGCCGGAGTCGCCGGTCTTCGCGGCGCAGCCGGTCAGCAGCACAACGGCCAGGAGGAGGCCCAGGGGCGCTTTCATACCCGCTTGGACCTCCTCCCGCCTCATTCGGTTCCCGCTCAGCCGGTGACGAGCACCGTCATCGACGTGCCGTTCTCGAACAGGGCGAGGATCTTGACGCCGTTGTTCGGAACCTTGACGCCGTAGTAGGTGTTGGTCGCCGGGTACTCGCGGTAGTAGCTCTTGCTGTCGTCGAACAGCGGGTTGCCCCACTGGCCGCCGAGCGTGCTGGGCGTGTTGGCCGCCCCGTAATGCAGGGTGAACGAGTCCGTCCGCTTCATCGAGAACGGCGCGTCGAAGCCCTGGATGCGCGGCCGCCACGGGGTCCCGTCGCCCTTGAGGATCAGGTCCGGGTGCGAGTCGATCGGCAGGATCAGGCCCGCGCCGTGGTGCTGGCTGGTGTTGTTGTCCTTGTACGAGGTGTCCCAGTACGTGACCAGCAGGCCGGTCTGGTACGGGAAGTGCTCGACGTACTGCGGCTTGTCCGCGAACCCGAAGTTGTACGGACCGGTCTTCAGGTACAGGCACCTCCCTGGTGGGGCGTGTCAGCACCGAGGAACCGTGTCGATGCCTCGATGCACCTGTCGCGAGAGAGTAGGGGCTGTTCGCGCCACAGAAAGATCAACAGCGGCCTATGCGCATAGTTGCAAGGGTCAAATCGAGGGCCCGTCCGTCATCGAGACCGGTCTCTGCGTTCGGCTACGGTAGCCCCCGGTCTCACGGTCGCTGCGGCGTGGCCCTGAGCAGTGGGATCGAGACGCGGAATGTGGCGCCCTCGCCTGGGGCCGTTCGCAGGGTCACCTCGCCGCCGTGGGCTGCCACCAGGGCAGCGACGATCGACAGGCCCAGGCCGGAGCCGCCCAGGGCTCGGGTACGGCTCGGGTCGGTGCGGTAGAAGCGCTCGAAGACTCTCGACGCGTCTTCGGCGGACATGCCTGGGCCGTTGTCGGAGACCTCGAGGATGGCGTGCTCGGCGTCGGTTCCGACCAAGACGGTGACCTCCGTGCCGGCGGGGGTGTGGCTCAGGGCGTTGGACAGGAGGTTCTGCACGACCTGGCGGAGGCGTGCCTCGTCGCCCAGGACGATGGGGGGTTCCACGTCGGCCTCGTCGTCGTCGCTGCTGGCGGTGCGCAGGCGTAGGCGGTGGCCCGTCGCGGTCACGCGGGCGTCGATGAGGGCGTCGGTGGCCAGGGACAGGAGGTCCACGGGCTTCTTCTCGAGGGGGCGCTGCTGGTCCATTCGGGCCAGGAGCAGCAGGTCGTCGACCAGGAGACCCATGCGAGTCGCGTGGTGTTCGATGCGGCCGATCGTCTCGTCGCTCTTGCCCGACTGGCGGTAGAGCTCGGCGAAGCCGCGGATCGAGGTCAAGGGGGTGCGGAGCTCATGAGAGGCGTCGGCGACGAAGCGGCGCATGCGTTCCTCGGAGGCGCGGGCCTGCTCCTCCGAGGCGCGGGCCTGCCCTTCGGAGGCGCGGCGCTCGTCGAAGGCGGTCTCGATCTGGCCGAGCATCGTGTTGAGGGCCTGCGAGAGGCCGCCGACCTCGGTGCGCGGGTCGGCCTCCGGGACGCGGCGGCTCAGGTCGCCGGCCGCGATCGCCTCGGCGGTCTGCTCGACCTCGACGAGGGGGCGCAGGCTCGAGCGGACCAGGAGATAGGCGACGATTGCCAGCACGACGAGCACGAAGCCGCCGATCGTCACGCTCGTCCAGAGCTGGCGGGTGACGGTCGCGTCGACGTCGTCGAGGCTGATGGCGATGACGACCGGGGCGTGGACGAAAACGGTGTTGCTGGGCGGGGGGCCCTGGGTCTCCTGTTGGGCGAAGAGCACGCGCCACTGGTGGCCGTCGCCGCCCACGGGGGACACGGTGGTGTACGCGCCGAAGGTGTCGTTATCGAGCTGCGTGATCGGGCCGATGCTCTCAGCGGTCGCGGGCAGTGCCGGGCGGCCCTGGCTCGTGTCGATCCGGTTGAAGAAGCGCTCCTCGATGGAGCCGTCCGGGTTGATGCAGGCCACGTAGTAGCCGTTGCGCTGCATCGGGGCGGCGCCCGGGCCGCCGAGCCTCGTGTCGCGGCTCTCGCAGGCCATCGCCGCCTGGCTGACGCTGCCGAGGAGCTGGGCGTCGACGCGGGTGAGCAGGTAGTCGCGCGTGCTGTACACGCCGGCGGTGCCGGTCGTCACGAGGGCCGCCGCGAGCAGGACGAGCATCAGGACGACGAGCTTGACGCGCAGCGGCCAGGACTTCATGTGCGGGGCAGTCGAAGTGAGTAGCCCACGCCTCGCAGGGTCTGCAGCAGGCGCGGTTCGGTGGTGTCGATCTTCTTGCGCAGGTAGGAGACGTAGGACTCCACGACGCCGGCGTCGCCGCCGAAGTCGTACTGCCAGACGTGGTCGAGGATCTGCGCCTTCGACAGCACGCGGCCGGGGTTGGTCATGAAGTATCGCAGCAGCTTGAACTCGGTTGGCGAGAGCTGGACCTCGTGGCCCGCCTTGAAGACCTCGTGGGTGTCCTCGTCCAACTCTATGTCGGCGAAGCTCAGCCGGGAGGTCTGGGCGGCCGCGCCCCCCGCGGGATCGGCGACCCGGCGCAGGACGGCCTGGATGCGGGCGAGGATCTCGGACAGGGAGAAGGGCTTGGTGACGTAGTCGTCACCGCCGAGCGTGAGACCCTTGATCTTGTCCTCGGTCGCGTCGCGGGCGGTGAGGAACAGCACCGGCACGCGGGTGCCCTCGCCGCGCAGCTTGCGCAGCACCTCGAAGCCGTCGAGCTCGGGCATCATGACGTCGAGCAGGATCATGTCCGGCCGGAAGCGCCGCGCCTCCTCCATCGCCTGCCGCCCGCTGGTGGCGCTCGCGACGTCGTAGCCGTGGTACTTGAGGCTCGCGGAGAGCAGTTCGACGATGTCCGGCTCGTCGTCGACCACAAGCAGCCGCGTCATGATTCGCTCCAAATACCCTCAGAGTTCCCTTGTCATGTAGAGACTGCCGCCGGTTCCTGACGCTCGGATGCGGTTTCCCTGAAAACCAGCTGTGAACCGGCTGCACCGGACGGTGACAGCAGCGCGAGCAGGACGGGGAACTCGAGGTACGCGTGATAGGAGGCGAACGCGCCGTACAGCGCCCGGCCGGAGGCGTAGTCGATCACGAACAGCACGGCGAGCGCGGCCCCGAGCCCGCCGCCGAGCGCCCACGCCCGCCAGCCTCGCAGCATGCCCAGTCGCGCCTCGAACGCCCGCGCCGCGTCGGGCGCGTGGCGGGGCAGGAAGTACACCCACACGAAATAGTGCATGGTCTGCAAGAAGGCAAATACCATCAGAAACCGGGCACCCACGATCGTCGCCGAGCCCGGCGGCGCACTGGCGGCGATGATCCGGGCGGGATCCCCGGCGAACGCGGCGACCGTCGACGGCGAGACACCGCCGAGCACGAAGTCGAGCGCGCCGGCCAGGATCAGCGCGGGCACGCCGAGCACCCACGCGACCTGCGTCCAGCGGAACACGGCCGCGTGGCGCAGCCGGCCGCCCCACTCCCACAGGAAGAACAACGGCACCACGTTGTGCAAATGCGCCAAGACCACGAAGTGGTACCCCGGGAAGTCCAGCGACGCCGCCGCCGCCACGATCAGCACGACCGCGGCCGCGCCGAGCCGCCAGCCACGCAGCGCGTGGGCACAGCCGGCGGCGAGCACCGCGTAGCCGACCAGGATCTCGGCGTAGCGAGCCGGCTCGCCCACGAACATGGCGGCGAGGCGGCACACGACAATCGCGCTGATCAGGCCGAGCAGGACGACGAGGAAGCGCCCGCCGAGCACGGGGGCGAACCGCCCGGCGACGTACCGCAACTCGAGCACGTTGTGCAGCACCCCGAACGCGATCAGCCCGAGCACGGTGGTGGCCAGCGGCGCACGCAGCGCCACCGCCAGCGCGGCGCCGGCGGCGAGGCCGAAGAGCAGGCTTATCTTCATCGCGTGCTCCCCGCCCTGCTGCTGACCCTGGCGGTCGAGGTGCCGCTGTACACGGCGGCCCTGGTCGCGCTGCGGCTGGCGGGCATCCGGCGGGCCGCCCTGCTCGGCGTGCTGGTCAACCTGGTGACCCACCCGGCGTTGTGGCTCTTCCTCGCCCCGCACCCGGGCCCGGCCAGGTTCTGGGCGGCCGAGGCGCTGGCCACCGCCGTAGAGGCGCTGATCCTGATAAAGGCGATACAACGGGATAGAACGCTGCTGGCGGTCGTTGCGGTCGGCGCGAACGCGAGCTCTCTCCTCATCGGACTGCTGGCACTTCAGTAGCGGCTGTTCTTGGTCCGGCGGACCAGCCACACGATCAGCACGACGAGCGCGGCCACGAAGACCAGGCAGGCCAGGGCCACGACGACGGCGCTACCCGCCATGAACGACGGCGAGGGCGCCGCATCCCCCAACAGGATTTCCATGCCGGAGAGTGTGCGGCGCCCCCGCCCGTTTGGAAATCTAGTCCCGCACCTGGTTCGCCGGCGGGATGTCCGACGCCTCCGGTGGCTCGGCCGGCCGCAGCCACTGCCACAGCAGGAACAGCAGGCCCAGGGCGAGCATCCCCAGCCCGATCCAGAGGTTGATCCGCACGCCCGCGGCCTTGTCGATCTCCGCCCGCGTGTCGAAGATGCCCAGGATCGTGACGATCACGCCGTACACCGTGAAGAGGCCTCCGATGACCCGGCGGACGTCGAAGAGCCGCGCGGCCCGGGCGGTGTCGATCTTGTGATCACTCATGGCGATGCACCCCAAGGAATGGCAGGGTCTACAGGAACGGCAGGTAGAAGAGGGCGGCGAGGACGAGAGCGCCCGAGCCGAGCAGCACCGGCGAGCGATACCAGGCGGTGTCCCCGGCGATCGCATCGGCGCGCAGGTCGTGGCGGCCGATGCCGTACACCAGGCCGTCGAGCTCGGACTCCGGTTTGCTCCTGGTGAGCGGCGTGACGATCAGCGCGACGATCGTCACCACCACGAACGCGATGCCGGCGCCCCAGAACGACTCGTCCAGGTCGGAGCCGAAGGAGAACCAGCCGAACCACTTGTACCCGGCGTACGTGACGAACGCGGCGAGCGTGCCGGCCAGCAGCCCCCAGAAGCCCGCCCACGCCGTCATCCGCTTCCAGAACATGCCGATGATGAACGCGGCGAACAGCGGGGCGTTGAACAGCGAGAACAGCGCCTGGATGTAATCCATGATGTTGCTGTACCCGGCCGCGATGAACGCCGTGCCGATGCCGATGAGCACGCCGACGACGGTGATCAGCCGCCCGACCTTCAGGTAGTAGGCGTCCGGCCGGTCCTTGGCCACGTACTCCTGCCAGATGTCGTACGTGAACACCGTGTTGAACCCGGACACGTTGGCCGCCATGCCGGCCATGAACGACGCCAGCAGGCCGGTCACGGCGATGCCGAGCACGCCGCTGGGCAGGAAGTCGCGCATCAGCAGCGGGATGGCGTTGTTGTACTGCAGGTCGCCGGTGCCGGCGCCGAGCCCCTTCACGGTGACCAGGGCGACCAGGCCGGGGATCACGGTGACGAAGGGGATGACGAGCTTCGGGTAGGCCGCGATGATCGGCGTACGCCGGGCCGCGCTCATGTTGCGGGCCGACAGGCCGCGCTGGACCTCGGCGAAGTTCGTCGTCCAGTAGCCGAAGGACAGCACGAACCCGAGCCCGAAGACGATGCCCCACCACGGCGCGCCCAGCGGGTTGTCGCTGCCGCCGGTGCCGGCCCAGGTGTGCAGGCCTGGGTCGCCGAGCTTGGTCTGGCGTACCGCGTCGAACAGCCCGTGCAACCCACCGACCTTCACCAGACCGATGATCGCGATCGGCAGCAGGCCCGCGATGATCACGAAGAACTGCAGCACCTCGTTGTAGATCGCGCTGGAGAGGCCGCCGAGCGTGATGTAGGCGAGGACGATGAGGGCACCGAGGACGATCGCCGTCCACAGCGGCCAGCCGAGCAGCGCCTGCATGATCAACGCGAGCGCGTAGAGGTTGACGCCCGCGATCAGCACCTGGGCAAGCGCGAACGACAGGGCGTTGAGCACGTGCGCGGGCCGGTTGAAACGGCGGCGCATGTACTCGGGGACGCTGCGCACCTTCGAGCCGTAGTAGAACGGCATCATCACGATGCCCAGGAACACCATCGCCGGCACGGCGCCGATCCAGTAGTAGTGGACCGTCATGATGCCGTACTTGGCGCCGTTGGCCGCCATGCCCAGGATCTCCAGGGCGCCGAGGTTGGCGGAGATGAACGCGAGGCCGGTCACCCATGCCGGCAGCGAGCGGCCGGAGAGGAAGAAGTCCACGCTGTTGCGGATCGAGCGGCGAGCGGCGAGACCCACCCCGAGAACGGTGATGAAGTAGAGCGCCAGCAGGACGTAGTCGATCGCGCTCATCTGCAGGCGTAGCCCTGCGGCGAGAGTCTGCACCATCCCTCCCCTTTGCCGTATGAGCGGAGCCTCAGGCACCTACCCAGGCAGGGGTCGGGATCAAACCCATCGTTGTCAACTTAGGTGGGATGCGAGCATTGTCACCAGATCGGCGACTGCGTACGGCTTGTCGAGGAAGTCGTCGCAGCCGGCCGCAGCCAGACCCGCTCGCCCGGGTAGCGCGCCGCCGCCGTGACCAACAGCAGCAGCATCACCGGAAACACGTTTTCCAGGCGGGGGGCCGGATGGGGCGAGGATGCGCTGCGCACGACGGTGGCCGCCACCACCCACGACCTGTCCAACGCCCTGGGCGCGGTGCTGAACTACGCCACATTCCTCGCCGAGGACCTCGCCGGCACCGGGGCGGCGGCCGAGTACCTGCCGCACCTGCAGAGCGCGCCGCAGCGCGCGCTGGACCTAGTGGCGGTGCTCGCTGCGGCTCTTGCACCTGACGCAGAGGGTGACTGACGGGAAGGCGGCCAGGCGGGCCACCGGGATCTCCTCGCGGCAGGTCTCGCACGTGCCGTAGTAACCGGCGTCGAGGCGCTCCAGCGCCCGCTCGACCTGCTCCATCCGGTTGCGGATGGAGACCGCGAGCGCGAACTCCTGCTCCCGGTTGAACGCCTTGGTGCCGAGGTCGGCGACGTCGTCGCCGGAGTCGGCCGTGCCGGCGAGGGTCATCTCCGCGACCGCGGCGGCGTACTCCTCCGCGAGCTCCGCGCGTCGCGCGTCCAGCGCGCTGCGGATGTCCTGGGTACGGGTCTCTTGGTAAACGAGCATGGTTGGCCCCCCGGTAGCGGAGATGATTGGCTTCCGGTGTGCCCAGCGGAGTGGCCGCGCAAACCTGCGTGTTTTCCGGGTTTCCGACTCGTCCGAGTCGGCCCCGACCGGCGACGCGCCGGCGTCGTGACGCGGTAGGGCCACTCAGGCGAGCGCCACGCGGAGCGCGGTCGTCAGCGCCTCGTCGAGGTGGTCCAGCAGGTCCTGCGGGTCCTCGTAGACGGCGGCGGCGCCGTGGTCGAGCAGCTCGGCCGCGCACAGGCCGCCGCTGGTCACGCCGATGCACGGGATCGACAGCCGGCCGGCCGCCCGCACGTCCCACACCGAGTCGCCGACGAAGACGACCTCCTCGGCGCACAGGCCGGAGCGCTCCAGCGCCGTCTCGACGATGTCCGGCGCCGACTTGCCGCGCCGTCGAACAGCACACCGGTCACAGATTTCGTCAGGTTTGGGTGATACCCACCCGCGCGGGGTATCACAGACGCATGACCGAGTCCGACCATGCCCCTCCGGGCGGCGCCGCCGTCGGCGTCGTCGAGCCGTTTCCCGGCTTCGACGCGGACGATCTCGGCGACTTCGCCTCCGAGCACTGCAGCGTGACGCTCGCGTGGCAGCTGGACGGCGGCCCGGAGCACGCGCGTGAGCCGGAGAGCCCGCACGGGCTGGCGGGCATGGACGAGTAGTCCGGAGCCGTCGCCGCCTGGCGACGAACGCCGCCAATAAATGCCGACAAAACACCCCCCACGCCGACGTGGGGGGTGTTTTGCGGAATAAACGGACTCACCCTCGTCGTTGCCCTACCCCTCGTTACGAGAATGTCGCCCCGGCCGCACGCCCTCTATCCAGGGCGTGGAAAAGCTGGCATGTTGAGGCGGCGCGCATTGAGGTAGTCCCATATGTGCGCATCGGCACATGTCCAGTGAGAGGGGGCACAATGAGCCGACGGAGATGGGTGCACGCCGCAATGGCGACCGCACTCGTTCCGCCATTGCTCGTGATCGTCTCGGCAGGCCCGAGCGAGGCAGCACCGATCCCGGCAGGCAACTTGTCTCTGGTACAAGGCCTCAAGCCGGCCAAGCAGACCTCGGCGGCGAAATCGCCGACGAGCCGCATGGCCAAGACCGACCCGTCCCTGCTCAACCGCAGCGACACCACCAGGGTGGCGATCGCGGTCAAGCTCGACTACGACTCGACCGCCACATATTCCGGCGACATCGCCGGGTATGCGGCGACAAGTCCATCCGTAACGGGGAAGGCGCTTTCCGGAAGCGCCGACGAAAAGCGCTACGAAAACCGCATCACCGGAATTGAGGACAAGTTCCTCGCGGAACTCAAGAAGCAGGTTCCGGACGCCAAGATCGGCCAGCGGCTGCGCACCGTCTATGGTGGCATCGCGCTGTCGGTGCCGGCCAACAAGATCGGCGCAATCCTGACGCTCGACAATGTCGTGGCGGTCCAGTCCGACGAGCTCCGCGCTCCCCAGACCGACTCGACGCCGGCGTTCATCGGCGCCGACCAGGTCTACCCGAAGCTCGGCGGCGCACCCAACGCCGGCAAGGGCGTCATCTTCGGCTCGCTGGACACCGGCATCTGGCCCGAGCACCCGTCCTTCGCCGACAACGGCAACCTGGGCGCCCCGCCCGCCAGGGCCGACGGCACCCCCCGTGCCTGCGACTTCGGTGACAACCCGCTGACCCCTGCGAACGATCCGTTCGTCTGCAACCACAAGGTCATCGGCGGCAAGGGCTTCCTGGACGCGTACAACGCGTACCAGCCGATGGAGCACTACGGGTACACCGCCCGGGACTCCGACGGCCACGGCACCCACACCGCGTCGACGGCCGCCGGTGACCCGGTCTCCTCGGCGAAGATCTTCAACATCGAGCGCGGGCCGATCAACGGCATCGCGCCCGGCGCGTGGGTCTCGGTGTACAAGGTCTGCGGCGCCACCGGCTGTTACAGCAGCGACTCCGCCGCCGCGGTCGCCGAGGCGGTCAAGGACGGCGTGAACGTCATCAACTTCTCGATCTCGGGCGGCTCGAGCCCGTACACCGACATCGTGGAGCTGGCGTTCTTCGACGCCTACAAGGCCGGCGTCTTCGTCGCCGCCTCGGCCGGCAACTCGGGCCCGGCGGCCGGCACGACCGACCACCTCTCGCCGTGGGTCACCACCGTCGCGGCGTCGACCCAGAAGCGCTCGTTCCAGTCCACGCTGACCCTCGGCTCGTCCGACGGCACGGCGGCGACCCTGACGGGCGTCTCGATCACGCAGGGCGTCAGCAGCCCGCTGCCGGTCGTCCTGGCCTCGGCGGCGCCGTACAGCGACGCCACCTGCACGCACCCGGCCGCACCGGGCACGTTCGCCGGCAAGATCGTGGCGTGCCAGCGCAGCCCGGGCCGGGTCGTCAAGGGCTTCAACGTCCTGCAGGGCGGCGCGGCCGGCATGATCCTCTACAACAACCCCAAGGCCGACGCGCTCAGTGACAACCACTGGCTGCCGACGGTGCACCTGGCCGACGGGTCATCGTTCCTGGCGTACCTCGCGGCGCACTCCAACGTGACCGCGAAGTTCACCCAGGGCGAGAAGGTCATGGGCACGGGCGACGTGATGACGAACTTCTCGTCGCGCGGGCCGGGCGGCAACTTCATCAAGCCCGACATCACCGCGCCCGGCGCGCAGATCCTCGCCGGGCACACCCCGACGCCGGACGACCCGAGCCTCGGCCCGGCCGGCCAGTACTTCCAGGCCATCGCCGGCACGTCGATGTCCTCGCCGCACATCGCCGGCTCCGCACTGCTGGAGAAGGCGCTGCACCCGAACTTCACCCCGGGTCAGATCAAGTCGGCGCTGATGACGACCGCGACCACCAAGGTGGTCAAGGACGACGGGGTCACCCCCGCCGACCCGTTCGACCTCGGCTCCGGCCGCGTCCAGGTCAACCTGGCCGCGAACCCGGGCCTCACGTTCGACGAGTCGGCCGAGCGGATGTTCGCTCTCGGCAACGACCCGGTCAACGCGGTGCAGATCAACCTGCCGTCGGTGAACGCGCCCGTCATGCCGGGCAAGCTCACCGCGGTGCGGACGGCGAAGAACGTCACCGACAAGACGCTGGTCTACCGCGTCGAGACGACGTCGCCCGCCGGCGCCTCCATCACGGCGTCGCCGTCGCTGCTCACCGTCAAGGCGGGCAAGACGGAGCAGTTCAGCATCACGATCAAGTCGAGCGCGCCCACGGGCCAGTTCTTCGGCGAGGTCCGCCTGGTCCCGGTGACCGGCGGCGTCCCGACGCTGCACCTGCCGGTGGCGTTCGTGCCGAAGCAGGGCGACGTGAAGGTCACCCAGACCTGCGCGCCGACCATCACGCTGCTCGGGACCGGCACCTGCACGGTCACCGCGACGAACGAGACCTTCAACGACACCACGGCCGACTTCACCACGACGACCGATATCAGCCTGCCGGCCGCCGGGGCGAACGGGGCCAAGGTCGTCAACCCGTTCAAGGTGGAGAAGAAGGGCGCGGCGCTGGCCGGGGCGGTCCCCGGGACGCCGTCGCTGCTCTCGGACGAGCTCTACGGCTACATCCCGCTCGACATCTTCGGTGTCACCCCGACCGCGATCGGCGACGAGACCCTGACGAGCTTCAACGTGCCGTCGTTCCTCTACAACGGCGTCACGTACAACTCGCTGACCGTGGACTCGAACGGGTACCTCTATCCCGGTAGTGACCACAGCAACGAGAACAACGTCTGCTGCAACATCACCCCGATCCCCAACCCGGCGAAACCGAACAACGTGCTGGCGCCCTTCTGGACCGACCTCGACGGCACCGGTTCGCCCGGCCTGTTCGTCAGCATGCTGAGGGACGGGACCGATAGGTGGGTCGTCGTCGAGTGGCAGGTGCGCGACTACGGCACGACGACGCGCCGGGCGTTCCAGGTCTGGATCGGCTTGAACGGGGAGCAGGACATCACGTTCGCCTACGACGAGGCGACCCTCAAGTCCCTGCCCGTCGGGCAGGACATGGTGGTCGGCGCCGAGAACGTCAACGGCACCGGCGGGCAGGGTCTGCCGGTGAACACGCTGCCGACCGGGGACCTGCGCATCGTCAGCACCGACCCGGTGCCCGGCGCGTCGACGTCCTACACGGTCACCCTCACGGGCCTGATCCCCGGCCCCGGCGAGGTCGCCACCTCCGTCGTCACCCCGGCGGTGCCGGGCACGACGGTCGTGAAGAGCACGGTCACCGTGACCGGGCGGATCAACCGCACCGGCACCTGATCGGGCGCTTCACCCTCACGGTTCCTCACAAACGCGGCCGGCCCCTTGCACCGGGGGCCGGCCGCCCCGAGGATCGAATCATGAGGACGTTTGGCAGCGCCGGAGAACTGCTGGCCGCGGTCGGTGAGCACCTGGGCTCCAGCGACTGGCAGGAGGTCACGCAGGAGCGCGTCGACCTCTTCGCCGAGGCGACCGGCGATCACCAGTGGATCCACGTGGACCCCGAGCGCGCCAAGGCCGGACCCTTCGGCACGACGATCGCGCACGGCTTCCTGACGCTGTCGCTCCTGCCGACGCTGGTTTCGCAGGTGTACCGCGTGGAAGGCGTCCGGATGGGCATCAACTACGGCCTGGACAAGGTCCGCTTCCCCGCGCCGCTGCCCACCGGCTCGAAGGTGCGCGCGGGCGTCGAGCTCCTCGTCGCCGACGACCTGGGCGAGGGCTGGCTGCAGCTGAAGAACCGCGTCACCATCGAGCGCGAGGGTCACGACAAGCCGGTCTGCGTCGCCGAGTCCCTGACCCGCCTGCTGATCTGAGCCTCCCTTATCGCGCAACGGCCCGCCTCGATGACTCGAGGCGGGCCGTCTTGCTCTTCCCCGCTACGCGGGCAGGTCCACCAGCTCCGCCAGCAGGGCGCGGTGCCGGGTCGGCGAGCCGAGGGCGGCGGCGTTGGCGCGGGCGCGCTTGAGGTACCAGTGCGCGGGGTGCTCCCACGTGAACCCGATGCCGCCGTGCAGCTGGACGCACTCCTCGGCGGCCCGGATCGCCACCGGCGAGCAGAAGGCCTGCGCGAGCGACGCCGCCACGGGCAGGTCCGGGTCGTCCGTGGCGAGACAGTCCGCGGCGTACCGGGCCACCGCCCGCGCCTGCGTGACCGACACCCACAGGTCGGCGAGCCGGTGCTTGATCGCCTGGTACGACCCGATCTGCCGGGCGAACTGCCGGCGCGTCTTCACGTACTCGACGGTGGTCTCCAGGCACCACTCGGCGATACCAAGCTGCTCGGAGGCCAGCAGCGCGGCGCCGGTGACGAGGGCGCGCGCGACGAGCGGCCCGGCGTCCCCGGCCACCAGCCGCCCCGGCGCCTCGCGGAACGCCAGGTCCGCGATCGGCCGGGTGAGGTCGAACGAGACGACGGCCGTGCGGACGACGGCGGTTCCCTCGACCGCGAACAGGCCCTCCACGGTCGGGACCAGCAGCACGTCCGCGGTCAGGGCATCGGCCACGGTGGTGACCTCGCCGTCGAGCCGGCCGTCGCGGGCCGAGACCGTCCACCGCAGGCCGTTCCCCGTCGACATTGGCCCCGTCGGCATCGGCACCGTCGACAGTGGCACCGCCAGGGCCGCGCTGCGGGCGCCGGAGGCGAGCTGGGCCAGCAGCGGGTCGCCGGCCGGCAGGGCGGCCGTGGCGAGCACCGCGCTGCCGAGGAACGGCACCGGGGCGACCGCGCGGCCCAGCTCCTCCATGACCACCGCGGTCTCCCGCCAGGTGGCGCCGGCCCCGCCGGCCTCCTCCGCCACGGGCAGGCCGGCGCAGCCCAGGTCGGCCGCGAGCGTGCGCCACAGCTTCAGGTCGACCGGCTCGGGCCCCTCGACGCGGCTCAGGTCGACGCGGTCCCGCAGCAGCGCACGGACCGAGGCGCGCAGCTCCTCCTCGACCTCGCAGTACAGCAGATCGGTCACTTGGGCAGGTCCTTCCACGCGACGTCCTTGTCGGCCCGCTGCTCCTGCGGCAGGCCCAGCACGCGCTCGGCCACGATGTTGCGCAGGATCTCGGAGGTGCCGCCCTCGATCGAGTTGCCCTTGGCCCGCAGGTACCGATAGCCCGCCGTGCGCCCGGCGAAGTCCACGACGGACGGCCGGCGCATGGTCCACTCGTCGTGCCGCAGCCCCTCCTCGCCCAGCAGGTCGAGCTCCAGCGCCGAGATCTCCTGGTTGAGCCGGGCGAACAGCAGCTTCGACGCCGAGCCCTCCGGACCGGGCTGGCCGGCCGCCAACTGCTGGCGCAGCCGCAGGCCGGTGAGCCGGGCCGCCTCGGCGTCCACCCAGAGCCGCAGCAGCGCGTCGTGCAGGCCGGGCGAGCGCAGCTCCGGGCGCCTGCGCCACAGGTCGGCGACGACGCCGATCATGCCGCCCTCGCGCGGGACGGCCTGGCCGCCGATCGAGACCCGCTCGTTCATCAGGGTCGTCTGCGCGACGGCCCAGCCCTCGCCGACCGCGCCCAGCCGGTCGGCGTCCGGGATCCGCACGCCGGACAGGAAGACCTCGTTGAACTCGGCCTCCCCGGTGATCTGCCGCAGCGGTCGTACCTCCACCCCGGGCGCGGTCATGTCGAGCACGAAGTAGGTCAGCCCCTGGTGCTTGGGCACGGCCGGGTCGGTGCGCACGATGAGGATCGCCCAGCTGGCCTCGTGCGCCATCGACGTCCAGACCTTCTGCCCGTCGACCACCCAGTCGTCACCGTCGCGCACCGCGCGGGTGGCCAGGCCGGCCAGGTCGGATCCGGCGCCCGGCTCGCTGAAGAGCTGACACCACACCTCCTCGCCGGTCCACAGCGGGCGCAGCCAGCGGCGGCGCTGCTCGTCGGTGCCGTGGCGCAGGATCGTCGGGGCGGCCATGCCCAGCCCGATGCCGATGCGGCGCGGGTTGTTGCCGGGCGCGCCGGCGTCGGCGAAGACCTGGTCCACGGCGGGCTGCTCGGCCCGGGGCAGGCCGAGGCCGCCGAGGCCGAGTGGGAACTGCACCCAGGCCAGCCCGGCGTCGAAGCGTGCCCGCAGGAACTCCCGCGGCTCCATGGCGGCGGGATCGTGCCTGGTCAGGAACTCGCGGGCGAGGTCCGCCGGGCTCACCGGTGGTCGGCTGCTAGTCAAGGGGCCCGCCGGCCACATAAATGACCTGGCCGGACACGAAGCCGGCGCCGTCGCTGACCAGGAACGAGATCGTGTGCGCGACGTCGTCGGGCCGGCCCACGCGGCGCACCGGGATCTGCTCCGCGGCGCTCTTCTGGAACGTCTCGAAGTCGACCTTCATGCGCGCCGCGGTCGCCGCGGTCATGTCCGTGGCGATGAACCCGGGCGCGACCGCGTTGGCCGTCACGCCGAAGGGCCCGAGCTCGATCGCGAGCGTCTTGGTGAAGCCCTGCAGGCCGGCCTTGGCCGCCGAGTAGTTCGCCTGGCCGCGGTTGCCCAGCGCCGAGGACGACGACAGGTTCACGATCCGCCCGAACTTCGCGGCGGTCATGTGCGCCTGGGCGGCCCGGCTCATCAGAAACGCCCCGCGCAGGTGCACGCCGATGACCGTGTCCCAGTCGGCGTCGGTCATCTTGAACAGCAGGTTGTCCCGGATCACCCCGGCGTTGTTGACCAGCACGACCGGCGGCCCGAGCTCGGCGGCGACCCGCTCGACGGCGGCGGTCACCTGCTCGCCGTCGCCGACGTCGGCGCCCACGGCGAGCGCCCGGCCGCCGGCGCCGGTGATCTGCTCGACGGTGTCCTTGCAGGCGCTCTCGTCGAGGTCGAGCACGGCGACGGCGTGCCCGTCGGCGGCAAGGCGGATGGCGGTCGCGGCCCCGATGCCGCGGGCCGCCCCGGTCACGATGGCCACGCGGTTCAAGTCAGTGTTCGTCACGACTCCGATCCTCGCGCGTGAGACACGGTCCCGAACAGCGTGCGTTGTCGTCAACTACAACCGTTATGTCCGTTTAATGGAAATCCCAAGGTTCCCTCTCGGGTGCTCACCGCCGCCCACGCCGGCCGCTCCTGGATCGTCGCGGTCGACCTGGCCACCGGCCGGCGCACCCCGCTGCACCAGGGCTCGCAGCCGACCGTCGCGCCCTGACCCGCGACCGAGCGGCCCCGGTTCCCACGGAATCGTGGCCGTTTTGCGCCGAACACGTGGATGATGCCGGTATGAGTCATGGCGAGACCATCGCGCGGGCGGCGATAACCAAGATCAAACGACGACAATGAGCCTATGCGGCTGGGCACGTTCAACCTGATGCACGGACGGTCGCTCACCGACGGCCTGGTCGACGCCGAGCGGGTCGGGGCGGCGGTCGCCGGCCTGGACGCCGACGTGCTCGGCCTGCAGGAGGTCGACCGCGGCCAGCCGCGCAGCGGCCACGCCGACCTGGCCCGCATCGCCGCCGAGGCGCTCGGCGCCCCGGAGACGCTGTTCGTGCCGGCGGTCGTCGGCACGCCCGGCGAAAGTTTCCGCGTCGCCACCGACGCCGACGGCGAGGGCCCCGATCCGCACTACGGCGTCGCGCTGGTCAGCCGATACCCGATGACGCAGTGGCGGGTCACCCGCCTGCCCGCGGCGCCGCTGCGCGCGCCGATCATGATCCGGGGGCCGCGTCGGGGGCGGCTGCGGCTGCTCGACGACGAGCCGCGGGTGCTCGTCGCCGCCGTGGTCGAGACGCCGGTCGGGCGCATGACGATCGCCACTACCCACCTGTCGTTCGTGCCCGGCTGGAACGTGCGGCAGCTGCGGCTGGTCCTCCGGACGCTGCACGCCATGCCCGCCCCGCGCATCCTGCTCGCCGACCTGAACCTGCCCGGCGGGCTGCCGCGACTGTTCTCGGGCTGGCATCGACTGGCCGGCGTACCGACCTATCCCGCCCACGCGCCGCGCGTGCAGTTCGACCACGTCCTGGCCGATCGGCGCGGCTTCGAGCGCCTGCCGCGGGTCGTCGACGTCGCCAGCCCCCAGCTGCCGTTCTCCGACCATCGACCGCTCGTGGTGACTCTGCGCGACCGGCCCAGCACCCTGCAGATCGATTAGGGCAGATTTAAGTCGGCGTGGAATGCCTGGTTGGGACCGCTTCTCCGGCGCCGATTGCGAGCCGTGTTCGGATAACTACGATTCTTCGCTGCCTTGTAGATTCGGCGTTCGTTTGTTGGGATGCGTACCGTCAGTGATTTTCAACCGAAGGTAGAAGGCCGCAGAGGCCGCCGGTCCGGAAGGTATGAGCCGTGAAGGGTCGCCACCGCACAGCGGGGTCGTCGGGCGGAGCTTTGAAGCTGGGCACCGCCACCGTCGCCGTGCTCGTCGTCCTCGCCGGTAGCTGGTACGCGTTCCGCAAGTACTCCCAGCCGTCGTGCGGCAACGCCGCCAAGCTGAGCATCGGCGCGCCGGCCGACATCGTGCCCGCGCTGAAGGCCCAGGCGACCGAGTGGTCCGAGCAGGCCAAGCTCGACCACAACTGCGTCGACATCGAGGTCTTCGAGGAAGACCCGGCCGACGTCGCCGCGGCCCTGGCCGGCAAGGCCAACAAGACGCTCACCGGCGTCGGGCAGGCCAACGGCAAGACCCGCATCCCCGACGCCTGGGTCGCCGACTCCTCGCTGTGGCTGCAGCGCCTGCGCGCGGCCGGCGCGCAGGGCCTGCCGGAGACCGCCAAGTCGATCGCCCGCAGCCCCGTCGTGCTGGCCATGCCCGAGCCGATCGCGACCACGTTCGGCTGGCCGGAGAAGCAGATCACGTACACCGACCTGATCGGCAAGGTCGCCACCGACCAGAAGGTCAAGGTCGGCATCGTCGAGCCGAGCCGCGACGCCACCGGCCTCGGCGGCCTGCTCACGCTCGCCGCCGCCGCGCAGGCCGCGGGCGGCGGCAACCCCGCCCAGGCCACCCAGGTCGCCACCGCCGCCCTGCGGTCTCTGGCCGCCGGGCGCTCCTCGCTGCGCGCCGACCTCGTGCAGAAGTTCCCGCGCGGCAGCGACGCGACGACGCTAAGCAGCGGCCTGAGCGTGGCGCCGCTGTCGGAGCAGGCGGTCATCCAGTACAACGGCCAGCAGCCCCCGGTCCGGCTCGCCGCGCTCTACGCCGAGCCCGCGGCGCCGGCGCTGGACTACCCGTACGCGGTGCTCGGCACCGACCGGGCCAGCATCGCCAACGAGCTGCTCAAGTCGCTCGACTCGCAGGGCTTCCGGGACAAGCTCGGCGCGATCGGGCTGCGCGGCGCCGACGGCGCGCCCGGCAAGGGCTTCCAGACCCCGGCCAACGCGCCCGCCACGCCGGCCGCCACCCAGCTGCCCGACGCCGCCGCGATCGAGGGCCTGCTGACGAAGTGGCAGGCGATCACGCTGCCGGCCCGCATGCTCGCCGTGATCGACGTCTCCGGCTCGATGCTGGAGCCGGTGCCCACCGCCGGCGGCGCCACCCGGATGCAGGTGACGCTGGAGGCCGCGCGCAAGGGCATGAGTCTCTTCGACGACTCGTGGGCGCTGGGCCTATGGGTGTTCTCCACGCTCATGGACGGCAAGCTGGACTACAAGCAGCTCGTGCCGATCGGCCCGCTGGCCAGCCAGCGCAACCAGTGCCTGCAGGCCCTGTCCACGATCCAGCCGAAGAGGAACGGCGACACCGCGCTCTACGACACCATCCTGGCCGCCTACAAGACGGTGCAGCAGGGGTACGAGAGCGGCCGGGTCAACTCGGTCATCGTCATGACCGACGGCGAGAACGACGACCCCGCCGGCGGCCTGTCGCTGGAGCAGCTCATCGCCGAGCTCAAGAAGACCGCCGACCCGGCCAAGCCCATCCAGGTGATCCTGATCGGCATCGGCGACAAGGTCGGCGAGGTGCAGATGCGCCAGATCACCGACGCGATCGGCGGCGGCACCTTCGTAGCGCAGGACCCGGCGAAGATCGGCGACATCTTCCTGCAGGCCATCTCGCTGCGCGGGCAGGTCACCCAGCCCAAGTAGGAGGAGCTACCAGCGCGACTTCCGCGCCCGGGCCTCGTAGAGCAGGATCGACGCGGAGACCGACACGTTGAGCGAGTCGCCGGACCCGAGCATGGGGACGGCGACTCGCTGGTATCCGCGGCCGTACCAGTCCTTGGCGATGCCGTACCGCTCGCTGCCCACGACGAGCGCGGTGCGCCCGGCGTAGTCGGCCTGGCGGTAGTTGACCGCCTCGTCGGTGTCCGCGAGCAGGACGGTGAAGCGCTGGGACTCCAGCCACGCCTCGGCCTCGCCGACCGTTTCGAACTCCAGCGTCGGTACCGTGAGGATCGTGCCCTGGCTCGCCCGGATCACCTTCGGGTGGGTGAGCCGGGTCTTGCGATTGGTCAGCACCAGGCAGTCCGCCCCGCAGGCGTCCAGCGAGCGGATCAGCGTGCCGAGGTTTCCCGGGATCTCCAGGCCGTCGGCGACCAGCACCAGCGCCGTGCGCCCGAAGCGCAGGTCCCGCGGCTCCCACCGGGGCAGCGCGGCCAGCGACAGCAGGCCGTCGGGCTTGTCCCGCTCGGAGATCTTCTCCAGCGTGCGCAGGGAGATGCGGAACGAGCGCTCGGCCCGCTCCGCGATCTCCTCGGCCCGCTTGTGCGCCTCGTCGGCGTAGATCGCCTCCGGGCACCAGAAGAACGTGTCGATCGGCGCGCCGGACTCCAGCAGCATGTTGTGCGCCCACAGCCCCTCGGCGACGAAGAGCTTGTAGCGGTTGGGCGCGGTGTTGTTCTGGATGTGCTGCACCTGCCGCACCGCGGGATGTTGCAGCCCGATCGCCGGAATGGCCTGCGGTTCCATCACAACGTGACGGTAGCCGACAACTCCTCCGCCTCGACGACGGCCCAGTCGCGCACGTTGCCGGCGGCGGTGAGGTCGGCACGCACCCGCTCCAGGGCCGCGACCGGCCCGGCCACCTCCAGCCGGGCCACCTCGGCGCGCATCGACTGCTGCGCGGCCGACTTGGCCCGCCGGATCGCGCCGAGCACCTCCGCGGCCAGCCGCAGCGGCGCCACGTCGGCGGTGGGCAGCGGCTCGGGCAGGGCCTGCGGCCACGGCGCGCGGTGCACCGAGCCGTCCTGCCACCAGGACCAGACCTCCTCGGCGACGTACGGCAGGAACGGCGCGAACAGCCGCTGCACCGTGGACAGCGCCACGGCCAGCGCCGCGCGGGCGGAGTCCACTTCGGACGGTGCGGCCTCGCCGTAGGCGCGCGCCTTCACCAGCTCCACGTAGTCGTCGCAGAAGGTCCAGAAGAACTGCTCGGTGACCTCGAGCGCGCGGGCGTAGTCGAACTCCTCGAACGCCGCCGTGGCCTCGGCGACCACTCCGGACAGCGCGGCCAGCAGCGCCAGGTCGACCGGCTCGGTCACCGCGGCCGGGTCGGGCGCGCCGCCGAAGCCGAGCACGAACCGGCTCGCGTTGAGCAGCTTCACCGCCAGACGCCGGCCGACCTTCATCTGGTTGCTGTCCAGCGCCGTGTCCACGCCGCGGCGGGCGCTGCCGGCCCAGTAGCGGATCGCGTCGGCGCCGAAGCGCTCCAGCAGCTCCTCCGGCGAGTCCTTCGCGTTGTCCTTGGACTTGGACAGCTTCTTGCGGTCGGGGTCGAGAATCCACCCGGCGATCGCCGCGTGCCGCCACGGCAGCACCCCGTGCTCCAGGTGCGCCCGCAGCACGGTGGTGAACAGCCAGGTCCGGATGATCTCGTGCGCCTGCGGCCGCATGTCCATCGGGAACACCAGGTCGAACAGCGCTGGGTCGTCGAGCCACTTGCCCGCGATCTGCGGCGTCAGCGAGGACGTCGCCCAGGTGTCCATCACGTCCGGGTCGCCGACGAAGCCGCCCGGCCGCCCGCGGTCGATCTCCTCGAACCCGGGCGGTGTGTCGCTGCTCGGGTCCATCGGCAGCGACTCGGGCACGATCGGGTCGTCGTAGATCGGGTTGGCGTCGGCGTCCAGGCGGTACCACAGCGGAATCGGCACGCCGAAGAACCGCTGCCGGCTGATCACCCAGTCGCCGGTGAGCCCCTCGACCCAGTGCTCGTAGCGGGCACGCATGTGCGACGGCGTCCACTCCAGCTCGCGCCCGCGCGCCAGCAGCGCCTCGCGCAGCTCCGGCGTGCGGGCGCCGTTGCGGATGTACCACTGGCGGGTCGCCACGATCTCGACCGGCCGATCGCCCTTCTCGTAGAACTTCACCGCGTGCGTGATCGGCCGCGGCTCGCCGTCGAGCTCGCCGGAGGCCCGCAGTAGCGCCACGATCTTCTCCCGCGCCTGGTTGACGGTCAGCCCCGCCACCGGCGCGTAGTCGTCCTCGTCCACGCCCTCCGGCGCCTGCAGCCCGAGCCGCCCGTTGCGCTGCATCACGGTGCGGGCCGGCAGGCCCAGCTCCCGCCACCAGGTCACGTCGGTGAGGTCGCCGAACGTGCACACCATCACCAGCCCGCTGCCCTTCTCCGGGTCGGCCAGGTGATGGGCCAGCAGCGGAACCTCCACATTGAACAGTGGCGTCCGGACGGAGGTGCCGAAGTGCGGCCGGAACCGCTCGTCGTCGGGGTGCGCGACCAGCGCCACGCAGGCCGGCAGCAGCTCGGGCCGGGTCGTCTCGACGAAGAATTCGCCGAACTTGATGCGATGGTAGGCGCCGGGGCGCTCGCGGTCCTCGAGCTCGGCCTGCGCGACCGCCGTGCCGAACGACACGTCCCACAGCGTCGGGCCGTCGAGCGGATACGCCTCACCGCGCGCGAGGCTGTTGAGAAACCCGCGCTGCGCGGTGGCCCGGGCGCGGTCGCCGATGGTCGTGTACAGCAGCGACCAGTCCACGCTCAGCCCGACGTGGCGCCAGAGGCGCTCGTACGCCTGCTCGTCGATCTCGGTCTGGCGCTGACAGAGCTCCACGAAGTTGCGCCGGCTCACGAGCACCCGATCCTTCCCGGGGCGCTCCGGGGGCGTGAATTCCGGGTCGTACGGCAGGGTCGGGTCGCACTGCACACCGAACGTCAGCTGCACGCGGCGCTCGGTCGGCAGGCCGTTGTCGTCCCACCCCATCGGGTAGAACACGGCCTTGCCGCGCATCCGCTGGTACCGCGCGACGATGTCGGTCTGCGTGTAGGAGAACACGTGGCCGATGTGCAGGGCACCGCTCACCGTCGGCGGCGGCGTGTCGATGGCGAACACGTCCTCGCGGGCGGCGCCGCGGTCGAAACGGTACGTGCCGTCTACCTCCCATACGCGCGCCCACTTCTCCTCGAGTCCGTCGAGACTGGGGCGCTGCGGGATACGGTCGGCTTCAGGCATGCACCTCATGCTATGACCGGCGCACCGCCGTCACCTCTCAATTCCCGCAGCGATCGGGGCTTACGCCCGGTCAGCCGCTCCACGTCGCCGGTGACCCGTGCGAACTCGCCGGCGGCGATCGCCTCGTACGTCGTGACCCACCCGGCAACCTCGAACGCGGGCGCGCCGTAGTGCGCCCGGGAGGCATACGCCTCCTCGACGGTCTCCGGCTCGTATCGCAGGCCCAGCTCCGCCGCCGCCTCATGCAGGGTGAATGCCTCCGGCCCGGTCAGCTCGTATGTGCGCCCGTCGTGCTCCGCCCCGCCGGTCAGCACCGCCACCGCCGCGGCGGCGATGTCGTCGTAGCTCACGGCCGCGACCCGCCCGTCGCCGGCCGGCCCGCGGATCACGCCGTCGGCCCCGGCCAGGCGCGGGATCATCTCGAGGTACATGTTGTCGCGCAGGAACGTGAAGCGCCGCCCAGTGGCGCGGATGTACTGTTCGGTGTGCCAGTGGTCGCGCCCGAACGTGAAGGTGCACTCCGGCGCGGCGCCGAAGAACGAGATGTACACGATCCGCTCGACCCCGGCGTCGACGGCCGCGTCGACAGCGCTTTTGTGCGCCTGAACCCGGTTCGCGTCCTCGCGCGCGGAGACGAGAAAGAGCGTGTCCGCCCCACGGATCGCCTCGGTCATGCCCGATTTATCGGCATATTCGGCGACCCTTACTGATTTATCGGTTTCTGACGCCTTGACCGGATCGCGAACAAGGAGCATGTGCGGAACGGCAAGCAACCGAGCGACGCGCCCCCCAACCTGCCCGGCGGCTCCCGTAACAGCGATCATGCCCACAGTATGCGCTCGCCGAACGGGCGCTTCGTTCGCTCCGTGATCATCGAAATCCACGCACCGTGGCCGCTCCAGAACAAGATCGAAAATGCCATCGTCGCCGAGCGTGGCAGCGGCTACTCGTAGACGGTGGCCATGACGAGGGCTTCGGCGAAAAGCTTCCAGGTGGGTGGGTCGGGGAAGGTCTCGCCGAAGTTACGGTAGAGCTGCGGGAGAGCGTTGAGGGATCGTGATAGGGCTTCGAGGAAGCTCTCCAGCGTCGCATTCTCCCATTCGCCCGGGTGCGCTTCGAGATCGTTGAGCATTTCGTCGACGATGCGTGCGACGTCGGCGAGTGAGGTGACCCGATCGAGGTCGCTGGTCTCGGCATGTCGGCCACTGTCGTAGGGGCTTCTCATCAGAGCATCGCGCCTTCCTGGGGTCCTGTGCGTCTTGCGGGGTCGGCTCGCCTTGAGGTTGCGGACGGGGCTGGTGGGTGGCGGTTGGTACCCGCTCCGCCGGATGATCGGCACCGAGGCGATGCGCTTCCACGATCTCCGGCACAGTTGCGTGACGCTGGTCCTCGACGTCGGCGTGCCGCCGCACATCTTGCGGGACATCGTGGGTCACGCGGAAATCGGCTGAAATAGGAGTTGCCGGTCGCGCGACGTAGGGTGCCGGATATGACTTCGAGAGTGCGCTGGATCGATTTTGACTGTGCCGATCCGTTCAAGGCGGCGAGCTTCTGGGCGGAGGCCACCGGGCTGCGTCACCATCCGGAGAACAAGCCGGGTGAGGAGGAGTGCGTGTTGCTCTCGGGCGCGGACATCCTCGAGGGTGGCATGCTGTTCCAGCGGGTCCCGGAAGGCAAGGTCGCGAAGAACAGGGTGCACCTGGACCTGCAACCGACCGACCGCACTCGTGATGAGGAGGTCGAGCGGCTGCTTGGCCTGGGCGCGTCATTGAAAGCCGATCACCGCAATCCGGATGGCACGGGGTGGGCGTTGCTGCTCGACCCAGAGGGCAACGAGTTCTGTGTGGAACGGAGTGCGCAGGAACGCACCGCCACAAGCGGCTGACGCGGGTGTCCGCACATGCCTACTGCTACACGCGTTGCTTCATAACGATCATGGGCATGGGCGATCGTCGCTGAATCAAAAGACCCCTGACCGGCGTTTCCGCTGGCCAGGGGTCTTGAAAGCCCGGCGAAGGACTTGTGGGCAGAGGCGGGGTCGAACCGCCGACCTTCCGCTTTTCAGGGAGACCTATATTCGCAGGTCAGACCCCATCCTCCGCTCACCCGTGCGTTTCAACTGACGTCGCCGCGTGCTTGCCTCTTCTAGAAGAGGCCCTCATCGTCGTCCGCCGGCAGAACATACCTAGTTCCACGCCGTGATCCAGTTTGCAGGAGACGACCGTCGCGTACGAGTTGCTGAAGCAGCGTCAAGGACTGCTGCCTGTTAAGTCCTGTAAGCTCCCGGACGCGCTCATTCGAGAGTTCCTCGACCTCCGCTGCGTCCAGCACCATGCCAATAAGCTGATGGAGCGAGAACCGATAAGCCGCCGGAGGAGCGATCGACTCAGCAAGGTAATACGTCGAACTGCCCCTCTCGCCAACTTGCTCGAGCAGTTCCGCATCGCGGAGTCGCTGAAGCGCACGACGAGCGACGCCACTGTCTTCTGTCTTAAGAACTCCTCGTGCGACCCCGTTCGTTAGCTCGTTGCCGCGCGCAGCATGTACGAGAAGTAGTTTGTCAGAACCAGACATTCGTCCCTGCCGCTCCAAGTCCGAGACCCATGCGCGCTCCCGTGGAGTAATCGGACCTTGCAGCGGGAGACGCACCGTTACCGATATGCCATCGTCGATGAATTCGGGCGGATCGAGAAGGGCCTCCTCCATCTCGTCCTCCATGACGTCGATGCCTCGGCCTGCGTCTTCAGCAAGGCTGAACCGTCGCAGAACGTCGATGATGTCCGGGTTTCGGGCCGCTTGTGCCTGCCGGATTGTTTCGACCGTGACCGGCTCGGGCAAGCCGCCTGGAGACCGTACTACAACGACATCCGGACGGATCTCGACCAGAATTGCGGTGCGGTTGATCTCATAGCTTCGGTGCGCTACCGCATTGGCGATAGCCTCCCTAACGACCACCTCTGGAAGCTTTGGAATTTCGTACCTGTAGAGCCCGGTCACCACCAGATCACTCCCAAGCTCATCTGTTATGAACTTAGTCGCTCCGCGAACCTGCGCAGGAAGCGGGCCATCGAATACCTCCCGCCGGTCGTAGTCGGTTCCGTCGTCCGGGTATCTTCTGACCTCCACGATTGCTTTGTTCAGCTGTAGCGAATCCGACGGCGTTGTAAGGAACAACGCCCCAGCGATGGTGAGATTCTCGCCAACCGCCAGCCCGCGCTCGCCAAGACGATCCGGAAGGTCGGGCGACGACAGCGACCATCCATATACCTCGGATAGCTCAAGCAAGGCGTCCGAGTCACAGTCATCCAGAGAGATTTCGGCGTTTGCCCGCTCGAATCTCCGAAGCTTGCGACTGCTCATGAATTCCCAGGCGTCAGCGCCGAACAACGCGACGTTACGCGCTCCCTTGCGCACCAGAATCCGACCATCACTGGTTTGGGCGAATCCTTCCTCACGCCTCTTGACCACAATTGCAACCACGGCCTTGCCGTCGACATCAATTTCCTTGACCGTATAGCGGCCAACATCATGAGCGGCCAGCGCTGCCTCATGGATTTGATCATCAGTGCCTTGGTCCAGTTTGCGTCCGACGACCTCTCGTTTGTCCGTCACGCCAATGAAGAGCACGCCGCCATCACCATTGCTGAACGCCACCATGGCCTCTTGGAGCTTGCTCGGGCTCGCACCGGTCTTCAGTTCGACCTGGTACGTCTCCCGTTCGATGAGCGCGGCGAACTGCTGCACCGTGTACTTGGCACCGACTCGGATCGTCACGACGGCAGTATGACAGGTTATGAAGCCCTTGTAAGCAGCCAGCCCGGCCGTAACAAGGGCTTCATAACTTGCCATAACGGCACCCAGTCAGCTCAGCAGAGACTCCTGCGGCTCGCCGTGCTACTCCAGAGCAGGGTTAGTGCTTCATCACGATCGCCCTTGGCAGCTTGGCTGCGTTGCCATGCCCTGCCAATGCCGACAGGGCGGCGGCAATCTCTGCGTCTCGGCCATCGACCGCGTGAAGGTAGGCTCCCTGCCGACTCCGCGTGTAGTCGCGCTCTTCGCCTCCGGCGGGGCCTCCAGCCGGGGGCCTCTGGGTTCCGGTGGGCCGCCCTCCGCACCCCCGTCGTCCAGGCGACGCCAACGGGCCGCCGGCGGGGGCCGCCAAGCGTGATCGCGGCCCTCGCCGTCCGTACTCACCAGGGCAGCCCCCACCGCCGCCCCGTTCCCCGGAAGGTGGACGACGGGTATACGGAGGGCTTAAAGCCAGCCAGCGGGACGCTCAGGGTCGTGCAACATACGTGCAACCAGCGACGGCCAACAGGGGGCAGAACGGGGTAACCGCGGTCAAGGAGCGAAGCCGGAAAGCAGAAGACCCCGACCGCGTTTCCACTGGTCAGGGTCTCCGAAGCCCGGCGAAGGACTTGTGGGCAGGGGCGGGGTCGAACCGCCGACCTTCCGCTTTTCAGATCAACGCAGGTTCGTGTTAGCGGGGGTTCCGGGCGGCGGTGAGGTCCGGAATGGGTCGGAGATGAGTGCCGTCGTGCGCGGCCGTTGCTACACGCGTTGCTACATCCGGATGTCGTCAGGCGATAGCTGCGATATCACCATCGTCGAAGTAGATCGCCTGATGGAGGCGCCCACCGAGCGCCGCCGCGAAACGGGCGACCACGTCCTGGCCCGACACCTGGCCCTGCTCGATCTGCGACACGCGTCCCTTGGTGACGCCCATGCGGTCGGCGACCTCCTGCTGCGTCAGGCCACGCTGCTTGCGGACCTCGGCCAGCCGATGGCCGAGGACGGTCGCAAGGAGTTCCTGCTTACCTGCCGCGACCGCTTCCTCGCCACCGGCCCGCTCGACATGTTCGGCACGAATGTCGCTCCAGCGCACGTAACTGCTCATCGCTGGCCACCTTCCTCCTGCGCCCGTTCTTTCAAGTAGATCTCGTAGCGTTGCTCGGCAAGCGGGATGGCTTCCTGGTACCAGGCGTTCCATTGTCCAGCCTTGTCGCCAGCGACCAGCAGGATGCTGGAGCGCCACGGATCGAAGACGAACAGGATGCGCGCGGTGCCAGGACGGAGTTCCTTGAGGTTGGCGACCGTTGAGTGGGCAATGCTGTCGACGAGCGGCCGGCCGAGGCCCGGACCGCCCTCCGCTAGAGCGTCGAGTGCCTGGACGACTCGTTCGTGAGTCGCATCATCCAACGCGTCGATCCACTCGCGGACCTCGTTCACGACGTAGATGTCCCACTCCGGTGTGGCCACCCACAGAGTATAGCGAATTCTATACTTCTGGGCTGGTCGAGTTGACCGGGTGCTTCAGGCTTGACCGCATACTGTGTGCGCCGTGGCAGGTAGATGGCACCCGGAGACCGGGCCAGAGGACTTCCTCGCAGCGACCGTGAACCAGGCGCGCCTCGTGCGGGACGCGGACGCGGGTCAGCCAACCTACGATGCGGGTATCGGGTTTTTGGGCTTGGCCATGAGCGCGATGTCCGAGACGCCTGGAGGCGAGTACATCGCCGAAGTGCCGGGGGCTCTATCTCTCATCTGGGGAGCTCTGACAGATGAGATGGACGCTCCGGGCAGGGGTTCGCCGGAGCAGGACGCCGCCGCGGTGCGCCATATGAAGCAGGCAGCCGCCGAGTGGCTGGAAGCTGTGGAGACGCAGCATGACAGAGCGGCCTACCTCGATCGCTGGGTTCACGACGAGTTCGGGTACGAGCGGAAGCCGACCTGAATCAACATCGTCAGGCTGAGCGACTTCGCCCTGCTCGATCTGGTCACACGGTCTTTGATGTCGTCCAAGCGGCCCGGCGGCTTGCCGGGAGGCAGACTGCGGCACGCCTCGGTGACCGTCCGCTGCTCCGAAGCCCGGCCTTGCTACATAACGATCTTCGTAGCAAGGTGACGAACAACAAAGACCCCGACCGCGTTTCCGCTGGTCGGGGTCTGTAAAGCCCGGCGAAGAGCTTTGTGGGCAGGGGCGGGGTCGAACCGCCGACCTTCCGCTTTTCAGGCGGACGCTCGTACCGACTGAGCTACCTGCCCAGAGTGACCCACGAGTGGGCCTTGCGGTCCTGACGGGACTTGAACCCGCGACCTCCGCCTTGACAGGGCGGCGAGCACTCCAACTGCTCCACAGGACCTAGCTATTCAATCGTGCCCCCAACGGGATTCGAACCCGTGCTACCGCCTTGAAAGGGCGGCGTCCTGGGCCGCTAGACGATGAGGGCGGCCCCGCAATCATCGCATACTCTGCGAGTCTCGCGGTGTTGCTCCCATCCGGCCCCGCCGGAGGCTTTCAGAGCATACGTGACCCCACGCGCGTTCACCAAATGAGTATCCGTCAGTGGCTTGGCTGGAGGGTTCTGGCTGGTCAGACCGGCATTGCTATGAGCGTGAACTTGCCCTTCAGCTCCGGCAGGAGGGTCTTGTACGCGGCCATCGTGCTGCTGCGGTCGCCGCCGCCGTCGTGGGACAGGACGATCGAGCCGGGCTTCGTGTTGTTCCTCACGTTGGAGATGATGTGGTTGGTCATCTGCTGGCCGGACCACTTCTTGGTGTTCCAGTCTGACGGGTCGACGCTCCAGCCGAGGGACTGCATGCCTAGCTCGCTGGCTATCTGCACGGCGAGCGGAGTGAAGTTGCCGCCGGGGTGGCGGAAGTACTTGATCGGTGCGTTCGGGACGACCTTGTGGATCTCGTCGTTGGTCTTCTGCAGGTCGGCGCGGATCGTGTCGGCGGACTTCTTGCCGAGGCTCTCGTCGTGCTTCCAGGTGTGGTTGCACAGCGTGTGGCCGTCCTGGACGATCTGCTGCACGTACTTCGGGTACTCCTGCACATTGACGCCGATGAGGCAGAACGTGGCCTTGATGCCCTGCGCCCGCAGCATCGCCAGGAGCTTCGGGGTGTCGGGGCCGGGACCGTCGTCGAAGGTCAGCGCGACCGCCCCCGATCCGGTGTTGTGCAGGATGCCGTCCACGGGCGGGGCCGAGGAGGTCGAGGCGGAGGGCGACGCGGGGGCGGAGGCAGGGGCCGATGCGGAGGCCGAGGCGGAAGGCGATGTGGACGCCGCGGGCTTCGACGAGCTCGACGAGCCGGCTCCGCCGGCGATCGGGTGGCTGATCGGCCCGCCGCTCTCGGCGGCCGGGGCCGACCCGGAGCCGGACGCGTGCCACGAGTTGGCGGAGGGAGCGGTGGAGGCGCAGCCGGCGATGGCCAGGACGGCGGCGGCGCTGATCACTGCTCCTGCCGCGAGTCGGGTGCGTGACATGAGGGGCTCCGAGGGGGCTTTGAGGTTTCTCCGACGTAGCCACACGTTAGTGATTCCGGAGCGCACTCAACCTCCCACGTTCAGTCCATGGCACGAACATGGGAGTACCTCGGCAAGGCACTTTTACGCAGATAACTAGGTGAGTGCGGATGTGAGAATCACCAGCGCCTCTGTGAGACTGTCCGGAAAGATGACCCCCGATGGTACGGACGGCCGACCCCATCCCGGCCCGCCCGCGGCGAGCACGACGGGCCGGGCGCGCTCGGCGAGGACGGCCTCCAGCTGCGCCGGGGTGGCGGTCGAGGGGTGGTGCGACCACACGAGGACCCCGGCCGGGCCGGTGCGCCGCACGGCGGCCAGCAGCGCCTCGGACGGGACCCTGGCGCCGAGCGAGCGGGCCGGCACCCCGGCCGCCGCGAGCGCGGCCGCCAGCGCCTCGATCGGCAGGCTGTGCTGCTCCTCGTCGGCGCAGGCGAGCAGGATCCGGACGGGCGTGCCGGCGGGCGGGCGCGGCAGGGAGCCGAAGACGGCGGAGATGCAGCCGGAGACGAGGTGCTCGACCTCGACGAGGGTGCCGGTCGCGGCGTACCGCTCGCCGATCGCGACGAGGACCGGCCGCAGCACCCCGTCCCAGGCCGCGACCACGCCGAGATCCCGGACCGCCTCGGCGATGCGCTGCCGTACGGCGGGCGCGTCGAGCCGCAGCGCCGCCCGGCTCAGGCCGCGCACGGCCGCCGCGGTGTCCCCGGCGCCCTCCCCGCCCGCGGTCGCGGCGCCGCCGGCCGGGCTGCGCTTGCGCGCCCAGCGCGCGGCGTCGCCGGGGGCCACGCCCTCGACGATGAGCCGCTGCATGAGCTCGAGCCGCTCGATGTCCTGCTCGGTGTACCGCCGATGATGCCCCGGCTCGTGCAGCGACGGGCCCATCCCGTACCGCTGGTGCCACGTGCGCAGGGTCGTGACGGCGACCCCGAGCCGGCGTGCCACGGCCCCGGCCGAGTACGCGGCGGCGGGACTCACCGTCCCGGACAAGATCAGGACTCCCCCGTGACACGGGACGCCGCGAGGCGACCGGAGATGAGCACCATGGGCACGCCGACGCCGGGCTGGGTGCCCGACCCGACGAAGACCACGTTGGACAGTGTGGGGTGGAGGTTGCCCGGCCGGAAGGGGCCGGTCTGACGCAGGGTGTGCGCGGCGGCGAACGGGGTGCCGGCGGCCATGCCCTGATCGGCCCAGTCGGCCGGGGTGACGAACCGGGACACCTCGATGCCGTCGCCGAATCCGACGTACCCCCGCTGCTCCAGCGTCGCGATGAGCTCATCGCGGTAGCTGCCGGCCAGCGGGCCGCGCCAGTCGAGCCGCTTCGCGGTCAGGTTGGGCGTCGGGGCGAGCACGTAGTAGGCCTGCCGGCCCTCGGGCGCGAGCGACGGGTCGGTGCGCGTCGGGTTGGTCACCAGCAGCGACGGGTCGCTCATCAGCCGGCCCTGGTCGATGACCTCGTCGAAGGTCTCGCGCCACGACCGTCCGAAGTGAATGTTGTGGTGCGCGATGGCGCCGTAGGACTGCCGCGAGCCCACGTGCAGCACCACGCACGACGGCGAGTACCGCAGCGGGCCGAGCAGCGGGCTGCGCCAGCGCGCGGGTGGCAGCAGATCCCGGTACGCGACGGGCAGGTCGGGGTTGAGCACGACGACGTCGGCGGGGAACCGGCGGCCGTCCGCGGTCAGCACGCCGGTGGCGCGGCCGTTCGCCGTCTCGACGCGCGTGACGTCGGCGCCGTGGACGATCTCGACCCCGTGCTTCTCGGCGACGCCGGCCAGGGCACGGGAGACGGCGTGGATGCCGCCCTGCGGGAAGTACACGCCGGCGACGGAGTCGAGGTAGGCGATGACCGCGTAGAGCGCGAGGGCCTGGTGCGGGGCGACACCGGCGTACATCGCCTGGAACGAGAAGATCCGGCGGGTGCGCGGATCCTTGAAGTAGGAGTCCACTTTGGACTGCAGCCGGCCGAAGCCGCCGCGCCGGATCAGCCGCCACAGGTTGGCCGTGACCAGGTCGCGCGGGCGGTCGAGGTTGCGGTCGATGAAGTCGTCGCGCTCCAGCGCCCACAGCTCGCGGGCGTGGTCGACGAAGCGGAGGTAGCCGTCGGCCTCGCGGGACCCGCAGACGCGCGCGACCTCGCCGGCCATCCGGGCGGTGTCCGCGATGACGTCGAGCGTCGAGCCGTCCGGGAAGTGCGCGCGGTACGCCGGGTCCAGCCTGGTCATCGGCAGCCAGGTGGCCAATTCCTCGCCGACGGTGCCGAGCAGGTCGGCCAGCAGCGACGGCATGGTGAGCACGGTCGGGCCGGTGTCGAACTCGTACCCGTCCACGGCGATCCGGCCGGCGCGGCCGCCCGGCTGGTCGAGGCGCTCGAGCAGGGTGACGGAGCGCCCGGTGGCGGCGAGCCGGATCGACGCGGCCAGGCCGCCGAGGCCGGCGCCCACGACGACGACACGATCCGTCGGGCCCGTAACGGTTCGCATGGCCGTCCTCTCCGGGTTTCGTGTAGCTCGGCACGCAAGGGTAGCGTAGGCTTCCGATTGCGTCGATTGCTGCGTCGATTCGACGCGAAACGGGAGGTCGGATGGATGCGCCCCTAGCCGCCGCGTACGAGCGGTGCCGAGCGCTGCACCGCTACCACGGGCGCACCTACTACCTCGCGACGCGGCTGCTGCCGGCCTGGAAGCGCCGCCACGTGCACGCGCTGTACGGCTTCACCCGCTACGCCGACGAGATCGTCGACCGCATGGGCGGCCACACGCCGCGGGAGCGGGCCGAGGAGCTCGCCGCGTGGTCGGCCGAGTTCCTGCGCGGGCTGCGCGGCGGGCACACCGACGACCCGCTGCTGCCGGCGGTACTGCACACGATCCAGGTCTTCGACATCGACCTCGAGGACTTCCGCAAATTCCTCGACAGCATGGCGATGGACCTGACCGTCACGCAGTACGAGACCTACGACGACCTGCTCGGGTACATGGAGGGCTCGGCGGCGGTCATCGGCACCATGATGCTGCCGATCCTCGAGTCGTCCGACCGGGCCGCCGCGCGCGAGCCCGCCCGCCAACTGGGCCTCGCCTTCCAGCTCACCAACTTCATCCGGGACGTCGCCGAGGACCTCGAGCGCGGCCGGATCTACCTGCCGCAGCAGGATCTCGCCGAGTTCGGCGTCACGCGCGAGGACCTGCGGCGAGCGCTCGCGGACCGGGTCGGTTCCAAAAGCATCAAGAGCCTGATTCGGTACCAGGTGAGCCGCGCCCGGCGACACTATGCCCTCGCCGCGCCAGGCATCCCGATGCTGGCGCCCGCCTCGCAGGCGTGCATGCGCGCCGCCTACCGCCTCTACGGCGGGATCCTCGACGAGGTCGAGGCGCAGGACCATGACGTGTTCGTGCGCCGCGCGACGGTCCCGAAGTGGCGGCGACTCGGCGTGGCGCTGTCATGCGTCCTGTCGCGCCCGGACGCCCCGCCAGCGCCGGTCAGCTCAGAGATTCCCGACATTCTCGACATTCCGCAGCAGCGGGACGGGGCGGGGCTGCTGGACCTTCGCGGTACCGCCGCATGAACGTGGCGGCCGTGCTGTTCACCCGCGACCTGCGGGTGCACGACAACCCGGCGCTGTCGGCCTCGGCGCGCGCCGCCGAGCACGTCGTGCCGATGTTCGTCCACGACCCCTCGCTGCCCGCCGGCGAGGCCCGGCGGCGCTTCCTCGCCGGGTGCCTCGCCGATCTCGCCTCCGCGCTCCAGCGGCGCGGCGGCGACCTGGTCGAGCTGCACGGCGACCCCGTCCACGAGGCGATACGCGTCGCGAAGGCCGTCGGCGCCGCGGGGATCGCCGTCGCCGCGGACGTGAGCGGCTACGCGCGGTCGCGCGAGCGGCGGCTGGCCGCGGCCTGCTCGGCGGAGCGCATCGCCTTCCGCACCTTTCCCGGGGTGACCGTCGTGCCGCCCGGGTCGCTACGGCCGGGTGGTGGGGGCTCGCACTACAAGGTGTTCACGCCCTTCCACCGCGCCTGGCAGGCCGCGTCGTGGCGCGACCTGTGCGAGGCGCCGAGGCGCATCTCCCTGCCCGCCGACCTGCCCAAGTCCTGGTTCCGGTCGCACTCCGGCGACGGGGCGGCCGGGGAGTCCGCGGCGCGCGAGCGGCTCTCGGCCTGGCTGACGCATCTCCAGGTGTACCCCCAGATGCACGACGATCTGGCCGCAGACCGCACGTCACGGTTGAGCCCGTACCTCCACTTCGGTTGCCTCTCGCCGCGCGAGCTGGCGGCGCGGGTGGACGGCCGCCCGGGCGCCGAGCCGTTGCTGCGGCAGCTGTGCTGGCGCGACTTCTACCACCAGGTGCTGTTCGCGTTCCCGCAGCTGCGCCGCCGCGCGTACCGGCCGGGCGTCGAAGACTCGTGGCGCGACGAGCGGGACGCGCTGGAGGCCTGGCGGTCCGGCCACACCGGCGTGCCGATCGTCGACGCCGGCATGCGGCAGCTGCTCGCCGAGGGCTGGATGCACAACCGGGCCCGGCTGATCACCGCCTCGTACCTGACCAAGCACCTCGGCGTGGACTGGCGGGCCGGCGGCGACCACTTCTTCGACCTGCTGCTCGACGGCGACGTGGCCAACAATTACGGCAACTGGCAGTGGGTCGCCGGGACGGGCAACGACACGAGGCCGTACCGCCGGTTCAATCCGCTCCGGCAGGCCGAGCGCTTCGATCCGGAGGGCGAGTACGTGCGGCGTTACGTGCCGGAGCTCGCGGACATCCCCGGCAAGGCGGTGCACGAGCCGTGGAAACTGCCGCCGTCGGCGCGGCGCCGATACCCTGCGCCGCTGGCTCTCGACGTTCGGTGACGGCCCGCAAAAACTGTCGGTGGTCGCCCGTACGGTGCAGGCATGGACAGGACGCTCACCCTTGATCTGCTGGATGGCCGGCGCAGCTACGAGGCGGTCGCGCACTGCATCACGGACGGGATGGTCGGGCTGCGCCTGACCGGCTGGGACCGCGGCCGCGTGGTGACCGAGCTGGTCGGCGAGATCCCGGCCGCCGACGCGCTCGACGTGGGCGGCCTGCTCGCGGCGGTGCTGAGCGGCTTCCGCGATGCCGCCCCGCAAGACCCCGGCTCGGGCGCCGCCGCGGTTCTCGACGGTGCGGCGGCGCCACGGCTGGAGGAGGGCGCCGGCGTCATGATCCTGACCGCTGAATCGGGACGAACCGGGGCCGGCGTCCGGAGTCGTCCGCGGATGTCGCGGGCGGCGGGTTCGGGACCCGGGCCACCCCGACCGCCGGGTTGACGACCGCCTCAAACCAGCCGCGCCGCGCCGCTCCCGGCCGGTCCTGCCACGGGTCCTCGCTTCGGTCTGCCGCGCTCGCCCGGTTTACGGGCCACAGCCCACCGCCGTTGACGAAGGACTGGCTGCCGGTGGTTTTTGGTCGGCCCCGGGCGCCGACGCGGACCCCGGCGGCGCGGAGTGCGGCGCCCGGGACGCGGCGGGGCAGCCGACCGTAGGCGTCCAGCGTTCCGTCGGCGGCTCGGCGAAACGGGCACGGAAACGCGTGACCGCAGGCGGAGCAGCGGTCCCCGGCCAGCGAGGGAAGGTGGAGCGAGATGACGTTCTGCGCCGCCGCGATGCGGCCGGTGGCAAGCTGCGAATAGTGCATCAACTCATCGACTCTCATGCGCTCGTACGCTGCATCAAGGGGGGCGGGCGCCCATAGCCACCAAGCCAGTTGGCGCATGTGGGCGCCCGCCCGTTCACCCGACCGCGCGGACCCCTCTGTCTGCACACGATCGGGGGGCTCGGGCGCCGCAACGCTCGGTAACGACGAACACACAGATCCTCAGACATGCACATGCACAATGCAACAACATAGGGCCCTTACTCACCCAAATATCACCCACCCCACTCGAACGGGTGAACCCGGAGGGGAGCCGCACCCACCAACTGAAGATCACCTGACCTGGGCAGGGGCGTGCCGAAGGGCCCGACCGGCGGGGGTCGACAAGGGCGCGCACCCTGGCGGAGGATGTGGTTCCGTTTCCCGACGTCGGCAGGCAATGTGACCATCCCCGAACCGACCGCTGCTTCGATCGCCGCCCAGCAGTTCCCCGGGCAGATCCCGCAGCAGCGGAAGCCGGACGATTCGCCCCAGCCGCCTTCGAACCCCGAGCCGGACCCAACCTCTCAACCGGCCCCGCCCGACCCGTCTCAGGTCGCGCCGCAGGCGCCCGCCACACCGGCCGCGCCAGCCACGCCGCAAACGCCGCCCACGCCGCAGACGCCGCCCACGCCGCAGGCGCTGCAGGCGCCGCCCACGCCGGAGGTCGGGACCACACTGGCCGCGCCGACCACCCTGGAGGCAGGAGCCACGCCGGAGGCCGGGGCCGCGCCGGAGGCAGGAGCCACACCGGAGGCCGGGGCCGCGCCGGCCCCGCCGGCCATGCCGGAGGCGGAGGCCGAGCCGACTGCGTCGACGCCGCCTGTTGCGGCTGCCGCGGCGGCCTCGCCAGCCGGTTCGGATGCTGTGGTCGAGCCTGTCGCCGCGGTCGGGCCCCAGGTCGAGGCCCCGGTCGCACCTGCCGCGCCGACCCAGGCCACGATCGCACTCGCCGCGCCCGCCCAGGCTGCGGTCCCGCCGGCCCACGCCGTGGCCCCGCCCGTCGCGCCCGCCCGCGCCACGGTCCCACTCGTCGCACCCGCCCAGTCCCACGCCCCGATCGCGGGCGTGCCCGCTGGGCCTGCCCAGGGCCTGATCTCGTCGGCCGCGTTCGCCGGGAGCCCGGTTCAGGCCGTGCCGGGGCAGGGCGTTCCCCGGTACACGGGCGGTGGCCATCTCCCTGGGGCTTGGCCGCCTCCTCAGGGGGCGTGGTATCCGCAGGGTCAACCGCCCGCGCCGGGGGTGTGGGGGCACGGGTGGGTGGCGCAGCTGCCGCCGCAGCCTCGGCGGAGTTACTTCTGGCCCGTGCTCACCACGCTGCTCGTGGTGAGCATGCTCCTCGCGGTCGGCGGGGCGGGGGCGGCCGCCTGGGTTTTGCGGGGCGGGGGCAGTGCGCCCACCGCCTCCACGTGGGTCGACGTGCGGCCCGAGGTCGGGGGCAAGGCCATCGACGACGTGCTGACCCGGCACGCGGCGGCGGTCAGGAGCAAGAGCCTCGACGCGTGGATGGCGGACGTCGACCAGAGTGACCCGGCGTTCGTGAAGCGGCAGCGGCAGGAGTTCGAGAATCTCACGAAGCTGCCGTTCGCGGAGCTCAGCTTCGAGCGTACGGTCCAGTCCGCGCCGAAGATGGCGGCCTATCTGCCCTCGCAGCTCTTCGATCGGTACCACGCGGCCGTGCGGGTCATCGCGGTCACGGTGCGGCACCGGATCGAGGGGGTGGACAGCGTGCCGGTGGCGACGCCGTGGCTGGCCGTGTTCGGGTACGCCGGCGGGCGGTGGGTCATCGCCGGGGACGGGGCGGGCAAGGACATGCCCACCGGGGCCGAGGGGCAGCCGTGGGACGCCAGTGGGCCGATCAGCGTCGTGCGGGACGACCGCGTGGTGGCGGTGCTGTCGGCCGGCGCGGCGGACAACGGCAAGGCGCTGCTGCAGCTCGCCGAGACCGGGCTGCGGCAGGTGGCGGAGGTGCGGTCAAGCGGGTGGGACGGCAAGGTGCTGCTCACGGCGGTCACCGACAAGCAGATCTTCGACACGTACTTCGCCGAGTCGCAGGACCGGGTGGCGCAGGTGGCGGCGATCGCGGTGCCGTACTACGGCTCGGTGGCGGAGTGGTCGGGGCGGCCAACGTACGCGACCACGCGCGTGGTGTTCAACCCCACGGAGCTGACCGCGCCCAAGGCCGAGCTCCAGCATGACCTGACCCACGAGTTCACGCACGCGGCGATGGGGCCGGTCACCGGGCCGTACACGCCGCGGTGGGTGGTGGAGGGGTTCGCCGAGTACGTCGCGTACAGGGCCGGCGGGTACAACGCGGCTGGCATCCGGGCCGCGCTCGGTGACCTGGCCATCGACAAGTTTCCGACCGACAAGCAGTTCTACGACGAGCCGCGTAACTACATCAGTGGGTGGCTCGCGTGCCGGATGATCGCCGAGACGTACGGGCAGGCGAAGCTCATCGCGTTCTACGAGGGCTTCATGCGGATGTCGGAGACCGAGTCGGTGTCGCGGGAGGTGCTCGGGGTGGGGCAGGCCCAGCTCGAGCAGCAGTGGCGCGACTACGTGGCGAAGCAGCGCAAATAGGCCTGCGTGGCGAAGCAGCGTAGACGGGGTGTCTACGCTGCTTCGAAGGGTGTTTCCGGCGCCGGGGGGATCAGGCCGGGGGCTGGCCGCCGTCGCCGTCGACGACCTCGTCGGGGGTGCCGTCCTGGTCGAGGTCGCTCATCGTGATGTCGACCTTGCCGTCGCCGTCGGTGTCGAACTGGAACAGGTCAGCCTTGCCGTCCCCGTCGGTGTCGACCGCCCAGAGGTCGGGCTTGCCGTCGTTGTTGGTGTCGCCGACCAGAAGCTCCACGCGCTCATGGCCGCGGGTCTCGACGGTCTCGTTCTCGCTCATCCGGTGGTCCTCTCACCTCACTCGGGGGCAATCGCGTTCACCGTAGGCCCTGGGCCCCCGGCGCGCGAGCACCGGCCGTCCAGAAACCCGGCGGCGCCGCCGGGCCCGGGCCGGGTCCGACCGGCTCAGGATTTGGGGCCCTGCTTGACGCCCTGCGTGACGAGCGCCTTGATGGCCAGCGCGGACTCGTCGAAGCCGACGACCAGGATGCCTGTCGCCCCGAAGGCCTTGATGTCCGTGCCGATCTTGTTGAACAGGCGCGGGCCGTCGTCCTTCTCGTACTTGTCCTTGGCCTCGTACATCTTGATCAGGATGTTGTCCGGCTTGATGCCCGCGGCGGTCAGGTCGGCGCGCACGCCCTGGGCCAGGCCGTTGCCGTAGGTGTCGTCGCGGGCGATGATCGCGACCTTGGTGTGCCCGTCGCGCATGATGATGTCGGCGACGGCCTTGGCCTGCAGCACGTCCGGCGGCGAGGTGCGGAAGAAGAAGCCCTTGTCGTCGAACTTGGTGAGCTCGTCGGAGGTCGCCGACGGCGAGATGATCACGCGCCCGGCCTGCGCGACCTGCGGGATGACGGCCTTGGTCACGCCGGAGGCGCCCGCGCCGATGATCACGGCGACGCCTTTGGAGATGAACTGCGCGGCGGTCGCCTTGGCCACGTCGGGGTTGGTGCCGTCGTCGCCCTCCTCGACCTGCACCGGCTGGCCGAGCACGCCGCCCGCCTCGTTGATCTCCTTGATCGCGAGCTTGGAGGCGGCGAACATCGGCGCGCCCATGAAGCCGAGCGCGCCGGTCTTCGGCAGCAGCAGGCCGTACTTCAGCGGGGGCTTCGGAGTCTTCCCGGCGTTGCCGGCGGCCGGCGGGGGCGTCTTGTCCTCGGTCTTCTCGTCGCCGGCGCCGACGAACTCGGTCTTGGCGTCGTCGATGGTGTTGGTCGTGCCGAAGTTGAGCACGCCGTACATCGCCGAGGAGGGCTCGCCGACGCTGGTGAAGCCGCTGCCGCGCAGCGAGATGCCCCGGTACTTGAAGGACTTGCCCGACCTGGCGGCGTTGAGGCACGCGGCCACGCTGTCGCAGACGTTGTCGCCGGTCGTCACGCCGATGATCTGCTTGGCGATCGAGCCGCCTTCGGTCGACTTGCCGGCCTCGGCGGCCAGGGCGGCGATCACGACCGCGTCATACGACTCCCCGGCGTAGTTGAAGTCGGTCAGCGTCGGGTCCAAGGCCTTCACGCGCCGCTTGAAATCTTCGCTGAGCGGGGTCAGCGGCGTCGTGCCCTTCATGCCCGCCAGCACTCCCGGGGAGTCCTTGAGCGCCTCACCGAACGAGTTGGCCATGTTGCCGTCCGTGCCGTAGAGACGGATATCCGCAGGCTTGGCGGTGTTCCCGTCACTCTCCGCGTTGGAACCACAGCCGGATGCGGCCAGCAGCACTCCAATCGCGGTGATCGCTCCCACGATGGCGGTGGCCGACCGTGCGCGCATGGGCGTTCTCCTCCCCAAAGGTCCGTGCGCACCTTAGCGCGGACGGCTCCGGGACTTAAGCCGGGGCGCGGGTACGCTTCCCGGCATGGCGGATGCAGGAACCGAGCCCGGGATCACTGTCGGTGACGAACTGCCGGAAGGCATGTCGATGCAGGACACGCTGCCCGAGCGGATGGGCATCGTACTGCTGGAGGCGTCGCCCGAGCGAGTCGTCGCGACGATGCCCGTTGCCGGCAACACCCAGCCGTATGGGCTGCTCCACGGTGGCGCCTCGGTCGTGCTCGCCGAGACGCTCGGCTCGATCGGTGCGGCCCTGCACGCGGCGCGGCTGTTCAACGGGATCGCGGTCGGCATCGAGGTGAACGCCACGCATCACAAGTCGGCGCGCGCGGGCCTGGTGACGGGCGTGGCGACGCCGCTGCGGCTGGGCGGGATGATCGCCACGTACGAGGTCGCCATCACGGACGAGGGCGGCGAGCGCGTCTGCACCGCCCGGCTCACCTGCGCGCTGCGCCGGTCCTGAGGTCGCGTCGCGGGTCCGGGCGATTTTCGCGGTACCGAAGAAATGCCGGGAGTGACGGGCGGGCCTTGACCGCGCGACATACGGTTGCGGCGTGGATGACCCGGGAGACGAGACGTATCAGGACGCCGCTCAGGTCCTGGAGTGGGCGCTCGCGGGCGACGAGGACGCGGTGACCCACACCTTCGACTCCGTGGTGGACCGGCGCGGCATGAGCGCCGCGTATGACGTCGCGTGGCGCCTGGCCGGCGAGATGGTGGGCGACAACCTGGCCCGCGGGCCGTGGCGGCTGGAATTCCCGGACATCGACGACGCCAACTACGACAAGCGCTGGGTGGCTCGGTTCGTGAGCGCATACGCCAACGAGGACGTGCCGAGCGCCACGGCGCTGTTCACCGTGGCGCTGGTCGACGGCAAGCTGCCGGAGTGCCTGCTGACGCTGGCCGGCTCGGCGGTCGCCACGCTGAAGCGGCGCGGCGCGGCGTAGAGTCCCGCCGGGTCGGCTCAGCCCTGCGTGGCCAGCTCCGCGGTCAGCACGTTGGACAGCAGCGCGCCGTCGGCGCGGACCTGCCTGAGGTACCACCGCTGCAGCGGCGTGCGGTTCTGCGTGAACTGCCATCCGCCGCGCGGGCTGTCGATCTGGCCGAGGCGCCCGATGGCGGCGTTCAGCGAGAACGAGTCGAGGCTCCTCGTCGCGTCGGTGATCGCCTTGTCCAGCACGGCGGCGGCGTCGTAGGAGGCCATCGCGTACGTCGTGGGGATCGCGCCGAACGCCTTCTGGTAGTCGGCGATGAAGCGGCGGTTGGCGGCGTTGTCGAGGTCGGGCGAGTAGTTCAGCGCCGTGTAGATGTCCTTGGCGGCGTCGCCCTGCTGCCTGAGCACGTACCCCTCGGTGAGGCTGCCCGGCGCGAACAGCTTGAAGCCGCCGGGGAACCGCGCGCCGCGGAACTGCTTGACGAACTCGACGGCCGCCGCGCCGCCGTAGCTGGCGTACATCGCCGCCGCGCGCGACTGCTTAACCTGGGCGAGCACAGTGCCGAAGTCCTTGCCGCCGAACGGGGTCGTCTTCGCCTGCCCCTCGACGTCGCCGCCGGCGCCCTTGAGGAACTCGACGAACGAGCGGACCTCCTCCTCGTCGCCGCCCGGGCCGGCCTGCCCGACGACGGCGATGGTGCCGCCCGCGTTTTCCGCGGCCCAGCGCGCCATCGCCTGGCCCGGCTCGGTCGTGACGAACGACGTGCGCCAGATGTACTTGGCGCCCTGCAGCGACGCCGGCGAGGCGTTGGAGCCGACGAGCGGGATCTGGGCGGTCTCGATGGTGTCCTTCATCGCGAGCATGGCCTGCGGGCTGACCACGCCGGTCAGCGCGAGGACCTTCTCCTCCTTGACGAGCTTCTCCGCCGCGGCCTTGCCGCTGTCGGCGCTCTCGCCCTCGTCGACCTTGACCAGGTTGACCTGGCGTCCGCCGAGCTTGTTGTCGTGCAGCTGCAGATAGAGACTGAAGCCGTTGTCGAGCTCGTTGCCCAGGTCCTTGTACATGCCGGTCTGCGGCACGATCATGCCGAGCTTGATCGGCGGCCCGCTGGGCACGCTGTTCGAGCCGGCCCCGTTGCCGGAGCTGCAGGCGGACAGGATCGGCGCGGTCAGGCCCGCCGCACCCGCGGCCGCGAACAGCCGGAGCGCCTGGCGGCGGTTGAGGTGGGACACGTGCTTTTCCTCCCCGGGACCCCGAACAGCGCGGGAGTCGACACACAGCGTGAATCTTGGCTCGACGTCGTTACTTGGCTCTCGCGAGCCACGAGCCTACAGCCCACGCTGCGTTTTACCGCCATCGCGGCGGACAGTCAATTGCCACCGGTGGCCTCGCCCCTGGTCACCGTGCCGAATGCAGCCAGTACGGCGGGCCAGGCGGCCGATTGCGGATCGATAACTGCGAAGTGCTCCACGTCGGCCAGCTCAACAAGCGTGGTGTCGTCGCCGGCCCGGCGGGCCAACCGACAGTAGTCACGCGACAACTCGACGGGCACGAGGTCGTCCTCGGCGCCGTGCACCACGACGGTGCGCACGCCCGACGGCAGGTTGACCATCGGGTCGGCCGAGGCGTAGGCGTTGGGCACCGCACCGGGCGCCCCGCCGAGCAGGTCCGCCACCGCGCCGTCGTCGAGGTTGAGCTCGTACGCCCGGGCCAGGTCGGCGACGGGCGCGAGCGCGACGACCCCGCCGATGGCGTCGGGCGCGACCGAGGCATACCAGAGCGCGAGGTGCCCGCCCGCCGAATGACCGGCCAGGATGGGCCGGTCCACCGAAACGGGCAGGAGTCCGCGGTGCGCGATCTCCTTCGCCAGCAGATCCGGTACGGCCACGGCCGCCGCGGCCACGTCGGAGAACGTGCCGGGCCAGCCGCCGCCGGCCTGCCCGGTGCGGCGGAACTCGATCGTCGCGACGGCGTAGCCGCGGGCCGCGAGGTCGGCGGCGAGCGGACCGGCGTGCGCCCGGTCCCACTCCTCGCGCCAGAACCCTCCGTGCACGAACAGGACGAGCGGCGCATTGGGCGTCTCGGCCAGCCGCACGTCGGCGACATGGTCCGGATGCTCACCGTAACGCAGCGTGAAGTCCGGCGGCGGCGCCGGACGGCTCAGCACGTCTCGCGGATTGCTCGTCACCGGCAGACGTTATCGCGTTACGAAGGGTGGCAACAGGGGCCCGTCCGGTACCCCTTGGTGGCCGGGCCCGAGCGCGGTACGCCAGACTAGGAACCATGGCAGAAGAGGCGCAGGACGAGTCGCGCACCGTGCTGGTCGTCGGGCCGGACGGGCGGCCGCTGGGCACGATGTCCACGGGCGAGGACGAGAACGCGGAAGACCCGAGCAAGCTGATCGAGCAGCCGGCCAAGGTCATGCGGATCGGCAGCATGATCAAGCAGCTCCTCGAGGAGGTCCGCGCCGCCCCGCTCGACGAGGCCGGCCGGCAGCGGCTCAAGGAGATCCACCGCCGCTCAATCACCGAGCTGGAGGACGGCCTCGCCACTGAGCTGCGGGAGGAGCTGGAGCGGCTGTCTCTGCCGTTCGACGACGACACGACCCCGAGCGAGGCCGAGCTGCGCATCGCACAGGCCCAGCTGGTCGGCTGGCTGGAGGGCCTGTTCCACGGCATCCAGGCGGCGCTGGTCGCGCAGCAGATGGCGGCGCGGGTGCAGCTCGAGCAGATGCGCGGCCGCCCGGCCCTGACCGGCGGCCCGGGCGGCGTGCCGGGTCAACCGGGCCACTCCCCTTCGGGGACGGGCCAGTATCTCTAAGCGGCGCGCCGTTCTCCGGTAATGGGGGATCAGTAGGCGTAGACGCGTTCCAGGTAGGCGGCGACGCCGTCGTCCTCGTTCGTTGCTTCCGTGACGTCGTGGGCGGCGGCGCGCACGGCCGGGTGGGCGTTCGCCATCGCCACGCCGCGGCCGGCCCACGCCAGCATCGGCAGGTCGTTGGGCATGTCGCCGAACGCGATCACGTCCGCGGCCTCCACGGCGTGGGTGCGGGCCACCCGGGCCAGCGCCGACGCCTTGGTGACGCCCGCGGCCGAGACCTCGACCATGCCGCTCGATGAGGAGTTGGTCGCCTCGGCCAGGCCGCGCAGGCACGCGCCCACCCGCGCGGTGAACTCGTCGGCCGGCTGGACGCCGGCGCGGACGAGCAGCTTGGCGGCCGGGCGGGTGAGCAGCTCGTCCAGCGACGCGGGGCCGACCGAGTGGTGGTCGACCTCCCACGAGCCGACCGGGAAGTCGGGCTCGTGGCGCATCTGCCGGCCGCCGTCACGCTCCACGGCGAACACCACGCCCGGGACCGCGGCGCGCAGGCGGGCGCACGCCTCGGCCAGGACGCCGGCCTCGAGCGGGGCGCTGTGCACGATGGTGTCGGTGCCCGGGTCGTACGTCGCGGCGCCGTTGACGCAGATCGTCAGGGCGCTGATGCCGAGCTGCTCGTACACGGGAGCGATCCAGCGGATCGGGCGGCCCGTGACCAGCACGATTACCACGCCGTCGCGGCTCAGGCGGCGGAAGAGCGCGACGGTGCGGGGGCTGACCGTTCGATCGGTGCGGACCAGCGTGCCGTCCAGATCCGTAGCGACCAGTTTCACAGCCTCAACATAGCTTCCAGGTATGTGGCGACGCCGTCCTCGTCGTTGGTGAGGGTCGTCTCGTCGGCCAGGGCGCGCAGCTGGGGGTGGGCGTTGGCCACGGCCACGCGGGAGAACCCGGCCCAGCGGAACATCGGGATGTCGTTGGGCATGTCACCGAAGACCAGCACGTCGCCGGGGTCGATGCCCAGCACCGTCGCGACGACCATCAGGCCGGTCGCCTTGTCCACGCCGGGCGGGCAGATCTCGATGTAGCCGAGGCCGGCCTGGGTGACGGCGGCCAGGTCCGGGGGGATCAGCCGCTGGGCGGTGGCGAGCAGGTCGTCCACGTCGCACTCGGGGTGGCGGGCGAAGCCCTTGATCACCGGGCCGGTCAGGCACTCGGCGCGCACGCGGGCCTCGACGGCGTCGTAGCGCCAGTGCGGGTCGGCGTCGCCCCACAGCGGGGCGTCGTGGTGGTCGCCGGCCTCGATGAGCACCGACAGGGTGCCGATTTCGCGCTCCAGCCGGGCGAGCACGTCGGCGAGCACGCCGCCGTCGAGCCGCTCGTCGCGCAGGACGAGCGGGTGCTCCGGGTCGCGCACGTCGAGCACCCGGCTGCCGCCGCCCATGACGAGGAAGTCCGCGGCCGGGATGTCCCGGCGGACGAGCTCGGTCAGGCGGGGGCCGCGGCCCGTCGCGCCGACCACGTGGATGCCGGCCGCCCTGACCCGAAGGAGCACCTCGCGCGTGTAGTCGCTCACGGTCTCGTCGCTGCGCACGAGGGTGCCGTCGAGGTCCGTGGCGATCAGCTTCGGTAGCCCTGAACCGCGCATCCGCTGCTCCTTCCTCGCCCAGGTCGGTCAGGCGCACTGACGCCGGCCGACCGCCCCAGGCGCATTCGCGGGGCAGCAAACGTACCTCCCGGATCCGCACCGGTGACAGGCTGCGAGGAAAACTCGACCGAACGTTTACTGGAACGCCGGTGGTACGGGGGTCACGGTGAGCTCCAGCGGCTCGCCACCCTCGGGCTCGTCGGCGCGGCGCCGCGCCCGGAACATCGGGCCCGCCGCCATCGGCAGCCGGATCGCCACGACTAGCGCGGCGGCGAGCACCAGCACGGTGGCATAGGCCAGCAGGTACCCGGAGCCGGTGTCCACCTCGTTGCGGCTGCTGTTCAGGCCGTACAGCAGGAGCTGGTAGTCGGTGTTGGATATGCTGTCCAGCGCGCTCTGCAGCCCGACCAGCACCATCACGTTGGCGGCGAGCAGGCCGGCGGTGACGCCCGCGGCGACGCGGCGCACCGGGCCGGTCACGGACAGCACCACAGCGAGGGCGACGAGCGCGAAACTGAGCGTGACCAGGTAGATGGCCACGTGCCCGACGCTGAGCGTGGCGAGCGGCAGCTCCACGGTCCGGGTTGCATTTCCGGCACCGATCGTGTCCACCGGCTCGTCCTGAAACATTCGGGGCGAGCCCGACAGGTGGTAGATGCTCCATGGCATGTACTGCGCGGCGATGCCCAGCCCGAGCCCGACCGCCGCGAGCCCGAGCGCGAGCACGTTCGGACGGCGTGGCTCCTGCGGTACCGAATCCGGGGTTTTTGTCCTTGGCTCTTCCAACGCGACAGGGGCGAGAAGATCCGGCATGTGTGGGGGCTGCTCAGGCATAGGCCGCATGGTAGAGCCCGGACGCGTCGGCCGGGTGCCGGTGGCGCGGTGCGCTGCGTCAACTCGCCGCCCTCCGAATGCCGAGCTAGTCCCAACGGCGACGCCGCCATGGGCTAGCGTCTGGTTCATGCCAACTCGCGTTTCATCCGCCCGCTGGGAGGGGGACCTCCGGTCCGGCTCCGGCACGGTCTCCACCGGCTCGGGCACGTTCCAGGGCCAGTACTCCTTCCCGTCCCGATTCGAGAGCGGCGAGGGCACCAACCCCGAGGAGCTGGTGGCCGCCGCGCACGCCGCCTGCTACTCGATGGCGCTCTCCAACGGCCTGGCCAAGGCCGGCTTCACGCCGACCTCGGTCGAGACCTCCGCGGCCGTCCACTTCGGCCAGGTGGACGGCGGCTTCGCCATCACCCGTATCGATCTGACCACGCGCGGCGACGTTCCGGGCATCGACGCCGCCGAGTTCGAGAAGCAGGCGCAGGACGCCAAGGCGGGCTGCCCGATCTCCAAGGCGCTGGCCGCCGTCGAGATCACGCTCGACGCCCGGCTCGTCTGACGTTCCACCAATCGTTGTTGAGAGGGTCCCCGTTTTCGGGGACCCTCTTCGCATGCCGGTACGCATGAGCAAAGAGCGGTTCGAGGAACTGGTGGGCGAGGCCCTCGACGAGGTGCCCGAGGAGCTGCTCGACCTCATGGACAACGTGGTCATCCTGGTCGTGGACGACGCCCCGCCGGAGGACCCGGACCTTCTGGGCCTGTACGAGGGGCACGCGCTGACCGAGCGCGGCTGGGACTACGCGGGCGTCCTGCCCGACCGGATCTCGATTTACCGGAAGCCGATCCTCGCTATCTGTGACGATGAGGACGACGTCGTCGAGGAGGTGGCGATCACCGTGGTGCACGAGATCGCGCACCACTTCGGCATCTCCGACGAGCGTCTGCACGCACTGGGGTGGGACTGATCGGGTTGCGCAAACCGGTTCCGGGTCCTCCACGCGCTGGTGGCGGGCCCATTCCGGTTCGCTACGCTGCGCTCCGTGCGAGGTGACATTTTCAAGGCCGAGAATATGGCCCAGCCCCCGACCCAGGCAGGCATGAGCCTGCAGCACTCCAAGTGCGTCAAGTACGCCGTCAATGGCGAGGTCCTGGCCCGCCAGGGCGCCATGGTCGCGTTCCGCGGCAATCTCGGCTTCGAGGTGAAGAGCCAGGGCGTCGGCAACTTCCTCAAGCGCGCGGTCACCGGCGAGGGCGTGTCGCTGATGAGCGTCCGGGGTCAGGGCGAGGTATGGTTCGCCTCCGGCGCGGCCGACTGCTTCATCCTGGACCTCGAGCCGAACGACGCGCTGTCCATCAACGGGCGCAACGTGCTCTGCTTCGATCCTTCGCTGCGGTACGACATCCAGATGGTCCGCGGCGCCGGCATGTTCGGCGGCGGCGTCTTCAACTGCGTCTTCACGGGCCAGGGCCGGCTCGCCATCGCCTCCGAGGGCCCGCCGATCGTGATCCCGGTGACCCCGCAGGCCCCGGTGTGCGTGGACACGGACGCGGTCGTGGGTTGGTCGAGCAGTCTGCAGACCAGCATCCAGAAGAACCAGAGCCTCAAGTCGATGCTGCGCGGCGGCTCGGGCGAGCTGTTCCAGCTGGCGCTGGCCGGTCAGGGCTTCGTGATCGTGCAGCCGAGCGAGGGCAGGCCGTCGCCGGCACAGCAGAGCGGCGGCGGCGGCTTCCTGGGCGGCTGAGGTTGAGCTGTTTCTAGCCTGGCTCTCGCTTCGCGCGGGCGCCGGTGGGGGTGGCTCAGTTCGTTTCGCCGGCGCGGAGTCGTTGCAGCCAGGACGCCGCGTCGGCGAAGTCGTCGTCGGACAGGCCCGGGGCGGGGCGGGGCGAGGGGTCGCCGTCGGAGGCGCGCGGGTAGGAGCCCAGGAACCGTACGTCCGCGCAGATCCGGCGCAGGCCCTGCAGCGCCTCGCCCATCTGCCGGTCGGCGACGTGGCCGCCGCAGTCCAGGAAGAAGACATACCGGCCCAGGCGCTCGCCGGTCGGGCGGGACTCGATCCGGGTCAGGTTGACGCCCCGGACGGACAGCTCGGTGAGCACGGCCAGCAGCGCCCCGACCCGGTCGTGCGAGATGTAGACGGCGAGCGTGGTGAGGTCGTCGCCGGTCGGCGGGGGCGGCGGGCCGGGGCGCGACACCAGCGCGAAGCGCGTCATCGCGCCCGGGTTGTCGGCGATGTCCTTGGCCAGGATGCTGAGGCGGTACCGCGCGGCGCTGAACTCCGCGCACACGGCCGCGTCGAACTCGCCCTCGGCGGCGCCGATCGCGGCCGTCGCGTTCGACAGCACGTCGATCACCGCCGCGCCCGGCACGTGCGTGCGCAGCCACTTGCGGCACTGCGCTCCGGCCTGCGGGTGTGCGGCGACCGACCGTACCGAATCCAATGGCCTGTCCTCGCGGGCGGCGAGCACGAACTGCACCGGGAGGACCACCTCGCGGGTGATCACCAGCGGCTCGCCGTTCGCCAGCTCGTCGAGGGTCACGCCGACCTGGCCGCCGATCGAGTTCTCCAGCGGGACCAGCGCGGCGTCGGCCTCGCCGCCGCGCAGCGCGTCGAGGGCCTCCGGCACGCTGCGTGCCGGAGTCAGCACCCCGCGCTCGGCGGCCGGGATCGTCTTGAGTGCCTGCTCGGAGAAGGTTCCCTCCGGACCCAGGTACACGAACCGCATCGGCGGCACACCAGGCATGCCACCCAGCGTAGTCAGCAGTCCACGGTGGCCAGCAGGGCGGGGGGTGCCGTCGCGCGGACCTCGACGGTGCACGGGTCGCTGCCCATCGTAACGACCGTGAGCGCGGCCGGGTCACCCTTCGTGATGACCCGCAGGGGCTCGCTGCCGGTCACGGTGAGCACGGTGTACTGCCAGATCCCCGCGCACACCGGCGCCCTCTGCACGGTCACGCCGTTGCCGGCCGGCAGGTTGCTGCGGTTGCGCCGGACCACGGCGATGACCTGCTCGCCGCTGGGCCGGCCGTTGCAGTAGGTGACGTACGCCTCGGGAAAGCCGGCGGGGCTCGGCGAGGCGCTACGGCTCGGTGACGTGGTCGGGCTCGCCAGCTCCGGCGTGAAGGTCGCAGGCGGCACCAGCGGTCCCTGGCTGATGACGCTCGGGGACGGGCGGGGCGCCGCGGCCTCGGTGGGGTGCCGGCAGGCACTCAGCAGGCATCCAAGGCTGACGATCGCAAGCGCGGTGGCCGCGGTTCGCATTCGCACATCGTAGGAGCGCGGGACGGCGGCCGGAAGTCAGGTGGTGACCCGGTGACCGGCCGCACCCAGTGCCGCCAGGGCCTCGTTGAGCCGCACCGCCGGGACCAGCAGATAGTCGGTGTCGTACGTCGAGAACGCGAAGATGTTCACCCGCGCGTCAGCCAGTGGCGAGACGATGGACGCAAGGATGCCCGTCAATGCGAGCTGGACCGGCCCGGCGACCCGCAGGCAGCGCCACGGGGTCTCGACGGCGGCGCCCTCGGGGACACACTCGGCCGGGCAGAGGATCGACACCTCCTCCGGCGTCCAGGTCACCGAGATGACCTTCGTGCGCGACGCGGCGGCCTCGGCGAACCCGGCGGGCATCGGCGATCCGGCCGGCAGCCGGCAGATCGCGTAGTCGCCCGGCAGGAGCGAGAGGTCAAGCATGACAAGGAGCGTACGGCCCCAACGCGCACCGTGGCGGCGCGGGTGACGACAGTAACTCCGTATTGACGAACTTTAGATTTTTGCCCTTCGCCGCGCGGGCTACTGGATCGCGGAGAAGAATGTCAACGAGCCCACGACCTTGCCGCCGTCGGTCAGCGGCGCCGCGATGGCGTCGAACGTGCACGGTCCGGTGGCGCAGCGGATCCGGATCAGGCCGCGGGCGAGCCGGCCGGAGGACAGGGCCAGCAGCGGGGGCATCCGCGCGACCTCGGTCTTCTCCAGCGGGTTGCCGTCGCCGAAGTCGAGCACCTGCAGCACCCCGTCGCCGTCGAGCAGCGGCCGGTTGACCGGCGACTCGACGAGGCCGAGCATCTCCTCGAACAACGCCGACATCGCCACGACGATGACGTCCGAGTCGACCACCAGGCAGGGCTCGGCGGCGCCGTCGACGGTCGCGCCCCAGCGGTCCAGGGCCGACTCGGCCGGATCAATGGAGCGGATCTGCCCGCGGGACTGGTGGGGGTCGGAGATGGAGAACTCGACGTGCTGCGCCACAGCGCCTCCTCAGGCACCGGTCGTGCGAATGCGAACACCCGGCATTTCGGCCCGATCGTGACTTTTCATCGCATCGCTTCCGGCCACGCGGAAGAGGCTACTCCGCGTGACCCCGCTTGTCAGTGCCCACCTGCTCTCCGTCGCGGTACCAGCGGTAGCCCTCGGCGAGGTCGTCGTACTCCGCCGGATACCAGGTCCCGGGGTGCGTGGCCAGCGCAAACACCTTGTCGACCGTCTCCGCGGCGAGCCGGTGGCCGCGAGCGTTGAGCACTCGGGGCAGCTCGTGGTACGCGGTGACCAGGCAGCCCTTGGGTACACCGTAAAAACTGATCTTTCCGGTGCCGGCGAACGCGAGGACGGGCATCACCGGGATCGAGACGCCGGCGCTGCGGGACAGCGCCTCGGAGGCGGCTCGGGCCTCGCGGCGGGCCGCCTCGACGTACCGCGGGCGCTTGCCGTCGATCTGGACGACGTCCCCGGCGAACGAGACTCGGCTGCGGCCGTGGTCCTTGACCGTCACGGCGAAGACGCCGCCGGGCCCCACGGCGAGAAAGCCGATGCGCTCCGCGCCGCCGAGCTCGCGCAGGTCCAGCACGTGCCATTCCTCGCCGAGGTTGCCGATGAGGGTGCCGATGCGACGGTACAGCCGGCTGTGTGCCGCTTCCTCCCGGCGCGTTTCGCGTTCTGCCCTACGAGCACGAACCCAGTCGATGGGGGTCGTCCGGCCGGCGTCGACGATGACGCGCTGCTCGTACCCTTCGGGCTGCGAATCTTGACCGCGGTACAAGACGTCGGTCATCTCGCACACCTCCGATGTCGCCGCTTCGGTTGCGTGTGTGTCCAGACACCGTACGTGAGCGGACGGCCACTCGGCATGACAGGAAGCCGGAATGACATGGAATGAAGTGGATGAATACCGCATTCACGACGCCCCATGAATTTCACATAGCGCCAACCGACCGATATCGGATCGGCCGATAGGCTGACCTCATGAGTGTCGACAACGAGGTCGGACGCCTGGTCACCGTGCTGTTGCACCGCCCCGGACCGGAGCTCGCGCGCCTGACGCCGCGCAACAACGACTCCCTGCTGTTCGACGGCATCCCGTGGGTCGGTCGCGCCCAGGAGGAGCACGACACGTTCGCGGCGGCGCTGCGTTCCCACGGCGTCGAGGTGCTGTACGTGGCCTCACTGCTGGCCGAGACGCTCACCGTCGAGGCGGCGCGCGCCGAGGTCTGCGCCGCGGCACTGGCCGACGTCCGGCTCGGCGACACGCTGCGCGGGCACGTGGCGGAGCACCTGGCCGAGCTGTCGCCGGCGGAGCTGGCCACCACCCTCGTGGCCGGCCTGTCGCGGGCCGAGCTGGGGCGCGGCGGTGGTCTCGTGCACGCCCTCATGGCGCCGGGCGACTTCGTGATCGACCCGCTGCCCAACCTGCTGTTCACGCGGGACTCGTCGACGTGGATCGGCCCCCGCGTGGCCGTGACGAGCCTGGCCATGCGCGCCCGCGAGCGCGAGACCACGCTGACGCACGCGATCTACCGGCACCATCCCCGATTCAGCGGTACCGCGCTGCTGTACGACCCCTCGCTGGAGCACCTGGAGGGCGGCGACGTGCTGCTGCTCGCCCCCGGTGTGCTCGCGGTCGGCGTCGGGGAGCGGACCCGCCCCTCGGGCGCCGAGCGGCTCGCGCGGCGCTGCTTCGACGCCGGGCTCGCCCACACCGTGCTGGTGGTGCCGATCGCCCAGGAGCGCGCGACGATGCACCTCGACACCGTGTGCACGATGGTCGACGTCGATGCCGTCGTGATGTACCCCAACATGGCGAGCACGCTGCAGGCGTGGACGCTCACGGCCGAGTCGTGCACCGGCCCGGCGCCGTTCCTGAGCGCCGCCGCGGCGGCGATGGGCATCGACACGCTGCGGGTCATCGACACCGGCCTCGACCCGGTGACCGCCGAGCGGGAGCAATGGGACGACGGCAACAACACGCTCGCGATCGCACCGCGGCTGTGCGTGGCCTACGAGCGCAACGTCGAGACCAACGCGCAGCTGGAGCGGCACGGCATCGAGGTCATCCGGATCCCGGGTTCGGAGCTGGGGTCGGGACGGGGCGGACCGCGATGCATGTCCGCCCCGATCCATCGGGCCTAGGGTTGCTACCGCAGCGGCTGTAGCCGCCCGATCAGGCCCTGCTTGCTGCGGCGCTCGGATGCGCTGAGGGGCTCGGTGACGGCCAACGCCTCCCGGTAGCGCTCGGCGAACTCGGCCACCGGCGCCTCCCAGTGCTCGGCCTCGACCTCCAGCGGCAGGTCCCAGACCGGCGCCAGCAGCCCGTGCGCGCGGAACATCCCGGCAAACTTGGTGTTGTCGCCGAGCAGCAGCCCGCCGCCGGCCGACAGGCGTGACAGCGCGTCGAGCGCGCGGTCCTCGTCGTCGCCGAGCACCAGGCGCACGTGGGAGCGGTCGGTCACCCGGCACCAGTACGTGGCCGGCGCGGCGGCCAGCTTCACGGTCGGGAAGATGCTGGCGTTGGCCCGCTCCAGCGACGCGCGCACGTTGGGGTCGTCGGTGGCGTTGTCGTCGAGCCAGAACTCGAACCCGGTGTGCACCGTGATGTCGAGCGGGGCGTTCTCGATGACATCCTGGAGGCGGTCGCCGAGGCCGGGCAGGGCGGGGATGTCGACGGTATTGCCGGGCGGGGTCTCCAGCGCGCACTGCAGGGCCACGGCGAGGTCGCGGGACACGTCGCCGGACTGCACGTGCCGCTGCAGACCGATCATGACGCGGCCGTCGGGCTTGGTCATGGCGGGCCAGGCCATCGGCAGGACGGTCGCGAGGGTCACCGGCCGGTCGCCGTATTTCTCGGCGAACGCGGGCGCCAGCTTCAGGGGTGCCGAGGCGGCCGGCACCAGTTCCCGCAGGGCAATCCAATCCGGCTCGTCGGCCAGGCCCTCGAACGGCCGGCCGACGTACACGTCCCGGATCTTCTCGCGCTTCTCGCCGCTGCTGGCACGGCCACGGGGGGTCTTCGCACGCTTGCTCACGGCGATCCAGCCTAGGCGCTCACGCTCCGCCACGGGTGCACACCACCACCGCCGGGCGCGTCACTCACCCGCTCCGGTTCCACCGTTTCGGACATTTCCGAAATGTCGCCCAAAACGCGGCGACCGAGTCGCGATCGCGATGGCCGCGAACGTCACCGGATCAGAGGGTCGCCCAGACGCACTGGCCCAGGCCGTCGCGCTCGACCCCCCAGCCCGTGGACAGCGCCGCCACGATCGTCAGGCCGCGGCCGTCCAGCGCGTCGGGGGCGGCCACGCGCAGCTGCGGACCCGCCGGGGAGCCGCCATCCGTCACGCGGATCTCCAGTGTGTCGTCCGGCAGCAGGCGCCACGCCACGCGGATGACGTCGCCCGGCAGGGGGGCGGCGTGGCGTACGGCGTTGCCGACCAGCTCGGCGGCGATCGCGATCGCGTCGTCGAGGCGGTCGGCCGAGATCAGGGCGTCGAGCTCGTCCGCGAGTCGGTGCCGGGCGACGTGCGCGCCGCGGGGGTGGTGGGGCACCACGACGCACCAGGCGCGTGGTTCCGCGATGGTTGTGGACACGCTCTCAAGCCTCCCCGGGGCCCTCGGCGTCAGCTCGGGGCAATCGCACCTCGGCGACGGTGCCTCCCCCTCGACGTGGTCGCAATGATACCCATCCATGTTGGCGCTCGACGATTCTGCGCACCAGATACAGGCCCAGGCCGACTCCCCCGCCCCTGCGCTGGTCGCCGGTCTCAAGTTGCCAGAACCGGTTGAACGCCCGCTCGACGTGCTCCGGACGAATCCCGATACCCCGGTCCGAGACGCGGAACCAGACGGTCTGCGGGTCGGCCCCGGCCGTCAGCTCGACCTGTACCCAGTTCGGGGAGTATTTACCCGCATTGGTCACCAATTCCGCCAGCACCGTCGCCAGGCTCGCCCGGTCGCCCCGCGTCTTCGGCAGCGTGGGGGGCAGCGACACGCTCAGCGACCGGCGCTGCTCGGCGTTGAGCTCATCGACCGCGGCGCTGAGCGACTCGACCAGGTCGAATGGCAGCAGGGTGGTGGACTCCACCGACGGGCCGTCGTCGCCGACCGCGTTGAGCAGCCGGTCGACCAGGCGGCTGAGCTCCCGGGCGCGCTGCCCGACGACGTTGATCGCCTCGCGGCGCGCGTCCTCGGCCAGGGACTCCCAGTGGTCGACGAGCGTGTCGACGTACCCCCGAATCACCGTGATCGGCGTGCGCAGCTCGTGGCCGGTGAGCGCGATGAACAGGTCGCGGCCGTCCGGCGGCTGCACCGGGCGGGCGCGGAAGGAGACCGCGAGGTCGCTGGAGGCCGGCACGGGGGCGGCGCGGATCTCGATCCAGGTGCCGGAGGGAATCTGGTGCTCGACCGTCTCGTCGCCGGCCGGCAGCGGGAAGGGCCACGGCTCGCCGATCGCGGTCTCCGCCGGGCGGGCGGTCAGCAGCGCGGCCGGCGGGTTCCACGAGCGCACCCGGTGCTCGGCGTCCAGCAGCGCGAACGGCTCGGCGGCCGACCTCATGGCGTTGCCGTCGCTGTAGACGGGCAGGCCCCGGCCCAGGCCGTACTGCAACGCCACGAACGAAGCCAGAAAGCTCAGCGCCGCGCGCTGCTGCTCGTCGGCGGCGCCCTCGGCGTCGGTGTAGCTGACCGCGAGCACGCCGACGCCGGTGCCGTTGGCGGTCACCTCGGCGGCCATGACGCGGTGCAGGCCGCGGCTGTCGAGCTGCTGACCGCCCGAGGTGCCGATCAGGCTGCTCGGGAACTCGCGGACCCTCGAGCCGAACCGCAGCAGCCCCCGCACGGCAGGGTGGATGAAGTCGATGGGCCGGCCGAGCGACCAGTCCAGGTCGCCGGCGACCGCGATGACCCGGCCGTTGTCCTGCGCGTATTCGATGAATGCCGCGCCCGTCGCGCCGGTGGCCACGGCGGCCACCTCGACCGAGCGCTGCAGGCCGGTGAGGCCGCCGCCGCCGGAGTTGAGCTCCTCGGCCACCTCGGCGAGACCGCCGAAGATCAGCGGACCAGCATCGACCATGGTGCGAGTCTGCCTCTCCGGGCGGCGCATTGAAAGGTTGTCGACAAAAGTTGTCGAGGCTTGATTCAGTCGCACAAGGCGTCCGTCACCACGGATTCATGCATGCTAGTCGCGCAGGCCCATCTCGCGGAGGCGGTCGATCACATACGCCGGGCGGTCCGAGATGATGCCGTCGACCCGCAGCTTCACCGCCAGGTCGACCTCGTCCGGCTCGTTGACCGTCCAGACGTACACCGGATATCCGCGCCGATGCAGGCGCTCCACCAGCTCCGGGGACGCGCGCAGCAACTGCACGCCGGGCCCCCCGATCGTGCTGCCGGGCGGGAGCCAGCCGATGCGGCTGGGCACCGACCACACGTCGATGAGCATGACTGTCGGCAGCCCGGGCGCCTGCTGACGCACCCGCCGGACCGCCGTCGACGAGAACGACATCATGGTCACCTGCAGGGGGCGGTCCGGATCGGGCAGGTCGAGGCCGTACCGGCGCAGGAGCCTGAGCAGCTCGACCTCCACCGCGCCGCCGTAGCGGACGGGGTGCTTGGTCTCGATGAGCAGGCGCATCGGGCGGCCGGCGTCGGTCGCCACGCCGAGCAGCCGGTCGAGCGTCAGGACCTTGCCGCGCCAGCGGTGGTCGACCTGGTAGCGGTCCACGATGAGGTCGTCGGGCGAGTCGGGCAGGTCGGACCGCCAGGAGGCGAAGTCGAAGCGGTTCAACTCCGCCAGCGTCTGCATGCTGACCCGGCCGCGCCCGTCGCTGGTGCGGTCGATGCGCGAGTCGTGCAGGCACACCAGGTGACCGTCGCGGGTGAGCCGGACGTCGCACTCGAGCCCGTCGGCGCCCTCCACGATGGCGAGGAGGTACGCGTCGAGGGTGTGCTCGGCGTGCCGGCGCGACGAGCCACGGTGCGCGAAGACCAGCGGCCGCCAGTGCTCGGGCGGCTGCTCAGACGACCCGGGGAGCACCGCCGTCCTCGCTCACCATCGGCCGGCCGAAGGCCGCCCAGCTCTGCATGCCGCCGTCGAGGTTGATCGTGCGGTCCCGCCCGTTCTGCTGCAGGAACGCGACGACCTGGGCGGAGCGGCCGCCGACCCGGCAGACCACGACGACGTCGCGGTCCTCGGGGATGTCCTCGATCCGCGCCGGGATCTGCATCATCGGCACGTGCAGGGCGTCCGGCGCATGGCCGGCGGCCCACTCGTCGTCCTCGCGCACGTCGAGGATGAAGGCGTCGTTAGCTATGTCCCCGACCGTGGTGGTCGGGATGGAAGGTCCCCTGAACACCGGATCAGGCTACCCGTGGCCGTCCGGCTACATGTGGTTGACCCACGTAGGGTTCTCGACCGCCCACGAGTCCAGCAGGTCCCCCCGCAGTGCCGTATAGAGCCCCTCGGACTCGGGCAGCGCGACCACGTAGGAGATGCCGCCGATGTCCTGCGGCTCGGAGGGCACCTGCAGGCCGATCAGGTTGTCGGGGCTCACGTTGCGCAGCGCGAACATCAGGTCGGCCAGCGACACGCCGTTGGTGTCGACGGTGAGCGCCTGGCCGATCGCGCGGATGAACCGGTCCGCCGCGATCGGGTTGGTGGTGAGCCCCTTCTCCTTGGCCTTGGTGAGCATCGCCCGGATGAACCTCTGCTGGTTCTTCTGCCGGTCGTAGTCGCCGTTGGGGAGGCTCTTGCGCTGCCGGACGAGGTCGAGCGCCTGGTACGGCTCGAGGTGGTGACAGCCGGGCTCGTAGACGGCCGGGTGGCCGCCGTCGGCGGGCGAGAGGTAGTTGCCCTTGTCGTCCCAGCCGAGGTGGATCGAGGTGACCTTCTGGTCGATGCACATGTCGACGCCGCCGAGCAGGTCGACGGCGGCCTTGAAGCCGTCGAAGTTGACGATCGCGGCGCCGTCGAACCGGATGCCGACCAGGTCGTGCAGCGTCTCCGAGAGCAGCTGGACACCGCCCTCGCCGCCCCCGCCGTACTGGAACGCGCCGTTGATCTTCTCGTGCGACACGCCCCGGAAGCTCGTCGGCGGGAACGCGGGGATCTTCACCCGCAGGTCGCGCGGGATGGACAGCAGATAGGCGCGGTCCATCGTGGCCGGGATGTGCAGGATGATGATCGAGTCGGAGCGCTGGCCGTCCTGGGGGTCGAGCGCACGCAGGTCGGAGCCGAGGAGCAGGAAGTTGAGCGGCCCCTCGACGTCGCTGTGCCGCGTCTCGTCGGGGTCGCCCGCACGGGAGTTCTCACCGAGCAGCGTGCGCTGGTTGATGTTCGAGGTGTAGCGCTGGTTGAGGATGTTGACGCCGGCGACCGCGGTGCCGGAGATCAGCACGATCGTGGCGCCGAGCACGATGAGCAGCCGCGCCCAGATGGGATCGTGCCCGGGGAGCTTGATCTTCTTCGACCCGCCCCGCTTGCCGGCCTTCGCCGCGGCGGCTGGTCGCGCGACGGATCCGGAGATTTCGGAAGCTTCGGCGTTGCCGTCGAACTCCTTCTGCATTCACTGCCCCCGAGCCGGCCCGCCCGCACGTCAGGCGGGGATTCATCCGAGTCTACGTTCGCGGCGACAAGTCTGCGCGCCGCGAGCTCGGCGCGCGATCCCCCGGAAAGCCGTCAAACAGGCGATTTTTACTCGCTGACGGCCGGTTTCGGCAATGAGATCTATGCGACAGCCCGGGCTTGCAACCTCGTTCGGGGGCGACATGCCCGGGCTTGCCCCTTTTCTCACTTCGGCTTGGTACTAGCCTTCGCCGACGGCGCCGTGGACGGCTTCGGCCCGTTGGCCGCCATCCAGTCGGTCATCTTGTCATTGCGCACGGCGTCGTACAGCGCGGTGGCCTTCTCCTGGTTCGGCACCACGACGTCCTCACCGCCGATCATCTTGCTGCCGTCGTGCGGGCTCACCAGGAAGGTGAGGTCGTCGCTGCGCAGGTTTCGGAACTGCAGCGCCATGTCGGCGAGCGAGAAGTCCTTGTCGACGGTCATCGCCTTGGTGACCGCCTTGAGAAACGCGTTGAACTTCGCCGGGTTGGTCACCGTGCCCGAGCTGACGGCCTTGTCCAGGATGGCCTTCATCATCTCCTGCTGGTGCCGCATGCGGGCGAAGTCGCCGTCGGGGAACTGGTAGCGCTGCCGCGCGTAGTCCAGCGCCTCGTCGCCGTTGAGGTGGTTCATGCCCTTCTTGAACTGCCGCTTCGGCGGGTGGATCGAGGTGATGTCCTTCTCGATGTTCATGTCGATGCCGCCGAGCGCGTCGATCACCTGCTTGAAGCCGCCGAAGTCGATGAGCAGCACGTGGTCCATGCGGACGTTGGTGTACTCCTCGATCGTCTGCACGGTCAGCGGGGTGCCACCCCACGAGAACGACGCGTTGAGCTTGGCGTTGGTGTTGCCGTACTGCGTCGTCTTGCTCTTGGGGATGTGCACGTAGAGGTCGCGCGGCATCGAGATCAGGTACGCGTGCTTGTGGTCGGCCGGGATGTGCAGCATGATCATCGTGTCGGTGCGCCACTCACCCGCCTTGCCCTTGTTGTCGGGGTCGCGGGAGTCGCTGCCGAGCAGCAGGATGTTGAGCGCGCCGTCCACCACCTTGGGTGGCCGGCCGTCGGTGATCTGCGAGAACGGGTCGTCGCGGTTGAGGCCGGAGTCGACGTACTTGTAGTAGATGACGCCGCCCAGGCCGGCGAGCAGGGCGAGGAGGAGGACCCCACAGCCGGCGACCAGGGCGATGCGGCCCCAGCGCGGGCGGATCTTCTTCCGGCCCGAGTACTCGCCGCCGTTGCCGGGCGTGCGCCCGGGCCGGTTCGGCGGGGGACCGCCCGGCCGGCCGGACACGCCGGGCGTGGCGGGGCCGGTCGGGGTGTTGGCCGCGGAGACGCGGGCGCGGGCGCCCGACGTCTGTGCGCGCGCGCCGGGCACCGAGGCCCGACCCGAGGACGGGCCTCGTGAAGCAGGCGTGGTGGGCATGAGACCACCATACGAAGCCGATGCCGTCGCGCCACGTAACCACGACGGGCGCGGCACGAACCCGGGAGAGTCAGCGGCTGCGGAAATACGCGACCGTGCGCGCCAGGCCCTCCTCCGGGCCGACGACCGGGTCGTATCCGAGCAGCTCACGCGCCTTGCTCAGATCGGGGCGGCGGCGCTCGGGGTCGTCCGCGGTCCGCGCCACCAGCGCCACGCGGGAGGTGCTGTCGGAAAGCCGCACGATCGACTCGGCGAGCTCGAGCATGGTCATCTCGTGCTCGGTACCGCAGTTGATCGGCCCGGTCTCGGTCGAGTCGAGCAGCAGAATGATCCCGCGGACGAGGTCGGAGACGTAGCAGATCGAGCGCGTCTGGGTGCCCGTGCCGTGCACGGTGATCGGCTCGCCCCGCAGCGCCTGCGAGATGAAGGTCGGGATCGCGCGCCCGTCGTCGGGGCGCATGCGCTCACCGTACGTGTTGAAGATCCGCACGATGCCCACGTCGGCGCCGCGGCCGCGGTGGTAGCCCATGACGGCCGCCTCCGAGAAGCGCTTCGCCTCGTCGTAGACGCTGCGGATGCCGACCGGGTTGACGTTGCCCCAGTAGGACTCCGGCTGCGGGTGGACCAGCGGGTCGCCGTACGCCTCCGAGGTGGAGGCCAGGATGAACCGCGCCCCGTCGGCGACGGCCCGCTCCAGCAGCTGCAGCGTGGCGACCGAGCCGACCCGCAGGATCTCCACCGGCAGGTGCGCGAAGTCCGTCGGGCTGGCCGGCGACGCGAAGTGCATGATCGCGTCGAACCGCCCGGCGAGCGCCTCCACCGCCGGCAGCGGCTCGGTGACGTCGGCCTCGACGAGGGTGAACCGCGGGTGATCGTGCAGGTGCGCGACGTTGTCCTTACTCCCGGTGAGGAAGTTGTCGACGACAACGACGTGCGCGCCCCGTGCGATGAGGGCATCGGCGAGGTGGGAACCGACGAATCCGGCGCCACCGGTCAAGAGGATCCGATGTCCCTCACCGTAACGCTGCGCAACGACCATGACGGACAGCCTAGCGTGTCTCCGCACCGGGCCCGGGGGGTCGGCAGCGCCCCCGGGCCCGGCACGTGCACCGGTTTCGGATCAGTGCGCGCCGGCCCCGGTCAGCGACCGGGCCTCCAGCTCGCTGTACTTGTCGGGGTCGCGCTCCTTGCTGGTCATCGCCCCGATCGCGGCGAAGATGAACCCGAGCGGGATCGAGATCAGGCCCGGGTTCTCCAGCGGAATCGGCGCCGCCGTCGTGCAGCTGAACAGCGCCGTGGCGTTGGAGACCTCCTTGGAGTTCTGCGGTACACCACACTCCTTGGCCTGCGCCGCGGTGAGCGTCGCCGGGGTGCGCGCGTCACTGACGCCGCCCCAGGCGATCGGGCTGAGCAGCACCACGCCGACGGCCGAGATGAGGCCCGCGTAGATGCCCCAGGTCGCGCCGCGGGTGTTGAACCGCTTCCAGAACAGCGAGAAGAGGATCGCCGGCAGGTTGGCCGACGCGGCGATCGCGAACGCCAGCGCCACCAGGAAGGCGACGTTGAGGTTGCGGGCCCCGATGCCGAGCACGATGGCGACCGCGCCGATGATGAACGCCGCGTACCGCGCGACGACCACCTCCTGCCGCTCGTCCGTCTGGCCGCGCCGGATGACGTTGGCGTAGAGGTCGTGCGCGAGCGAGGACGACGACGCCAGGGTCAGCCCGGCGACGACCGCCAGGATGGTGGCGAAGGCGACCGCGGCGATGATCGCCAAGAGCAGCGATCCGCCGAAGTCACCGCCGAGGTACCGCCGGCCGAGTTCCTGGGCGAGTTGTGGCGCCGCGGTGTTGCCGGCCGCGTCCTGCGCGACGATCGCCGAGCGGCCGACCAGCGCCGCCGCGCCGAAGCCCAGCGCCAGCGTCATCAGGTAGAAGACGCCGATGAGACCGATCGCCCACACCACGCTCTTGCGGGCCGCCTTGGCGTTGGGGACGGTGTAGAACCGGATCAGGATGTGCGGCAGGCCCGCGGTACCGAGGACCAGGGCCAGGCCGAGCGAGATCAGGTCCAGCTTGCTCGTCAGCGTCGCCGTGGCGTTGTTCGCGAACTCCCGCCCGTAGCGCAGGCCCGGCTGCAGGAACGACTCCGGCGGCGTGCGGCCCGACTTCGCCGCGGCCTCACCGAGCAGGTTCGACAGGTTGAACTTGTACGCCGCGAGCACCATCAGCGTCAGCACCAGCGCGCCGATCATCAGCATGAACGCCTTGACGATCTGCACGTACGTCGTGCCCTTCATGCCGCCGACCGTCACGTAGACGATCATCAGCACGCCGATCAGCGCGATCGTCACGATCTTCGCCGTCTCGGCGCTCATGCCGAGGAACGTGTCGCCGGCCTTGATGCCCAGCAGCAGGGCGACCAGCGCGCCGGCACCGACCATCTGGGCCAGCAGGTAGAAGATCGAGACGATGATGGTCGAGATGCTGCCGGCGGTGCGCACGGGCGCCTGCCGCATGCGGAACGCCAGCACGTCGGCCATCGTGTACCGGCCGGAGTTGCGCATCAGCTCGGCGACCAGCAGCAGGGCGACCAGCCAGGCGACGAGGAAGCCGATGCTGTACAGGAAGCCGTCGTAGCCGTTGAGCGCGATGATGCCGGCGATGCCGAGGAAGCTCGCCGCCGACATGTAGTCGCCGCCGATCGCCATGCCGTTCTGGAAGCCGGTGAACGAGCGGCCGCCGGCGTAGAAGTCCGCGGCGTTGCGGGTCTGCCGGCTGGCCCAGATCGTGATCGCGAGCGTGACGCCGACCAGGATCACGAACAGCGTGAGCGTGAGGGTGCGCTGGGTTCCGACCGAGGTGGCGGCGAGGTACACGGGCTCACTCATCGCCGGCTCCCTCGATCTTGGCGCGGAGGTCGTCGGCGAGCGGGTCGATGCGCCGGTCCGCATACCGCGCGTACAGCCACGCGATGAGGAACGTCGACACGAACTGCAGCAGCCCGAAGATCAGCGCGATATTGATGTGGCCGACGACCTTGGTGCTCATGAAGTCGCGGGCGTATGCGGACAGCAGGACGTACAGCGCGTACCAGACGAGGAACGCGGCGGATACCGGAAACACGAAGCGGCGCAGGGTGCGGCGCAACGCGTCAAACTCCGGCGTGCGGGCGACGGCGACGTAACGGTTCTCGCCGGTGTCCGCGGATGCCGGTGTCTCGGTGCTCATGGGTGATCACCACCTGCGGTTGGGGGTGCGTGCGGGTAATCGCGCACGCTAAGAACCCGGCAGGCATCTACAAAGATCTCTTCCCGGCATCGGTACGCCACGTGCGCCGAACGGCAGCACCGGTGCGCCCGGTGACATGGTTCACGCCGCTTACCGGCGCGGCCTGCGACCCAGGCACCGCCATGATCTTCGGGCAATACGTCTGCGTCACCGCAATCAACGCATTCTCTACTGAGATCGTCTCAATTGGTCAAGAATGCGGAAAACGGGCCGACGAGCATCCGCGAGTCTTCCGGCTCGACGGCGGAGCCGCCTCGACCGGAACCGCCGTGGTGGTGTGGAGATTTGAACGCGATTGTCCATTTGTCGACGCAGTCGTGTTCGGACGTGCGGGCGGCGCGTCCGGCCCACTCGAATGCGCGTCGGCAGCTGATTAGGCGACTCGACTGGCTGTTCGTTCGATCCCGAATGACGTTCGGTGTTGTAGCGTCGCCGACGCGGACGTTGCCGGAGCTAGAGCGCTTGGAAGTCATTGGTGAGGACGTAGACAACATCTGTTGAGATTCCACAGCCACGACTGTTCCAGCGCTGGCATTGACAGACAGCTCGTCTTCAGGGCGTCGCCGTATTCGGTCGATTCGCCGGCAAAATGCAGCCGGTTCAATACCGACAGAAGTAATGCCCCCACCCCGGGGCCGGCTCCGTCGACGCCTGAAGTCAATCAGTTGGCGGTCCCGCCCAGTTGCCTTTCCCTGAAGGAGAATTCAGTGCTTCAGCGCCTCCGTGCGGCCCGTGAGAACGAGAGTGGCTTCACGCTCGTCGAACTCCTCATCGTCATCGTCATCCTCGGCATCCTCGCCGGCATCGTGGTCTTCGCCGTTGGCGCCTTCAACGACCGCGGTAAAGCGGCCGCGTGCAAGACCGACCTGAAGAACGTCGAGGTCGCGGTGGAGGCCTATCGTGCCCAGAACAACAACGCTCTTCCGAGCGGTTGGGACAAGCTGGTCCCCACGTACCTCAAGGAAAAGCCGGGGGGAAATGGCTACACGATCGATGTGACATGGACCGACGGCACGGTGACCGCGAACCCGGTCTGCACAAGCTTCTGACGACCAGGTAGAGAGGGCCGCCGAGAGCGGCCCTCTCTACCTGCGTTCCGACATCTGTGCGGCACCTGTGGAGGTTGGTATGTACGATCACCCCGCCGTCAGCGATCACCTCGATGCGCTGCTCGATACGTTATGGCGGGCACGCGGTACCGACCTGCTACTCACCGTAGGCATGCCCCCGCAGATCCGTGTGCACGGTGAGCTGAGCCCGGTGGCAGGGCACGAGGTGCTCAGCAGACGCGACACCGACGCCTTCCTCGCTGCGATGCTTACCGCCGAGCAGACATTGGCCTGGCACGCGTCCCGCGAATACGACTTCTCCTTCAGCTGGCGCGACCTTGCCCGGATCCGGGGCAGCGCCTTCAACCAGCGCGGACAGACCGCTGTGGCGCTGCGGATGATCTCGCATCGCGTTCCGACGATGGCCGAACTCGGCCTTCCCCCTGCTCTATGGCATTTCGTCCGCCAGCATCAGGGGCTGGTGCTGGTCACCGGGCCGACCGGGTCGGGCAAGTCGACCACGCTCGCCGCGATGATCAACCAGATCAACAGCGACCGGGCCTGCCACATCCTGACCATCGAGGATCCGATCGAGTACATCCACGAGCACAAACGCGCCATGGTGAACCAGCGCGAGGTGGGCTCGGACACCGCGTCGTTTCCGGACGCGTTGCGCTCCGCGCTGCGTGGCGACCCGGACGTCCTGCTCGTAGGCGAAATGCGTGATCTGGAGTCGATCCGGTTCGCCCTGACCATCGCCGAGACCGGCCACCTGGTCTTTGCGTCGTTGCACACCAACGACACAGCCCAGGCCCTCGCCCGCATCATCGACGTTTTCCCGGCGGAGCAGCAGGCCCAGGTCCGCACGCAGCTCGCGGCAGCGCTCACCGGGATCGTGTACCAGAGGCTGATTCCCCGGGTCGGCGGAGGTTTGATCGCCGCGTACGAGGTGCTCGTCGCGACAAGCGCGGTCCGAAACCTCATCAAGGAGGGCAAGACCCACCAGCTGCGCAACTCGCTCGTGACCGGCCACAGGGACGGCATGGTCACCTTCGAACAATCGCTCTCGTCGCTCGTCCAAGCCGGCACGATCACCATCGACGACGCCGTGGCCCGCAGTCTGTATCCCAAGGACATCGAGAGCCATCCCCGACCGCGGGCGAGCGCGACGGCATGAGACTGAGGAATTGGGGACAGTCGGCCGAGTCCGTCGAGGCGACACCGACGACACGCGCACAGCGGATCGTACCGGGCCGTCCCGACGACCTGACTGTGCAACCGGGCGGCCGTCGCCTCGGCGAGATTCTCGTCGAGGCGAACGTGGTCACTCCCCAGCAGGTCGTTTCGGCCTTGACGGAGTTGCAGCACGGTCCAGCAAAGTTTCTGGGCGAACACCTGGTCGAGCTCGGCACGCTCAGCGAGCGCGACCTCGCGTGGGCGGTCGGCGCGCAGTACTCGCTAGACGCCATCGACCTCCGCGAGATCATTCCGGACCCCGCGGCAACCGAGTTGCTCGACGACGTGACCGCCCGCGAATTGGTCGCCATCCCGTTGGCGCTGCGCGGGGAGGCCGTGTTGATCGCGGTTGCCTTCCCTGCCACCGCGCAGGCGCTGCATGAGGTCATCGGCCGGCCGCTGATTGTCAAGGTCGCGTCGCGCTCGGACATCACCCGCGTGATCACCAACAGCTACCGTGCACTTTCCGCGGTCGGCTCCCAGGTCAGGGTCTTCGAGGCGCAACAGTCATTGCGCAAAGAGGTGGCCCGGCTCGACCCTGCCGCCGCCAACGACGATGCGCCCGTGGTGCAGGTCGTCCAGCTCATCATCACGCAGGCATTGCGGGACCGCGCGTCCGACATCCACATCGAACCGCACCCGGAGCGGGTCCGGGTGCGCTACCGCATCGACGGTGCGTTGCACGATGTCCTCGACCTCCCCGCGGCCATGGGGCCCGTCGTGGCGAGTCGGATCAAGATCCTCGGCGGGATGAACATCGTCGAGCGTCGCCGCCCTCAGGACGGGCAGATCAGCATGGACATCGAGGGCCGAGGCGTCGACATCCGGGTGTCCACCACTGCCGTCATCGACGGTGAGAAGGTGGTCATGCGACTGCTGGACAAGAGCCGCCCACTGTTCCGCCTCGAGCAGTTGGGCATGCCCAACGACATGGCCGCTCGGTACTCGGCGTTGTTGCGCTCGCCGTACGGAATGGTGATCTGTGCCGGTCCGACGGGCAGCGGCAAGACGACCACGTTGTACGGATCGCTGAGCGAGATCAACACTCCTGAGCGTAACGTCACGACGATCGAGGATCCGGTCGAATACCGCATTCCGTCAATCAACCAGATTCAGATCAACGAGCAGGCCGGTATCAGTTTTGCGGGCGGTCTCCGGTCGATCCTGCGGCAGGACCCGGACGTAATTCTGGTCGGTGAGATCCGCGATGTCGAAACCGCCCGCATCGCCGTCCAATCGGCACTCACCGGACACTTCGTGCTCTCATCCGTGCACGCCACCGATGCCCCATCGGCGCTGATTCGGCTGCTCGACATGGGTATCGAGGGCTTCCTGGTCGCGTCGTCGGTCACCGCCGTACTGTCGCAGCGCCTCGTGCGGCGCATCTGCAACCATTGCCGTGAGCTGTACACCCCCTCCGCCGAGGAGATGGGCCTACTGCACGCGATCCAGGGGCTGCCGCCGAGCGGTGGCTTCGTGCGCGGCCACGGCTGCAATTTCTGCACGCACACCGGTTATCTCGAGCGAACCGGCGTCTACGAAATGTTGACCGTGACGGGGAGGATTCGCGAAATGATCCTCGACCGCGCATCGCACGAGGACATTCGTAAGGTGGCGCGGTCCGAGGGGATGCGCACACTCCAGGAGGAGGCCGCTCGCCTTGTCGAAGCAGGCGTGACCACCCTGGCCGAAATTTTGCGTTCAATCTATGTGGTGGGGGCCTGAGGTGACCGAGTACGGCTACACCGCTTTCCGTCCGGACGGACTGCACGCCACTGATGTGGACCAGACACAGGAACTACGGGCCCCCCAGCGGACGCCGCACGAGCGGATGCCACACGAGCGGGCGCCGCAGGAGCGGATGCCGGACGCGCGGACGTCGCACGAGCAGAAGTTGCCTGACGGCAAAGTCCGCGAGAAGAAGAGCTTTCTGCAGATCGAGCTTTCCCCGCCCCGCGTCAAGCGGGAAGAGGTCATGCACCTGTCCCGCCAGCTCGGGGCGTTCGTGCGCGCCGGGCTGCCGCTCATCGAGGCCGTTCGCGCGATCGGCGAGGAGGCGACGAACTCCAGCATCCGGCGCATGATGAGCGAGGTCGAGGAAGGGCTGCGCGCCGGGGAGAGGTTGTCGGACTGCTTCGACCGCCACCCGAAAATCTTCCCCGAGTTCTACCGCGGCATCCTGCGCTCGGCCGAGCTCACCGGTCAGCTCGACACGGTCCTGGAACAGCTTGCGAAATACCTGGAGCGGGACCTCGAGGCCAAACGCAAGATCAAAGCAGCCGCGATCTACCCATCGATGATCGCACTCATGTCGTTGGTCACCGTGGTGGTGCTGGCCTCGTTCGTCCTGCCCCGGTTCAAGGTCTTCTTCGCCGGCCTGCACGCCGAGCTACCGCTGCCCACGCGAATACTCATGGCAATAACCGACTTCTTTATGCAGTGGTGGTGGGCCGTGCTGGCGGGCCTGGCCGTCATCGCGGTGAGCATCTACCTCACGCTGCGTACGGAAGGCGGCCGATATGCGCGAGACCGCCTCGTGCTGCGCCTACCCGTGATTGGTGCAGCGGTCCGGTTCGCGCTCGTCGAGCGCTTCTGCCGCATCCTCTCATCCATGGCCAGCGCCGGCGTCGCTCTGCCGGAGGCGCTGCGGGTGGCCACGGAATCGTTGCGCAACCTGGTATTCATGCGTTCGCTCGCCCAGGTGGGCGAAGCGATGCTCGAAGGTGAAGGCCTGGCCCAGCCGCTGTCCAGCACCGGACTCTTCCCTGCGACCGCCGCTCGGATGATCCGCGTCGGTGAGGAAACGGGCACCCTCGACATTCAGCTGGAGGTCACCGCCCGCTACTACGAGGGCGAACTCGACTACAAGCTCAAGAAGGTGACCGCGCTGTTCGAGCCGGCCGTCATCATCGTCATGGGACTGATCGTCGGATTCGTGGCTGTCGCGCTGGTGTCGGCGATGTACGGCATCTTCAATCAGGTGACTGTATAGATGAAGACGGACCCGAACGATCGGGGTGAGACCCTGATCGAACTGCTGGTCACGGTGATCATCGTAGGAATCGCGGTGGTCGCCCTCGTCGGCGGCATCGCGACCAGCATCCGGATGTCCAACATCCACCGCCAGCAGGCCCAAGCGGGCGCCTACGTGCGTGCCTTCGGCGAGGCGATCGAGACGTGGGTGACAAACTCCCACTACACCGACTGCGCCGGGAAAGACACGTACAAGCCCGCCTACACCGCCCTCGACGGCAATCCGACCTACATTCCCACGATTACGGTCAGCTACTGGAACAACTCGACCTTCGCGACCGTGTGCACCAGCGACAGCGGGGTCCAGAAGGTATCGCTCAAGGTCAGCACCATCGACAACAGGGTCGCCGAGACCCTCGACGTCATCATCCGCAAACCGTGCCGTTCGACGACCGACTTCTCGGACCTGCCATGCACTCTCAACTGAGACGCGACGAACGCGGTCTGACCCTCGTCGAGGTGCTGGTCGCGATCGTCATTCTGGGCATCATCATCGTTCCCCTCGGCAACGCTGTGATCAGTTTCGTCCGCAGCACCGACGACACCACCAGGCGCCTGAACGAGTCACACGACGCACAGATCATGGTGGCTTACTTCGCCCAAGACGTGCAGAGCGTCGGGGTGCGGGACTGGGGCGGGGACGGGTTCCCGCTCAAACAATCGATCTTCCGTGATGTCGAGTACAACAGTCTTCTTTATCCATGCGGCGCTTCGGACACTCCGAAGGCAGTTGTCCGTCTTGTTTGGGACGGCCCGGGGACCTCCGGTCCCGTTCGAGTGTCCTATGTGGTCAAGACCGCGCGCGGAGAGCGTCAACTGCACCGCATCAAGTGTGTGGGATCGTCGACAGTGGACTCGGACATCGTGCTGGCCCACAACGTCGACGGGGTTCCCGAATTGGTCTGCTCGACCGACTGTTCCGCAGCGCCTGCCGTGCCGCAGAGTGTGACACTGACCGTCATCATCAAGGCCAGCGGCGGGCAGCAGCCTCTCACCGTCACCCTCAAAGGACAGCGGAGACAGACATGACGTCGAGGGTCAAGCACCCCGATGACAGCGGCGCGGCCCTGGTCCTCGCGCTCGTTTTCATCACGGTGGTCGCCGTGGTCATCGCGACGGTGCTGTCGTTCGCGGACACGAGCATTCGAACCACGGTGAACCTACGCGATCAGGCGGCGGAGGCCGCCGCCGCCGACGGTGCGGCTCAGATCGCGATCAACGATTTGCGACGGGGGACGTTCAAGGGCGCCGACGGAGACTGCTTCGGCGATAGGAAGCCCAGCCGACCGCTGCCGAATTTTTACCAGGCGTCATCCGGTTCGGCGTACTCCGCCTACGTCACCTGCGATGTGGACAAGGCCAAGAGTGCCGCGTCCTCGGTGGCGATCAACGCGGCGAACAAGCCGGGCAGCGCGGTCCTGACGCTGGGGTCCTCCACCGAGGAAGGCATCAACCTCAAGGTCAGCGGCAACGGGACGCTGAAGGTCCATGGCAGCATCGTCTCGAACTCCAACATCACCGTCTCCCAGGGCACGCTCCAGACCAACGCGAGCGTGAGCGCGCGGACTGCCTGCACCGGCACGATCACCAGCGTCCCGGCCAGGAACTGCAACACCGGCAAGACGACGGTCGATCCCGACTACCCAGCACCGACAACGACCCCGACGCTTCGGGCCGTCCCGACGTGCAGCGCCAGGGGCAAGGTCGTGGAGTTCTCGGCAGGGCTGTACACCGACCTCGCGTCGCTAAACGGCTTGACGGATGGCACCAGTTGCAAGGGCGGCACCCTCTGGTTTCACCCCGGCACCTACTATTTCGACTTCGGCGGCGAGTGGTTGATCGACTCGGGGGCCGTGGTCGCCGGGACCCCGACCACACCCCTTGCGGACGGCAAGGCCCCGACTATCCCCGGGTCGTGCCAGACCCCGATTCCCCCCAACCCGATCCCGGCCGGCGGCTGGACCCAGCCGGGTCCCGATGCCGGCGTGCAGTTCGTGTTCGGCGGCGCAAGCCGGATCCGGGTCAAGGCGGCGCAGGTCGAGATCTGTGGCACCTACTCCAAAACCAGCCCACCCCTCGCGGTGTACGGGCTGAAGACACCGGTCGGTAGTGGCAGTGCCACTGTGCCTGCGCAGAGTGGTTGCATCACTTCCGTCCCCTACTCGTCGGGTTGCGCGGTGATCAAGACGGATAACTCGCCCAACAGCAGGTTGTACATCCAGGGCACCACGTACGTGCCGAAAGCGGTCCTGGACATTTCCCTAAACAACTTGACGGGGCAGGTCTTCCGATACGGCGTGATAGCCCGCGGCCTCTTCATCACGCCCACGGGCAGTGCGGACCTGACCGGCGCCGTGATCGAGGTGCCGGATGATTCTCCCGGCTCCGACCTGCGGACCGTCGTCAACCTCAAGGTGTACGTCTGCCCAGGCGCCGCCACGTGCAGTGCCGCCGACATTGCCTTCCGTCTGCAGGCGACCGTGGGGATTGTCGATCGATCGGACACGCCGGTCGCAGGCAAGCGGGAGATCACGGTCTACAACTGGAGCGTGCAGCGGTAGTCGGACGCTCAGACCGCCATGAGGTCCACATAGAACTGTGCGATCGGGGCGGCCGCGAAGAGGGCCACCAGGAACCCGGCGATCATGAACGGGCCGAACGGGATGGCTGTCTTGCGGCCGCCCTTGCCGCCGATCATGATGCCGACTCCGACCACGGCGCCCAGCAGGAAGCCGGCGAACGTGCCGATCACCAACGCGGACCAGGACAGATAGCCGAGCACGGCGCCGAGGATTCCGGCCAGCTTGACGTCCCCGAGTCCCATGCCGGCCGGATAAACGAACGCCAGCGTGAAGAAGAAGGCGAGCAGCGCCGCCGCACCGATCGCGGAGCGCGCCAATGCCCACCAGTCTTGCTCCCAGGCCGCCGAAAGCGTCAGCAGGATCGCCAATATCGGGTATGACGGCAGGACGATCACGTTCGGCAGCCGGCGCGAATCAAGGTCGATCACGGCCAGCGCTATGCCCGCCGCGGCGACGTAGAGGTACGCGGGCAATGCGCTGAGCAGGTGCAGTTGGTGCATGCGCAGCGCGACCGCGACGAAGAGTACGGCCGTTGTCAGTTCGACAAGCGGGTACCGCACGCCTATCCGCACGCCACAGTCGGCGCACCGGCCACGAAGGACGAGCCACCCGAGCACCGGGATGTTGTGCCGATGCCGGATGCCGTTGCCACAAGTGGGGCAGCGCGACGGGGGTGTCACCAGCGACTCGCCCCGGGGCACGCGGTGAATCACGACGTTGAGGAACGAACCCACCACCAAGCCCAGCAACAGCGTCACCGGAAGCAGAACAGCGAGCTGGGTAAGAGGCACGCCCTATCATGAACGGCCGGCTGCGACGGAGAAGCACAGGCCCTCGGGCGTCAGCCGCGGCGATACCGGCCGCGCTCGTGGATCAGCGGCGCGGCGTGGGCAGCGGCAAGTTCGACCCGCTCGATGACCGCCTCAACCAGCAGCGACCAGCCCTTCTCGGTAGCGCCCACCAGGCGGCAGCCGGCCCAGCTGCGCCCGCGCGGCACCGGGCCCCACTCGGTGCGCTCCCACTCGCCCGTGGCGAACGGCCCGCCGGGCGCCGGCATCAGCCCGGCGAACTTGTCCGCGAGTTGGCGGTCCTCCTCCTCGAGCAGGCTGACCGCGAACCGGCCGGCCGACTCGACGGCCTCCCACAGGTCGCTCTCCTCGTCGACCAGGCCGAGCACGCGGCCCGGATCGCCGTCGACGACCAGCATGGACGAGACGGTCAGGCCCTTGTCGCCCTGTCGTTCGCCCGCGGCGGTCCACAGTGTGACGGCGGCCGGCAGCCGCCCGCGCAGCCGCCGGACCGGCGACTTCAGCTCGTCCGGAGTGGCGAACGGATCGGAGGCGTGGATGCTCACGCCCCCCATTCTGGGGCCGGACCCCGGCCGCCCGTCAGGCGCGCTTGGGGGTGACGGCGGCCAGGACCTCCGGCGCGCGGCGCTGTAGCAGGTTGCCGGCCAGCCGGGTGCCCAGCCAGGCGAGGGCGAAGCCCCACGCCAGGCCGACCGGCAGCAACACCCACGACACGGCGCCCGGCAGGAGCAGGAACGCGATCGTCAGCGGCGCGGTCAGCGCCCAGGTCGCGAACATGCTCACAAACGACAGCAAGCCCTTCGCGCCGCCGCGACCGGTGTTCATGGCGAACGGGTTGTTGGTGTCGGGCATCGGGTAGGGGGCGAGGACCGAGGTGATGCCGGCCGCGCCGACCGAGATGCCGAAGGCGCACAGCCCCACCCCGAGGGCGGCTGGCAGCTGGGCGGTGTGCCCGCCGACGATCGCCACCACGACCGTGACGGCGCTGAGCAGCGGGAACGTCAGGATGCCGACCGCCAGCGCGCGGGCGGCGAGCTCCACCTGGCCGGGGACGCCAGCGAGGATGTGCAGCGCGTAGGCCGTGCCGTCGTTGCCGAACTGGTTGACCAGCGCCAGGCCGACGAACGCGCCCGCGACCATCAGGGAGAACACGATGGCGCCGTGGCCGGCCGGTCTGTGCTGGCCGGGGTTTGCGAGCCCGAGCGTGAACGCGAACGGGATCACCACGGAGGTGGCCAGCAGGGAGACGAGGCTGGCCCGCCGGCGTGGGTCGCGCAGCCAGTACCGCATCTCCCGGGCGATGAGGCCCGAGAAGCGGGTCTGCGGCATGAAGCGCAGGGCGCGCGGGATGAGGGCGCGCACCGGACTCTCGGCGGCGACGGACCGTCGGGCACCGGGGCCGGCCACGCTGCCGACCATCGCCGACTCGATCGTCTGCAGCCACCACCACAGCAGCAGCGCGACGCCGGCCACGCCGATGAGCAGACGGGCGGCGACGAACGCCCAGCGGCCGTCGATGGCGTCGACGTAGGCGACGTACGGCGCGGCGAGCGGCGTCCAGGACAGCACCCGGGCGATCGCGGTGGCCTGCGGCGACTCGCCCCGGCCGACGAGCGCGAAGATGAGCTGGAAGACGGGGTTGCACGAGATGCCCATGAGCGCGAGCAGCAGCGCGGCGAGGTCGCGGACCCGGCGCGAGCGCAGCATCCGGGCGAACGCGCTGGTCACCGCGCGGCTCACGGCGACGCAGACGCAGAGCCCGACGAGCGCGCCGAGCACCGCGACGATCGCCGGGGCCGGACCTTTGTCCACGGCGCCGACGACCGAGCCGAGCGTGGCGAGCAGCGTGACGATCGGCGGCACGCCGATGAACGCGGCGGCGAGCATGCCCAGCACCAGCGTGCGGCGCGGCACGGGCAACAACGCGAAGCGGGCCGGGTCCAGGGTTTCGTCGATGCCGAACAGCAGGGAGATGAAGATCCAGGCGAGCACCACGGCGGCGCCGGCGAACGCGGCGACCGTCGGACGCAGGTGGGGGTCAGCCACGCTGCTGCCGGCGAAGGCGGCGAAGCCCAGGAACGCCGCCCACAGCCCGAACAGCGCGCCGAGGAGCAAGACGATGAGCCGCGAGTGCCGGCCGAACCAGCGCGACCGGCCGCCGAGCTGCCGCCGGCCCGGCCGCAGCGTGTTGCGCAGGATGCGCAGCTTGAGCCGCACGAAGTAGGCGACCCGCGGCCGTCCGCGATCGCCCACGGCCGGCGGCGCCTGCAGCTCGGGCCGCGTCGCCTCCGCGGGCGCCGGCCGCTGCTGCGGGAGCTGCGTCTCCGGGCCCGACGCCCCCGGGCCCTGCGCCTCCGGGCCCGGCGCTGGCGTCACAGCCACGACAGCTCCGCGCCCGTGGCCACGCGGCCACCGACGACGTCGACGAAGACGTCCTCGAGCTCGCGGCCCCCGCGCACCTCCTCCGTGGTACCGACGATCTTGATCTGCCCGTCGGCCAGGATCGCGATGTGCGTGCACAGCCGCTCGACGACCGCCATGACGTGGCTGGAGAAGATCACCGTGCCGCCGTTGCGCACGTATCGGACCAGGATGTCCCGGATCAGCGCGCCGGAAACGGGGTCGACCGCCTCGAACGGCTCGTCGAGGACCAGCAGCCGGGGCGCGTGCAGCATCGCGCACGCCAGGCCGATCTTCTTCTTCATCCCGGCGGAGTAGTCGACGACCAGGGTGCGCCCGGCGTCGGCGAGGCCGAGCACGTCGAGCAGCTCGGCGGCGCGCGCGTCGATCACGTCCGCCGGCAGCCCCCGCAGCAGGCCCGTGTACGCCAGCAGCTCGGCACCGGTGAGCCGGTCGAACATCCGGGCGGAGTCGGGCAGTGCGCCGAGGCGCCGCTTGGCCTCGACCGGGTCGGACCACACGTCGTGGCCGAGCACGTAGGCGTGGCCGGCGTCGGGGCGAAGCAGCCCGACCGCCATCGACAGCGAGGTGGTCTTGCCGGCCCCGTTCGGCCCGAGCAGGCCGAAGAAGGACCCGGTCGGCACGTCGAGGTCGACGCCGGCGACCGCGACCTTGTCCTCGAAACGCTTGGTGAGCCCCCGCAGCGCGAGGGCCGAACTCGGCTCGGGATCTGTCACATTTCGAACGTAGGCCACTCTGTCCACCGCTGTCACTCGCTCCGCTACATGCGCAGCGCGTCGGGCGCGTGCAGCCGAAGCATGATCGCTCCGACGTCCGCGGGCAGACGGTGCCTTGTCAGCAGTGAGACCAGGATCATCACCAGGAAGGCCAAAGGTACGGACCATGCGGCCGGCTGGGTCGTGAGCACGCCGGCCCAGCCGTCGAGCGGGCCGCCGAGAACCGTCAGCAGTACCGCGAAGGCCGCCGCCCCGCCCCCGGCGACGATCCCGGCGGCGGCGCCGAGCGCGGTGAGCCCGCGCCACCAGATGCCGAGCACGAGCAGCGGGCAGAAGCTCGACGCCGCGACGGCGAAGGCCAGCCCGACCACCTGGGAGACGTCCAGGCTCGACACGAACAGCGCGAGCACCAGCGGTACCACCCCGGCGACCAGCGCCGAGCGGCGGAAGTCGCGGACCGAGCCGTGGCCGAGCACATCGGTGGACAGCACGCCGGCGACGCTGGTGAGCAGGCCGGACGAGGCCGACAGGAAGGCGGCGAACGCGCCGGCGGCGACCAGCGCACTGAGTAGCCGGCCGGTCACGCTCCCGCCGAGAGCCGCGTGCGGCAGCAGCAGTACGACGGCGTCGGTGTTGCCGGTCATGAGCAGTTGCGGGGTGTAGATGCGGCCGAGCACGCCGTAGAGGGTCGGGGTCAGGTAGAACACGCCGACCAGGCCGAGCACGACGAGGGTGGTACGCCGCGCGGCCGCCCCGTCGGGGTTGGTGTAGAAGCGCACGAGCACGTGCGGCAGGCCCATGGTGCCCAGGAACGTGGCCAGGATCAGCGAGTACGTGGCGAACAGGTCCTGGGAATGCTGGCCGGGAAGCAGCCAGTCGGCGGGGGAGTCGTCGGACACCGCCGACACCCGGGGTACAGCCGCGGCTTGTGAAAAGATCAGGACCGTGCCCTTCGTGGCGGTGTGCTCGCCGGGTGTGAGCACAATCGGACCGGCCAGCGGGGCGTCGTCGAGGACGCCCCGCACGGTGACCTCGGTCGGCTCGGCCACGGTCAGCCGGGTCGGGTGGTCGATCGCGACGGTGGTCGCGGCGGCGAAGCGCGGCCCGTCGGGGGCGGTGAGGGCCGGCCGGCCGTCGTGCTGCCACTGCATGAGCAGGAACACGAACGGTATGGCGAGGGCGGTGAGCTTCAGCCAGTACTGGAACGCCTGCACGAACGTGATCGAGCGCATCCCGCCGAGCGCCACGTTGAGCGTCACGACGACGCCGACGAGCAGTGCGCCGAGGGCGTACGGCGCGCCCGTCACCGTCCGCAGCGTGAGCCCAGCGCCCTGTAACTGCGGGACCAGGTAGAGCCAGCCGATGAACATCACGAACGCGGTGGCGAGCTTGCGCAGCCGCTTGGAGCGCAGCCGGACCTCGCAGAAGTCCGGCAGGGTGAAGGCGCCCGAGCGGCGTAACGGCGCGGCCACGAAGAGCAGCAGCGCCAGGTAGCCGGCGGCGAACCCGACCGGGTACCACAGCACGTCGACGCCGTGCTTGAGCACCAGGCCGGCGACGCCGAGGAAGCTCGCCGCGGACAGGTACTCGCCGCCGATCGCCGCCGCGTTCCAGGTCGGGCTGACCATCCGCGAGGCGACCAGGAAGTCCGAGGTGGTGCGGGCGAAGCGCAGCCCGTAGATGCCGATGGCGACCGTGACCAGCGTGACCAGCACGACGGCCGTCACGGAGTAGGAGCTCATGCGGGCGGCTGCTGGCCGCGGTCCTCGACCAATGCCAGGAACTCCTGCTCGTTGCGCTCGGCCAGGTGCACGTAGACGACGCCGATCACGTAGAGAAAGGGGTACGCGACCGCGCCGAGCAGCAGCCAGGGCAGCGAGACGCCGAAGAGCCGGGCGTGCGCCACGGCCGGTGCGGCCGCGAACAGCAGCGGCAGGCCGCCGAGCCCGACGGCGACCACGGCGGCGAGCCGGACGGCCACGGACAGTTGCGCCCGCACCAGGCCGCGGGCCAGCGCCGCGCCGACCGGGCTCTGCTCCTCCAGCTCCGCGCGGGCTCGCGCGGGCCGGATCCGGGCGCGGGAGACGTCACCGAGCACCACGCGTACGCGCGGAGTTGGCGGCTCCATGGACGGCAGTCTTGCAACGTCCGCGAAACAAAAGCAAGGGGCCGACGTCCCCCGTCCGAACGTCGGCCCCGCTCTTTTCCTCAGTACCGCCGGTAGCAGGGGTAGTCCTGCACGATTACCGGCTGTGGAACGATCTGACGCGCGGCGGCCCGGCCGAGGTTCCATCCACGCCAGTCGTCCTCGTCGCGGGCGAGGTCGTCGGCGATGTCGGAGAGTGCGCACTCCCGCGCGCCGGCCGGCAGCCGGTCGAGCTCCGGGGCCGCGTCGGCGGAGAGCGTGCGCAGGTACCAGATGTCGGAGTTGCTCGCGTGTTGGGCGGCGCTCGCCCGGTCCACGTTGTGCGCGGCGATGAGCCGGTCGGGGTTGAGCGCGGCCAGGCCGAGCAGCGTGACCACCCACAGGCCGACGGCCGCGCGGGCCAGCCACGTCGCCGGGCGCCGGAGCCCGGTCGCGCCGGCCAGCATGACCAGGACGAACAGGCCGCCGAGCCAGAGCTCCACCGCGCTGACGAAGACGCGCAGGCGGGTGAAGCCGTACGCCTGCTCGTACACGTTCATCCGCCACAGCGCCGAGCCGACGACCACGAGCGAGCAGGCGGCGAGCGGGCCGAGGACCAGCCGCAGCAGCGCCCGGTCGGCGGCCGTGTCGCGCGGCGCCTTGCGCGCGGTCACGCTCATGACGCACAGGGTGAGCAGGGTGATCACGAGCAGCTGCCAGAAGCCCTTGCGGGCGTACTCTGCGAAGGTCAGCCCGACGGTGCGCATGACGTAGTCGCGATCGCCGAACAGCACCGCGAGCTGCACGGCCACGAAGAGCGCGAACAGCACCAGCAGCGCGCCGACCGGAACCAGCCACTCGATGCGCCGCACCGGCCGGCCCAAACGCGGCGCCCCGTCGCCGATCGACGACGGATTGGCCACCAGAAACGCCGCGCCCAGCGCCAGCGCGCCGCCGACGACGCCGACGAACAGCCAGCGGAACACCGCGTCCGCGTCGAGGTCGGGCACGATCTCGGACACGACCCGGCCGAAGGCCGCGTCGGCGCTGGCGAACAGCGCGCCGAAGACGAGGAGCAGCGCCATGCCGATGCCGATCGAGGCGAGCAGTCGCAGCGCGTTGCTCGGCCCTTCCGCCCCCGCACCGGCACCGCTCCCGGTCCCGGTCCCGGAGCCGCGAGTGGTACCGGCGCCCGGAGCGGCGCCGGGGTTGGGGCCGGTCGCGCCGTCCGGGGCCGCCCCGCCCTCGGACCCGGCGGCGCGGCCGGCCCTTCCCAGGCCGTGGCGCGCCCACGGCATCGCCCGAAACGCGGCGAAGACGAGGGTGAACGGCGCCACGAGCACGGCCGGCACCCGCCGGTGCAGCCCGACGGCCAGGGCGACGCAGCCGAACGCCGACAGCAGGCTGAGCGCGAACAGCCAGCCCGCGGCGCGGAAGAAGCCCACCGACAGCAGGGCGAGCGCCGCGACGCACCAGAGCAGCGACTCCGCTCGTGCCCCAAGCGTCCGCCGCCCGTCCCGCGCCGCGTCCGGTACCGGTCCCGCGGGCCCCGGCCGGCTCAGCAACAGGGCGAGGGGCACGAGCAGGCCGAGGCCCGCGATCGGCCAGCCCAGGCCGGGGCGGTCGAGCGGGATGCTGACGGCGGCGATCAGGGCGGTGGCCAGGGAGCCGTACAGGGCGCCGCGACCGGCCGCCGGGTCGCGCCGGGGCCAGGCCCGCTCCCACAGCGTCGGGGCGGGCGGGCCCAGCCGGATCGGGCTCATCACCGCAGGATTGGGCACGCCGGGGAACGGCGAGGCCGGAAGCATGGCCGCCCGCGAAGGCCCAGGCGGCACATGCGGCGGCCTGAGCGGCGCCGGCGGCCCGGACGGTGCCGGCGGCGCCGACGGGCCGGGGGTGGCCGGGTGGACGTCAGCGCCCGCCATCGCGGGCACGCGGGGCGCTGACGGTGGGCCGGTCGGCTCGGGCTTGGACTCTTCGGTGCTCGGCCGGTCGCTGCCGGAGTTGCCGGGGGTTTCGGACATGGTGCGGCTCCTGAACGAGGGCGTGCGGATCCGCGCGGCCGGGGGCGCCCCGGGTCGCGGAAGGGGGAGGTACTGCGTCAGGCCGGCAGCGTCACGCGAATCCGGCAGCCGGGCAGGTTGTCGGGCTGCTCGACGACGGCGATCGTGCCGTCGTGCAACTGCGTGAGCCACTGGGCGATGGCCAGGCCGAGGCCGGTGCCGCCGCCGGAGGCGCGGGCGCCGCGGGTGAAGCGCTCGAAGACGCGCTCGCGCTCGGCGTGCGGAATGCCGGGGCCCTCATCGGCGACCTCGATCATGACGCGGCCGGCATCGCGGCGGCCGAGGATCGTCACCGTGCCGCCGTCGGGGCTGTGCCGGGTGGCGTTGTCGACGAGGTTGGTCAGGACGTGGTGCAGGCGCGCCCGGTCGGCTTTGACCAGCGCGTTCTCCGGGAAGGAGCAGGAGAGGTACTCGACCTTGTGGCCGGCCGCCACCGCCTTGACCTCGGCCTCGGCGACGACCTCGTGGAGGAGGTCCTCGACGTGGAAGAGCTCGCGGTCCAGGGGTACGACTCCGGCATCCAACCGAGAGATGTCGAGCAGCTCCGTCACCAGCCGGCCCAGCCGCTCGGTCTGCGCCAGCGCGGTGCGCAGCGTGGCCGGGTCGGGGTCCGCGACGCCGTCGACGATGTTCTCGAGCACCGCCTGCAGTGCGGAGATCGGGGTGCGCAGCTCGTGGGAGACGTTGGCGATGAGCTCTCGGCGCTGCTGGTCGGCGCTGGCGAGCTCGCTGACCATCTGGTTGAACGCGACGGCCAGCTGGCCGACCTCGTCCTTCGAGGTGGCGCGGACCCGGGTGGAGTAGTCGCCGCGGGCCATCGCCCGGGCGGCGGCGGTCATCTCCCGCAGCGGGCGGGTCACCCCGTGCGCCAGCACCTGCGAGGTGACCAGGCCGGCGGTGAGCGCGATGTACGTCGTGTTGGGCGGGATCCAGCCGATGCCGATCCAGAACACGCCGAGGCCGGCGCTGGCCGAGGCGAGCAGCAGGACGGCCAGCTTGAGCTTGATCGACCGCAGCGGGTCGAGCGGGCGCGGCAGCAGATCGATAATTTTCTTCATGCCGCGGTTCATGCCGTTACCTCCGCTTCGCTCCGTACCGCTCATATGGACTCCAGCGCGTAGCCGACGCCGTGGACCGTGCGGATGAGGTCGGCACCCAGCTTGCGGCGCAGCGCCTTGATGTGGCTGTCGACCGTGCGGGTGCCGGACGCGTCCGCCCAGCCCCACACCTCGGCGAGCAGTCGCTCGCGGGGCAGGACCGTGCGCGGGCGGGTGGCCAGGTTGACGAGCAGATCGAACTCGGTCGGCGTCAGGTGCGCCTCGATGCCGGCGCGGGTGACCCGCCGCTGCGCCCGGTTGATCTCAAGGTCGCCGAGGACGATCGGGGTCTGGTTGGGATCCGGCTGTACCTGGGCGAGGCGCTCGAGCCGCCGCAGCAGGACGTGCACGCGGGCGGCGAGCTCGCGCATCGAGAACGGTTTGGTCAGGTAGTCGTCGGCTCCGACGGCGAGCCCGACGAGCATGTCGGTCTCGTCGTCGCGCGCGGTCAGCATCAGTACCGCGACGGGGCGCTCGGCCTGGATGCGCCGGCACACCTCGAGGCCGTCGAAGCCGGGCAGCATCACGTCGAGCACGACGAGGTCGGGCCGCATCAGCTTGGCCGCCGCGACCGCGGACGGCCCGTCGTGGGCAGTGTCCACGGAGAAGCCCTCGGCGCGAAGCCGTACCGCGATCGACTCCGCGATCATGCGCTCGTCGTCCACGACGAGCACGCGGCGGCGCTCCCCTCCTGCGTTCATGCAATGCAGCGTATTCGCACGTCGTGCAGGCACTCGGTCGGCGATGTGGAGGGATTGTGGAGACCTCGGCCGCCGTTGTGCGTGCCGGGCCGGGCACGATCCGGATATGTCACGACAAGCCGGGCCGTCGGAGCCCGCGACTCGGCGGCGCGGGTGTCAGGTCCAGGACTTGGCCGCGCGTACCAGGCGATCCTTGAGCTCGCGCGTGTGCCGGCGCGACACGGGCAGTTCGTGATCGCCGATCAACACGACGTGACCGGTGTTCGTCATGCGCAGCTCGGTGATGAGCTTGAGCTGCACGAGGTACGACCGGTGGATCCGGACGAACCCGGCATCGGCCCAGCGCTCGGCGAGCGTGGCCAGCGAGACCCGGACGAGGTGCGAGGCGTCCGCGGTGTGCAGGCGGGCGTAGTCGCCCTGCGCCTCGACCCAGCGCACCGACGAGCGGGGCAGCATCCGGGTCGTGCCGGCGAGCTCCACCGGGATCGTCGGGTCGTCCTGGCGGTCGCGGCGCGCAGCGACGGCCGGGTGCGTGGGCACCAGGCGGGCGGCCAGCACCCGGCGCAGCGACTCGGCGATACGGTCGCGGCGGACGGGTTTGCGCACGTAGTCGGCAACGCCGAGGTCGAACGCCTCGGCGGCGCGGTCGTCGTACGCGGTCACGAAGACCACCGCCGGCGGCTTGGCGAACCGGCCGAGCACGCGGGCCAGCTCCATGCCGTCCAGCCCCGGCATGCGGATGTCGAGAAAGACGGCATCCACGTCGGCGTCGCGTAGTACACGCAGCGCCTCGGTGGCGTCACCGGCGGTGTGCAGGCGCCCGACCCGCGGGTCGGCGCGCAGCAGGTACGCCAGCTCGTCGAGGGCCGGCACCTCGTCGTCGACGGCAAGCACGCGCAGATATCCCTGGTGCTCGCTCACGGGCCGCTCCTCACTCCCGGATGGAACTTCGGTACGCGCATGCTCACCTTGGTGCCGGCGTCGGGCGCGGTCTCGACCACCACTCCGAAGCCGTCACCGAAGACCGAACGTAGCCGATCGTCGACGTTGCGCAAGCCCACGTGCTGTCCGGCGTCGACCGCGTCGTCGGAGTCGAGCAGCGCGGCCGGGTCCATGCCGACGCCGTCGTCCTCGACGGTGATGTGACACTCGGCCCCCGCGTCCCGCGCCACGATGCTGACCGTTCCCATGCCCGGCTTGCGCGACAACCCGTGCCGCACGGCATTCTCGACCAGCGGCTGCAGGCACAGGAAGGGCAGGGTCACCGGCAGTACCTCGGGGGCGATCTGCAGCCGGACCTGCAGCCGTTCGCCGAAGCGGGCCCGCTCGATGGTGAGGTACCGGTCGATGGAACGCAGCTCCTCGGCGAGGGTGGTGAACTCGCCGTGCGCTCGGAAGGAGTATCGCGTGAACTCGGCGAACTCCAGGATCAGCTCCCGTGCCAGCTCGGGGTCGGTGCGCACGAAGCTGGCGATCGCGGTCAGGGCGTTGTAGATGAAGTGGGGGCTGATCTGCGCGCGGAGGGCGCGCACCTCGGCGCGGGCCAGGCGGGCCCGCGACGTGTCGAGTTCGGCCAGCGCGAGCTGGGTGCCGACCCAGCGGGCGGTCTCGGCCGTGGCCTGGACCAGGCCGGGGGCGGGCGGCCCGTCGGACAGCGCGACCAGCGCCCCCTCCCGCTGGGCGAGCGGGACGACCACGGCGCCGCGGATCGGGCAGTCGACCACGTCGCACGGCAGCTCGCGGCTGCCCAGGACGGTCGGCCGCCCGGCCGTCACGGCCTTGGCGGCGGCTGCGGCGGCCTGCTCGCGGTGGTGTTCGCCGGCCCCGTCGAACGCCAGCACCCGCCTCGCGTCGGTCACCGCGATCCCCGCCGCCCCGGTGAGCGTGCGCAGATGCCGGATCGCCTTGCCGGCCGCCGCCTCGGTGAGTCCGTTGCGCAACGGCTCGGCGGCGAGCTCGGCTATGTGCAGCACGTCGTACGTCGCCCGCTGCGCCGCGGTCGCGATGGCGCGCCGGCCGCGCAGCCGGATGACCGCGTACACCGCCCCGCCGAGCGCGGCGGCAAGCACGACGACGACCAGCCCGGCCGCGAGATTCCCTCCCACGCCGCCATGGTGACCCCGCACCCGCGCGTTTGGATAGATCGACCGGTCCGAACCTTCAATCGGCCGCCCGCCACCGCGCGGCCGCTCCTAGTAGGCGCCCTTGCGGAAGACGACCACGCCGACCGTGCGCCACAGGGTGTGCAGGTCCAGGACCAGGGACCAGTTGTCCACGTAGTACAGGTCCAGGCGCACCGCGTCGTCCCAGCTCAGGTCGCTTCGGCCGGAGACCTGCCACAGGCCCGTGATGCCGGGGCGGACCAGCAGGCGGCGGCGGACGTCGCCCAGGAAGTCGCCGTCCTCGGCGGGGAGGGGGCGGGGGCCGACCAGGGACATCTCGCCCATGAGGACGTTGATCAGCTGCGGCAGCTCGTCGATCGACGTCGCGCGCAGCCACTTGCCGACCCTGAAGATGCGCGGGTCGTTCTTCATCTTGAAGAGGAGGCCGTCGCTCTCGTTCTGGTCGTGCAGCGTGGCCAGCCGCTCCTCCGCATCAACGTACATCGTCCGCAGCTTCCACACGCGGAACGTCTTGCCCTCGCGGCCGATGCGGGGCTGGCGGAAGAAGATGGGGCCCGGGTCGGAAAGTTTGATTGCCAGCGCCACGAGTGGGAAGAAGGGCAGCACGAGGAGTAGGCCCAGCAGGGCTAGCACCCGGTCGATCACGTTCTTGAACAGCCAGCCGAGGCCGGAGAGCTTCGGCTCCTCGACGTACAGCAGCGGGATGCCCTCGATCGGGCGGATGTGCACGCGCGGGCCGGCGATGTCGGTCAGCTGGGGCGCCACGGCCAGGTCGATGCCGGTGCCCTCGAGCTGCCAGGCGAGCCGGCGCAGCTCGACCGGCTCGGCGCTGGCCGAGCCGCAGACGGCGATCGTGTCGGCGTTGAGCTCGCGCACGAGCGAGAGGATGTCGCGGCCGGCGTGCACGGGCACCGGCGTGACGGTGCTCGCCCGCGGGGCGTAGCCCTCGGTGAGGTGGATGCCGACCGGCACGAGGCCCGAGGCGGGGTCGCGGGCGATCGCCGCGTGGACCTCGAGGGCCTCCTGCAGGGTGCCGATGAGCAGCATCCGGTGGGTAGCCAGGTGGAACTTCGTGCGCGCGAACGCGAGGGCGCGCCTGGCGACGTACCGCAGGATCAGCACGAAGACGAGCCCGCCGACGAGCGCGGCGCCGACCGAGAACCGCGACACGTCGACCTTGAAGGCGAACGCGGCGAACGCGACGATGGCCACGACCGTCCAGGAGGCGCGGACCACGCGCTTGAACTCGTCGGTGCCGGCGCCGAGGTAGCGGCGGTCGTAGGCGCCGTGACCCCACAGCACGAGCAGCCACACCGCGGGCAGCCCCACGAAGGCGATGAGGTCGAACAGCTGCGGGCTGTTCTGGAAGCCGGAGTCGGCCTTCGGGAGGTTGGCGGCGGCGGTCAGCGACGCCAGCGCCGCCGCGGTCGCGTCGAGCAGGACCAGGATCGCCGCATACGGACGGTGCCAGCGCGCGGCGCGCTTGGTGCGCTGCCAGGCCGAGCGCGGCACTCCGTTGGCGCCCAGGGGAGTCATCGCGTGGTCGGGAAGAATCTCGAAGCTGTCGAGTTCACCCAAGGTCGATCTCCGGCTCGGCGAAGTGGCCGGACGTTGGAGACTAGCAGTCACCTCAGTGCGTCCTCTCGCACCGCGATGCGAACATCGCGGCGCTTTCTCGCACCGCGATGCGCGGATCGCGGCACTGCTCTGCTCGGCCGGTTGCGTTTCAAGTCCGTGCGGTCTGCTGGTTCACGGACACCGGAAAGCCTGTGCAAAGTGTCCCACGGCGGCCGGAGCTACCAATGATGACCGGCCGACACTAGTTGCTCAACGTATTCGCTGTCGAGTGCACTGGCGTAGGGCGGACAGAACTGCGTGTGACAATCACCCCGAGTAGCACAGCGCCCACCAAAGCACACAGAAGCGGCGCCACGTTGCCAACCGGGGGCGTCCAGCTGCCGCCGAAGGGGTTGAGGCCCGCGGCGATGCCCCGCTCGAACCGGGTCATGACCCTGGCCAGGGCATAGAGCTGCATCGGTACCGCGAGCGCGGCACACACCAGCACCAGTCGATCCAGCCACCCGCGATCCGACAACCACCGTGCGTAACGGTCCGCCGACGGCGCGAGGAGCACCACACCCACGCCGAGGGGCATGACGTACCGGCCGTGCGCGAAGTGCGTCCCGAGTTTCGGCGCGAAGTACAGCTCCAGGGCCACCAGCAACGCCGCGCTGCCGGCGAACGCGGTCGCGATGCCGAGCCGTAGCCGCCGGTCGCCGAGCCACACGGCGGGCACCACGAGGGCGGCGACGAGGAGGTACCACAGCCCGATCACGGCGATCGAGATCGTCGTCTCGCCGTAGTTGAACTGGCCGATGATCTGGCGGGCCCAGAACTCGGCGCGGTTGTGCACGATGTCGCTCAGGATCGCCCCGGAGGTCGTCGGCGGCACCGGGCGGCCCTGGTCCAGGTCGCTGCCGCGGGACGCGACGGCGGCCCAGAACACGGCGAACGCGGCGCCGAGCGCGGCCGGGACCAGGAACGCGCGGCGCAGCAGCTCGCGCGGGTGCGTCCGGGTCACGAAGAGCGACAGCGCGAGCACCGCGAGCACGAAGAACGGGCCGAGATCGCGAACGGTGAACAGCAGCACCGAGGCCAACCCGGCCGCGGCCCAGTGCCGGCGCAGCAGCGCGACGAACAGCAGCGCGGCCGCGCTGATCTCCAGCCCGTTGGGGTTGATCGACCCGGCCAGGTCGGCCAGCATCGGCGTCGTGACGAGCAGCACGGCCAGCGCGAGCAGCCGGTTCCCGCCCGTGAGGGCAAGCACCACGGCCCACGCGAGCAGCAGCGCGGACAGCGCGGCCGACAGCAGCCGGGCCCAGATCAGGCCGGTGCCGTCGGGGCTGATCCGCAGCGGCAGCCCGACCAGCGCGTAGTAGACGGGGCTGTACCGCGCCGCAGCGCTGGGTACCAGCGTATGGGCCCGATCGCCGTTGGTGACCAGGCAGGACGCCGGGTGGTACGCCGGCTTGTCGATCCAGGTGCAGTCCGCGTTGTCGGGCAGCAGGCTGCGCGGGCCGACGAACGCGTTCGTCTCGATCCCGCTCGCGTCCGGGACGCGCTCGTGGGGCAGCCACTGGCCGGTCCAGACGGCGTAGGCGCGGACGAGGTGCTGCTTCTCGTCGTATGTCCCGTTTACGGGCAGGGCGAGGGCCCACGCGGTACCAAGGAGAAAAAATGCGGCAAAAGCCACGACGAACGCACGGCGCACGCGGCTCAGCGTACGAGCTTCGAGAGCCGGCGGTCCGCCAAGGGCTTGCCGTTGGTCTGGCACGTGGGGCAATACTGCAGCGACGTGTCCGCGAACGACACCTCGCGCACCGTATCGCCGCAGACCGGGCAGGGCAGGCCGGTGCGCGCGTGCACGGCGAGCCCGGAGCGCTTCTCGGACTTCAGCGTGGCGGCCTTCTGCCCGACGGAGCGCGCCACCGCGTCGGTCAGCACGGTGCGCATGGCCGCATGCAGTCCTGCCATCGCCTCGTCGGTGATCTTGTTGGTCAGCGCGAAGGGCGACATCTTGGCCGCGTGGAGGATCTCGTCGGAGTACGCGTTGCCGACCCCGGCGAGGATGGTCTGATCGGTGAGGACGCCCTTGATCTGGCCGCGGCGTGAGCGCATGGCCGCGGCGAAGTCCTCGGCGCTCACCGACAGCGCGTCCGGCCCGAGCCGGGACACGCCCGGGACCAGGCGCGGGTCGGTCACGAAGTACGCCGCCAGGCTCTTCTTCGTGCCCGCCTCGGTCAGGTCGAAGCCGGACTCGTCGTCGAGGCGCACGCGCAGCGCGATCGGGCCGGAGCCGGGCTTGAGCGGTGTCTTGGCGTTGAAGGAGTCGCGGTAGTGCAGCCAGCCGGCGCGGGCCAGGTGGACGACCAGGTGAAGATCGGAGCCGATATGCACGTCGAGGAACTTGCCGTGCCGGGAGGCGCCGGTGATCGGGCGGCCCGCCGCGGCGGTGATCGGGGGGTCGAAGGTCTTCAGCGCGCTGATCGCGGAGACCTCGATGCGGTCGACGGTGTGGCCGGCGGCGCGCTCCCGCAGAAACGCGGCGAGCGCCTCGACCTCGGGAAGCTCGGGCACCCGTACAGTCTGCCGCAAGACACGGTCCGTAGGCTTCTGGCACCATGAAGGTCGTCGTCGCGCACAACCGGTACGCGTCCGGGCAGCCGTCCGGCGAGAACGTGATCGTCGACGCCGAGATCGCGCAGCTCGGCGCGGCCGGCGTCACCGTGCTGCCCTTCCTGCGCAGCTCGGACGAGATCGGCACGTTCTCGACGGCGCAGAAGGTGCTGCTGCCGCTCTCCCCGCTCCGCAACGGCGCGTCGCAGCGCGCACTGTCCGCGGTGATAAAAGCGGAAAAGCCGGATTTGGTACACCTACACAATCCGTATCCGCTGATCTCCCCCTCGATCGTGAAGACCGCACACGCCCACGGCGTCCCGGTCGTGCACACCGTCCACAACTACCGTCAGGTCTGCGCGCCGGGCCTGTACTTCCGCGACGGGCACATCTGCACGGAGTGCCGGGGCCGCGCGTTCCCGACGCCGGCCGTCACGCACGCGTGCTACCGCGGCTCCAAGGCACAGTCGGCGGTCATGGCGGCCACCCTGGCGTACCACCGCGGCACCTGGAAGCAGGTCGACCACTTCGTCGCGCTGACCGACCGCATCGCCGCCCACCTCGCCGACTTCGGCATCCCCGCCGAGCGCATCACCGTGAAGCCCAACGGCATCCCCGACGCCGGCGCGGCGACCGAGCCCGGCAGCGGCTTCCTCTACGCCGCGCGGCTGACCCCGGAGAAGGGGCTCGAACTGGTGCTCGACGCCTGGTCGCGGCACGACGACGGGGCGCTCGGCACGCTGCGGATCATCGGCGACGGGCCGCTGCGTCCGCGCGCCGAGCGGGCCGCGGCCGAGCGCGGGGACGTCACCTACCTGGGGCCGGTCGACAACGCCACCGTGCGCGCCGAGATAGCCCGCGCCGCCTGCGTGATCGCCGCCTCCACCTGGCACGACGTGCTCCCCACGATCATTCTTGAGGCGCTGTCCGGCGGCCGCCCGGTGCTGGTCACCGACCGGGGCGGGATGCCGTACCTGACCGGCGAGGCCGGCTGGGTCGTCGAGCCCGACGCCGCCTCGCTGGCCGACGGGCTGCGCAAGGCCCATGAGGGCGCGGCGGCGCTGGCCCCGGTGGCGCGGGCCCGCTACGAGTCGCAGTTCGCCCCGGACGTGCTCACCGAGCGGCTGATCGGCGTCTACCGAGCGGTCCTTGATCGCAACGCGGGCCGGTCGTAGGCGCTGCTCAGACCGGAGCCCCGCTGGGCTTCTGCGGGACGTCCTCCCGCACCGGCGCTGGCGTGCCGGGCGGGGGGCCGACCCACTTCAGGGCGTAGGCGTACAGGATCACCATGCAGATCAGGCCGGCGGTCGAGCCGGTCAGCAGGCCCCACGCGGCGCCGTGCAGCCCGCCCCAGTCGGCGCCGAGGGTCAGGCCGCTGAGCGAGACCGTGGCGAACACGACGTACTGCAGGAACAGCATCCGCGCCCGGTGCATCCCGCGCATCGCCGCGGTGAAGGGCACCTGCAGCAGGTACACCGCGCCCTGAAGCGCGATCGGCAGGGCCAGCGGGGCGGCCTCGGCGAACTTGTGCGTGTGCACGAGCACGAACGAGACCAGCGGCCAGACGATCAGCACCATCAGCGCGCCGAGGCAGGCGAAGGCGGTGGCCAGCCGGTAGGTCTGGCGGCGCAGCGCGAGAGCGGCCTCGATGCCCTCCGGGCCCGGCTTGGCGGCGGCCGCGGCGTTGCGGGAGGCGCGCGGGACGAGCAGGCTCTGGATCGCGGTGATCAGGTTCTGCATCGGCGAGAGCTGGACGGTCTGCACGAAGCGCAGGCTGGCCAGGTCGACCTTGGAGAGTCGACCGGCGACGATGAAGCTGATCGCCAGCACCTGCACCTGGGCCACGATCGCGGTGATGGTGAACCAGCTGGACAGGTGCCGGGTCTCCGACAGCCAGGCCCGCGGGCTGCCCTGCCACGGCAGGCGGCGCTCACGCACCAGGTACACAGAGGCGCCGGCGGTGGCGCCGAGGCCCCAGACCGCCAGCAGGCCGGCGGCGCTGGAGGTGTGCGTGACGATCATGACGACGACCATGACCGCCTGGGTGCCCGCCCACACCAGGTCGATGCCGAGGGCCTTGTCCGGGCGCCGGTCGGCGAGGTAGTCGCAGCGCGCCGTGTCGTGCAGCATGATCGGCACCATGAAGGGCGCGAGCCAGATGAGCTCGTGCAGGTCGATCTCGCCCGTGTTGGGCCAGGTCGCCCAGAGCGCCACGAAGATCGCGGTGGTGAGCAGGCCGGAGCACAGCGCGGTGGCCACGCCGTTGCGGGCCAGCCGCACGCGGGGCTCCCCGTCATACCGTGACGCCAGCGCGAGCAGCACGTCGCCGACGACCGCGCGGTTCATGTACATGGCGAAGTAGCCCACGGCGAGGGCGAGCGCCAGCGCGCCGAATTGCTCCTTCGGCAGCAGGATGCCGCCCAGGAGGGTATTCGCCGAGTTGGCTGCGGCGATGACCACCTGGTCGAGCAGGCCCGCACCGACGAAACGGGAAGCGCCGCCCAGCCCCTGCAAGCGGCGCAACAACGGGCGTGGATTCACGAGCCGATAGGGTCGCGAGCGAGGTTCACGAGACGCACCATACGTGACCGCGGGTGACCGGACCATCCGACCTTTGCCGCAATCACCAGCTCACGTCGAGCGGTTTACCCTCCGCGTAACCCGCGGCGCTCTGCACGCCGACCGTCGCCCGCTCGGCGAACTCGGCCAGGTCGGCGGCGCCCGCGTAGGTGCAGGCGCTGCGCACGCCGGCCACGATCTCGTCGAGGATGTCCTCCACGCCGGGGCGGCGGGGGTCGAGGTACATCCGGGAGGAGGAGATCCCCTCCTCGAACAGCGCCTTGCGGGCGCGCTCGTAGGCGGTGTCGTCGGCCGTGCGGCGGCTCACCGCGCGGGCCGAGGCCATGCCGAAGTTCTCCTTGTAGAGCCGGCCGTCGGGGTCGCGGCGCGGGTCGCCGGGCGACTCGTGGGTGCCGGCCAGCCAGGAGCCGATCATCACGTTGGAGGCGCCGGCGGCGAGGGCCAGGGCGACGTCGCGCGGGTGGCGGACCCCGCCGTCGGCCCACACGTGCCCGCCGTGGCGGCGCGCCTCGGCCGCGCACTCGAGGACCGCGGAGAACTGCGGGCGGCCGACCCCCGTCATCATCCGGGTCGTGCACATGGCACCCGGCCCCACGCCGACCTTGACGATGTCGGCCCCCGCGGCCAGCAGGTCGGCGGTCCCCTCCCGGGTGACCACGTTGCCGGCCGCCACCGGCACGGCCGGGTCGAGCGCCCGCACCGCGCGCAGCGTGCCGATCATGCGCTCCTGGTGGCCATGCGCGGTGTCGACCACGATCACGTCGACGCCGGCGGCGATGAGCTTGTCCGCGCGGCCGGCCGCGTCGCCGGTGATGCCGATCGCGGCGCCGATGCGCAGCCGGCCCTCGGCGTCGACGGCCGGGGAGTACAGCGTGGCGCGCAGCGCGGCGTTGCGGGTCAGGATGCCGACGAGCCGGCCGGCCGGGTCGATCACCGGCGCCAGCTTGTGGTGACCGGCGGCCAGGCGGTTGAACGCCTCCTCCGGCGTCGCGTCGTCGGGCAGGGTGAGCAGGTTGCGCGACATGACGCTGCCCAGCTGGCTGAAGCGGTCGACGTCGGCGCAGTCGCCCTCGGTGACCACGCCGATCGGGCGGCCGTCCTCGACCACGATCACCGCGCCGTGCGCCCGCTTGGGCAGCAGGTCCAGGGCGAGGGAGACGGTCTCGGTCGGGCCGAGGGTGATCGGGGTGTCGTACACCAGGTGCCGCCGTTTCACCCAGGAGACCGCCTCGGCGACGACGTCCATCGGGATGTCCTGGGGGATGATCGCCAGGCCGCCGCGGCGGGCGACGGTCTCGGCCATGCGCCGGCCGGCGACGGCGGTCATGTTCGACACGACGATCGGGATCGTGGTGCCGCTGCCGTCGTGCGTGGTGAGGTCGACCTGCATCCGCGACTCCACCGCCGAGCGACTCGGCACCATGAAGACATCGTCGTAGGTGAGATCGTGCCCGGGCGTCTGGTCGTTGAGAAACCGCACGTCGTGCAACTGTATCGCGAGCGCACCAGCGGGTGAGCAAGTCTTGAGAGTTCGTCTCCGAGGCGAGACGATGTCCGTACCGTGCCTTGCGAGGAGTTGATGCGCCATGCAGGTACACGAAGCCATGTCAACGGCTGTCGTCCAACTCGGCCCGGACCACACCCTGCGCCAGGCCGCCGCGCTCATGTCGGGGCGGAAGGTCGGCTCGGCAATTGTCATCGATCCCGACGGTGCCGGCGTGGGCATCATCACCGAGCGGGACATCCTCAACGCGATCGGCACCGACCTCGACCCGGACGTCGAGCGGGCCGCCGACCACATCACGTGGGAGGTCGTCTACGCGAGCCCCTCGTGGACGATCGAGCAGGCCGCGGCCGCCATGGTCCGCGGCGGCTTCCGCCATCTGGTGGTCCTCGACGGCGACGACGTGCTCGGGGTGATTTCTGTGCGCGACATCATTCGTGTCTGGGTTCAGACGGCAATCCTGGCGTGATCGTCCATCCGGGGCGAGGAATCGGCCCCGGCGAGGTCGCCGTGCCGGAAAAACGCCGGTCAGGGCGCCCATCCCTCCAGGTGGAGGGCGGGGAACTCGGCTGAACGGCGCTCACCCGGCTGCGTAGGCTGCCATCATGCAGTTGATTTCTTTCGCCCGTGGCGCGCCGAGTCTCGACATCATCGACATCGACGGGCTCAAGGCGGCCGCGGTACGCGCCTTCGAGGCCGACCCGGCCGGCATCACCGCCTACGGCACGTCCGTCGGCTACCTGCCGCTGCGCTCGTGGATCGCGGCGAAGCACGGCGTGGAGCCCGACCACGTCATCGTGACCAACGGCTCGCTGCAGGCCGACGCGCTGCTCTTCGAGCACCTGGTCAAGCCCGGCGACGCCGTGGTCGTGGAGAAGCCGACCTACGATCGCACCCTGCTCAACCTGCGCAACCTGGGCGCCACCGTGCACCAGGTGACGGTGCAGGAGGACGGCCTGGACGTCGAGGAGCTGCGCACACTGCTGGAGAGCGGCGTCCGCCCGCGGCTCGCGCACATCATCCCGAACTTCCAGAACCCCGCCGGCGTGACCCTGTCGGCCGAGAAGCGCCGCGCGCTGGTCGGGCTGGCCGAGCAGTACGGGTTCACGATCTTCGAGGACGACCCCTACGCGGACATCCGCTGGCGGGGCGAGAAGCTGCCCACGATGCTGTCCCAGGACACCGCCGGCGTCGTGGTGCACGCGAGCTCGTTCACCAAGACCATCGCGCCCGGCCTGCGGGTCGGCTACCTGGTCGGCCCGCAGGAGACGATCGCCCCGATCGCGAAGCGGGCCACCAACCTCTACATCTCGCCGAGCATGGTGGCCGAGGCGATCACGCACCAGTTCTGCGTGAGCGGCGACATCGAGCGCTCGATCGCGAAGGTGTCGGCGACGCTGGGCGAGCGGGCCCGGCTGCTGGCCGATGGGCTGCGCAAGCACATCCCGGACGCGACGTTCGTCGAGCCCGACGGCGGCTACTTCCTCTGGGTGGAGCTGCCCGAGGACGTCGACACGACGGAGCTGGAGAAGGTGGCGGCCCGAGACTTCGGCGTTGCCGTGGTCAAGGGCAGCGACTTCCTGCTCGAGGGCGGGCGGCACTCGGTCCGGCTCGCGTTCTCGGCGGTCCTCACGGATCAGGTCGACGAGGGTGTCGAGCGCCTCGCGGCGGCCATCGAGGCGGTGCGCAAGGCCGGCTGAGGCCGGTTGCATTCCCGTTCGCAGCAATTCCAAGCAAGCTGACACCAAACCGTGATGGTGGGGGTGGTTCCCCAGGCGGTATCGGATGGATCAAAATCCAGCCCGGCGCGCTTTGCGAATCGCGCTGCAGGCATCACCCCCCGCCCCCCAACGGCACCGGGTGGGCCGACCGCGCCCCCACCCCCCACCTGCGGTCGGTCCACCCGGTGCCAACTTTCGGGTCGCTGTTGGCCTGGGCGGGCCGACCTCGCCTCACCCAGGGAGGTCGAGATGGCCGACGATCAACAGCCCGGCGCCCGTCCACTGCAGCGCGCGCTGTCCCGGCCGGTGCGGGCCATGTCGCGAATGCTCAGCAGCTCCGCGCCACTGGTCAAGTCCGTCGCGCAGCCGCCGGAGCAGAGCGCGATCGTGGACTGCGCGCTGTACATCGACGGGGTGCGCCAGCCCGCCAACCGCAACTACACGGAGGCGCTGCAGGCCGCGCGGCGGCACCGCGGCTTCGTGTGGATCGGCCTGAAGGAGCCGCAGGCGGCCGAGATGGCCGCGATCGCCGAGACGTTCCAGCTGCACGAACTCGCCGTCGAAGACGCGGTGCTGTCGCGGCAGCGGCCGAAGGTCGAGCGCTACGGCGAGATGACCTTCCTGACCATGCGCACCGCACGGTACGTCGAGCACGACGAGCTGACCGACACCAGCGAGGTGGTCGAGACCGGCGACGTGCTGATGTTCATCGGCGAGCACTTCATCATCACCGTCCGGCACGGCGACGCGAGCCGGCTCGCCCCGGTCCGCTCCGGGCTGGAGCGCCGGCAGGAGGTGCTGGCCCGCGGGCCCTGGGCGGTCGCCTACGCCGTCGCCGACAGCGTGGTCGACGCGCTCGTCGAGGTCGCGACGGGGATCGAGGAGGACGTCGCCGCGATCGAGGACCAGGTCTTCAGCCCGCAGAAGGGCGGACGCCACAGCGCCGACCGCATCCAGCGCATCTACCAGCTCAAGCGTGAGCTGATGGAGTTCAAGCGGGCGGTGCTGCCGCTGCAGCGGCCGATGACCGGGCTGGTGACCGGGCAGCTGGCCGACATGCCGGACGAGATGCGCCGGTACTTCCGCGACGTCGGCGACAACCTCGCCCGCGCGGTCGAGCAGGTGCTCTACCTCGACGACGTGATCAACTCGGTGCTCGCGGCGCGGCTGGCGCAGGTGAGCGTCGACCAGAACAACGACATGCGCAAGATCGCCGCTTGGGCCGCCATCGCCGCCCTGGTCACCTCGATCGCCGGCATCTACGGGATGAACTTCGAATACATGCCCGAGACGAAGTGGATGTTCGGCTATCCCGGCGTGATGACGCTGATGGTCGGTGGCTCGGCGGCCCTGTTCTGGGGATTCCGCCGCAGCGGCTGGTTGTAGACGCTGGACATAGGCGGGCCGTCCCCCGTGGCCGGGGACGGCCCGCCTATGCGATCGCGCGCGCTAAGAGCGGCTGTTCTTCGACGCGGCCGGCGACATCGGGGACTGTTCCCCGCTGCTGGTCGGGCCTGTGTTGGTGCCCTTGTGGCCGATCAGGTCGGAGGCGCGGTCCTTGGCCGCCTCCCCCATCGTCCTGGCCTTGTCCTTGCCGGCGTCCATCGTGGACTTCGCGGACTCGAGCATCGAGCCGCTGTCACTCGTCGTGCGGGTCGCGCCGTACTCGTCCCAACCCTGCTGGTCGCGGCGGCGGCGCAGCATCGCGCTCGCCAGGCCGACGGCGGCGCCAGCCATCAGAAGGCCACCGATCATCGTCGGCCAGCGGCGCGACGACCTCTCCCCGTTTCTCATCATCCCGACTTTCCCCTTGCGCCCCATTTTCGCCGTCTTGCGGCCGGCCAGCCGCGAGCGGTCCCGAGCGATGATCATGACCGTGTCCACGCCGCCCTTGGCACGGCTCATGCCGCTCTCCAGGTGCGGCTTCATGGCCCTGCGAGCGGCGTCGACGCGCGGCGCCAAGGCGCCCGAAGCGCCATCGGCGGCGTGCGCCGCGGCCATTCGCAGGTGATCGAGGCTTTCCCCGAGCTCGTCGCGTACGAGCCGGCGGTGCGTCTGCACCTGACGTCGAAACACTTGCTCCACCTCCCGAGGCGCGGAAACCCGTCCGTCCCCGGTTACCCCGATCCGACCAGGGAGAACCTCAGGAGCAGGTCCGCTCCGGGTCATCCTGCAACGAACGGGCCGCCCGTACACCCGGATCCGGCAGAATCAACGTCAGATACGGTGATGACAGAATGTCACCAAGGAAAGGGAGAACTGGTGGCCGAGCAACTGTTCGCGACGCTGCACACCAACGTCGGTCCCATCCGGGTTGAGTTGTTCCCCAACCACGCGCCCAAGACCGTGCGCAATTTCGTGGAGCTCGCCGAGGGCACCAAGGACTACACGGACCCGCGCACGGGCGAGGCCGGCAAGGGGCCGTACTACGACGGCGTCATCTTCCACCGCGTCATCGCCAACTTCATGATCCAGGGCGGCGACCCGACGGGAACCGGCACCGGCGGCCCCGGCTACAACTTCAACGACGAGATCCACCCGGAGCTGTCCTTCAACCGGCCGTACCTGCTGGCCATGGCCAACGCCGGCATCCGCTTCGGGCAGGGCACCAACGGGTCGCAATTCTTCATCACGGTCAGCCCGACGCCGCACCTCAACGGCAAGCACACGATCTTCGGCGAGGTCGCCGACGACGACTCCCGCAAGGTCGTCGACCAGATCTCGACCACCCGGACGGGCCGCATGGACCGCCCGGTGGACGACATCGTCATCGAGCGTGTCGACATCGAGCGCACCGCATAGTCAGTCGGCCGCGGGTGAGCCACGGTGACGCCTGGCTAACCTTGTCAGCATGACTCAGCCGCCGGCGAACGTGGTCCCCGTCTGCTACCGGCACCCCAACCGCGAGACGTATGTCCGGTGCACCCGGTGCAACCAGCCGATTTGCCCCGACTGCATGAACGAGGCATCGGTCGGCTTCCAGTGCCCGGACTGCGTCCGCCAGGGCGCCCGCACGCAGCGGCCGGCCCAGACCGCGTTCGGCGGCTCGCGCGCCGGGTCTGCCGGCACCGTGACGATCGCCCTGATCGTCGTCAACATCCTGGCCTTCATCGCCACGGTGATCAGCTCCGGCGGCACCGACGCGGTGGCCGGCGGCGGCTGGGGCGGGCTGCTGGGTCAGCAAACGCCGCTGCACGAGGGCCTCGGCATGCTCGGCGCCGCCACCTACCCCGGCGGCGGCCCGCTGCACGGCGTCGCCGCCGGGGAGTACTACCGCCTGGTCACCGGCATGTTCCTGCACTTCGGGCTGCTGCACCTGGCGCTGAACATGTGGGTGCTGTGGTCCGTCGGCCGGCCCCTGGAGCAGACCCTGGGCCGCGCGCGATACTTCGCGCTCTACATGATCGCCGGGATCGGCGGCAACGTGGCCGCCTACGCCTTCACCGCGCCCAACGTGATCAACGCGGGCGCGTCGGGCGCCGTGTTCGGCCTCTTCGGCGCGCTGATCGTGGTTTGGCGCCGGATGCGGCTGAGCGTGGCCGGCATCGTGCCGGTGCTCATCCTCAACCTGGTGCTGACCTTCTCGATCTCCAACATCTCCGTCGGCGGGCACATCGGCGGCCTGATCACCGGCACGCTGGCCGCGATCGGCCTGGCCTACGCGCCACGCAACCACCGGACGCTGGTGCAGGTCGCCGCGTTCGTGGTGCTGGCGCTGCTGCTGGCCGTGCTGGTCGCCTGGCGGACGACCGACCTCATCGGCTAGGCCGGCCGCGGGCTACCCGGGCCGGTGCCAGACCTGGCCCTGCAGCATGGCCTCGGCGCCGACCCAGATGAAGTTCATCATCCGGGTCGCGGCGAGCTCGGGGTCCTGCTCCTCGTGGTCGGCGAGCCAGTCGGCCAGCGACTCCGCAGCGCCGACGTAGGCGTAGGCCATCGCCAGGAAGCCGTCGGGCCGGTTGGGCATCGGCGCGTCGGACTGCGCGGTGGCGCCCGCGAGCAGCCCGGCGACCACCTCCACGATCCGGGTGCGCATGCCGGCCAGCTCGCCGGCGAAGTGCGGCTCGCTGCGGGCCTGCCGGTAGAGCACCCGCCAGCCGTCGCGGTGCGCGCCGACGAAGGCGAAGAACGCCCGCAGCCCGTTCCACAGCTGCTCGTCGGGGCGGGCGGTCGGGCGCACGCCGCCGGCGACCGCCTCCATCAGGCGGGTGGCCTCGCGCTGCAGGCAGGCCAGGAACAGCTCGTCCTTGGCGCCGAGGTAGGCGTACACCATCGGCTTGGAAATGCCGGCCACCTCCGCGATCTCGTCCATCGACGCCGCGTGGAAGCCCCGGTTGGAGAAGACCTTCACCGCGGCGTCGAGCATCTGCCGCTCGCGGACCACGCGTGGAAGCCGTTTCAGCACCTTGCCACCCTACCTACTCGTGCGTAAGGTTACGCGTGAGTAGCTTAGTATCAACGGAGGACACAGTCATGACCGATCTTGACGCGCTGGGCGACTTCACCAGCGTCGACCCGAAGCAGTTCGCGCAGCTCGTGAAGAGCGCGCCGGACTCCAAGCTGGCCGACATCATGAACAGCCCGCAGCGCAAGACCGTCCTGGACGCGATCTTCTCCCGGTTCCCCGAGCTGTTCCGGGCCGACCGCGCCGGCTCGACCAACGCGATCATCCACTGGAGCATCACCGGCGCACCGGACGGCGGCGCCGACTCCTACGAGCTGGTCATCGCCGACGGCGCCTGCACGCTGTCGCCGAGCCCGGAGCAGGACCCCAAGCTCGCGATCACCGTGGGCCCGGTCGACTTCCTCAAGGTCGTCTCCGGCGTCGGCAACCCGATGATGATGTTCATGACCGGCAAGCTCAAGGCGAAGGGCGACCTGGGCCTGGCCGCGAACATCGCGAACCTCTTCGACATCCCCAAGGGCTGACCCATGCCCGAGTTCTCGCTCGACCTGAACGAGGAACAGCGGGACCTGCGCGACTGGGTGCACGGCTTCGCGGCCGACGTCGTGCGCCCGGCCGCCGCGGAGTGGGACGCCCGCGAGGAGACGCCGTGGCCGGTGATCCAGGAGGCCGCGAAGATCGGCCTGTACGGCTTCGAGTTCCTCGCCAACGCCTGGGCGGACCCGTCCGGCCTCTCGCTGTGCCTGGCCAACGAGGAGCTGTTCTGGGGTGACGCCGGCATCGGCATGGCCATTTTCGGCACGAGCCTCGCCGTGGCCGCCATCTACGGCAGCGGCACCCCCGACCAGATGGTCGAGTGGGTCCCGCAGTGCTTCGGCGACGCCGCCGACCCGAAAGTGGGCGCGTTCTGCACCACCGAGCCCGAGGCCGGCTCCGACGTCGGCTCGATGCGCACCCGCGCCCGCTACGACGAGGCCACCGACGAGTGGATCCTCAGCGGCCAGAAGGCCTACGCCACCAACGGCGGCATCGCCAACGTCCACGTGGTGACCGCGAGCGTCGAGCCGGAGCTCGGCTCGCGCGGCCAGGCCGCGTTCGTCGTGCCGCCCGGCACCGCCGGTCTCAACGGCGCGAAGAAGCTCAAGAAGCTCGGCCTGCGCGCCTCCCACACCGCCGACGTCTTCCTCGACGACGTGCGGGTGCCCGGCGCGTGCCTGCTCGGCGGCAAGGACGTCCTCGACGAGCGGCTCGCCCGCGCCCGCGAGGGGCGCAAGGCGCAGGGCCAGGCGGCGATGCGCACGTTTGAGCTGTCCCGCCCGGCCGTGGGCGCGCAGGCGCTCGGGGTGGCCCGGGCCGCGTACGAGTACGCGCTGGAGTACGCCAAGGGCCGGGTGCAGTTCGGCCGGCCGATCATCGAGAACCAGGCCATCGCGTTCGCGCTGGCCGACATGCGCATGGAGATCGACGCCGCCCGCCTGCTGGTGTGGCGCGCCGCCTGGATGGGGCGCAACAACCGCCCGTTCGAGGCCGGCGAGGGCTCGATGAGCAAGCTCAAGGCCGGCGAGGTGGCCGTGGCGGTGACCGAGAAGGCCGTGCAGATCCTGGGCGGCGCGGGCTTCCTGCGCGAACACCCGGTCGAGCGCTGGTACCGCGACGCCAAGATCTACACCATCTTCGAGGGCACCAGCGAGATCCAGCGCCTGGTGGTGTCCCGCGCGATCTCCGGCAGCTACATCCGCTGAACAGCGACGCGGCAAGTTATCGGATGAATCCGGCGGCAGTCAGGCTGTCGGATTTATTCGACAAAAGGAACGAGGAGTCCCCGCCATGGACGCCGGATTCGTGCTCCGCACGCTCGCCCGCCGCAAGATCCTCAACCCGGCCGGCCCGACCCGGGTCGTCCGCCAGCTCAACGCCCTGCGCCGCTGGGGCTTCGGGGTGTTCGGCGAGATGCGCTCCGCCGCCGCCCGCGACCCGCACCGCGTGGCGATCGCCGATGAGCGGCGCAGCGTCACCTACGGCGACCTCGACCTGCGCGTCCGCCGCCTGGCCAACGCGCTGCGCGCCGAGCACGGCGTGCGCCCCGGCGACCGCGTCGGGCTGCTGTGCGAGAACTCCGCCGCGATGATCGAGTCGCTGCTGGCGGTCGTCGCGCTCGGCGCCCATGCTGTGCTGGTCAACACCGGCCTGGGCAACGCGCAGGTCGAGTCCGTCGCGCACGACCAGGGACTGTCACTGCTGGTGCACGACGAGGCGTTCCTGGGCATGCTCGCCGCGGTCCCGCCGAATCTGCCGCGGCTGTCGACCGAGCGGCTCGACTCGCTGATCCGGCGGTCGCCGTCGAGCGAGCTCGAGCCGCCGCGGGAACCCGGGTCGATCGTCGTGCTCACCAGCGGTACGACCGGGGCGCCGAAGGGCGCGCGGCGGCGCAACCCGGCCGGGCTCGGCCCGCTGGCCTCGGTCGTGTCGCGCATCCCGCTCAACGCCGGCGAGCGTATGTTCGTCGCCGCGCCGCTGTTCCACACCTGGGGCCTGGCCGCGCTGCAGCTGTGCCTGGCGCTGCGGGGCACGATCGTGCTGACCCGCCGGTTCGCGCCGGCGAGCACCCTGGCCGCGGTGAACGCGCACCGGTGCACGTCGCTGTTCGCGGTACCGGTGATGCTCCAACGCCTGCTGGAGGCACCCGACGCGGTCGCCGCGCCGACGCTGCGGGTGGTGGCGGTGTCCGGCTCCGCGCTGACCGGCCCGCTGGCCACGCGCTTCATGGACGTGTACGGCGACGTGCTGTACAACCTCTACGGCTCGACGGAGGCGTCGTGGGCCTCGATCGCCGTGCCGAGGGAGCTGCGCTCGGCCCCGGGCACGGCCGGCCGCCCCCCGCACGGCACGCGCGTGGCGATCCTGTCGGCCGACGGCGCCCCCTTGCCGCCAGGCGCCGTCGGCCGGATCTTCGTCGGCAACGACATGCTCTTCGAGGGCTACACCAACGGCACCGGCCGCGAGTTCCACGGCGACCTGATCGCCACCGGCGACGTCGGCCACCTCACCCGCGACGGCCTGCTCTTCGTCGACGGCCGCGAGGACGACATGGTCATCTCCGGCGGCGAGAACGTCTACCCGGCCGCCGTCGAGGACGTGATCGCCGAACTGCCGCAGGTGCGCGAGGTGGCCGTGGCCGGGGTGCCGGACGAGGAGTTCGGCCAGCGCCTGGCCGCGTGGATCGCCCTGCACCCACGCGAGCACGTGGACGCCGACGCGGTGCGCGAGTACGTCCGGCCTCGCCCGCTTCTCCGTCCCCCGCGACGTCTACTTCGTGCCGGCCCTGCCCCGCAACGCCACCGGCAAGGTCGTGCGGCGGTGGCTGTCATAGCCCTGGCGCGCGCTTCGCGCGGGCGCGGTGGTGCGGTCACCGGCGCCCGCGCGGGTCACGGGTAGAGCGTCAGCTCCGGCGCCGCGGCGATCTTCACCAGCTGGGCCTCGGTGAACGGCGCATCGTACCCCTCCTCGGCGGCCCGGGCGATGAGGATGATCGCGGTGCCGTCCGGGTGGAACACGTTGATCTGGAAGCCGTCCGTCAGCACCCGGTCCCGATGGACCAGCACGATCGCGCCGTCCACCATCTGCTCGCTGCAGCCGGCCTCCTGACCGCGGCACGCCAGTCCGGAAGCGGCCGCGGCGGGCTCCGCGGAGTTGGCGTGCACCGTCAGGCCGAGGTACGAACGCCGACCGCCGTCGTCGAAGTCGAAGCCGGCCACGTAGGCGGCGGCCCAATGCGGATCCCGCTCGACCAACGGCGGCATCGCGCCGCCGTCGCGGATATTGCGCGGTTCGAGGCCGGGCAGCTCGCGGGCCAGCAGCGTGCCGATTGCCTCGCTGAGTCGCGCGATCGCCGCACCGCACGCCTCGCTCACCGGGTGTATCGGCGTGCCGCCACCGACGATCACCTGGCCGGTCGGCGACGGCGTGACACAGGGCGACGGGGCGCGACGCGGGCTCGCCGCCGCGGTGCTGTCCGGCGCGCCGGCGACTGGCGGGGCCTGGCTTTCCCCGAAGTACCGCGGCAGCGTGACGGTGCCGAGGGCCACCACGGCGACGGCGGCGACGACGCCGGTCAGCCGCAGCCGGCACGCGCGGCGCTGTTCGCCGGCGATGAGCCGGTCGACGTCGATGGCGGTGGGCGGTGGGGTCTCGCTCGCCTCGTGCAGCGCTTCACTCAGGTCCACGACGCTTCTCCCTCACTGAGATGGGCCCGCAGCGTCTCCAGCGCCCGGGCCGCCTGGCTCTTCACGGTCCCCTCGCTGCACCCCAGCGCCTCGGCCGTCTCTTCGACGGACAGGTCGCAGAAGTACCGCAGGACCAGCACGGCCCGGCGGCGCGGGGGCAGCGAGCCCAGCAGGGAGAGCACGGCGAGGCGCCGGTCGGCGTCGGGAGCGACGCCGGGCCGTGGCTCGGGCAGCGCCGCGGTGGCCGTCTCGCGACGCCATGGGCGGCGGCGCTCGTCGAGCCAGGCGCGCATGAGCATGCGGCGCACGTACGCGTCGAGATGCTCGACATGCGCCGCTCGCCGCCAGTGCCGGTACAGCTTCACCAGCACCGTGGCGGCGAGGTCGTCGGCGGTGTGCCAATCGCCGCACAACAGGAACGCGGTACGGCGCAGGCGATCGAGGTTGCTCGCGACGTACTCGCGATAGGTCTGCTCCGGCGTCATCCGCGATCCTCCCTGTGGGTACACGGAGGAAACGGAGGCGTGGCGGGCGGGGGTTGCCTACGGCAGGAGGATTCTTCCCTCCGCCGCGGCGAACGCGATGTCGGTGCGGAACTGGGCGCCATCGAAGTCGACGCCGCGCACCAGCGCGTAGGCGGCCTCGCGGGCCTCGGCCAGCGTCGCGCCCAGCGCGGTGCAGGTCAGCACCCGGCCGCCGGCCGTCACCAGGGCCCCGTCGGCGGTGCGGGCGGTGCCGGCGTGCAGCACGCCCGGCACGCCGTCGGCGCCGGTGATCACGTCGCCCTTACGGGCCGACTCCGGGTAGCCGGCGCTGGCCATGACCACGCAGACGGCGGCGCCGGAGCGCCACGCCAGCGGCGGGTCCTCGGCGAGCTTGCCGACCGCGGCGGCGTGCAGCACGCCGGCCAGCGGGGTCTCCAGCCGGGCCAGCACGACCTGCGTCTCCGGGTCGCCGAATCGGCAGTTGAACTCGATGACCTTGGGCCCGTCGGCGGTGAGCGCCAGGCCGACGTACAGCGTGCCGCTGAACGACGCCTCGCGGGCCCGCATCTCGGCCAGCGTCGGCTGGACCACCGTCGCCATGACGCGCTCGACCAGGTCCGGCGGCGCCCACGGCAGCGGCGAGTAGGCGCCCATGCCGCCGGTGTTGGGGCCGCGGTCGCCGTCGAAGATGCGCTTGAAGTCCTGGGCCGGCTGCAGCGGTACCGCGGCCACGCCGTCAGTCACCACGAACAGTGACACCTCGGGGCCGGCGAGGTACTCCTCGACCACGACCCGCCCGCAGGCCACGCCGTGGGCCAGCGCGGCCTCGCGGTCGTCGGTGACCACGACGCCCTTGCCGGCCGCGAGCCCGTCGTCCTTGACCACGTACGGCGGCCCGAACTCGTCCAGCGCCGCGCCCAGCTCCTCCGCAGTGGTGCACAGGAACGAGCGCGCGGTGGGCACGCCCGCCGCGCGCATCACGTCCTTGGCGAACGCCTTCGAGCCCTCCAGCTGCGCCGCCTGCTGCGACGGGCCGAAGCAGGGGATGCCCTTCGCGCGCACCGCGTCGGCGACCCCGGCCACCAGCGGCGCCTCCGGCCCGACGACCACCAGGTCGGCGGCGAGCTCGACGGCGAGCGCCGCGACGGCGGCCGGGTCCAGCGCGTCGACATCGGCGAGCTCGCCCAGCGCGGCCATGCCCGGATTCCCGGGCGCGCAGATCAGGGCGGTCACGGCCGGGTCGGCGGCCAGGGCGGTGGCGATCGCGTGCTCGCGACCGCCGGTACCGATGAGAAGTACGCGCACCTGGACAGACTAGATCAGCGCGTGCCGGATCACGTTTTCGTCCCGGCCGGGTCCCACCCCGACGATCGACACGCGGGTGCCGGCGAGCTCCTCGATCCGCTCGATGTACCGGCGGGCGTTGGCCGGCAGGTCCTCGAACGTGCGGGCCTGCGAGATGTCCTCCCACCAGCCCGGCAGCTCCTCGTACACGGGCGTGGCGTGGTGGAACTCGGTCTGCGTCATCGGCATGTCGTCGGTGCGCTTGCCGTCGACCTCGTAGGCGACGCAGATCGGCACCGTCTCCAGGCCCGAGAGCACGTCGAGCTTGGTCACGACCAAGTCGGTGATGCCGTTGAGCCGGGTGGCGTACTTCGCGACCACGGCGTCGTACCAGCCGGTGCGCCGCTCGCGGCCGGTCGTCGTGCCGTACTCCCGGCCGACCTTGCGCAGGTGGACCCCGTTCTCGTCGAAGAGCTCAGTCGGGAACGGGCCGGAGCCGACGCGGGTGGTGTACGCCTTGGTCACGCCGATGACCCGGGTGATCGCGGTCGGCGGGATGCCCGCCCCGACGCAGGCGCCGCCGGCGGTCGGGTTGGACGACGTCACGAACGGGTAGGTGCCGTGGTCCATGTCGAGCATGGTCGCCTGGGCGCCCTCCAGCAGGACCGTCCGGCCCTCCTCCAGGCCCTTCCACAGCACCTGGCGGGTGTCCGTGATGTACGGCCGCATCCGCTCCGCGTAGGTGAGGTATTCCTCCACCACCGCGTCGACGTCGATCTCCTTGCGGTTGTAGACCTTGAACAGCACCTGGTTGCGCTCGCGCAGCACGATCTCGAGCTTCTTGCGCAGGATGCCCGGGTCGAGCAGGTCCTGCACCCGGATGCCCATGCGCGCGACCTTGTCGCCGTAGGCGGGCCCGATGCCGCGGCCGGTGGTGCCGATGCGGGACGAGCCGAGGTAGCGCTCGACCACCCGGTCAAGCGCCCGGTGGTGCGGCATGATGAGGTGTGCGTCACCCGATATCATCAGGCGGGACACGTCGACGCCGCGCTCGGCCAGCCCGTCGATCTCGGTGAGCAGCACCTTGGGGTCGACCACGACCCCGTTGCCGATCACAATGGCCGCGTTGGGCCACAGGGCACCGGACGGCATGAGGTGCAGGGCGAACTTCTGTCCGTCGGGCGTCACCACGGTGTGACCCGCGTTATTCCCGCCCGAGTAGCGCACGACGTAGTCCACGCCGCCGCCAATCATGTCGGTAACCTTGCCCTTGCCCTCGTCGCCCCACTGTGCGCCGATGAGCACGATCGCTGGCATGTCTGCTCGCCCCTCCAAGGTCGGGCGACCCGCGTTCGCCCGGAGTGCCAGGCTAACAACCTTCGGAAAGGCAGGCTGACAACGGTGGTCGACATCGTGCTGCTCGCGCTCGGCGACGACTCGCAGTGCGCCTGCGAAAATGGCGCGTGCGGCACCCGTACTCCCATTCTCGCCTGCCGCGACGCGCTGCGCACGGCAAGTGCCGAGGTCCGGACGGTCGTCGCGCACGACGACGCGGAGATCGACGCGGCACTGCGGGCACTGCCCGAGTCACGGCTGATCGTGGCCACCGCCGCCGACGGGCAGCTGCGGGCCGTCATGCGCCGGCTGGTGCGGATGTACGCCCCGGCGCCGAGCAAGCGCCCCGAGACCCTCGCCGAGGGACGCACCATCCCCGACCTGCCGCCGATCGGCGTCCTGCCGCTCGGCCCCGACGCGAGCGACCTGGCCACCCGGCTGGGCCTGCCGCGCGCCCCCGCCGAGGTCGCCGCCGCGGTGCTGGGTGGCCGGGTGCGCCGCCTCGACCTGCTGCGCAACGACGGCGGCTCGGTCACGCTCGACGGCGCCCTGCTCGGCGGCGTGGACGCCGGCGGCTCCGCGAACACCTACCTGGCCCGCGTCGAGGTCGACGACGCCGTGCTGGCCGACGGGACCGAGCCGGTGCTGATGTCGGTCATCGCCAACGCCGCGCGGTACGCAACCGTCGACGGCCTGCCGCTGGTCACCGCGCCGGCCATGGACGACGGCGTGCTCGACGTGGCGGTCGCGGTGCCGGTCGCCTCCCGCGGGCTCTTCCGCCGCCCGCGCGTGGAGATCCAGGTCCGCCGCGCCCACGGCCGAGCGGTCGCCATCTCGCCCCGGGCCGAGGTGCCGTTCGTCGACGACGGCGTGGAGGGCACACTCACCCGCAAGCGATCGTGGTGGATGGAGCGCGGCGCCTGGGCTGTCTACGTGCCATAGGGCCCTTCGCACCCCTGTCCCCCACAGACGTGTCGTACCGCGGACCTGTCGCTTACGGTGGTAGAGCACGGCTGGGAGGGAAGCGATCGTGAACGACATGATCTGGCCGCCGGACGAGAACATCGACGGGCGGCCGGCGCAGCCCGGCCCCGAGCATGTCGGTTCGCCGTGGTCGCAGCCGCCCGGCAGCGTGGATCCGCTGGCGTGGCCCGTCCGCGACGGCTCGGGCCCCGAGGGCTTGAACCAAGCGGACCAGACCGGCCAAGCGGACCAAGCGGGGCAGGCCGGCCAAGCGGACCGACCCGGCGACCCCAGACAGCTCGGACAGCACGGACAGCCCGGACAACTCGGACAGCCCGTTCAGCTCGGGCAGCCCACTAGCCCGCCGGGCCTGCAGCACGGCCGGCCGGTGCCGCACGTGCCGACCGGTGGGGAGCCGGTGTCCTCGCCCGGCGGCGGGGGCATCCCCGTGTCCGGCTCGGGGGCGATCCCGGTGTCCGGCGGCGGTGGTATTCCGGTGTCCGGCGGCATTCCGGTCGGCGGGCCGTTCGCGGGTCCACCGCCCGCATTCCCGGCGCCCCGGGAGCCCGTCTCGGGGCCGCCGCTGCCCGGCCCGGTCTCCGGCCCGCCGCAGGCCCCGCCGACGCATCCCAATCCGACGCCACTGCCTCCGCATCCGATGCCGCTGCCGCAACCACCGCAGGGCCCACCGCCGCAAGCTCCGCCGCTGGGGCCCCCGGCGCAACCGCTGCCGCAACCACCGCAGGGCCCACCGCCGCAAGCTCCGCCGCTGGGGCCCCCGGCGCATCCCGGGCCGCATCCGCAACCGCCACAGGGGCCACCCCCGCAAGCTCCGCCGCATCCGGGGCCACTCCCGCCGCAGGGGCCACCGCCGCAAGGATTTCCGCCCCAGGGACCGCCGCCACAGGGACCGCCGCTGCAAAGACCTCCGCTGCAGGGGCCTCCACCCCCAGCCGCGGCGCCATTTCCTCTCGATAACGGACAAATGCCGTATCCGGCGCCGCCGATGGCCTATGCGGATCCGCTCGCCGGGCCACCCGCGGTACCGCCGCTGCCCCCGATGCCGCAGGAGCACTGGCACGACGGGAGCAGCCCGACCGCCGAGGAGTTCGCCCGGCGCCGGCAGGCCCGGCCCGCCGACCCGGTGGCCTCACGCGGCATGCGGGCGGCGCTGTCCAAGAGCACGTTGGGGCTCGTCGCGCTGCCGCCCGGCCGGCGGGAGATGGAGTACCGGCAGGAAGTCGAGATGGTCCGCCGCAACTTCGGCGGGCTGCGCCAGGTGACCGTGGTCAACCCGAAGGGCGGCGCCGGCAAGACCGTGGCCGTGCTGCTGCTGGCGATGACGTTCGGGCAGAAGCGCGGCGGATACGTGCTGGCCTGGGACAACAACGAGACCCAGGGCACCCTCGGCATGCGCGCCCAGCAGGACTTCCACACCCGCACCGTGCGCGACCTGCTGCACGACCTGGCCAACTTCCAGGGTGCGCAGGGGCGCGTCGGCGACCTGTCGCAATACGTGCGGGCGCAGGGCGAGGGCATGTTCGACGTGCTCGCCTCCGACGAGTCGGCGACGGCCGGCGAGATGCTGACCGCCGACGCGTTCGGCGAGATCCGCGACGTGGTGAGCCGGTTCTACAAGCTGATCGTGGTGGACACCGGCAACAACGTGCGCGCGGAGAACTGGCAGGCCGCGATCGACGCGACCGACCAGCTCGTGGTCACGATGTCGGCGCGCAACGACTCGGCCGAGACCGCCTCACGGATGCTCGACCACCTGGAGCAGCACGGCCGGCAGCGGCTAGTTCGCCAGGCGGTGACGGTCGTGTCGATGCCGCCGAGCCGGCGCCACGTGGACGTGCCCGCGATCACCCGGCACTTCGCGGCCCGGACGCGCACCGTAGTGATCGTGCCCTACGAGCGGTTCATCGACTCCGGCGAGCCGATCCACTACCCGGGCCTGTCCACGGCCAGCCGCGACGCCTGGCTCAAGGTCGCGGCGGCCGTGTCCGAGGGCCTGTAAAGCCCAGGAAAGCCCAGGTCAGCCGGCGAGCGCGCTGGTGGCGGCCGGGTCGCTGTCGTTGAGGAACGTGGCGCACCGCTCGGCCTCCTCGGCCTCGCCGATCGCCTCGGCGGCCCGGCCCAGCGCGTGGAGCGCGCGCAGGAAGCCCTGGTTGGGCTCGTGCGCCCACGGGATCGGACCGGCGCCGCGCCAGCCGCTGCGCCGCAGCTGGTCAAGGCCGCGGTGGTACCCGGTCCGCGCATACGCGTAGGCGGTCACCGGCTCGCTGGCGGCCAGCGCCAGCTCGGCCAGGCGCGCCCAGGCGGCGCTGTACGCCGGGAACGCCGCGGCGACCGCCTTGACGGCCTCCTCGGTGTCGGCCTTGGCCAGCAGCTCGGCGGCATGCGGATCGGTGGGGAGCAGGGTGGGCGCAGGCTCGGGCAGCAGGTTCTGCATGCCGCAATTACACCAGAGGCGGCCTGACTGAACGGTTGAGGCCGCGTTCCAGCGCACGGGGGGTGTGCGCACCCACGGCACGTACTACAAATAAAGGTCCGGAGCCTCCCCAGGACCCGGTTAAGCGATGGCTCGATCCTCCGGATCGGGCCATCGCCCTTTGTGGGTATTTGCAAGGATGGTCCCGTGCCGACCCCGCCACCCCCCGATGTCGTCGCCCTGCACGACCACTCCCCGGACGAGATCGAGTCGCCGGAGGAACTGCGGTTCCACCTCGACCGGAACACCCTGGCCGGCAAGATCGTCCAAGGGCTGGACCTTGCCGCCGTCGACCTGTCCGCCGTGGATGTCACCGACTCGCTCTTCATCGGCTGCCACTTCGCCGGCCTCGACCGTGTCGTCGACCTGCTGCTGCGCCGCGCGGTCGTGGTCCCTGAGTTCGCCGGCATCCCGTACCCGACGCACCCGTCGCAGCTGTACGGCCCGGAGGACCTCGCCGCCGGCTTCGTCTCCGACGGCTTCGAGGGCATGTTCGACACCGTCGTCTACCGGCACTTCCGCGCCACCGGCGGCGCGACGCCTGAGATCCGCGAGGCGATCGCGCAGCGCATGCACGACTCCGGCATCGACAACGCCCTGGCCAACGTGACCGCCGGGTGGATCGAGGCGCGAGGCCCGTCGGCGGCGATCGGCATCATGGGCGGGCACGCGGCCCTGCGCGGCGCGGCGGAGTACCGCAGCGCCGCCGAGCTGGCGTGGCGCCTGGCCCGCGCCGACCGCCTGGTCGTCACCGGCGGCGGCCCAGGCGTGATGGAGGCCGCCAACCTCGGGGCGTTCCTGGCCGAGCACCCGCTCGACACACTGCGTGAGGCGATCGACACGCTGGCGAAGGCGCCCGACTTCCACGATCACGATCCCTACACGCAGGCGGCCCTGGCCGTACGCGACAGCTTCGCCCGCCCGGTCCCGCCCACGCCGGACTCCGCCGGATACGCGGCAGCGGGCCCGGCCGGCCAGGCGGCCGGCGACCCGGTCACCTGGGCCCGGCGCGGCGGCCTGGCGATCCCGACATGGCTCTACGGCCACGAGCCGGCCAACCTGTTCGCGGCGAAGATCGCGAAGTACTTCTCCAACGCGATCCGCGAGGACACGGTCCTGCGCCTGTCGCGCGGCGGCATCGTGTTCGCCCCGGGCATGGCCGGCACGGTCCAGGAGATCTTCCAGGCGGCGACGAAGACGTTCTACGCCACCGACGGCGCGAGCGGACCGTTCGTCTTCCTCGACGTCCGGCACTGGACCGACCGCCTGCCGATCCGGGGGCTGCTCGAGCCGCTGCTCGCCGCCTCGCCGGTCGGCGACCTGCGCTCGCTGCTGCACATCACCGACGACGTGGCGGAGGCGGCCGAAATTCTGACCGCCTAAGTGAGGGTGATTCACCAATACGATGAGTAATGAGACCACCCTCACCGTGACGACGCCCGACGTCAGCAACGACCCCAACGGCCTCGGCACCGGCGTACGCGCCCAGTGACGATCATGGACGTCACCAACAGCATCACCAGCCCGATCAGCGCGGACGGCTACGTCAACTTCCTCAACGAGTAGCCGCGGTGCGCACGCACGAAGAACGGCCCGGCTGGAAGCAGCCGGGCCGTTCTGTCCGATTCTGTCGGAGTCTGTCTGAGTCTGGCCTGAGCCTTACTTGGCGAGCGTGGTGCCGGTCGAGCGCAGGTGCTCGCAGGCCTCGACCACGCGGGCGGCCAGGCCGGCCTCGGCCACCTTGCCCCACGAGCGCGGGTCGTACGCCTTCTTGTTGCCGACCTCGCCGTCGACCTTGAGCACGCCGTCGTAGTTGTTGAACATGTGGCCGGCGACCGGGCGGGTGAACGCGTACTGCGTGTCGGTGTCGATGTTCATCTTCACCACGCCGTAGTCCAGCGCCTCGCGGATCTCCGACAGCAGCGAGCCCGAGCCGCCGTGGAAGACCAGCGACAGCGGCTTCTCCTGGCCGTACTTGGCGCCGACCGCGTCCTGGATCTGCTTGAGGATCTCCGGGCGGAGCTTGACGTTGCCCGGCTTGTAGACGCCGTGGACGTTGCCGAAGGTCAGGGCGGCCATGTAGCGGCCCTTCTCGCCGAGGCCCAGCTTCTCGACCATGGCCAGGCCGTCCTCGACGGTGGTGTACAGCTTCTCGTCGATCGCGCCGACGACGCCGTCCTCCTCGCCGCCCACGACGCCGACCTCGATCTCCAGGACCACCTTGGCCGCGGCGGCCTCCGCGAGCAGGTCCTCGGCGATCTCCAGGTTTTCGGTCAGCGGGACCGCGGAGCCGTCCCACATGTGCGACTGGAACAGCGGCTCCTCACCCTTGGCGACGCGCTCCTTGGAGATGGCCAGCAGCGGGCGGACGAACCCGTCGAGCTTGTCCTTCGGGCAGTGGTCGGTGTGCAGCGCGATGTTGACCGAGTACTTCTTCGCGACCTCGTGCGCGAACGCGGCCAGCGCGACCGAGCCGGTGATCATGTCCTTGACGGTCGGGCCGGACAGGTACTCCGCGCCGCCGGTCGAGACCTGGATGATGCCGTCGCTCCCGGCCTCGGCGAAACCACGGATCGCCGCGTTGAGCGTCTGCGACGACGAGACGTTGATCGCCGGGTAGGCGAACGCGCCGGCCTTGGCGCGGTCGAGCATCTCGGCGTAGACATCGGACGAGGCGATGGGCATGACGGCGCTCCTTGACTGTTTGGATCGTGCGGTTTTTGGAGCCGACAGGCACGGCTCCACGCGGACCGCGCTGTCCTACCTGGATTATCTCGCAGCGGCACGGACCGCTCGACGCCGGGTGACGTGCCCGGCCCGGGAGGGAGACCGGGCAGAGAATTGCCCGGCCCGGGGGCGAACCGGGCGGAACAGTCGTACGGTTGAGAGCGGCCCGAACGGAGCCCGAGCGCGAAGACCACGGGAGACCACGAGCGACAGGGAGCCCCGGCGATGACCCAGCCAGACGAGGAACTGCTGACCCTCGACGACCGCCTCGACCCCGACGTGCGCGACCCGGAGGCCTCGCCGGCGGACGCCGCCGAGCAGGCCCTGCCGGCCAACCCGCTGGAACGCCCCCAGACCCCGCACTCCCGCCCGTGGGAGGCCAACGAGTACGACGCCATCGAGCAGGACCGCGAGGTCGATCTCAACGACGAGTACTGACCCCGGCACCGACCGTCAGGCCGCGTATTGCGGGTGGGCGGCCAGCCACGAGCCGACCCGCCCGGCGCGCAGGGCGTCGTAGAGGCCGTCGCCGTCGGGCAAGGGCTCTTGGCCGGTGTCCGACGGGGTCGACGGCAGGCGTACGCCGGAAACCCGGCCCGGGTCGATGCCCCGCAGCGTGCCGGCCAGGCCGGCGAGCGAGCCGGCGCCGAGGTGCAGCTCAACGCCGGCACCCGCCGCGGCGAGCAGCGCGGGCAGCCGGACCGGATCGGACGCCGCGACGGCCATGGCGGTCAGGTACTGGCGCAGCCCGCGCTCGTCGCCGGCGCCCGCGGCCTCGCGCAGGTAGTCGACGGCCTCGCGGGCGTCGTAGTGACGGCAGCCTGGCTCGTAGACCACGGGCGCGCGGCCGTAGGCGGGCTCCGCCACGCCGCCCTGCCCGTCGTAGGCGAGGTGGCGCGACTGGATGCGCCGCTCGACGCACAGGTCGACGCCCCCGGCGGCGCCGGTGATCGACTCCATCGCGGCGATGTCGACAACCACGCCGCCGTCGAGGGGCACGCCGGTCAGCCGCGCCATCGCATCCGCGGCGCGCCGGTAGCCGCCGACCAGGTAGGCGCCGTCGGCGCGCTGGCGGCCCAGGCCCGGCAGGTTGAGCATCAGGTCACGCGGGACCATGACCGCATACGCGGTGCGGGCCGCCGGGTCGATGTGCACCAGCACCATCGCGTCCGCGCGCACCTGGGCCGCGGGCTCCTCGCCGGCGTGGTCGATGCCGACGAGCAGCAGGTGCATCGGGGCCGAGGGCGCGGCGACCTGCCGGTGCGCCGTCTGCCCGGGCAGCGCCGTGACCGGTACCGCGAGCAGCGCGACGATGACGAGGACGCCGGTCAGCAGGCCGGTCCAGGCCCAGCGGCGGCGGACGCGCCGCCGGCGGGCGCCGGTCAGGATCGCCGCGCGTAGTCCGGGCGGGGCGGCCGGGACGAGCTCCTCGTGCCGGGCGAAGGTGTCGCGCAACAATCCGTCAATCACGGCGCGTCACCGCCGGCCATGGCGACGAGAGCCGGGGGAACGTGTCGCGCGGCAGCTGGTCCGTCACGGCGCATCACCGCCGGCCATGGCCGGCGAGACCTGCGCGCGCAGCGTGCTCAGGGCGCGGGAGATCCACGAGCGGACCGTGCCGACCGGGCGGCCGAGCACCTCGGCGATCTCGGCGTCGGTGAGGCCCTCGTAGTAGCGCAGCACCAGGGCCGCCCGCTGCTGGCGCGGCAGCCGGCCCAGCCACAGCCACATCTGGTCGCGCTCGGCCAGGTTGTCCGCGTGGTCGCCGACCGTGCGCGCCGCCAGCGTCTCGTCGAGGTCGACGCCGCGCAGCACGACCCGGCGCAGCCAAGAGCCGCGGTGCAGGTCGACGTAGACGTTGGTGAGCATGCGCTTGACGTATCGCTCGGGCAGGTCCGCGGCGGAGATCCGGCGCCACTGCAGCTGCGCGCGGATCATCGTCTCCTGCACGAGGTCCTGCGCCGTGTGCGGGTCGCCGGTCAGCATGACCGCATAGCGCAGCAGCGCCTGCAGCCGCGCCTCGACGAACTCCTCGAACGTCAACCGACCCCTCCGCCGACCCGTCCGCCAGCCCGTCCGGTCCCGACCCTATGACGGATCGAGACCGGCCGAACATTGCGGCACCCGGGGATTCGCAGCGGTCAGGGAATCAGGGGCGGGTAGCTCGGGTCGAGCAGGCCGCGGTCGCGCAGCGCGACGTAGAGCGGCGTCGACTCCGGGTAGTGGCCCCAGTGGTGGTCGCCGTCGCCGACCCCGACGCCGCCGAGCAGCTGCTGCTGCACCTGGTTGAGCCGCGGCCACCAGGGCTTCGCGGGCAGCCCGGCCACCTCGTCGCGGATGCTGATCCAGCGGTACGTGTAGCCGAGGAACACGCAGCGCCGGGTGATCTCGGAGCGGTTGTCCGAGCGGGCGTGCCAGATGCGGCGGTCGAAGAACACCACGTCGCCCGCGTCGACCTGGACCTGCGTCGCGCCGGCCGGGACCGGCCACGGCACGTCACGCGTCGGCGGGCCGGGCAGCCAGTTGGTCTTGTGGCTGCCCGGGATCAGCGTGAGGTTGCCCCGGCCCGGCTCGGAGACGTCCGAGAGCCAGTACGCGAGCTTCACCGACAGCCGCGGGCGCGGGTCGGTCTCGATCTCACGGTTCTGCCGGCCGCCGTCCTGGTGCCAGTGCCACCAGTCGGGCTTCGGCCCGGTGATCGTCGGGTGCACGTCGAGGTGCGAGTGGTAGATGTGCACGTTCCAGCCGAGAATCGACCAGACCAGCGGCAGCGTCGCCGGGTGGTCGATCAGGTCAACCAGCTCAGGGCAGCTGGTGACGGCGCTGAGCAGGTGCAGCGAGCCGTCGGCCGCGCGCGGGTGGGTGGCGTGGGCGACGTCGAGCACCGACGCGTAGTGGCGCACCTCGTCCGGGCTGAGCACGCCCTTCAGCACAAGGTAACCGTCCGTGTCGAACTGCTCGCGCTGCTCGCTCGTCATCGGCGCCCAGCCGGTGCCCGTTCCCACCCCGGCAGTCGTCGTCGCAGACATGCCCCGTCTCCCGTTCCGGCGCCGTCCGCAGGCGCCTCCTCGGGAAAGACGTGTCCGGGCGCCTCGACAGAGGTCGGCCGTTCGGTCACGGTATTTTGGACGAATCGACGGCAACGAAATCGACCGTCATGACGTCGGTGTGCCAACGACGGCTACGCAGCGTCACGCGGCCAGGGAGACGGCGGCATATCCGACCACCCGCTCCGGGGGCCCGCCCTCGTCCGCCGAGGTCGCCAGGTGCAGCAACCGGACCGTCGGGCGCAGGTCGCGAGCCCACGCCAGCAGGCCGCGCAGCGCGTACCGTCCGCACGCGTCCCCCTCGCCGATCCGCTCCGGCTCGAGCCGCACGATCGCGTCGGCGGTCGCCGCGTCGGCCCGCCGCGCCTGCTCCCAAGTCAGATAGTGGGACAAGTCGGTGCTGCACAGCACGAGCGAGCCGGGCACCGCGACGACCGACAGCAGGGCGGCCACGGCGTCGACCTCGGCAAACCCGACGCACACCGGCAGCACCCGGGAAAACCCCAGGACCTGCAGAAACGGCAGCTGTACCTCGAGCGAGTGCTCAAGCGAGTGCGGCTCGTCGTCGGCCACCGCCAGGCCGCCCGCCACGAGGTCCCGGGCGCCCTCGGCGTCGACGTCGACCGGGCCGAGCGGCGTCGACCAGCGCCCCTCGGCCGGCACGGCGATCCCCCGCAGCGGCACGCGGTGGGACGGGCCGAGGAGCACCACGCGGTCGACGTCCCGGCCGGCCAGCCGCGCGTAGACGTGCGCCGCCGTCGGGCCCGACCAGCGGTATCCGGCGTGCGGAACGACGTATGCGAACGCCTGATCGACGTCACGCTCGGGCTCGCGCTGCACGGTGCCGAGCAGGGACTCCACCGTGCCGCGCAGCTCGGTCGGGTCGGCCGGGTAGAAGCTGCCGGCCACGGCCGGCGGCCTCAACCGATGCTCACCGGCAGGCGCCGCCTTCCCCACCCGCCGGCGGGCCCCTCGTACACGCCGGGGATCGCGTGGCCACATGCCGCGCAGCGGCCGTCGTCGGTGACGGCGTAGGACACCAGCTCGTACCAGTCGCGCACGACCGCCGCCGCGCCGCAGCCCGGGCAGCGCGTGGTCTGGCCGTCGGGGTCGTGCACATTGCCGGTGTACACGTAGCGCAGCCCGGCCTCGAGCGCGATCCGCCGCGCGCGGCGCAGCGTCTCCGGCGGCGTCGGCGGCACGTCGAGCATCTTGAAGTCGGGGTGGAACGCGGAGAAGTGCAGCGGCACGTCCGGGCCGAGGTGGGTCAGCAGCCAGTCGCACTGCCGGCGCAGCTCGTCGTCGCCGTCGTTGTGGCCGGGGATGAGCAGCGTGGTGACCTCGAACCAGACGTCGGTGCCGCGCAGGTACTCCAGCGTGTCCAGCACCTTGTCCAGCTTGGAGAACGTGATCTTGGTGTAGAACTGCTCGCTGAACGCCTTGAGGTCGATGTTGGCCGCGTCGATGTGCCGATAGAACTCCTCGCGCGGCGCCGGATTCATGTAGCCGGCCGAGACCGCGACCGACTTGATCCCGCGCTCGCGGCAGGCGTCGGCGACGTCCATGGCGTACTCCATGAAGATCACCGGGTCGTTGTACGTGAACGCGATGGAGCGGCAGCCCAGGCGCTCGGCCGAGGCGGCGAGCTGCTCCGGGCCGGCGGCGGCGCCGAGCGTGTCGATCTCCCGGCTCTTGGAGATGTCCCAGTTCTGGCAGAAGCGGCAGCCGAGGTTGCAGCCGGCCGTGCCGAACGACAGCACCGGCGAGCCGGGCAGGAAGTGGTTGAGCGGCTTCTTCTCGATCGGGTCGACGCAGAAGCCGGACGAGCGGCCGTAGGTGGTCAGGACGATCTGGTCGCCCTCGCGCTGGCGGACGAAGCAGAAGCCGCGCTGGCCCTCGTGAAGCCGGCAGTTGCGTGGGCACACGTCGCACTGGACCCGCCCGTCATCGAGCCGGTGCCAGTGTGCGGTAGCCACCACCGCCATTGCTCCAGCCTAGCCCGCAGTAATTGCCTCGGCCGTCGCTTTTCCGGCCGCCATGATGATCGAGTGCTACTGACCGTCACGACCACCCATCGCCCGGCGACCGACCTGGGCTACCTGCTGGTGAAGCACCCCGACCGGCTGCAGACCTTCGGCGTCTCCGCCGGCCGCGCCCACGTGTTCTACCCGGAGGCGAGCGAGGAGCGCTGCACCGCGGCGCTGCTGCTGGAGATCGACGCGGCGCAGCTGCGCACCCGGCAGCACGGCGAGACGTTCACGCTGCACCAGCACGTCAACGACCGGCCGTACGCGGCGTCGAGCCTGCTCTCCGCGGCGCTGGGCCGGGTATGGCGCTCGGCCCTGCGCGGGGACTCCCGGGACCGGCCCGAGCTCGCCGCCACGCCGATCCCGCTCGAGCTGCGCATCCCGGCGCTGCGCTGCAAGGGCAGCGCGGAGGAGCTGTTCGCGCCGCTGGGCTGGGCGGTCGAGGCGACGCCGATCGCGCTGGACGCCCAGCACCCCGAGTGGGGGCCCAGCCGGTACGTCGACCTGCGCCTCACCGGCACGCTGCGGCTCGCCGACGCGCTGAACCAGGTGTACGTGCTGCTGCCGGTCCTCGACGACGCCAAGCACTACTGGGTCTCCCCGGACGAGGTGGAGAAGCTGCTGCGGGCGGGCACGGGCTGGCTCGCCGGGCACCCGCGCAAGGCGCACATCGCCAAGCGGTACCTGGCGCACCGCGCGTCGCTCACCTCGGCGGCCCTGGCAAGGCTCTGCGATGACTCGGAGACGTCGGAGCTGCCGGAGGAGCCGGCGCCGCGCCCGGAGTCGCTGCACCAGTTGCGCCGGGCCGCCGTGCTGCGCGCCCTGGCCGAGTCCGGCGCGACCCGGGTGCTCGACCTCGGCTGCGGCCCCGGCGCGCTGCTCGGCGAGCTCGTGCGCGACCGGCGGTACACGGAGATCGTCGGGGCCGACGTCAGCGCCGTCGCACTGGAGATGGCCGCCCGCCGCCTGCACCTCGACCGGCTTCCGGAGCGGCAGCGAGCCCGCCTCAGGCTGCTCCAGACCGCGCTGACCTACCGCGACGACCGGCTCAAGGGCTTCGACGCCGCCGTGCTCATGGAGGTGATCGAGCACGTCGACCCGCCGCGGCTGCCGGCGCTCGCGGCGAGCGTGTTCGGTCACGCCGCCCCCGCGACGGTGGTCGTGACCACGCCGAACGTCGAGTACAACGCGCTGTACCCGGGGCTGGCCCACGGCCACCTGCGCCACGCCGACCACCGCTTCGAGTGGGACCGCGCGCAGTTCGGCGCCTGGTGCGACGAGGTCGCGGCCCGCTACGGCTACACGGTCACCCGCTCCGGCATCGGCCCCGAGGACACGGGGGCCGGCACACCTACCCAGATGGCGGTGTTCAGCAAGTGAAGATCCCCGAGCTCTGCCTCGTGGCGCTCGTCGGCGTCTCCGGATCGGGCAAGTCGACGTTCGCCCGGCGGCACTTCGCGCCCACGCGGGTGCTGTCCTCCGACGCCTTCCGGGCGATGGTCGCCGACGACGAGAACGACCAGTCCGCCTCCGGCGAGGCCTTCGACGCGCTGCACTACGTCGCCGGCAAGCGGCTGCGGGCCGGCCGGCTCACCGTCGTGGACGCCACCAACGTGCAGCGGCACGCGCGGGAGGCGCTGGTCGCCCTCGCCCGCGAGCACGACGTGCTGCCCGTCGCGATCGTGCTGGACGTGCCGGAGGACGAGTGCTGGGCGCGCACGCAGGCCCGCCCGGACCGCGACTTCGGCCGGCCCGTGGTCGCCCGGCAGCACCGCGACCTGCGCCGGTCGCTGAGGGGCCTGGCCCGGGAGGGCTTCCGGCAGGTGCACGTGCTGCGCGGCGTGGCCGAGGTCGACGCGGCCACGATCGAGTACGAGCCGCTGTTCAACAACCGCCGGGAGCTCACCGGCCCCTTCGACGTGATCGGCGACGTGCACGGCTGCCGGGCCGAGCTGGAGCTCCTGCTCGACCGGCTCGGCTACGCGATCACCCGCGACTCGCTGGGCCGGGCCGCCGGCGCGGCGCACCCGGAGGGACGCACGGCGGTCTTCGTAGGCGACCTCGTCGACCGCGGGCCCGACTCGCCGGGCGTGCTGCGCCTGGTGATGGGCATGGTCGAGGCCGGCAGCGCGCTGTGCGTGTCCGGCAACCACGAGGCCAAGCTGCTGCGCAAGCTGCGCGGGGCCAACGTGCGGCTGACGCACGGCCTGGCCGAGACCATGACCCAGCTCGCCGACGATCCGGATGTCTCAGCACATGCCGCGAAATTTCTGGAAGGGCTCATCAGCCACTACGTCCTGGACGGCGGCCGGCTCGTCGTCGCGCACGCCGGGCTCAAAGAGGCGTACCACGGCCGCGCCTCGGGGCGGGTCCGCTCCTTCGCGCTCTACGGCGACACCACCGGCGAGACCGACGAGTACGGCCTGCCGGTGCGCTACCCGTGGGCGACCGAGTACCGCGGCCGGGCCATGGTCGTCTACGGCCACACCCCCACCCCGAGCCCGGAGTGGGTCAACAACACCATCTGCATCGACACCGGCTGCGTGTTCGGCGGCTCGCTGACCGCGCTGCGGTACCCCTCGCGCGAACTGGTCTCGGTGCCGGCCGAGCAGGAGTACTACGCGCCGGTCCGGCCGCTGGCGCCGGACCCGGGCGGCCCGGCCGGCTCGAGCGGCCCGGACGGCTCGGCTTTCGAGGGGCTCGACCTCGCCGACATCACCGGCCGCCGGAGCCTGGAGACGCCGGCCGGGCGGGTCACGGTCGCGGCCGAGAACGCCGCGGCGGCGCTGGAGGTCATGAGCCGGTTCGCGGTCGACCCGGCCTGGCTGGTCTGGCTCCCGCCGACGATGACGCCCGCGTCGACCTCGGTCCAGGAGGGGTACCTCGAGCACCCGGTCGAGGCGCTGGCCGACTACGCCCGGGCCGGCGTGCCGCGGGTCGTCTGCCAGGAGAAGCACATGGGGTCGCGCGCGGTGCTCAACGTGCGCCGCGACGGCTCCGGCGCGGTGTACACCCGCACCGGCCGGCCGTTCTTCGCCGACGCCGCCCCGCTGGTCGAGCGGGTCGTCGCCGCGATCGGCCGCGCCGGGCTGTGGGACGAGCTCGGCACCGACTGGCTGCTGCTCGACGCCGAGGTGCTGCCCTGGTCGGCGAAGGCCGAGCCGCTCATCCGCGACCAGTACGCGAGCGTGGCCGCCGCGGCTGGCGCCGCCCTGCCGGCGGCGCGCGCGGCGCTGGTCGCGGCCGCCGGGCGCGGCGTCGACGTCGGCGACCTGGCCGGGCGCTTCACGGCGCGGGAGTGGTCGATCGCGGCGTTCGCGGACGTGTACCGGCGCTACTGCTGGCCGACCGACGGGTTGGCCGGCGTCCGGGTGGCGCCGTTCCATGTGCTGGCCGCCGAGGGCGCGAACCACGCGCGGCGGGGGCACGAGTGGCACCTGGCGCTGCTGGACCGGCTGGTCGCGGCCGAACCGGAGCTGTTCACGACGACCCGGCGGCTGGTCGTCGACCCCGCCGACCCGGACGGGATCGCGGCGGTCACGCGCTGGTGGCTGGAGCTGACCGGGGCGGGCGGCGAGGGCATGGTCGTCAAGCCCGCGGAGGACGCCGGGCCGCGGGTGCAGCCGGCGATCAAGTGCCGCGGCCGGGAGTACCTCCGGATCATCTACGGTCCGGACTACACGGAGCCGGAGCGGCTCGCCACGCTGCGCAGCCGCAACCTCGGCCGCAAGCGCGGCCTGGCGCTGCGCGAGCAGGGCCTTGGCCTGGCCGCACTCGACCTGCTGGCGGCCGGCGCGCCCGCCTGGCGGGTGCACCAGCTCGTGTTCGCGGTGCTCGCCTGTGAAAGCGAGCCCGTGGATCCACGGTTGTAAGGATGCTCACGTACCCTGGTGACCCGTGGAAGAAAAGACGAGCGCCGTGCGCGACCTGCTCTCGCTCAACCCTCTCGACGCGAAGGGGCTGCTGAGCACGTTCGGCGTGATCGGCGTGTGGTTGATCATGTTCGTCGAGACCGGCCTGCTCGTCGGCTTCTTCTTCCCGGGTGACTCGCTGCTGTTCCTGGCCGGCGTCGCCTCGTCGCCGGCCGCCTCCGACCTGCTCGGCACGAGGCTGAGCCTGCCGCAGTTGCTCATCGGCGCGCCGATCTGCGCCATCGCGGGTGCCCAGCTGGGTCATTTCCTGGGTGCCCGCTACGGCCGCCGGATGTTCGACCGGCCCGACTCGAAGATCTTCAAGAAGGAGTACGTCGCGAAGGCCGAGCACTACTTCGCGAAGTTCGGCCCGGCGAAGGCCGTGGTGCTCGCCCGGTTCATCCCGATCGTGCGCACGTTCCTCAACCCGGTCGCCGGCGTCGTGGGCATGCCCGCCCGGCAGTTCTTCGTGTGGAACGTGGTCGGCGGCTTCCTGTGGACCGACGGCATCATCTTCGGCGGCTGGGCCCTGGCCAAGCAGATCCGGGCGCTGATCCCGCCGGAGAAGATCGACACGTACCTGCTGCCCGCCGTGCTGGTGATCGTCCTGATCTCCGCCCTGCCGATCTTCATCGAGATCTTCAGGGGCTGGCAGGAGCGGCGCAGCGGCGGGCACGCCCCCGCCGCCGCGCACGACCCGGCGAATGCCCCGACCGAGGTCCTGCCGACGATCCGCCCGACCGACCGACCGGGCAGCCACCGCGTCCGCGACTAGACGCCTGGTCAGCCCGAGGTCAGCTGGACCGGGTTCAGCTGGACCGGATCAGGGCCTGCAGGAAGATGTTGCCGATCTGGTCCGGGTCCTGCACCACAAACGCGCGCCCGCCCGTTGCCGCGGCGATCGCGTCGAGCTCCGGCTTGTTCACGTCGGGGCCGATGCCGAGCAGCACCACGCGCACCGGGCGGGTCGGGTCGGTGGCCCGCTCCAGCTCGAGCTTGAGGGTCTCCAGGCTCATGCCGGGCTTGGAGTTCGCGCCGTCGGTGAACACCACGACGGTGTTCGAGCGCCCGTCCTTGTAGCCCTCCTTGAGCGACTGGTACGCGGCGAGCACCGTCTCGTAGAGCCCGCAGACGTCCGTCGGCACGGCCCGGGCGGCGGACACCGCCGACGTCAGCCGCGCCCGCTGGCCCTCGTTGAGCTGGCTGACCGGGACGACCTGCTGGTAGTCCTTGCCGCCGGGCAGGCCGGACGCATACGCCCACAGCCCCAGCTCGCTGTCGTCGGTGAACAGGCTCAGCCCGTCGGTCGCGGCCCTGCGCAGCACCTCCAGGCGGGAGGGGCCGCCCTTGGCGATCGGCCGGTTCATGGACGAGGTGATGTCGATCAGCGTCAGCACCCGCGACGGCGCGGTCGTCGCGTTCCAGTAGCCGAGTACTCCGGCGACCTTCTCCTCGTCGCTCAGCGGCTTGACCAGCGCCGTGGCCAGCGAGACCCCCTGCGGGGTCGGGAACGCGGCGCCGGTTGAGCCGTCCGGGCCGCGGAAGCCGAGCCGGGTGAACGCCTCGCGGTTCGCGACGTCGCGGAGCGCGGCGCGCAGCAGCTCGGCGGCGCCGAGGTCGGCCGCGGGCCTGCCCCCGACCACGGCGAACGGGTAGTCCAGCGTCACCGGCGGGTCGAGCGGCAGCGCGGTGAGCCCGGCGGCGGACGCGAGGACCTGCTGCTCGCTGGTGAGCACCGCCTGGCCGCCGCCGGCCGCGTTCTTGAGCAGCGTCGGCCGGTCCGGGGCGATGGCGATCGAGCGGTACGCCCGGACCAGGTCCACGAGCCGCTTCGGGTCGGTGGCGATGCTGTCGTACAGCAGGCCCGCCCCGGCCAGCCCGGCCGTGCTGCGCCGCGGGTCGAGCGAGCCCACCTGCAGCTCCTTGCCGGCGACCTTGGCCAGCAGGGTGTCGACCTGCGCCGCGCCGACGGTGCGTGAGCCCAGCGCGGCGGCGACCGGCTCGGCCGCGGCGACCACGACCGGACTCGTGGCGACCGGGCTGACCTGGGCCTCGAACGCCTGCCGGTCGGCGCCCTGCACGCGGGTGAGCCATGCGGTCGAGTCGGGAATCCACACGGCCGGCACCTCGGTGCCGGCCGGGGACGCGGCGGAGCCGCCGCCCGTGATCGTGCCGCCGACGCGGGCGGCGAGCAGGTCGGCGACGTCGGCCGGCTCGACCGACTTGACCCGCACCTGGATGCAGTCGCCGTGGACCTTGGGCTTCGTCGCGGCGAACCGGCCGGCGACCTCGCGGACCGCGGGCTCGATCTCGGGAGCGGCGGCGACGAGCAGCTTTACGCCGCGGGAGCACGATCCGTCGCCGCCGGCCATCGCGCGGACCGTCACGAACGTGATGGCGACGAGGGCCACCACGACGCCGGCCGCGATGGGCGCCCTGAGCGTCTTGAGCGACCTGGACGACCTGCCACGCTGCTGTACGTCCAACGTTCACGCCCCTTGACCTGCGGCTCAACCGGAGGAGGACGAGTGTAGGCCCAGGTTTTCTCAGGCGGTGGCGCCGGGCGTGGTGAGCCAGTCGGTCGGCAGCGGTTCCAGCGTGCGGCCGATGGCCAGGGCGCGGTACGTCAGCCGCGCGGCCTCTTCGAGGTAGAACGCCCGCTTGTGGGCGAGTTCGACGGTGTCGGCGACGACTGAGCAGCCGTGCCGGGACAGCACGACGCAGTCGGTGCCGTCGGCGCACGCCTCGGCGGCCAGGGTGCCCACCTCGGGGCGGCCCGGCGGCACGAACGGCGTGGTCGCCACCCGTCGCAGGTAGAAGGCGTGGTCCGTGGTGGCCAGCCTGATCGGCTCGCCGATCGCGTCGAGGAGCAGGACGGTCTGCGGGTGCAGGTGCACGACCGCGTTGACGTCCGGCCGGGCGCGGTAGGTGGCGAGGTGGAGCGCGAGCTCCGATGACGGCGCGGCTTTGGCATTGCTGTCAAGAGCCGCGCCGTCGCTGATTCGGATCCGAACGAATGAACCCCGGTCGAGCCGTTCGAGCCATGTCCCGGCCGCGGTTACCCAGCATTCGTCCGCGCCTGGTGCCCGGGCGGAGAGATTGCCACCCGAGCCCACGACGAGTCCGGCCTGCACGACCGCCTGCCCGACATGGGCGAGCTGGTCGCGGAGGTCCCCGGTCGGGTAGTGCCGCGAGGCCCTACCCGACACTGTTAGCGAGGCGCCTTCTTGGTCGCGCGCTTGCGCGGCGGCGTCAGAAGGTCGGCGATGGTGCCGATCGCGGAGGGCACGAGGCGGTAGAACGCCCACACACCCCGCTTCTCGCGCTCCAGCAGCCCAGCCTCGGTCAGGATTCGCAGGTGGTGGCTCACCGTCGGCTGCGAAAGCCCGAGCGGGGCCGTCAGGTCACACACACACGCCTCGCCGTCGGGGGCCGACTGGATCAGGCTCAGGAGCCGGAGTCGGGCCGGGTCGGCAAGTGCCTTCAGGACGCCGGCAAGACGCTCGGCATCGGCGCGGTCAATCGGCTCGCCGGCAAGCGGCGAGATCTGGGGCAGGGTCATCTCAGCCAGCGCAGTTCCCACGTTTCCATCCTTCCACCAACACCATCGACCCGCCTGCATATGCGCAGGTCCGAATCGACAATTTTTCAGCCCTGTTGGCCGAGGTCGGCCAACGAAAATGCTGAGCGATAGCTCAGCCCCGCGGCGCGAACCGCCTTTTCCGCGCCTCTATCGACGATAACGGCCACACCGACCACCTCGGCGCCCGCCTCTCGCAACGCCTCCACGGCTGTCAGCACACTTCCACCCGTGGTGGAGGTGTCCTCGACCGCGAGAACGCGGCGGCCGGCAACGTCGGGCCCTTCGATCCGGCGTTGCAGACCATGAGCTTTGTCACTCTTACGGACGACGAACGCGTCGAGCGCCCGTCCCCCGCGGGCGGCCGCCGCATGCAGCATCGCGGTGGCCACCGGATCGGCGCCGAGGGTCAGCCCTCCCACGGCGTCGAACTGCCAGTCGTCGACAAGATCGAGCATGACCTGGCCGACCAACGGCGCACCTGCATGGTGCAGCGTCAAGCGACGGAGGTCCACGTACCAGTCGGCAACTTGTCCGGACGACAACGTGACCCGTCCGCGCACCACGGCCAGATCGCGTACGAGTTTCAGCAGGTCGTCACGGTCGGTCATGACCGAAGCGTACGCGCTAAATCTCCGCGGTGAATCGATGACCCGCACTCTCGGCCAAATTTAAAGCCGTCAAGTGGACGAGGGCGAATACGAAGGTGATCGCAGCGATCACCACGAGTGACGCGAGGGGTGACGGTGACGAGGATGACGATCTACCGACGTCCGGGCGACGAATCCGAATCTTGCTCTCATTAGATCGTTGCAATGCTCGATACAAGCCGCTGACCTGCGGAAACATCCAAACGGCGGGTCCCGTGACGACCGAACGCCCACGCGAATGGTACCAATCGGCCATCATCCGAATGTACGTGATCACAATCATGCTCGATACACAGCAAATTCAATGCTTGCACTAGTGCACGGATCTGCCGCGGCCCGGGCGTTAACGCTCCTCGTGCCCGATGCGTCCCCTGGTGTCCCGGGCCACGCGGTGGAGCAGGCCGCGCGGCGCGTGGCGGATGCCGAAGACCGCCAGCTTGTACTTCCAGCCGGGCACGCTGACCATCCGCCCACGGCGCAGGTCCCGCAGCCCCGCGCGCACGACGGCCCGGGCGTCCAGCCACATCCAGGAGGGCATCCGGCTCATGTCGATGCCGGCCCGGTCGTGGAACTCGGTGCGGGTGTACCCCGGGCACAGCGCCATGATTCGCACGCCCATCCCGCGCACCAGCTGCGCCTGCGACTCGCTGAAGTTCGTGACCCAGGCCTTGCTCGCCGGGTACGTCGTGCCCGGCATCAGCGCCGCGAACCCCGACACCGACGAGACGTTGACGATCTCGCCGCGCCCCCGCTCGACCATCCCGGGCAGCGCGGCCAGCGTCAGCCGCATGACGGCGTGGACGTTGAGCCGCAGCAGCTCCTCCTCCAGCTCGACCGTCGAGCGCAGGAAGGAGCGGTTGAGCGAACGGCCGGCGTTGTTCACGAGCAGGTCGACGGGGCGCCCCGGATCGGTGAGCCGGGCGGCGACGGCGTCGCACCCCTCGGCCGTCGCGAGGTCGGCCGGCAGCACCTCGACGGGCACGGGCAGCTCGGCGGCGAGGCCCCGCAGCCGCTCCTCGTCGCGGGCCACCAGGACCAGCCCGAAGCCCTCGGCGGCGAGCTCCCGGGCGAAGGCGGCCCCGATGCCCGCGGTGGCTCCGGTCACGAGCGCGGTACGCCGTTCGGTCACCGCGGCAATGTAGCGGAAAGGGCCGGACGACCTCGTCCGGCCCTTTCCGCTGGGCGCTCAGGCGGTGGGTGGTCCGTAACCGGGCGGCCCGGGCTGACCGGGGTCGCCCGGCTGGCCGGGCTGACCCGGCTGACCCGGCTGGCCCGGGAAGCCACCGGGTCCGCCGGGCACGGGCGGCTCCCACTCCTGCTGCGGCTTGCGGAAGTACGGGTGCGAGGCCGGCAGGGCGAGCAGGATCATCGGCACCACGATCGCCAGGATCATCAGGATGCTCAGCACCGTCGTGACGGGCTGGTACCAGCCGGGAACCCCGGAGTAGATGATCCGCTGGTATTCGGCCCAGGTGGGCAGGTTGGGCGTGGCCTTGCGGGCCTGGTCCCACAACGGCTGGGCGAACAGGATCGAGCCGACTCCGACCAGGCTGCAGCAGAAGAACAGGCCGCCGAAGACCCAGGTCAGGATCCTGGCCACCTGGCTGCCGCGGCTGACGAAGTAGCCGAGCAGAACGGCGATCACGATGATCAGGAAGCCGACGACGACCCCGATGGTGGAGCCGATGGTCAGGCTCGTGTTGTTCGTGGGCGCGCCGGCCTGCTCGTAGACCCTCTTCGTCGCGTCGGCGATCTTGCCGGAGTACAGCAGCGAGAGGACCACGCTGATCACTTCGATCGCCGCGGCCGCGAAGAGCAGCGTCGCGGCGAGGCTGACGGTGGACGGCCGGGCGCGTGGCGCCGGGGCCGGGACGGCGAATGACATCGGGTTGGCTCTCCTCCCAGGGAATCCCTGATCACCGTATCGATGCCGCGCTCATCGCGCAGCCGGACCCGGGGGCGTCGACCGGAGTGGATGTCACTCCCGCAGGCGCTCCTCGGCGTAGCGGGCCACCGTCGTGCTGCTCATGATGCAGCCGCTGAACGTCTTGATCTCGCCGCTCTGGCCCTCGAGCCGGCGCCAGGCGGCCCGGCCGGCCGCCGCGTCGGCGTGGGTCAGCAGCTCGGCGGCGTAGACCCGGCCGGCCGGGGTGGCGCGGTCGAGGAGGGCCTCCAGGAGGGGACGCAGCTCGTCCCCGTGTTCGCGGAGTCCCTCCTCGACGGCGAAGTAGGCCTTGGTGGCCGGCAAAAGGGTGCCGGCGATGCCGACCCCGCCGAACGCCAGCGTGTCGGCGTCGGAGAGCTGACGCAGTTCGTCGTCGAACGCGTGTTTCTTCCAGAGCATCTGCCGCGCCCTTCCACAGCGTTATCCGGCGGTCACGGTGAGCGCCTTCTTGTCGTCCGAGAGGTCGACCACGACGCGGTCGCCGTCCCTGATCTCGCCGGCCAGCAGCGCCCGGGCGAGCTGGTCGCCGATGGACGTCTGTACCAGGCGGCGCAGTGGACGCGCGCCGTACACCGAGTCATACCCAAGACTGGCCAGCCAGTCACGCGCCTGGTCAGAGACCTCGAGCGCGAGCCGGCGATCGGCCAGTCTCCGGCCCAACGCATTGAGCTGGATCTCTACGATCGCACGCAGATCCGCCTGGGACAATGCGTCGAAGACCACCATGTCGTCGAGCCGGTTCACGAACTCCGGTTTGAAATGGCCCCGGACCGCGGCGATGACCGCGTCCCGGCGCTGGTCGGCGTTGAGCGTCGGATCGTCGGCCAGCACCTCGGAGCCGAGGTTGGACGTGAGGATCAGGATCGCGTTGCGGAAGTCGACCGTGCGACCCTGCCCGTCGGTGAGCCGGCCGTCGTCGAGCACCGCCAGCAGCACGTCGAACACGTCCGGGTGCGCCTTCTCGACCTCGTCCAGCAGCACGACCGTGTACGGGCGGCGGCGTACCGCCTCCGTGAGCTGGCCGCCCTCCTCGTAGCCGACGTAGCCGGGCGGTGCGCCGACCAGCCGGGCGACGGTGTGCTTCTCGCCGTACTCGCTCATGTCGATGCGCACCATCGCGCGCTCGTCGTCGAACAGGAACTCCGCCAGCGCCTTGGCCAGCTCGGTCTTGCCGACGCCGGTCGGGCCGAGGAACAGGAAGCTGCCGGTCGGGCGGTCCGGGTCGGCGATGCCGGCCCGCGCACGGCGCACCGCGTCGGAGACGGCCTGGATCGCGCGCTCCTGGCCGACGACCCGGCTGCGCAGCGACTCCTCCATGCGCAGCAGCTTCGCGGTCTCGCCCTCCATGAGCCGCCCGGCCGGGATGCCCGTCCAGGAGGCGACCACGGCGGCGATGTCGTCGGCGGAGACCTCCTCCTTGAGCATCGCGCCCGAGGACTGCAGGGCGGTGAGCTCGCTCTCCGCCTGCGTCAGCTCGTGCTGCAGGCCGGGGATCACGCCGTACCGCAGCTCGGAGGCCCTCGCCAGGTCCCCGTCGCGCTCGGCCCGCTCGGCCTCGCCGCGCAGCTGCTCCAGCTGCTCCTTGGTGTTGGAGATCTTCTGGATGTGCTGCTTCTCGTTCTGCCAGCGATCGGTGAGCGCGGTCAGCTGCTCGCGCCGGTCGGCGAGCTCGGCGCGCAGCCGCTGCAGCCGCTCGGCGGAGGCGGCGTCGGGCTCCTTGGCCAGCGCCATCTCCTCGATCTCGAGCCGGCGCACGCTGCGCTCGACCTCGTCCACCTCGGTCGGCCGCGAGTCGATCTCCATGCGCAGCCGGGACGCGGCCTCGTCGACCAGGTCGATGGCCTTGTCCGGCAGGAAGCGTTCGGTGATGTACCGGTCCGACAGCGTGGCCGCGGCGACCAGGGCGGCGTCGGTGATCCGCACGCCGTGGTGCACCTCGTAGCGCTCCTTCAGCCCGCGCAGGATGCCGATGGTGTCCTCGGTCGACGGCTCGCCCACGACCACCGGCTGAAAGCGCCGCTCCAGCGCCGGGTCCTTCTCGATGTGCTCGCGGTACTCGTCCAGCGTCGTCGCGCCGACCATCCGCAGCTCGCCGCGGGCGAGCATCGGCTTGAGCATGTTGCCGGCATCCATCGAGCCCTCGCCCTTGCCAGCGCCGACGACCGTGTGCAGCTCGTCGAGGAACGTGATGACCTGCCCGTTGGAGCCCTTGATCTCCTCCAGCACGGACTTGAGGCGCTCCTCGAACTGGCCGCGGTACTGCGCGCCGGCGACCATGGCGCCCAGGTCCAGGCTGACCAGCCGCTTGTCGCGCAGCGACTCGGGCACGTCGCCGGCCACGATCCGCTGGCCCAGGCCCTCCACGATCGCGGTCTTGCCGACGCCGGGCTCGCCGATGAGCACCGGATTGTTCTTGGTACGCCGGGACAGCACCTGGATCACCCGGCGGATCTCGGCGTCACGCCCGATCACCGGGTCGATCTTGCCGTCCCGCGCGGCCTGCGTCAGGTCGACGCCGTACTTCTCCAGCGCCTGGAAGGTCTGCTCGGGGTCGGCGGAGGTGACCTTCCGGTCGCCGCCGCGCACCTGCGGGAACGCCGCCACGAGCGTCTGCTCGGTCGCGCCGGAGTCCTTGAGCAGCGTGGCGACCGCCCCACCGACCCGGGCGAGGCCGGCCAGCAGGTGCTCGGTCGAGGTGTACTCATCGCCCAGCGGCCGGGCGATCTGCTCGGCGGCCGCGATCGCGTTGGCGAACTCGCGGGCCACGTTGGGCTCCACCACGCTCGCGCCGCGGGCGCTGGGCAGCCGCTCCACGGCGTGCAGCGCGGCGCGCCGCACGTCGGCGGGGTTGGCGCCCACCGCGCGCAGCAGGCCGGCGGCGGTCGAGCCGCCCGTGTCCAGCAGCGTCAGCAGGAGATGCCAGGATTCAACGGTCGCGTGCCCACGCTGGCTCGCCGCGTCCACGGCGGCCTTGATGACCTCGCGACTCTTGGTGGTCAGGCGTTCGGCGTTCATCGACTCCTCGTTCCAGTGCGTACGTCAGGAGGTACGACACCAACGAGGTTGAGTCTATTCCACTCAAGTCCGGTTTCTGGCTAGCGAGCGCTTACGGCTACGTGGGTCCAGTCGCAGGTCTTGGTTTTTATCGTGCAGAGCCAGACTTCGCCGGACTGCTGAGCCGGGTAGCCCAGGATGGTCTGGTCGTCCAGCCTTCGGAGGCGGAAGATCAGGCGGGCGCCGGGGTCGCGGGTGCGCTGCTGCTGGTCGAGGACCCAGACGCCCTGGTTACTGGCGATCAGTACCGCGCCGCCGGGCAGGACCTCGGCGCTGAACAGCTCGGCCACCTCGCGCATCGCGGTCGCCTCGGTCCAGACGGAGGCCGAGCCGGTCGTGCCGGGCTGGCGGCGGGCGGCGAAGCGGGGGCCGATCAGCCAGACGTCGGAGCCGTCGGGGGCCACGACCGGGCGGACCACGACGGTCGGGTCCGTCGCGTGCGCGGTGCCCTGGGGCTGCCAGGTACGGCCGTGGTCGGCGCTGCTCCAGACGGTGATCGTGGAGCCGGCCGCCGGGGAGGCCGCGCTGACGGCCTGGGTGGTCAGCCACAGGGTGCCGTCCGCGGCGGAGGTGAGGCCGGTGTACCAGTGGCTCCCGGACGGTCGCGCGGGCAGCGGGGCGCGGTTGCCGTCGTCGCCGATGATCCACGGCTGCGCGTCGGCGCAGCCGCTCGCGGCGGTGTCCTGGCAGCCGACCGAGTACTGCGGCTCGGCGAGATTGAGCTCGACGGGCGGCGGGGTCAGCGGGCGGCGCTCGAAGGTGCGGCCGGTGTCGCGGGAGACGAAGTACCCGTCCGGCGCCGCCTTGATGATCAGCACATTGCCGCGGCCCAGGCGCATGTCCACGTCGATCGCGTCGTCGAACGGCAGCTCGCGCTCCACCCAGCTCGCGCCGCCGTCGAGCGTGAGCACCAGCCCGACCTGGCAGGGCTGGCCGGCCACGCACGAGGTGAACAGGGCGTATCCGGTGTTGGGGTCGGCGAACTCGACGCCGCGCGGCGAGGTTCCCTTCGGTGCCGGCACCACGTTCTGCCGGTTGTGCGGGTCTTCGGAGCCGCCGGGGGTCGCCGGCACGTCCTCGTAGGAGACGTCGTCGCCGGGGGTCTGCTGCGGCTCGGCGGTGCCGTTCGGCGCGCACGAGCCGGCGCTCAGCGTCGCGAGCAGCACTGCGGCCAGCGCGACGACAAGGCCCCGGCGCTTCGCTCCTACCAACGCCAGCGCCAGAATCTGCGCTGGTAGCGCACGCGCACGCTGCTGCTGCGCACCTCGCCGTTGATCTTGAAGACGACGCCCTGACCCGGCTGGTCGTACACCGCCGGGACCTTCTGCTTCAGCGAGCTCGCATGCGGGGCGATGCTGTCGATGTCGGCGGTGGCCCCGCGCGGCAGGACCAGGTCGATCGAGCTGGTCCGCGACTCGATCTGGACCTCGACCACCTGGCTGGTGAACACCGCCTCGGTGAAGTCGAGCTTGACCGAGCCGGCCTCGGTGCTGATCAGCAGCCGGCGCGGCACCGTCCAGCGCCCCTGGCGCTTGAGGCTGGACAAGCGGTTGCGGATCTCCCGCTCCTCCGGGGCGGCGATGGGCCCCTTCTGCGGCAGGTCGCCGACATATGGCTCGATCTCGCCGAACGTGCGCGACCGCAGCACGCCGTCCACGCGCTCCTCAAACTCCGAGAGCGTCAGCCGGCCCTCCGCGACAGCGGCGTTGAGCTGGGCGACCACAAGCTCCCGCTCGGCGTCGGAGATACGCATGTCCGGACGGTCCGTGCTCACGACGACACTGTAGACCCCATCGTGAGTCATTGACATACTGCGTTTCGCCGCCCGTTTCGGGTGGAAAAATGGGGACTTATTGCGGCTTACCGAAAGTAAGCAGCATCATCACCTCTTCCCATGCAACCTGGTGACGGGCTAAGTTGTCGCCGAAACCAGGAGCCTGGCGATGTGACGGCATCGCTGGTGACCACCCGCTGGCCACGGGAGCAGATGGTGAGCGTGACACAGGCGGGATTCCGGGGCTTCCAGAACCCGGTCGACCCTACCCCAGCTGAGCTGCGCGCGTGGGCCTATCACCCCGACGCCTCGCTGCTGCAGACGATGCCCCCGGACTGGGACCTGCTGATCGCCGGCGACCGGCTGATCGGCACCCTGTTCGACCTCGCGATGGACCCGGCCTGCCCGGCGCGCCGGTTCGCGCTGCATTGCCTGTACATCTACGCGGCGGACGGCATTCGCACGCACTTCCGGGCCCACCCGAAGCGCCGGCTGAAGAAGTTCGTGGAGCAGGCCGAGGAGAACGGCGACGAGCTGCTCACGACGTGGGCCCACAACGCGCGAATGCTCCTGGCCCGCCCCGAGCTGTTCGAGTACCACGACTGGTGCGAGGGCGGCCTGGTAAGGCAACCGAGACGACTGAGCTGAACGCGGAGGGGCGCCGCCTCAGCCGGCGACGCCCCTGCGCGTATGTTCCGGGCAGCCTACGGAACGACCGCACCATTCCCTGACGCTGTGATGCCCTCGCGGCGCCCGGGTCAAACGTTCTTCGACGGGCGCCACACCACCAGGGCCGTCTGCTGCTGGTTCGTCGGGACCAGGTCGCGGCGCGGGAAGCCCGCGGCCTCGATCTGGGCCAGCCGGGTGCGGGTCCGGATGAGCTCGGCCTCCAGCTCGGCCACCCGCTGCCGCAGGTCGCCGACCAGGCCTTCGAGCTCGATGATGCGCTTGATGCCGGCGAGGTTGACGCCCTCCTCCTGGCTCAGCCGTTGCACCTCGCGCAGCAGCGCCACGTCGCGCTCGCTGTAGCGGCGGCCGCCGCCGGAGGTGCGGCCGGGCTGCACCAGGCCCATGCGGTCGTACTGCCGCAGGGTCTGCGGGTGCATCCCGGCCTGCCGGGCCGCGATCGAGATGATCAGCACCTTGGCGTCGGAGACCGCCTCGAAGCTGAGAAAGATCTCGTGCTGGTTCATGCCGTCGTCATCGCTCATAGCTGCTGCGCTCCCGTGCGATCGCCTCGAGCCGCTCCCGTGGAGCCGGCGGCGCCGCGGCCGCATAGTCGGACAGGGCCTTCCGGGCCGCCTCGGACAGCTCGGCCGGCACGTGAACGTCGATGGTGACCAGCAGGTCACCGACGTTGCCGTCGCGCCGGGCGACGCCCTTGCCGCGCACCCGCAGCGTCCGGCCGCTCGGCGTGCCCGGGGGCACGCGCAGCAGCACGGTCGCGTCGAGCGTCGGCACGCGCAGGTCGGCACCGAGGGCCGCCTCCGCGAACGTCACCGGCACCGTCAGCGTCAGGTCGTCGCCGCTGCGGCCGAAGACCGGATCGGGACGGACCTTGATGAGCACGAACAGGTCGCCGGGCGATCCGCCCCGGGTGCCCGGCTCGCCCCGGCCGGCCAGCCGGATGCGCTGGCCGTCGGAGACGCCGGCGGGGATCCGCACGTTGATCGTGCGGGTCTTGGTGACCCCGCCGGTGCCGTGGCACTCCGGGCACTTCTCATCGACGATGGTGCCCACGCCCTGGCACTCGCGGCACGGCTCGGTGAAGCTGAACGAGCCCTGGTTGCTGCTCACCACGCCGAGGCCGCGGCACTTGGGGCAGGACCGCGGGGACGTGCCCGGTGCCGCGCCGTTGCCGTGGCAGGTCTCGCAGGTGCCTGGCGTGCGCAGGGTGATCGGCAGCGTCGCACCCTGCACCGCGTCGACGAAGTTGAGCACAACCTCGGTCTCGACGTCACGCCCGCGGCTTCGGCGTCCGGTCGCCGGCCCGCCTCCACCACCCGAGAAGATCGAGCTGAACAGGTCCGAGAAGCCGGCACCGCCGAAGCGGCGGTCGGCGCCGGGGGACGGGCCGCCCGCGCCCGCCCCGGCGTTGCCGAACAGGTCGTTGAAGTCGAACCCGGGACCACCCGCCCCCGCCGGGCCGCCGGCCCGGGCGTTGCGGCGGAACTGGCCCGCGCCGAACAGCGACCGCATCTCGTCGTACTCTTTGCGCCGCGCCGGGTCGGAGAGCACGTCATACGCCTCCGACACCGCCTTGAACTGCTCCTCGGCCGCCGCGTTGTTGGGGTTGCGGTCGGGGTGCAGCTCGCGCGCGAGCTTGCGGTACGCCTTCTTGATCTCGTCGGTGGGAGCGGATTTGGTGACGCCCAGAACCGCGTAGAAATCCTTTTCCAACCAGTCCTTCGAACTCATTGCGCCACCTCCTCCAGGCGTTCGTCTACTCCGGGTCGGCGACCGCGACCAGGGCCGGTCGCAGCAGCCGCTCGCCGAGGAGGTAGCCGCGCCGCATCACGTCGATGCAGGTCGGCTCGGACACCTCGGCCGAGGTCAGGTGGGCCACCGCCTCGTGGCGGGTCGGGTCGAACGGGTCGCCCTTGGCCCCGAAAACGGTCAGCCCGAACTTGGTCAGCTCGGCGATGAGCGAATCCGCCACCGCCCCGAACGGCCCGACCAGGTCGCCGTGATCGCGCGCCCGGTCAAGGTCGTCGAGGACGGGCAGCAGCGCGCCCAGCACGTTGGCGCTGGCCTGCTCGACCACCAACGCCCGGTCGCGGTCGACCCGCTTGCGGTAGTTGGCGTATTCCGCGGTGACCCGCTGCAGGTCCCGCGTGCGCTCGTCGAGCTCGGTGCGCAGGGCCGCCAGCTCCGCGCCCAGCCCGTGCTGGTGCGCGTCGTCGGTCGTGCCCTGCGCCGCCGCTTGGTTGGGTGCCTCCTCCGCGTGGGCCGAATCGGTGGCATGGACCGTGAACTCCTCGTCCACGATCTCGCCCTCGACCGGCTTCTCCTCTTCCGGCTCGTCAGCGGCCTCGGCCTTCACGACGGTCTCGTCGACCGCGTCGACCGCGTCGATGGCCTCGATGGCCTCAGCCTCGGGCGCCTCCGGCGCGGCCGGCTCCTGAGCATCCGTCACTTCTTGTTGTCCTCGTCGATGATCTCGGCGTCGACCACGTCGTCCGGCCCGTTGCCGGCCTGCGCGCCGGCGCCCGCGCCGCTCGCGCCGCCCGTGGCACCGCCGGCGTCGCCGCCGGCCTGCTGCCGCTGCTGCTCGTAGAGCGCGCTGCCGGCCTGCTGGGAGACCTGGGCGAGCTTCTCGTGCGCGGCCTTGATCCGCTCGGTGTCGTTGCCGCCGAGCGCGCTGCGCAGGTCGCCCAGCGCCTCGTTCATCTGCTCCTTGGCGTCGGCCGGGATCTTGTCGCCGCTCTCGGCCAGGAACTTCTCGGTCTGCCACTGCAGGGCCTCGGCGAGGTTGCGGGTCTCCGCGTCCTCGCGGCGCCGCTTGTCCTCATCGGCGTGGTCCTGCGCGTCGCGCATCATCCGCTCGATGTCGTCCTTCGGCAGCGCCGAGCCGCCGGTGATCGTCATCGACTGCTCCTTGCCGGTGCCCAGGTCCTTGGCGGACACGTGCACGATGCCGTTGGCGTCGATGTCGAAGGTGACCTCGATCTGCGGGACGCCGCGCGGCGCCGGCGGGATGCCGGTCAGCTCGAAGGTGCCAAGGCGCTTGTTGTACGCCGCCATCTCCCGCTCGCCCTGGAAGACCTGGATGAGCACGGAGGGCTGGTTGTCGTCCGCGGTCGTGTAGACCTCGGAGCGCTTGGTCGGGATGGTCGTGTTGCGCTCGACCAGCTTGTGCATGATGCCGCCCTTGGTCTCGATGCCCAGCGACAGCGGGGTGACATCGAGCAGCAGGACGTCCTTGACCTCGCCCTTGAGGACGCCGGCCTGCAGTGCGGCGCCGACGGCGACGACCTCGTCCGGGTTGACGCCCTTGTTGGGCTCCTTGCCGGTGAGCTGCTTGACCAGGTCGGTCACGGCCGGCATACGGGTCGAGCCGCCGACGAGGATGACGTGGTCGAGCTTGGCCACGTTGATGCCGGCGTCCTTGACCGCCTGCTCGAACGGCACCTTGGTGCGGTCCAGCAGGTCCTGCGTCATCCGCTGGAACTCCGAGCGCGACAGCTGGGTGTCCAGGTGCAGCGGGCCGTCGGGGCCGGCGGTGATGTACGGCAGGTTGATCGAGGTCGTGGTCGCCGCGGACAGCTCGATCTTGGCCTTCTCGGCCGCCTCGCGCAGCCGCTGCATCGCCATCTTGTCGGCGGACAGGTCGATGCCGTGCTGGCCGCGGAAGGTCTTGACCAGGTGGTCGATGACGCGCTCGTCCCAGTCGTCGCCACCGAGGTGGTTGTCGCCGGAGGTCGACTTGACCTCCACGACACCCTCGGCGAGCTCCAGGACGGAGACGTCGAACGTGCCGCCACCGAGGTCGAAGACCAGGACGGTCTGCTCCTTGGAGCCCTTGTCCAGCCCGTACGCCAGGGCGGCCGCGGTGGGCTCGTTGACGATGCGCAGCACGTTGAACCCGGCGATCTCGCCGGCCTCCTTCGTGGCGGTGCGCTGCGCGTCGTTGAAGTATGCCGGCACGGTGATGACCGCGTCGGTGATCTGCTCGCCGAGGTAGGCCTCGGCGTCGCGCTTGAGCTTCATGAGCACCCGCGCGGAGATCTCCTGCGGGGTGTACTTCTTGCCGTCGATGTCGATGGCCCAGTTGGTGCCCATCTCACGCTTGACGGAGCGAATGGTCCGGTCCGGGTTGGTGACGGCCTGCCGCTTGGCGACCTCACCCACGAGGACCTCGCCGTTGCGGGCGAACGCGACGATCGACGGCGTCGTGCGCGCACCTTCGGCGTTGGCGATGACGCTGGGCTCGCCGCCTTCCAGGACACTGACCACCGAGTTGGTGGTTCCGAGGTCGATGCCGACCGCACGTGCCATAGCTGCTTGACCTCCATGCGGCAGTCGGCGTTGATCGCCGGCTGCGAAGTTGAGTGACAGTCACTCAATAGTGCCACGAGACGCTCGATCGTCAAGTGGAACCTTGAGTCTGCTAGACGCAACCCTAAACCGGTCCGGGTGATTCCCGGGTGTGATAGCGCAGGGTCGCATCGATGCTCACGCACATCGCATGGCGTTGACGAGCCGCATCGTGCACGCTTTATCCGTGACCACGCAGGGCGAGTCGGTGTCCGCCCGGGCGACGGCCGCTGCCCCTTCGTCGGATGGCCCGTCCTCCGGTCACACGCCGCGCCCGAGCCGGCCGGACCAGCCGCTGATTGCCGCCCTTGTGGATCTGCGCGACACGGTGCGGGCGACGAGGTTCACCCTGCCGCTGCCCAGCGCCGAGCGTGCCGGGACCGTCGCCGCGGCGATGGTCAACCAGCTCGACGACTACCTGCTGCCCCGGCTGGAGCGCCTCGACGCGCCGCTGCTGGTGGTGGTCGGCGGCTCCACCGGCGCGGGCAAGTCCACCCTGGTCAACAGCCTGATCCGCACGCCGGTCAGCCCGGCCGGGGTGCTGCGGCCGACCACCCGGGCCCCGGTGCTGGTCTGCCACCCCAACGACATGTCCTGGTTCTCCCGGGCCAACCTGCTGCCCTCGCTCACCCGCACGAGCGGGCCGAGCGGCGACCCGCGCTCGCTGCAGGTCGTGTCGGCCCCGGCGCTCTCGCCCGGGCTGGCCCTGCTCGACGCGCCCGACATCGACTCGGTCGTCGACGCCAACCGGCAGTTGGCCGGCCAGCTGCTCGCCGCCGCCGACCTGTGGCTCTTCGTCACGACCGCCGCCCGGTACGCGGACGCCGTCCCCTGGGGCCTGCTGCGCACCGCGCGCAACCGGGGCACCGCCGTCGCGCTCGTGCTCGACCGGGTGCCCGGCGGCGGCGCCGCCGACGAGATCGGCCCGCACCTCACCCAGATGCTGCGCGACCACGACCTCGGCGGGGTGCCCCTCTTCGTGCTTCCGGAGACCCGCCTGGACAGTCAGGGCCTGCTCGGCGAGGCGCAGATCGCGCCGCTGAGCGGCTGGCTCGGCCGGCTCGCCCGCGACGCCGAGGCGCGGGCCGCGGTCGTACGGCAGACGGTCGGCGGGGCGATCGACGCGCTCACCGTGGACGTGGTCATCCTCGCGGCCGCCGCCGAGGACCAGGTCACAGCGGCGACGGCGCTGGGCGAGGCGGTGCACGTGGCGTACCGCGCGGCGACCGAGTCGGTGGACAGGGGCATCCACGACGGCGCGCTGCTGCGCGGCGAGGTGCTGGCCCGCTGGCAGGAGCTCGTCGGTACCGGCGACATCATGCGCGCCCTGCAGGCCCGGGTCGGCAAGCTGCGCGACCGCGCGGTCGCCGCCATCACCGGGCGGCCCGCGCCGGGCGAGCAGTTCCAGGAGGCCCTCGGCTCGGGGCTCGCGGTGCTGCTCAAGGGCGCCGCGACCGACGCCGCGGAGCGAGCTGGGACCGCTTGGCGGGCACACCCGGCCGGGGCGGCGCTGCTGGACGCCGCACCCAACCTGGTGCACCCGTCCGAGGACCTCGACGAGCGCATCGACCGGCTGATCCGCGACTGGCAGCGCTCGGTGCTGGACCTGGTGCGCACGGAGGCCGGCGACAGGCGGGTGGTCGCCAAGGCCAGCGCCTACGCGGTCAATGCGACCGGCCTGCTGGTCATGGTCAGCGTCTTCGCCGCCACGGCGTTCATCCCGACGGGCGCGGAGATCGCGCTCGCCGGCGGCACGACGATCGCGGCCCAGAAGGTCCTCGAGGCGATCTTCGGCGACCAGGCCGTACGGTCGCTGGCCGAGCGCGCCCGGCGCGGCCTGGCCGAACGGGTGGTCGCCCTGTTCGAGGAGGAGGCGGACCGGTTCCGCAGCGCGCTGGCCGGCTCGGGCGTCGACGAGGAACTGTCCGCCCGGCTGCGCGCCCTGAGCGTGGCCATCCACAAGGCACGCCCCGAGTTCGACACGTGAGGTTGATTGCGTAGTGAGCCTGGTGGAGAGGATCAAGCAGGTGGTCCCGCGGCAGACGCGTCCCGTCGACACCGATCAGCTGGTCACGCGGGTGGAGGCGGTGCGCCGGTTCGTCGCGGCGACCGACGGGCACGTGCCCGAGGAGCGGCTCGTCACCGCCCGCACCGTGATCGACCGGGCCGGCGAGCGGCTCGCGCTGTCCGGCGCCCACACCGTGGTCGCGCTGGCCGGCGCCACCGGCAGCGGCAAGTCCAGCCTGTTCAACGCGATCTCCGGCTTCCAGCTCTCCCGCGTCGGCGTGCGCCGGCCGACCACCGGCGTCGCGCACGCCTGCGTCTGGGGCCAGGCGGGCGCTACGCCGCTGCTGGACTGGCTCGGCGTGCCGCCCAACCGCCGGTTCACCCGGGAGAGCGCCCTCGACGGCGACGACGAGGCCGCGCTGCGCGGGCTGGTGCTGCTCGACCTGCCCGACTTCGACTCGGTCGAGTCGCGGCACCGGCTCGAGGTCGACCGGCTGCTGCGCCTGGTCGACCTGGTGGTGTGGGTGCTCGACCCGCAGAAGTACGCCGACCGCGTGGTGCACCGGCAGTACCTCGAACAATTCCAGCGGCACCGCGACGTGACCGTGGTCGTGCTCAACCAGGCCGACCGGCTGGTCCGCGCCGATGCCGAGCGGATCGTCGCCGACCTGCGTCGGCTGCTCGACGCCGACGGCCTGACCGGCGTGCCGGCGTTCGCGACGTCGGCGAAGGGCCAGCCGGGCCTGGCCACGCTGCGCACCGCGCTGGAGCGCGCGGTCGCGACGCGGCAGGCCGCCCTGCTGCGCCTCAACGGCGACGTCACCGACGCGGTGGCCGGTCTGCAGCCACTCGTGGCCTCCGGATCCAGGCCCTCCGCCGGTGTACCGCGGGCCACGGTCGACCGCCTCGCCGTCGCGCTCGGCGACGCCGCGGGCGCCCCGATCGTGGCGGCGGCGACCGAGCGCACCTACCGGCACCGCGCGGCCGGCACGCTGGGCTGGCCGGTGCTGCGCTGGGCGCGCCGGGTGCGCCCCGACCCGCTGCGCCGCCTGCATCTCGATACGGGCCCGGTCGAGCGGCCCGACGCCACCTCGCTGCCGGAGTCCACGGCGGCGCAGAAGGCCGCGGTCTCGCTCGCCTCGCGCGAGGTCGCCGCGGCTGCCTCCGAGGGGCTGCCGGAGCCGTGGCCGGCCGCGATCGCCGCCGCGTCGCGCTCGCGGGTCGACGACGTGCCCGACGCGCTCGACGTCGCCGTCGCCTCCGCCGACCTGGGGCTCAACCGGAGGCCGGTGTGGTGGCGGCTGGTCGGCGCGCTGCAGTGGCTGGGTGCGGCGACCGCGCTGGCCGGGCTGGTCTGGCTGGGGGTGCGGGCGGTGTTCGCGCTGCTCGGCCTGCCCAGCGTCGACGGGCCGAAGGTCGGCGCCGGGATACCGCTGGCGACCGTGCTCCTCGGCGGCGGCCTGCTGTTCGGCCTGCTGCTCGCGATCGTGGTGCGGCCCTTCGTCGGCATCGCCGCGCGCCGCGCGCGGGCCCGGGCGGAGCGCCGGCTGCGCGAGTCGATCGCCGCCGTCGCGGGCACGCACATCGTCGCGCCGGTGCAGGAGGTGCTGCGCTCGTACGATGACGCGCGTGAAGCCCTCGCTGCCGCCGTCTAGGAGACCGCTGCTCGTCCGCTCGATCCGCCGGCTGGGCTTCGGCGCCCTCGGGCTGGTCAACCTCGTGTGGGGCGGGTGGGCCGTCGCTGCGCCGTCGCACTTCTTCGCCACGTTCCCCGGGTTCGGCCTGCACTGGACGGCGGCATACCCGCCGTACAACCAGCATCTGATCGTCGATCTGGGCGCCACTATGCTGACGCTCGCCGTGCTGTTCCTCGGCGCGGCGATCGTGGACCGACCGGCGGTCAGCTGGCTCGCCGGGCTCGCGACGGCGGTGTTCGGGACCCTGCACTTCGGTTACCACGCGCTGCACGCCGGGCACATGGGCACGACCGATCGGGTGCTGAGCCTGTTGAGCCTGGTCGGCGGGGCGCTCGCGCCGCCCGCCCTCGCGGCCACCCACCACCTGGAAGAGGCCGGCTGATGGACCTGCGGTACCTCCGGGAGCACCCGGCCCAGCTGCCCGTGTTCATCCAGCACCAGCGAATCCGCGAGACGCCGGTGCCGGGCGGCTCGATCTGCACCGCCCAGCGGCTCACCCTCGACGACGGCAGCTCGGTCTTCGCCAAGTCCCTCGCCGACCCGCCGGAGGGCTTCTTCGCCGCCGAGGCCGCCGGGCTGCGCTGGCTGCGGGCGGCGAACGCGGCCCCGGTACCGGAGATCATCGCCGAGCTGCCGTCCATGCTCGCCCTGGAGTGGATCGACCACGGCGAGGCGACCCCGGCGGGCGCCGAGGAGCTGGGGCGCGGGCTCGCCGGGCTGCATCGCTCGGGCGCGGAGGCGTTCGGGGCGCCCTGGCCCGGGTACATCGGCACGCTGTGGATGCCCAACGAGCCCTCGCCGCTGTCGTGGGGCCCGTGGTTCGCGCAGTTCCGGCTGCGGCCGTTCCTGGAGGCGTCGATCAACGCCCAGACCGGGGCGCTGACCCGCGACGACATCGCCGGCGTCGAGCGGGTGATGTCGGAAATCTCCTCGTACGGCGGGGACGAGCCGCCCTCGCGCATCCACGGCGACCTGTGGCCCGGCAACGTGCTGTGGGACCGCCGCGGCCGGGGCTGGCTGGTCGACCCGGCCGCGCACGGCGGGCACCGCGAGACCGACCTGGCGCTGCTCGGCCTGTGGGGCGGCGTGCCGCACCACGACCGGTTGCTGGCCGCCTACCGGGAGTCATGGCCGCTCGCGGACGGCTGGCAGGAGCGGGTACCGCTGCATCGGCTCTATCTCATGCTGGTCCACACCGCCCTCTTCGGCGCGGCGTACGGCGATTCGGTCCGATCGCTGCTGCGCGCACTCTGAACCGGGGCACGCGTTCGGGTACCGTTCGAACCATGACCCACCAGGTTCCGCTCGAGCCGCCGGGGGCAGGCCTGGCCGACCGGCACGGCCGCGTGGCGACCGACCTGCGGGTCTCCCTGACCGACCGGTGCAACCTGCGGTGCACGTATTGCATGCCCGCCGAGGGCCTGGACTGGCTGCCCAGCCCGACCCTGCTCACCGACGCCGAGGTCGTGCGCCTGATCGACGTCGCCGTGCACCGCCTCGGCGTCACCGACGTGCGGTTCACCGGCGGCGAGCCGCTGCTGCGCCGCGGGCTGACCGAGATCGTCCGCGCCGTCGCCGCGCTGCCCGGCCGGCCGCGCATGATGCTGACCACCAACGGCATCGGGCTGAGCCGGCTCGCCGCGACGCTGGCCGAGGCAGGGTTGGACCGGGTGAACGTGTCTCTGGACACCACCGATGCGGCCCGGTTCAAGGAGCTCACCCACCGCGACCGGCACGGTGACGTGGTCGCCGGGCTGGCCGCCGCGGCCGAGGCCGGCCTCGTGCCGGTGAAGATGAATGCCGTACTCCTGCGTGGCGTCAACGACGACGAGGCCGTGCCGCTGCTGCGGTTCGCCCTCGATCGCGGCTACGAGCTGCGCTTCATCGAGCAGATGCCGCTCGACGCCGGGCACGTCTGGCGCCGCGAGGAGATGGTCACGAGCGCCGAGATCCTCGCGCAGCTGCGCGGGGCGTTCACCCTGCGGCCCGACCCCGACGCGCGCGGCGGCGCCCCGGCCGAGACGTGGCTCGTCGACGGCCACGCCGGCATCGGCGGGCGCCCGGCCAGGGTCGGGGTGATCGCGAGCGTGTCGAGCCCGTTCTGCGGCGCGTGCGACCGCACCCGGCTCACCGCCGACGGCGCCGTGCGCTCGTGCCTGTTCGGCCAGGACGAGACCGACCTGCGCACCGCGCTGCGCGGCGGGGCGAGCGACGAGGAACTCGCCGACCTCTGGCGCAAGGCGATGTGGGCCAAACCGGCCGGGCACGGCATCGACGACCCGAGGTTCCTGCAGCCGGCCCGCCCAATGTCGGCGATCGGAGGCTGACCACCGTGCTCCCCGCACGCCCACTTCGCGCGGCCTCCGCGCTCGCGATCGGAGACTGACCCACGTGCTGCTCGTACGTTACTTCGCGGGGGCCCGCGCGGCCGCCGGCCGGACCGAGGAAAAGGCCGAGGCGGCGACGCTGGCCGAGCTGGTCGCGGCGATCACCGCGGACCGCCCGCGCCTCGCCTCCGTCCTGACCGCGTGCTCGTTCCTGGTCGACGGCACCTCGTGGCGCGACCGCGAGGCTCCCCTGCCGGCCACGGCGACGGTCGACGTGCTGCCCCCGTTCGCAGGCGGCTGACCGGGTGATCGTCGTCCTGCTGGCGGTGGTGCTCGTCATCACCTGCGCCATTCACTGGTACCTCTGGAAGCGCCTCGTCAAGGACACCACCCGCACCCGGCGGGCCCGCCGCGTCGGCACCGCGCTCGCCGTGCTGCTGGCCCTGGTGATCCCGGCGACGCTGGCACTCTCGCGGGCGCTGCCGCACTCGCGGCAGGCGCTGGTCGCGTGGCCCGGTTTCCTGTGGCTCGCGCTGATGTTCTACCTGCTCGTGACGCTGGCGATGTTGGAGATCCCGCGCCTGGCCGTGATCCTGTGGCAGCGCCGCTCCCACTCCGCCGCCCTGGCGACCGCGTCCGCCGTTGGGTCCGGCGCCGCCCCGAGTGCCGGGTGGGGAGATTCCTCCGATAACCGAAATGTCGGATTTGCCAGGCGCGAAGTGGCGGACAAATCCGAAACTCCCGGCGAGGCGGCCGTCGCGACCGTCGAGCCCGTGGCGCCGGTCGACGCGCGGTTCAATGCCGGGCGGCGGCTGCTGCTCGGGCGTTCGCTCGCCGTCACCGCGGGGGCACTCTCCGCGAGCGCGGTCGGCATCGGGGTCTTCCAGGCGATGGGCGCGCCTAACCTCAAGCGGGTGCCGATCCGGCTCGCCAAGCTTCCTGCGAGCATGGACGGCTTCCGGATCGCGCTGGTGTCCGACATTCACCTCGGGCCGCTGCTCGGGCGTGGGCACACCGAGCGGATCGTGCGCATGATCAATGCCGTGGACGCAGACCTCGTGGCGGTCGTCGGGGATCTTGTCGACGGCAGCGTCGCGGAGCTCGGGGCGGCGGCCGAGCCGCTGCAGGATCTGCGCGCCCGGCACGGCAGCTTCTTCGTGACCGGCAACCACGAGTACTTCTCCGGCTACCAGGAGTGGATCGACGAGGTGAACTCGCTGGGCGTCCGCGTGCTGCGCAATGAGCGCGTCGACGTGCAAGGGCTCGACCTCGCCGGGATCAACGACCTGAGCGGGGCGGGCGTCGGCGACGCACCCGACTTCGGCAAGGCGCTCGACGGGCGCGACGCCGCCCGGCCCGTGGTGCTGCTCGCCCACCAGCCGGTCCAGGCGCACGAGGCCGCCCGGCACGGCGTCGACCTGCAGTTGTCGGGGCACACCCACGGCGGGCAGATGGTGCCGTTCAACCTGCTCGTCGGGCTGCAGCAGCCGATCGTCGCGGGGCTGGGCAACGTCGACGGCACGCAGGTGTACGTCACGCGGGGCGCCGGGTTCTGGGGGCCGCCGGTGCGCTTCGGGGCACCGCCGGACATCTCGGTCATCGAACTGCACGGCGCGTAACCGGCGCCGCCCGTGGCGGCTGTGGCAGGATGCAGCGTGCCCTCGAACGCCCCCGATTCGTTCGGTGAAGATCCCTCGTTTGTGGCCGACCTGCACATCCACTCGCGGTACTCCCGGGCGTGCAGTCGCGACCTCAGCATCGAGACGCTCACCTGGTGGGCGCGGCGCAAGGGCATCGCCCTGCTGGGCACCGGCGACTTCACGCACCCGGCCTGGCACGACCACCTGCGCGAGGCGCTGGTGCCGGCCGAGCCGGGCCTGTTCCGCCTGCACCCCGACCGCGAGGCCGACGTCCTGCGCCGGCTGCCGCCGCGGCTCGGCCGCGTCACGGGCGTGGCCGATCGGGCCGTGCGATTCATGCTGTCGGTCGAGATCTCCACGATCTACAAGCGCGGCGACCGCACCCGCAAGGTCCACCACCTGATCTACCAGCCGGACTTCGAGGCGGTCGGCCGGTTCAACGCGGCGCTGGGCCGCATCGGCAACCTGGGCTCCGACGGCCGGCCGATCCTCGGGCTGGACTCGCGCGACCTGCTGGAGATCACGCTCGAGGCGAGCCCGGACGGCTTTCTGGTCCCGGCCCACATCTGGACGCCCTGGTTCTCCGCGCTCGGCTCGAAGTCGGGCTTCGACGCGATCGCCGACTGCTACGCCGACCTGGCCGAGCACATCTTCGCCGTCGAGACCGGCCTGTCCTCCGACCCGGAGATGAACTGGCGGGTGTCGTCACTGGACCGGTACCGCCTGGTGTCGAACTCCGACGCGCACTCCGCTCCCGCGCTGGCTCGCGAGGCCACGGTACTGCGGGGCGAGCTGTCCTACACGGGCGTGCGCGACATGCTCCGCACGGGCGACGGGCTGGTCGGCACGCTGGAGTTCTTTCCCGAGGAGGGCAAGTACCACGCCGACGGGCACCGGGCGTGCGACGTCAACTGGCCGCCGGCGCGCACCCGCGAGGCGCAGGGGCGCTGCCCGGAGTGCGCCAAGCCGCTGACCGTCGGCGTGCTGCACCGGGTCGAGGAGCTCGCCGACCGGCCGGAGGGCTACGTGCCGGCGGGTGCGCCCGGGGTCACGCACCTCATCCAGCTGCACGAGATCCTGGGCGAGATCAACGGCGTGGGGCCGAAGTCGAAAACGGTCGACGAGAAGCTCGCCGCACTCGTCGCCGAACTGGGCCCCGAGCTCGCCATCCTGCGCGACGTGCCGGTCGAGGACATCGCCCGAGCCGGCGGCGAGCTGCTCGGCGAGGGCATCGCCCGGCTGCGGCGCGGCCAGGTGCACCGCACGCCCGGCTACGACGGCGAGTACGGCGTGATCCGGCTCTTCGAGCCCGCCGAGCTGCGCGGGAGCGTGCAGGAGGACGTGCTGTTCGAGGTACCGATGCCGGAGCTGCCCAAGCAGCGCAAAGCGGAAGCGGCCCCGAAACCCCAGGCGAAGCGGCGCCGGCCCCAACCCGCGGAGGCCGCGCCGCCCCCACCGCCGATCGCGCCCCCGCCCTCGCCGCACGAGCCCCTCGAGCCCATGCTGGCCGGCATGGAGGAGGTCGGCACCGGCCTGCTCGACCGGCTCGATGCGCTGCAGCGGGTGGCGGCCTCCGCGCCCGGCGGCCCGCTGCTCATCGTGGCCGGGCCGGGCACCGGCAAGACCCGGACACTCACGCACCGCATCGCATACCTGTGCGCCGAGCTCGGCGTGTTTCCTGAGGAGTGCCTGGCGATCACGTTCACCCGGCGCGCCGCCGAGGAGCTGCGCGAGCGGCTGGAGGTGCTGCTCGGGCCGGTGACCGAGGCGGTGACGGTATCCACGTTCCACGCGCTGGGCCTGTCGATCCTGCGCGAGAACGCGGCCGCCGTCGGGCTGACCCCGCAGTTCCGCATCGCCGAGGAGGCGGACCTGCTGGCCGCGCTGGAGCCGCTGCCGGAGCGCGAGGCCCGCAAGGCGCTCGCCGCGATGGAGCCGGCGACGCGGGAGTCGCTGGCCAAGGCGCTGCGGGCGCGCGACCTGGTGTCGCTCGACGAGCTGCTCACGCTGACGGTCCAGCTGCTGGCCGAGACGCCCGCGCTGGTCGACCGCTACCGGGCGTGCTGGCAGTGGATCTTCGTGGACGAGTACCAGGACGTCGACCCGGTGCAGTACGAGCTGCTGCGGCTGCTGTGCCCGCCCGGCGGCAACCTGTGTGCGATCGGCGACCCCGACCAGGCGATCTACTCCTTCCGCGGCGCCGAGGTCTCCTTCTTCCTGCGCTTCGCCGGCGACTTCTCCACGCCCGAGGTCGACGCGCGGGTGGTGCGCCTGACCCGCAACTACCGCTCGTCGGCGCCGATCCTGGCCGCCGCGGTGCAGGCGATCGCCCCGACGACGCTGGTGCCGGGGCGCCGGCTCGACCCGGCGCGGCTCGACCTCGAGGCGCCGATGGTCGGGCTGTACCCCGCCGCGTCGGTCGCCGACGAGGCAGACTTCGTTGTGCGTACCGTGGACGAGCTGGTCGGCGGCCTGTCCCATCGCTCGCACGACGGGCGCGTCGACTCCCGCGCCACGGTCGGGGCGATGTCGTTCTCGGACATCGCCGTGCTCTACCGCACCGACGCCCAGGCCGCGCCGGTCGTCGACGCGCTGTCCCGGGCCGGCGTGCCGGTGCAGAAGCGCTCCCACGACCGCCTGCTCGACCGCCCCGGCGTCGCCGCGATCGCCCGGGAGCTGCGCTTCGCCGACGGCCTCGGCGGCTCGATCGCGGCCCGGGTGCGCCTGGCCGGTCAGGTCGTCGCCGGCCGCTGCGGCCAGCTCGACAGCGACCTCATCGGGCTCTCCGAGGCCGACGTGTGGAACGCGGTCGACCTGATGACGCCGCCCGCCCTGCGCGCCGGCAGCGACCTCGACGAGTTCCTCGGCGCGCTGGCCACCGGCGCGGAGGTCGACGGCTGGGACCCGCGGGCGGACCGGGTGAACCTGCTCACCCTGCACGCCTCGAAGGGCCTGGAGTTCCCGGTCGTGTTCCTGGTCGGCTGTGAGGACGGGCTGCTGCCGCTGCGGCCGTTCGCGGGCGCGCGCCAGTCGCAGGACGACGTCGCCGAGGAGCGCCGGCTGTTCTTCGTCGGCCTCACCCGGGCGCAGGACCGGCTCTTCGTCTCGCACAGCCGCATCCGGTTCCGGCACGGCTCCGAGCGGGAGATGGCGCCGTCGCCGTTCCTCTCCGCGATCGATCCGGGCCTGCTCGAGCGGCGCGGCCCGGCGGCCCCGCGGAAGCCCAAAGATCGACAGTTGCGCCTGATCTGAACCGCTTTTTGGCGCGGATTCGTGAGGTCACGGTATTGGGGGGTGGCGCTACCGTAGCTGCATTCGCGCCGATAGGCTCACCACGCCGACCACGGCCGAGGACCAGGAGGACATCATGTCGGGTTACGGACCGCCGGGCGGACCGTACCGGGGTCAACCTCAGGACCCATGGCAGCAGGGCGGTCAGCAGGACCCCTATGGGCAGCCGGAACACGGCCAGCCGTCGTGGGGCCAGTCGGACCAGGGCTACGGCCAGGGCGGCTACGGGCAGGGTGGCCAGGGCGGTTACGGCAACCAGGGTGGTTACGGGCAGGGCGGTTACGGCGACCAGGGCGGCTATGGGGGCCCGGGCGGGTACGACGACCGGCGCGGCTACGGCGACGACCGCACCTACCAGCAGCCGGGCGGTTACCAGCCGTACGGTAACGAGCCCCCGGGCTACAACGACGAGCCGCCGTGGGGCCCGCCGCCGCCGGCCGAGCCGCCGAAGAAGAAGCGCTCCGGCGGCATGATCGCGCTGGCCGCGATCGTCGTGCTGCTGCTGTGCGGTGGCGGCGGCGTGGGCGTCTACTACTACGTGCTCAAGGGCGACAAGAAGGACACCCCGACGGCCGGGTCTTCGACGAACCCGGGCTCGTCGAGCTCCGCGGGCGGCGACGCCCCGTCGGCGGGCGGCAGCGCGGCGCCCTCGACCGGCCCGAGCAAGGGCGGCGTCCAGGCCGGCGACGCGGCGACCGTCAAGGTCGGCGAGTGCATCAAGAACGTCGGCCCCAGCAACGAAAAGCCGCAGATGCAGAAGGTGCAGTGCACGGCGGGCACCTACGAGGTGCTCAAGAGGATTCCCAACACGACTGACAAGAGCAAGTGCGCGGGCACGGAGGGGTACACGCACGACTTCTTCTTCGACAGCCCCGTCGACTCGCAGGACTTCGTGCTCTGCCTGAAGCTGCGCAAGTGAGCAACCCCCTTTCGCGGACGCCGGCCCGGGCACTCGCCTGGGCCGGCGGTTTTCTGGCCCCCCTTGCGACGGGGCTCCGCGGGGGTGTAGTACATTAGTTCGAGCCTGGCATCGAACGCGCGTTCGATGCGCTCTTATAAGGCTGTCTTGCGTGCGCGCTAGAAAGCCGTAGATATTCCACGACGACACGCCGTAGAGGTTCCTCTACGCGGTTCTAGCCTGCGCGCTAGAAAGCCCGATACTGTGCGATTCGTGGACCCGGTTCGCAATCCCTATGCGCCCGGCGCCGGGCAGCGCCCGCCGGAGCTCGCCGGGCGCGACCGTGAGCTGCACGCCTTCGACGTGGTGCTCGAGCGGGTCGCCCGGGGCCGGCCCGAGCGGTCGCTGATGCTCACCGGGCTGCGGGGCGTCGGCAAGACCGTGCTGCTCAACACGCTGCGCTCCGAGGCGATCTCGCATCTGTGGGGCACCGGCAAGATCGAGGCGCGGCCCGACCAGTCGCTGCGCCGGCCGGTCTCCGCCGCCCTGCACATGGCCGTCCGTGAGCTCGCGCCGCACCATCGCGCGCCGGACCGCATCGACGAGTTCCTCGGCGTGCTCAAGGCGTTCGCGCTGCGCGAGGACCCGCGCAAGCCGCCCTCGAAGCTGCGCGACCGCTGGCAGCCGGGCATCGACGTGCCCGCCGCGACCGGCCGGGCCGACTCCGGCGACATCGAGATCGACCTCGTGGAGCTGTTCACCGACGCCGCGAGCGTCGCCATCGACGTGGGCACCGGCGTGGCGCTGTTCATCGACGAGCTGCAGGACCTGGCCGCCGACGACATCTCCGCGCTGTGCGCGGCCTGCCACGAGCTGTCGCAGACCGGCGCGCCGCTCATCGTGGTCGGCGCCGGCCTGCCGCACGTGCCCGCGCTGCTGTCCGCCTCGAAGTCGTACTCGGAGCGGCTGTTCCGGTATCAGCGCATCGACCGCCTCGACCGGATCGCCGCCGACCTGGCGCTCACGGCGCCGGCCGAGCGCGAGGAGGTCGAGTACGAGCCGAAGGCCCTCGACGCGCTCTACGAGGCCTCCGGCGGCTACCCGTACTTCGTCCAGGCCTACGGCAAGGCGACCTGGGACCACGCGCCGCGCTCGCCGATCACCGCCGCCGACGTGCGGGTCGCCGCGCCCGAGGCGGAGGCGGAGTTGGCCGTGGGCTTCTTCGGCTCGCGCTACGAGCGCGCGACCCCGGCCGAGCGCGAATATATGCGCACGATGGCCGCGCTGCTCCCGGCCGTCGACGTGTCGGAGGCGGTGCCGACCTCGGAGATCGCCCGCACGCTCGGCCGCCGGCCAGCCAGCCTGTCCCCGGCCCGGGACGCGCTGATCAAAAAGGGCCTCATCTACTCCGGCGAGCGGGGCACGGTCGCCTTCACGGTCCCCCACTTCGCCCGCTACCTGCGGACCCAGCCGGCGGAGTAGGTTTCGCCGCCGCGCGCTCCATGATGCCGCGCAGGTCGCGGCGCTCGATCGCGGCCGCCATCAGCTCCGGGAACACGTCCGGGGTGCACGCGAAGGCCGGCACCCCCAGCGCGGCGAGCGCCGCGGCGTTTTCCCGGTCGTAGTCGGGCGCGCCCTCGTCCGACAGCGCGAGCAGGGTGATCACCTGCACCCCGGCCGCCGTCATCGCCGCGACCCGGCGCAGCATCTCCTCGCGCACGCCGCCCTCGTACAGGTCGCTGATCAGCACGAAGATGGTGTCCCGCGGCCGGGTGACCAGCTGCTGGCCGTACGCGATCGCCCGGTTGATGTCCGTGCCCCCGCCCAGCTGGGTGCCGAACAGCACGTCGACCGGGTCGCTCAACCGGTCGGTCAGGTCGACCACGGCGGTGTCGAACACGACCAGCGACGTCTTCAGCGAGCGCATCGAGGCCAGGACCGCGGCGAACACCCCCGAGTAGACGACCGAGGCGGCCATCGACCCGGACTGGTCCACGCACAGCACGATGTCACGCTGCACCGCCTGCGCCCGCCGGCCGTAGCCGATCAGCCGCTCCGGCACGATCGTGCGCCGCTCGGCCTGGTAGTGCTTGAGGTTCGCCCGGATCGTGCGGTTCCAGTCGATGTCGCGGTGCCTCGGCCGGTTGATCCGCGCGGCCCGGTTGAGCGCGCCGCTGAGCGCGGTGCGGGTCGGCTGCGCGATGCGCCGCTCCAGCTCGGCGACGACCTTGGCCACGACCTTGCGCGCGGCCCGCTTGCTCTTGTCGGGCATGACCCGGTTGAGCGACAGCAGCGTGCCGACCAGGTGCACGTCGGGCTCCACCGCGTCGAGCATCTCGGGCTCGAGCAGCAGCCGGGTGAGGTTGAGCCGCTCGATCGCGTCGGCCTGCATGACCTGCACGACGGTCGACGGGAAGTACTGCCGGATGTCGCCCAGCCAGCGCGCGACCCGCGGCGCCGACGCGCCGAGCCCCGCCCCGCGCTGCCTCGCCTCGCCGTCCGCGCCCCCGTCGTAGAGCGCGCCGAGCGCGGCGTCGACCGCCGCATCGGTGCCGCTCAGCGCATACCCGGTCCCCTCCGCCCCCGGCGCACCGCCGAGCGCCAGCCGCCAGCGCCGGAGCCGCTCGTCGGCCTCGTCCTGCTCAGACATGCAGCTCCCTCCCCAGCAGCCGGGCCGCGACGGGCAGCAGCAGCGCACCCCGGGCGGAGTCCACGTCCTCGTCCTCGCGGGCGCCAGGGCGCCCGGTGCCGATATGCGCCGCCCGCTCGCCGATCATCCGGCGCTGCGGCGCCGGGTAGTCGCTGAACGTGCGCCGCAGCAGCGGCAACACCTCGACGAACGCCTCCGCCGGTATGCCGGTCAGCCACGCATCGACCAGCGCCAGCAGGCGTTCGTCGTGTACCAGCAGCAGCCCGTCGCCGGCCAGGAACCCCTCGATCCACGCCGCCGTGCGTGCCACCGGCACGCCGACCGTCAGCACCAGCGCCATCCGGGCGCCGATCTCGTCCGCGTCCACCGCGCCGGCGTCCAGCAGCAGCCGGTTCATCCGCCCCGTCAGCAGGCCATGCAGGTCGTCCCGGGTGGACAGCCCGGCCAGCACCGCCTGCCAGCGCGCCTGCGCCTCGGCGTCGTCGACCAGCGCGAGCGCGGCCTGCACCCCGTCGATCCGGTCCCGCATGACCGCCGCGGCGGTGTCATCGAGCCCGCCGACCGCCGCCGGCAGCCCGACGCAGATGCGGGTGATCATCCCGAGGGTCACCTCACGCAGCGCGGACAGGTCGGTCCCGCGCACGTCGCCGTATCGCAGCGTGCGCGCCAGCGCCGGCAGCGCGTCCATCAGGTGCGCCACGTCGGCGTCCAGCGCCATCCGCTCGTCGAGCGCGTCGAGCACGCCCGGCAGCGCGTCCGGCAGGTCGGCCAGCAGGCACCGCTCCACCAGCGCGGTCACGTCCGCCAGCGTCGCCGCGGCCGCGGCCTGCTCGGCGACCCGGGCGGTGGCGGCCTCGAGCACCGTCGTGCCGTATGCCCCCGCCTCCACCAGGTCGACCGCGAACTCCGGCTGCCAGGCGATCTCCCATTCCTCGCGGAACGTGCCCTTGCCCTTGGCCGCGGCCAGAACCTTGCCCCACCCGACGCCGAGCAGCCGCAGCCGGTGCAGCAGCCGGCTGCGCTCCAGGTCGAACGGCTGGCGCAGGTCGAGCTTCAGCTCGCGGCGCTCGACCCGAGGGGGCAGCCGCAACCGCCGCTGGCTGCCGGCCACGTCCCGGGCGATCGGCACGCCCGGCGTCTGATCCGGTACCCGCCCGAGCCGGTCCCCCACGACCAGCCGCCGGTTGATCAGCGCCAGCCGCAGGTCGTCGCCGTCGCACAGCACGGCGTGCGCCGCATCGGTGACCTCGGCGAGCCCGGCGAGCGGCCGGCCGCGCATCGTCGCCAGCGCCTCGGCCAGCCGGGTCGCCTCGATGACGTGCGCGCTCGAGACCGGGACGCCGTCCTTGCGCAGCACGCCCGCGGCCCGCACCAGCCACCGCTCGATGACGTGCTCGTCGACCGAGGTGAACAGGTGGTGATACCAGCCCGGCGAGCGCACCCCGGCCCCGTACCCCTGCCACGACGCCAGCCGCGCGTGTGTCCACGGCACCCAGGTCATGGCCACCTTGATCTTCGGCAGCCCGCGCACGGTCGCCGCGTCGGCCGAGGCGCTGGGCAGCGGCGCGGTCAGGGCGGGCACGTGCCACGCGCCGCAGACCACGGCCACCCGCTCGAACTCCTTCATCGCCGTCCGCAGCCCGGTCCGCATGTACGCCTCGCGCCGCTCCTCGTCAACGCGCTCCGCCTCGGGCGGCCGCGGTGCGTGGGCCCGCACGACGGTCATGGCCTCCGCGATCGCGGCGAACGGCGCCGTTGCGGCCCGCAGCTCGGCCTCGTCCACGTCGGGCTCGGCGGCGAAGAGCCCGACGCCCCCCATCGCGCCGAAATCGGAAATGTCGGATTCATCGGCTGGCGTCGGTGGTCCTGCAGTCTGGAAGCGGTGCTCGACCACGTCTTCCCACCAGCGCTCGGGGTCGTCGTACCCGGCCGCCTCGGCCAACGCGCCGATCGGGTCGATGCGCACCGCGTCGTCGTCCGAGGCATCCGCCGGGGCCGCCGGAGCCGGCGGGGACGCCAGGCGGATGGCGGCCGGCAGGTCGATGAACCGCACCGGTACCTCCCGCGCCACCGCCCACCGGATCGCCTGCCACTCCGGGGAGAACTCGGCGAGCGGCCAGAACGACGCGCGCAACTTCGGGTCGGGGTTGTCGGCCGGATACGCCAGCAGGGCCACCGGCGCGCGCATGTCCTCGTCCCCGGCATACGGCACCAGCGGGTCGGCCTCGGGCGGCCCCTCGATCAGCACGACCTCCGGCTGGAACGCGGCCAGGGCCCGGCGCACCGCGCGCGCCGAGCCCGGGCCGTGGTGGCGCACGCCCAGCAGGAGCGGCTCACTCGCCACGGCGGGCCGCTCGGTAGAAGTCTCGCCAGCCCTCACGCTCGCGGATAACCGTCTCCAGATACTCCTGCCAGACGACCTGGTCCGACACCGGATCCTTGACCACGGCGCCGAGGATGCCGGCGGCGACGTCGCCGGCGCGCAGCACGCCGTCGCCGAAGTGGGCGGCCAGCGCTATGCCGTTGGTGACCACCGAGATGGCCTCGGCGGTCGACAGGGTGCCGCTGGGCGACTTCAGCTTCGTCCGGCCGTCCTCGGTGACGCCGTTGCGCAGCTCGCGGAACACCGTGACCACGCGCCGGATCTCGTCGACCGCGGGCGGCAGCTCGGGCAGCTCCAGGGCCTTGCCCAGCGCCGCGACCCGCCGGGCCACGATGTCGACCTCCTCCTCGACGCCGGCGGGCACGGGCAGGACCACCGTGTTGAACCGGCGGCGCAGCGCCGAGGACAGCTCGTTGACGCCCCGGTCCCGGTCGTTGGCGGTGGCGATCACGTTGAAGCCCTTGCGGGCCTGGACCTCCTGGCCCAGCTCCGGCACCGGCAGGGTCTTCTCGGACAGGATCGTGATGAGGGTGTCCTGCACGTCGGACGGCACGCGGGTCAGCTCCTCGATCCGCGCGATGCGCCCGTCGGCCATCGCCCGCAGGACCGGGCTCGGCACCAGCGCGCCCCGGCTCGGCCCCTCGGCGAGCAGGCGGGCGTAGTTCCAGCCATACCGGATGGCCTCCTCCGGCGTGCCCGCGGTGCCCTGGACCAGCAGGGTCGAGTCGCCGCTGATCGCCGCGGCCAGGTGCTCCGACACCCACGTCTTGGCCGTGCCCGGCACGCCGAGCAGCAGCAACGCCCGGTCGGTGGCGAGCGTGGCAACCGCGACCTCCATCAGGCGACGCGGCCCGACGTACTTCGGGGCGATCAGCGTCCCGTCGGCCGCCTCGCCGCCGAGCAGATACGTCACGACCGCCGCGGGCGACAGCCGCCACCCCGGCGGCCGCGGCCGGTCGTCGCCGGCCGCGAGCGCCACGAGCTCCGCGGCGAACTCGTCCTCGGCGTGCCGCCGCTGCACCGTCTCGGCGACGGGCGCCCCGTCGACGTGGGCGGCTGTGACATCGACTGTGGTCACGCGAGCTCCTCGAGCATGTCGTGGCGGAACCGGAGGGTGTCGGCGAAGCGGCCGACGATGGAGGACATCGGATCGTCGGAGGGCAGCCCCGCGGCCAGCGCCGTGGCGCGCGCGGCGGTGCCGGCGGGCAGCCGGAGGGCGGCAAGCTCGCACAGCCCCGCCAGTCGCCAGCCGGCGGAGCGGCGTCCGCCCAGGTCGTCGAGCGCGCCGAAGACGGCCTCGACCAGCGCGGGCGGCCACGGCCGCGGGCACAGCTCGAGCACGTGCTCGACCCCGACCGCGGCCGCGCCGGCCAGCCCGCGACGCAGGACCTCCACCGCGATCGTGGCCAGCGCCTCGGGTGGCAGCGCGTCGTAGAGCGCCTCGAGCAGCAGCCGGTCGTCGGGCCGCCCGCCCGCGACGACCTCCTCGGTCAGCCGTCCGGTCAGCGCCGTGGCCCAGCCCGGCTCGCGCTGCCCGGCGGCGGCGCGAGCCAGCCCGCGGCGGAGCACCACGGCCCACTCGTCCGTCACGGGCAGGCTCAGGAACTCCTCCGGCTCGCCCCACACCCGCAGCGGGGTACGCGTGAGCAGCTCCTCCAGCCACCAGGCGCGCTCGCCCACCCCGGCCGGCGGCCGCGGCACGAGGCCGTCGCGGCGCATACCCTTGTCGCACGCCACGGGGGGCACCACCTGGATACGCCCGCCCACGACCCGCACGCAGGCCGTGCTCCGCTCGATCATCCGCCGGGCGTAGGAGCTGTCCGGCAGCAGCGCGAGCAGGTCGAGCGCGGCGAGCCGCACCTCCTTGCGCCGATCGTCGAGCGCACCCTCCAGCACCGGCTCGTCGGCGCCGGACAGCCCGGTCGCCAGCGCGCCCAGCAGTGCGGCCCGGTCGTCGGGCGTCTCGCTCGCCCAGACCTCGGCGAGCATGTCGCGGCCGCGCTGCTCGCCCTCCGGCCCGCCGCGGCGCACGGCCGTCAGGATGCCGACCCGCCGGCCGATCGAGCCCAGATCCCAGCCCTGCGGGTCGTCGGCGGGCGCCTCGACCGCGGCGGCGTCGAGGTATCCCCAGTCGGGCCGCTGCGCGGCGAGCCAGGCGGCGCGCGGCCCACCGGCCGCGGCGATGAGCGCCCGCAGCGCGCGGTGCCGCCGCCCGATCTCCAGCAAAGCGGGCAGCAGCTCGCCGGGGACACGCCGGTGCCCGATCGCCCCGAGCCACTCGGCGAGCAGCTCGAGCCGCCCGTCGGCGTCGCGGACCGGCACGGCGTTGCTGGTCCCGTATCCGGCCGCGTCCACCGCCAGCAGGTCGGCCGCCCGGGCCGCCGCGGACCAGGACACGAGCGGAATGTCCGAGTCGTCCGGCGCGGGCGCCGGCACGACCAGCCCGGTGCGCGCCCGGAACCCGGCCCGCCGGTACAGCGTCAGCGTCCCCGCCGCATCCAGCAGCGCCTCGGCCGGATCCTCGCCCGGCGCGCCCACCCCGGCGGGCAGCGTGCGCCGCTGCGTCCCGACGAGCGCGGTCGCGAGCACGTCCCCCCAGTCGGGAAGACCGGACAAGTCCGAAATGTCCGTCGAGGTCTCCGGTGGCGGCGGGGGTTCGGGCAGCGGCGCGCGCTGGCCGGGAAGCCCCGGTGACCTGGACGAACTGCGATGCGCCGGGGGCTCGGACGACGGCGCGGGCGGCGGCGCGGGCGGCGGAGCGACCCCGGGGGCGCCCGGGGTCGACGGCGGGGAGGTCACAGCCGCACCAGCCTGGCGTCGGACCAGACGCCCAGCGGGCGGAAGCCGGCCGCCGACCACTCGCCGGTGACGGTGGCGGGGCGGCCGGCGGTGACGGCGACCAGGCGCCACGGCTCACCCGCCGCCGGGTCGAACGGCAGCCCGTTGCCCTCGGCGTCGGCGAGGAGCCAGGCGGCGCCGTCGCGGACGGGGCAGACGGCGTCGACGGCCATCGGCCAGTAGTCCAGCCAGGGGTCGCCGGCCAGGGCCTCCGCGTGGGCCCGCAGGTTGGCCTCGATGCCCGCGCGGCCGGCGACGGCCTGCATACGCTCGGGCGGGGCGTGGCGCTTGGCGATGAGGGCGCGCTCGGGCCGGCCGCCCGGGTAGAGGCACACGTCGGCGTCGAACTCGGTGCCCGGCAGCAGGTCGATCGGCAGCGACTGGCCGGCGACGGCGAACGACAGCACGATCAGCGGGCGGCCGGAGCCGGCCCCGCGCAGCCAGGCGCGGCGGACGGTGAGCTGGTCCTCGATCTCGTCGCGGACGCCGTGCACCTGCCAGCGGTCGCGCACGGCGGGGCCGGCGAGGACGGTCTCGGTGGCGATCGGCACGCCGATGCGCATGCGCACGCTGGCCGCGAGGTCCTCGGGCAACTCGGCAAGGCGCCGATAGCCGCCGACGAGCAGGTGCAGCCGGGCGAGTTCGCCGAGGAGCCGCTCCGGCGAGCCCATGACCGCGGCGGTGCGGCGCAGGATCCCCGCGGCGCTGGCGGCCTGGGCGTCGACGAGCCGGGCGGTCATCGTGTCCCAGGAGGCGCCGCCGCGGCCGGCCCCGGCCAGGCCGGAGCGGGCTTGGTCGGCGAGCCAGCGGTCCAGCTCCTCGAGCCCGGCGGCGATCCGGTCGGCCCGCCTGGCCTGCGCCTTCTCGCTGGGGGCGGACCTGCTCGCACTACCGCCCCCGGATGCGGGCTGCTCCGACGCGGGCGCGGCGGCGCGATTGGCGCGAGCGGCCCGTGACGCCTGCCACGCGCTCGCCCACGAGGGCGCGACGGCCTCGGGCACCGCGCCGGACGACCAGCGCAGCAGCAGGCCCAGCGCGTGCTTGCAGGGGAACTTCCGGCTCGGGCAGGTGCACTTGAAGGCGGGCTCGGTCAGGTCGACCGCGGTCTGATAGGGCGTGCTGCCGCTGCCCTGGCAGAGGCCCCACAGGGTCGGGTCGATGTCGTCCGCGGCGCTCAGCCCGGTCTCCAGCCAGGAGCGGTCGCCGGCGAGCCCGCGCGCCGCCCGCTGTGCGGACGAGTCGGGTGCCAGCGCCATCACCTGGTCGGTGGTCCAGACCGTGGTGACCGTCGTTGCTTCGGCCATGCTGCTAACCGTAGTGAGGGGGTACGACATTTCTCGGGTGGGTATGTTGCCGCCATGAGACCCGTGCGTACCGCGGCCCGTTCGATGCTCGCTGCGATCTTCGTGGTCCAGGGCTGGGCCGCGTTCCGCGACCCGGAGAAGCTCGCCGAGCGCGCCCGGCCGGTCACCGACCGGATGGAACCGACGATCAAGGCGCTGCACCCGAGCCTGCCGACCGACGCGGAGACGCTGGTGCGGGTCAACGGCGCCGCCCAGATGGCCGGCGGGATTCTGCTCGCCACCGGGCACGCGGCCCGCCCGGCGGCGCTGCTGCTGGCCGGCTCGCTGGTGCCGACCACGCTGGCTGGTCACCCGTATTGGAGCGTCGAGGACCCGCGGGAGCGCGCCACGCAGCGGATCCACTTCCTCAAGAACATCGGGCTGGTCGGCGGCCTGCTGCTGGCCGCGCTCGACCACGAGGGCCGCCCGGACCTGCGCTGGCGGGCCGGTCACGCGGCGAAGCGGACGCTGCGACGGGCGAAGCGGCGCCTCAGGGACAGTTCACCCACTCCTCTTCGCCATCGGTGAACACCTGACGCTTCCAGACCGGCAGCCGGGCCTTGACCTCGTCGACCAGCCGGGCGCAGAGCGCGAAGGCCTCCGCTCGGTGCGCGGTCGACACCGCGGCGACGAGCGCCACATCGCCGATCTCCAGGCGGCCGACCCGGTGCGACACCGCGAGCCCGTGCACCGCCGGGTCCGCGGCGATCTCCGCGGCCACCTCGGCGAGGACGTCGCCCGCGCTGGGGTGCCCCTCGTACTCGAGCTCGAGCACGCCGCGCCCGCCGTCGTGGTCGCGCACGACGCCGGCGAACGACACGACGGCCCCGGCGGCGCGGTGCGCGACCGCGAGCTCGTGCGCGCGCACGTCGAGCGGCTCGGTGGTCACCTCGGCCCTGATCACGATCGTTCCCCGTCCAGCAGCGTTACGAGCTGGGCCACCGTGCCCTCGTGACCCTCGGCGCCCGGCGGGATCACCGCAAACCCCACCGAGTTGGCGAGGCCGCGCAGCATCGACGAGCCGACGTGGGCGACCGGGTGCGCCCGGCCGCCGGCGAGCGTGACGAGCGCGAGGTGGGTGAAGTCGCCGCGGCCGGGCACGTCGGCGCCCAGCGTCACCGTGCCCAGTGCCGGCATCGGTCGGCCGGTCAGCCCGGCCAGCAGCGGCAGCACCAGGGACACGAGCGCGACGAACGTGGACTGCGGGTTGCCGGGCAGGCCGGCGACGAACTGGCCGCCGGGCAGCCGCGCGACGAGCATCGGGAACCCGGGGCGCACCGCGACGGTGTTCACGACGTACGTCGCGCCCAGCTCGGCCAGCGCCGGGTGCAGGTGGTCGACCGGCCCGTGCATGGTGCCGCCGGTGGTGCAGATCAGCTGGGCGCCCGCGTCGATCGCGGCGCGCAGCGCGGCGACGTGCTCCTCGAGCGTGTCGGCAACCGGCACGCGCGTGTGCATCACCTCGGTGCCCGCCCGGCGCAGCCAGGACGGCAGCGAGGGGCCGAGCGCGTCACGGACCCGGCCGGCGCCGGGGGTGCCGGTGGTGAGCAGCTCGTCGCCGAAGACCAGCAGCGCCGCGCGTGGGGCGGGGCGGCAGGTCAGGGTGTCGTACCCGCACGACGCGGCCAGCCCGATGACGCCCGGCGTGACCGGCGTGCCGGCGGGCAGCAGTTCCTCGCCCGCGGCGGCCTCCTCGCCCTGCTCCCGCCAGTCGGGCAGCCGCCGGGGCTCGCCGGTGACGGCGCCGTCGGCGATGGTGGAGTCCTCGACCCGGACGATCGTGGCGGTACCGACGGGCACCATGCCGCCCGTTGCGATCTCGACGCAGGTGCCGTCCTCGGTCAGCGGCGCCGCGGTGTCGCCGGCGAGCACCTGCCCGACGATCCGCCACGGGGCTGGGCCGCGCGCCGCCCAGCCGTCGACGCTGGAGGTCGGGAAGGCCGGCAGGTCGGTCAGGGTCACCAGGGGCGCGGCGAGCGTGAGGCCGTCGGACTCGGCGAGCGGGACCGGGATCGGACCCGGCGCGGCCGCCGAGCCCGCCTCGAACACCGCCTCGCGGGCGGCTGCCCACGCGATCGGTAACGTCACGACGAAAGCCTAGACGGTCAACGTGGAGCTGACCGGTGTCCGTCAGTGATCGCCACCACGGAGCTGGTCGACGGCGTGCGCGAGAACGGGGCCGAGGACCGCCAGGCCGTCCTTTGCCCCGCCACGCGAGCCGGGCAGGTTGACGATCAGCGTGCGCCCGGCGACGCCGGCCAGCCCGCGGGACAGGATCGCGGCCGGGACCTTGGCCGCGCCGGCCGCGCGGATCGCCTCGGCGATGCCCGGTACCTCGTAGTCGAGCACCCGCCGGGTCATCTGCGGGGTGGCGTCGGTAGGCGTGATCCCGGTGCCGCCGCTGGTCAGCACCACGTCGGCACCGGCGGCGACCGCCTCGCGCAGCGCGGCCTCGACGGGCGGGCCGTCGGGCACCACGACCGGGTCGCCGACGGAGAAGCCGAGCTCGCGCAGGCCGGCCACGAGGATCGGGCCGCTGGTGTCGGAGTACACCCCGGCCGCGGCCCGGTTGGAGGCCACGACGACGACGGCCTTCACGACCGCTCCCACAGGCCGGTCTTGCCGCCCTCTTTGCGCAGCACGCGCACCGATTCCAGCGACGCCGACGGGTCGACGGCCTTGATCATGTCGATGAGCGCGAGGCCGGCGGTCGCCACGGCGGTGAGCGCCTCCATCTCCACGCCGGTGCGGTCGGCGGTGCGCGTCACGACCTCGATTTCAATCATATCGTCACACAGTGTTAACTCAACCGTCACACCGTGCAGGGCGATCGGGTGGCATAGCGGGATGAGGTCCGGGGTGCGCTTCGCGCCCATGATCCCGGCGACCCGGGCGACCGCCAGCGCGTCACCCTTCGGCAGTGCGCCGTCACGCAACAGGTCGACCACTTCGCTTGTGGTGCGGACGAATCCCGCCGCGACGGCCCGCCGCGTGGTCACGTCCTTGGCGGCCACGTCGACCATCCGGGCGGCGCCCGAAGCGTCCACGTGGGTCAGCTCTTCTGGCACTTGGTGAGCTTAATCCTCCCGCACGGAAGCCCAGTTGATCATGCACGCTAGGGGCTAGTTGCGTCGAATTCGCTATACAGAGCGTCACGTTCACCTCACTAAATCGTGACAATGCCCACTATAGTTCGCAAACTATGATTCGACCGACAAATCGCCTTGAGCACCTTGCGTTTTGCACCCTAGGCTGCGTTCAGCGCTCGGGACTTCGATGACTTTCGATGACTGAGCGGGAACACGGGGGTCGTATCCGCGAACGACCTTTGGGGAAGAAATGCAGAAGAAGGACTACCTCTGGGGCTGAACCCGCTCGACGGGTTGACAAGCCTGGAGCGGCATCGGCCACGATGAAGCTCGACGGCAATGCAGAAACAACCGCGAACCGACGACGCGACCAACCGGCGCCTGTGGCGTCTCGTTGGTCCCGTCGTCGTCGGCGGGGCCGGGGCCGCGATCTGGGCGCTCTGGCACATCGCCGACCACAGCCGCCTGGCCGGCGCCATGGCGGTCCTCACCATCGTGCTGATCGGCAACGGTTTCGCCATCGTCGAGGTCCGCATCCGCTCGACCTCGACCCTCATCACACCGACCACCGCGGTGCTCACCGTCGCCGCCGTGTTTCTCCCGCCGCCGCCGGTGATTCTCGGTACGGCCTGCGGCACCTTTCTCCATCTGCTGGCACAGCGCCGCACCGATCCGGTAAAAATCAGCTTCAATGTGGCAAAGGAGACGATCGGCGCGACCGCCGCCGTTTTCGCCGTCGCCGCCATCGGCCAGGTGCCGATTCTGCTGAATCCGGGATTCAGCATCCCCGGCGTCATACCGGGCGCTTTCGCCGCGCTCGTCGCCTACGCGCTGGTCGACGAGATCGTGTCGCACGCGCTGTTCGCGATCGTCACGCACACCTCGTTCCGGCAGCGCCTCCTGGCACAACGCGACGTGCGGGTGATCACCCGGCTGGGCCTCTTCGCCGTCGCCCTGGCCACCGTCGCGGCGTACCGGATCAGCGAGTGGCTGCTGCTCGTGCTGCCCCCGCTGGTGTACGCGATCCACCTCGCCGCGGCCAACCAGATGCGCACCCGCCAGGGCAACGAGGCCTGGCAGCGCCTCGCCGAGGCCACGGACGAGTTCAACTCCGTCGACCAGACCGCGGTGCTCTACGCCGCCGTCCGCCGCGCCGCCGACATCTTCTCCACGGACGAGGCCGAGGTCGAGATCCACCCGCCGAACGGCGGCGCGCGCCTGGTCCGCAGCGACGGCACCCGGATCCTCTTCGACGGCTCGCCCGGCGACGCGCCGACCGCCGAGGGCTTCCTGATTCCCATCGCGCTGGAGAGCTACCGCGGCGACGCCGATCTCGGCGAGCTGCGGCTGCGCTTCCGCGGCGCCGGCCCGGTCCGGTTCACCGAGCGTGAGCAGTACACGCTGCGCACCTTCACCGCCGCCCTGTGCACCGCGATCCGCAACGCCGCCACGTTCGCCGAGACCCAGCGCCTCGCCGACAGCCACGCGCGCGCCGCGGCGCAGGACCCGCTCACGCGCCTGGCCAACCGGCGGCGGCTGCAGCAGTACGGCGACGAGATCCTCGCGGCCGGCTCCGGCGTCGGCGTCGTCGGCGTGCTGCTCATCGACCTCAACCACTTCAAGGAGGTCAACGACACCCTCGGGCACGCCGAGGGTGACCGGGTCCTCATCGCCGTCGCCGAGCGCCTCGCCGAGGCCGCCCGCCCCGGCGACCTGGTCGCCCGCTTCGGCGGCGACGAGTTCGCCGTCGTCCTCGCCGGCCTCAGCGCACCCGCCCTCGCCGAGCTGCACGCCCACGCCATGCTCGACGCGCTCGCCCCGCCGATCGAGCTCGACGACATGCGCATCAGCGTCGAGGCCAGCTGCGGCGTGACCACCGGCAGCGGCGGCACCGTCGGCGAGCTGCTGCGCCGCTCCGACGTCGCGCTCTACCAGGCCAAACAGGAGGGGCAGCGGGTCGTCGTCTACGCCCGGGCCCGCGACACCGCCGACATCGGCAGCCTCACCCTCGGCGGCGACCTCGCCCGAGCCGTGGCCGAGCAGCAGTTCACCGTCCACTTCCAGCCGATCGTCGACCTCGCCGGCGGGCGGGTCATCGCCGCCGAGGCGCTCACCCGCTGGCACCACCCCGACCGCGGGCACCTCGGCCCCGACCGGTTCCTCGGCGCCATCGAGCGCTCCGGCCAGCTCGCCGCGTTCGCCGACGCCGTTCTCGACCAGGCCCTCATCGCCGTCACCCAGTGGGGCGACGCCGGCTACCCCGTCCCCGTCGCGGTCAACGTCTCCCCGCGCAGCCTGCTCGACCCCTCCTTCCCCGACGCCGTCGCCCGCCGCCTCGCCGCCCGCGGCGTGCCCTCCTCCTCCCTCGTCATCGAGCTCACCGAGTCCGTCACGATGAGCAAGCTCGAGGTCGTCGACGAGGTCCTCGCCGCCCTGCGCGAACAGGGCGTCCGCCTCGCCCTCGACGACTTCGGCACCGGCTTCTCGTCGCTGGCCACCCTCGCCCGCGTCCCCGTCGACGAGCTCAAGATCGACCGCAGCTTCGTCGCCGCGATGAACGCCTCCGCCCCCGGCGCCGTCGTCCGCTCCACCATCGACCTCGGCCGCAGCCTCGACCTGCTCATCGTCGCCGAGGGCGTCGAGCGCGAGGACCAGCGCCAGCAACTCTGGGAGCTCGGCTGCCCGGCCGGACAGGGCCACCTCTTCGCCCGCGCGATGCCCGCCGATCGGCTCCTCGCCGCCCTCCAGCGCGGCGACGGCCGACTCGCCGACCCGCTGCACGACACCGGATCCGTCATCCGCATGTCGCGCAGCCGCCGCGCGCGCCGGATGAGCATGGGCGGCGAGCCCCCCGGCCGGGAGAAGTCGACCTGATCCCCTGCACCGGATCCCCCTGCACCAGAATGGTCCGCATAGCCACCGATCTGCGCCCCCGCCTCCTCGACGCCGCCGGCTACGCGCTCTGCGCCGTGTTCGCCGGCGTCACCGCGCTCACCTCCACCCTCCTGCCGCACCGCGCGTGGGGCGCCATCGCATGGATCGGCTACGCGGCCGCCGCCCTCGCCGTCCTCGTCATCGGCCGCCTCCGCGTCGTGCCCCTCGCCTTCGCCGCGACCGCGCTCCTGCCGCTCGCCGTCGAGGCCGCGCAGCGCGCCGCCGGCCGCACCGACCGCGCGCAGGAGGAGGTCCTCGTCGTCGAGCAGATGGGCGCCCGCCTCGTCGACGCCGGCACGCCATACCTGAGCCACACCGCGATCGCCGGCCTGCCCGCGGACGAGCGACTGCTCGGCTACGCGCCGTACCAGCCGGGCATGGCCCTCTTCGGTCTGCCCCGCGCCGCCTTCGGCGCGGCGTGGTGGACCGACGCCCGCGTCTGGTTCGCGGTGGTCACCGTTTTCTGCCTGGTGTACTGCATGAGCCTGCTCCGCCCCGGCTCCCCACCGCAGCGGTCCCTGCGCCTCGCCCAGGCGGTGGCCGTGCTGCCCCTGTGCACCCTGACCCTCGCCACCGGCGGCGACGACCTGCCCGTGCTCACGCTCTGCCTGCTCGCCCTGGCCTTCGCCGCCCGCGACCGCTTCGTCGCCGCCGGCGTCGCCGCTGGCCTGGCCGGGGCGCTCAAGCTCTTCGCCCTCCCGGTCGCGCTGGTCCTGCTCGCGCTGGTCCTGGCCGCCCGCGACCCGGACTCCCCGCCCGCGCCCCGGCTCCTCGACCGGTTCACGATCTCTCGGACGGCCGGTTGGTTCGCCGCCGGCGCGTTCGGCATCCCGCTGCTCGCCCTCGTGCCCGCGCTGCTCGTCGACGCCGACTCCTACATCGAGAACGCGCTGCGCTTTCCCGCCGGCCACGGCCTGGTCACCAGCCCCGCGCAGTCCCCGCTGCCCGGCCACCTCATCGCCACGAGCGTCGCCGGCGGCCGCGCGATCGCGCTCGCCCTGCTCCTGCTCGCGGGCGTGGCCATCGCCGTCCGCCTGCTGCGTCGCCCCCCGACCACCGCGGGCACCGCGGCCGCGTACGTCGCCGCCGGCCTCACCGCCGCCATCATGCTCACGCCGAGCACGAGGTTCGGCTACCTGCTGTACCCGGTCGCCTTCCTCGCCCTGTGGTGGTCGCTGCGCCCGCCCGAACTCGCCCGGCCGGGGGAAGCCGGTCGATGACCCCGTGACGCGGGGCGCGCACTCGGCGTACACAGGAGGTATGGGCTTCCGCAACCGGGTCGAGGCCGGCTCGGCGCTGGCCGATCGCCTGGCCGGATACGCCGACCGCCCCGACGCCGTGGCCCTGGGCCTGGTCCGCGGCGGCGTCCCGGTAGCGGCCGAGGTCGCCCGCCGCCTGCGCATCCCGCTCGACGTCCTCGTCGTCCGCAAGCTCGGCGTCCCGTGGGCCCCCGAGGTGGCGTTCGGCGCCCTGGGCCCGGGCGGCGTCCAGGTCCTCAACGAGGACATCGCCGCCCGCCTCGACGAGGACGAGATCGACCTGGTGGTCCGCCACGAGACCATGGAACTGCGCCGCCGCGAGCGCCTCTTCCGGCTCGGCCGCCCGCCCCTGGACCTGACCGGCCGCACCGCCATCATCATCGACGACGGTCTGGCCACGGGCGCCACGGCCGGTGCCGCCGTGGCCGTGACCCGCACCCTGTCCGCCGCGCGCGTCGTCCTGGCCACCCCGGTAGGCGCCACCGCCGCCGTGACCCGCCTGACCAGCCTGGCCGACGAGGTCGTCTGCCTCCTGAAGGAGTCCGACTTCGGCGCGGTGAGCCGCTACTACGACGACTTCCGCCAGCTGGCCGACTCCGACGTGACCCGCCTGCTCTCGTAGCCCGACCTAGATCGCCATGTCCACGAACCGGGAGAGATGCAGCTGCGCCGCCACCGTCACCGTGTCGGTCGGGCCGTTACGGTGCTTGGCCACGATGAAGTCCGCCTCGCCCGCGCGCGGCGACTCCTTGTCGTAGTAGTCGTCGCGGTGCAGCAGGATCACGACGTCGGCGTCCTGCTCGATCGAGTTGTGGGTGGCTATCCCGTTGGCCACGAAGTTGTGCACCCCGGCCACGGTCGCGTCGTAGACCTCCTGCTCGCCGATGCTCTCGATGGATCGGATCTCGTCCCAGCAGACGTCGTTGGTGGCGTGCAGATCGAGGTCCGCGCTGTCCAGCACCGCCGCGATCCGTGACAGCCGTGACCGGTTCGAGGTCCTGGTGGCATGCGCGAACTCCCGATGCGAAACGCCCTGCTCCAGCAGCACGGCCCGGACGGAGTTCCACACGTCGGCGGGGATCGTGTCGACGGTGGTGTTGTCATGCGCCGCTTCCAGCCGAGCGCGCAGCCGCTCGCAGGCCCGGTCCCGCTCGCCGTGAACGCCGATCTCGCGGACGAAGCGAAGCTGGTCGTCGCGGCCGGAGACCTCCAGGGTGTGCCGTGGCCGATCCGGGCCCGGCGTGCTAGTACGAATCGTGGACGTGATGCCGAAGCGGAGCAGCAGGCGTGCGATGCCGTTGAGCATCGCCTCGCTCGCGGACGCGAAATGAACTCGTCCGCCACCGCCGTCCAGCCGGACCGTCACCGACCCGCCGGTAGCCCACAGGTGGCGCAGGAAGAGCCGAACCTGCTCCTTGGGCAGCGAGTGCAGGCGTTCCGGCAGAACCTTCTCGTGGGACCGCGAGCCGTCGCCGAGCAGGTGCGCCAGCAGCACCACCTCGGGCTCCGGCAAAGGCTCGATCCGCAGCGGCGGCGGAACATGACGTGGGACGGCGATACGACCGCCCACCCGCAGCTCGCCGAGCGGGGTCCACCCCGCGAAGGCCAGGAACGGATGGTTGGCCGTCGCCTCGATCACCTTTCCGGACGCGAGCCGCATCCGGAAGACCTCCTTGCGGCCGCTCGAGAAGGCGTGCGTCATCGTTCGCGGGACGTACTGGAGCTTCTCGTTGAGGGCCCAGACCGGAATGTCCCGAGCGCCCGACCTCAGCAGCTCGCCGATTGTCGTTTCGGCATTGGTGTCGGCGCGCATGATCCGCGTGCCGGCCGTGAGACATCCCGACTCACGCAGGTCGGACAGCTGGGGGCGCTTGTCGGTGCGCTGTTCGGGGCCGCGGTTGAGCTGGCTGACCGCGACGACCGGGCACTCGACCTCCTTGGCCAGCAGCTTCAGGCCACGGGACAGGTCGGCGACCTCCTGCTGCCGGCTCTCGGTGCGCTTCGGGCTCGTCATCAGCTGCAGGTAGTCGACCACGATGAGCTTCAGGTCGTGCCGCTGCTTGAGCCGGCGCGCCTTGGCTCGGATCTCCATGAGGTTCATGTTGGGCGTGTCGTCGACGAACAGCGGCGCCTCGCTGATCTCGCCCATGCGCCGCGCGAGCTTGGTCCAGTCGTCGTCGGACAGCTGCCCCGACCGCAGCACGTGCAGCGGCACCCGCGCCTCCGCCGACAGCAGCCGCATGACGATCTCGACCTTCGACATCTCCAGGCTGAAGATCGCCGAGGCCATGTTGTGCTTGACCGAGGCCGCCCGGCTGAAGTCCATGGCGGCCGTCGAGTTGTGGGTCGGGATCATCGCGCGGCCGGCGAGGTAGAGGTGGTCGGCGTTGTCGACCTGCACACAGCGCACCGGCACGCTCGGCACCGGCCGCACCGCGACGACAAACCGCGCGCCCGTCCTCGCGTCGCCGGTCGTGAAGTTGACGTTGTAGGTCGCTCCCCCGGTCATCGTGCAGCGGTAGCCCAGGCCGACCACCAGCTCGAACACGTCGTTCGCCAGGCGCTCGGCGGTGCAGGTGAACCGCACGTCGCCCGTCGGCGTGACGGTGCTGTCAGTGCCGAGCAGCCCGGCCAGCAGTTCCCGGCGCTGCCGCTCGGAGGCGCGAAGATACTGCGCCGGGATGTGCTTGTCGCCGAGGACGCCGATCGCACGCAGGTCGCGGGTCGCGACGATCTGCTGATCCGCGGCGATCAGCCAGGCGCCCAGGGTGTGCGGCGGCACGGGGAGATCCCGCTCGGGCAGTTGCAGCGCGGCCGCGTTCTCCACGGCGTGGTTGAGCCGGCCGTCGACCGGATGACGCAGCGTTGCCGCGATCTCCGCGGTCGTAACGGTGCCCGGGTGCGCCGCCGTGGTCTCGGCGTTCGTCGTCCGGTTGACCCGCCCGCGCAGCGCGGTCAGCAGGGCCTGCCGCGAATACGCCCGCACGGACCGCCGCCGCGCCCGGCCCGATCGCATCAACTGGAGGGTCGCCACGCCCGCCGCGCCGATCTCGCGCGCCGGGGCCGCCGCGACCTCGGCGCGCTGGCTCCGGCCGGTCCGGGTTGTGGTCTTCCACAGGTGCTCGGCGTCGGCGACGATCACTGAGCCGTCGGAGAACTCGACCTCGTAGCACGGGCGATCGTGCAGCACCTCGAAGGCGTTGACGACGGTCGTCGGGCGGCCGTCGGCGCCGAGCAGCCGATCGCCCGCCTTGACCTGGCCCATCGTGGTCCAGCCGTCGGGGGTGGGCAGCGGTGTGTCGAGGGCCAGGGCCTTGCCGAGGCCGGGGCGGCCGGCGACGATGATCAGCTGGCCCGCGTGCAGGCCGTTGAGGAGGCGGTCCAGGTCGCTGAAGCCGGTCGGGACGCCGGTCATCATGCCGCCCTGGGCGCCGACCGCCTCGATCTCGTCCAGGGTGGGCTGGAGCATTTCGGCCAGGACGGCGAAGTCCTCGCTGACGCGCTTCTCGGTGACGTCGTAGATGGCCTGCTGGGCCAGGTCGACCACGTCGTCGACGTCGCGGCCGCCCTGGCCGCCGGAGCCGTATCCCAGCTGCACGATCCGCGTGCCGGCCTCGATGACGCGGCGCAGGACGGCGCGCTCGGCGACGATGCGGGCGTAGTAGCTGGCGTTGGCGGCGGTCGGGACCGTGGTCATCAGGGTGTGCAGATATGGCGCGCCGCCGATCTTCGCGATGTTGCCGGAGTCGGCGAGCGTGGCGGCGACCGTGACGGCGTCGGCGGGCTCGCCGCGGCCGTACAGGTCGAGGATCGCGTCGAAGATGGTGCTGTGGGCCGGCTTGTAGAAGTCGTTGGTCTTGAGGATCTCCACGACGTCGGCGACGGCGTCCTTGGACAGCAGCATGCCGCCGAGGACGCTCTGCTCGGCGGCGATGTCCTGGGGTGGGGTGCGCTCGAAGGTCTCGGCGCCGCCGGAGGGTCGTTCGGCGCGGTCACCACCGCCGCGCGGCTCGGGCGGGGGCGCGTCGTCCCACGGATCCGTTCGCCTGTCTTCGGTGATCGACACTTCGCCCCCCAACGCCACACCCGCGTGGACCAGTAGACCTCGCGGGTATGACAAAAACTCGCCGGCGCGCGACGCGCCCGCGCAACGGTATGGGGCGACTGGCGTTCGACGAAAGTTAGCCGGTGGACAAGGCTATGGACAACCTGTGGACCGGGGGCCCGTGCCTTGGGAAACACTGTGCACACGGCTGTGGATAACTCCCGAAGTTGCACCCAGGAATGCCTCCTGACCTGCTCTTACGTAATCCACAGCCTGTGTGCGGAAGAAAGAGGCCCGCAGATTTTTCAACTGGACGGCCGATGGCGGAAAAGTCACGAACGGGTGACGCTCCGCCGGTGGGGTACCCGGAGTGGGAGAGGTCACGCGAGGGCCGGGATCGCCAGGCGCCGGAGACCGGCCGCTGGGATCTGCGACAGGAGCGGTGGATCCCTCAGCAGCGCCCGCCCGACGAGGACGACTTCGGCATCGAGCCGTTCCCGGCGCGTTCGGATCCCCGCCGTCCGGGGCAGGGCCGGGTCCTCGACCACGAGGAGTGGGGGACCGGCTACCAGCGGCGATACGATCCGGGTCCGCCGGCCCGCCGGTCGTCGCCGCCCCCGCCGCCGCCCGACGACGAGGACGACGACGACAACGAGCCGGACCAGCACCGGGTGTACATCGGTTCCTTCATCTCGACGGCCCTGTGGTATCTGGTGCCGCTCGCCGCGTACGCCGGGTGGTCGCTGACGCTGTCGGCGGATCCGCGGCCGGGGTGCACAAACGCGTTCGGCCTGCCGTGCCCGGCGCCACGGACCGAGGTGCTGACCAGCCTGATGAACGAGGTCCCGCAGCTCGCCGTGGCCATGGCGCTGAGCATCACGATCGCGATGTTCCTGGGCCGGGTGACGACGGGCTGGCGGCCGTTCGCGATCGGGTTCGCCAGCGCGGTGCTGGGTGCGGGCGTGGCGACCGTGCTGTTCGCGGTACTGAAGACGCAATTTTGATCTTGGCTTTTTCAAACGCCTCGATCACCGTTGGGTCACCGTCCGGTCACGCCCGGAGCCGACCGCGGGGTGCGGCCGTCTGACTGGCCACACACCCTCGAGGGAGGCATCAATGGCCAGCCGGAACTCTCTGCAGCACCTGCGCGTCGCCGTTGTCCTGGCGCTCGCCGCAGCCGTCCTGACAGCCTGCGGCGCCGCGGATTCCGGCGGGGAAAAGGCGGTGCCGGCCACCGGGTACGGCGGCACCCCGGGCACGCCGGAGGGGCTGGCCCGAGGCGCGGCGACGCCGACGGGCGAGGCCGCCGACCGGCCGGCGGACGGCGAGGTCTCGGCGGCCGAGCGGCCCGTGTCGACGTTTGCGGTGGACGTCGACACGGCCTCGTACGGCTTCGCGCGGCGCACCCTGCTGTCCGGGCGCCGGCCGGCGGCGAACACGATCCGCCCGGAGGAGTTCGTCAACTCGTTCGATCAGCGGTACCGCGAACCGGACGGCAACGGCTTCGCGATCACGGCCGACGGCACTCGCATGCCGCAGACGCATCGCGGCGCCGATGACGACACCCGGCTGCTGCGCGTCGGGCTGCAGACGCGTGGGGAGTCCGGCGCCTCGCGCCCGGACGCGGCGCTGACGTTCGTCGTGGACGTGTCGGGGTCGATGGACGAGCCGGGCAAGCTCGATCTCGTGCAGCACGGCCTCAACACGCTGGTCGACCAGTTGCGCCCGACGGACTCGGTGGCGCTGGTGGCGTACTCCGACCGGGCCGAACTCCTGCGCCCGATGACGCCGGTGCGCGACCGCGACGCGCTGCACGACGCGATCGGGCGGCTGCGGGTCGCCGGGAGCACGAACCTGGAGGCGGGCCTCCTGCTGGGGTACGACACGGCCCGCAAGGCGTTCCGGCCTTCCGCAACAAACCGGGTCATCCTGCTCTCCGACGGCCTGCCCAACGTCGGCACCACCGACGCCGCCCCGCTCGTGCGCGAGATCCAGGAGGCCGCCGCGAAGCAGATCACGTTGCTCGGCGTCGGCGTCGGCAGCGACTACGGCGACCGCTTCATGGAACAGCTCGCCGACAAGGGCGACGGCTACGTCGTGTACGTCAGCGAACAGACCGAGGCCGACCGCATCTTCGTCCAGCAGCTCCCGGCCACGGTGGCGCTGCGCGCGCTCGACGCGAAGGCGCAGGTCGAGTTCGATTCCAAGACCGTCCTGTCGTACCGCCTGATCGGCTACGACGACCGGGTGCTCTCGGCCTCGGCGTTCCGCAACGACCGCGTCGACGGCGGCGAGGTGGGCCCCGGCCACGCGGTGACGGCGCTGTACGCCCTGCACCTGCGCCCGGGCGCCCAGGGGCACCTCGCGGAGGTGCGCGTGCGGTGGCTGGACCCGAAGACCCGGGAGGCGAGCGAGCTCGCCCAGCCGGTGACGGTGAGTGCCCTGGACCAGACCTTCGACGAGGCCCCGGCCCCGGTCCGGGTCTGCTACGTCGCGGCATACCTGGCCGAGGTGCTCCGCGGCAGCCGGTACGCGGGCGACGTCCGCCTCACCGACCTGCGCACGCTCGCCAGGGACGCCGGCGAGGGCACCCAGATCCGCGAGCTGTCCGAGGTGATCTCCGCCGCCGTCTCCCTGTACGACTGACGTTTGTCACCGACGCCGTCCCGGCCGGAGCGCGGGCTCATGCGGTGCGGGCGTCGGCGCCGGCCTTCCGAAAGGGGCCCCGGCGAACCAGGGCCCCTTTCCCGAGCTACTTCGCGGCGGTGACCTTCAGCGTGAAGACCGCAGCGACGTCCGGGTGCAGCTTGATCTGCACCTTGTAGTCGCCGACCGACTTGACGTGGCCGGGCAGCTCGAGGCGGCGCCGGTCCAGCTGCGGGCCGCCGGCCTTCTGCACGGCCTCGACGACCTCGGCCGGAGTGACCGAGCCGTAGAGGCGGCCTTCCTTGCCGGCCCGGACGGACAGCTTGACGGTGAGGCCCTCGAGCTGGGTCTTGACCTCGTTGGCGTGGCCGAGATCGCGGATCTCACGGGCCGAACGGGCCCGCTTGATGGTCACGATCTGCTTCTCCGCGCCCCTGGACCACGGGATCGCGAACCCCTGCGGCAGCAGGTAGTTGCGCCCGTAGCCGTCCTTGACCTCGACGATGTCGCCGGGGGTCCCGAGGCCGGTGACCTCCTGGGTGAGGATGATCTTCATGTCGGCCGCCCCTTAACGCGCGGTCGCGGTGTAGGGCAGCAGCGCCATCTCGCGCGCGTTCTTGACGGCGCGCGCGATCTGCCGCTGCTGCTGGGCGGTCACGCCGGTCACCCGCCGAGCGCGGATCTTGCCGCGGTCGGAGATGAACTTCCGCAGCAGCGCGGTGTCCTTGTAGTCGATGTAGGCGATGCCCTCCTTGTCGAGAGGGTTCACCTTCTTCTTCGGTTTGCGCAGGGCCGCAGCCTTCGCCATTGCTCTTGCTCCTGATGCCATTAGAACGGGGGCTCGTCGTCGAAGGATGAGTTCGACCTGCCGCCACCGCCGGCCGGGGTCGCGCTGGCCCACGGGTCATCGTTGCCATACCCGCCGCCACCGCCACCGCCGCTACCGCCGGAACCGAAGCCGCCGCCACCGCCGGAGCTGCGCGACATCTTCTGCACCTTGGCAGTCGCGTAACGCAGCGAAGGGCCGATCTCGTCGACCTCCAGCTCGATGACGGTGCGCTTCTCACCCTCGCGCGTCTCGTAGGTCCGCTGCTTGAGCCGACCGGAGACGATCACCCGGGCCCCGCGGGTCAGCGATTCGGCGACGTTCTCCGCCGCTTGCCGCCACACCGTGCAGGCCAGGAACAGCGGCTCGCCGTCCTTCCACTCGTTGGTCTGACGGTCCATGAACCTGGGCGTGGATGCCACCCGGAACTTGGCGACCGCCGCTCCAGACGGAGTGAAACGCAGTTCAGGGTCGTCGGTCAGATTGCCGATGACCGTGATCGTGGTATCTCCCGCTGCCATGTGAGTCAACTCCTCGCGCGCTGGTGTATGGCCACCATGTCACAGGGGTACGACAGTTTTTCTGTCACGCCCCGTGACGCGTGGCCGGGCGAAGCAGATCGATCTCGCCCGGAATCCGCTTAGCGGACCTCGGGCCGGATGACCTTGGTGCGCAGCACGGACTCGTTGAGTCGCAGCTGACGGTCCAGCTCTGCCACGGACTCCGGCGACGCCTGGAGGTCGATGACGGCGTAGATACCCTCGGTCTTCTTGTTGATCTCATACGAGAGGCGCCGGCGGCCCCACACGTCGAGCTTCTCCACCGAGCCACCCGACGTCCGGATCACGTTGAGATACGTGTCGAGCGAAGGGGCGACGGTGCGCTCCTCGAGACTTCCGTCGAGGATCACCATGATCTCGTAATGACGCAAGACGTTCTCACCTCCTACGGGCTAAGCGGCCGCGGTCCATCCGCGGCAGGAGGTCATGCGTCGTCCACCTGCACAGAGGCTGATGGACCGAACAAGAGTACACGCTGACGTGTCAAGACAGAAAAAGACCGCGGGGCGCGTCATCCGCTTCGTTGGGTGGGACCTGGGGAGGAACGACCACACCGGTGCGTTGGATGACGGCGCCCCGCGGAGCCTAGGGAAATTGTACCTTAAGCGAAGCTCGCGCGTGATGCCCGCTGAGCAATAATAGCCCGAATTGCGGCGATTCCAACGCCGACCACGCAGACCGTCGCGACGAGCGCGAGCAGGCCGGCCGGGCCGTTGCGCGCGGGGCCGCTGGCCGCCACCGGCTCCTCGACCGTGACCCGGTCGTCGACGGACATACTCGGGCCGGCGCCCACCGCCGGCGCCGCCAGGCTGCTCGGGTCCAGCAGCGTCGGGTCGATGGGCTCGGTACCGAACTCGCCGGTGTGCCGGTCGCGCCACGCTGCCGCCGGAGAACTCGACCGTCGGCACGGCCGGGGCGGCGCTCACCGGGCTGGCGCCCACGGTCAGGGCCGCGGCGGCGAGCGCCCCGGCGGCAGCCGCCAGGCGGACGGCCGATCGGTGTCCAGACAAGGTAGCCATCCAGTAGCCATCCAGGGTTGGGGGAACGATTTGGGGGAAGTTTCATGGGGCTGTGCGAGCGCCCGGGCGATCGACTGCGCGATCACGGGCGGCTACGTGCGTAACGAGGCGCCCGACGGGACGGTGACGGAAGCACCGCATTCCGGACCCTTCGGTCGCCGCCGAGAGATGGGTCGCGCGAACTGTCACACCCACGTCGTAGGCTCTGCGGCATGCGAATCGGTGCTCACGTCGACCCCGCTGAGCCGCTGGCTGAGGCCGCCGCCCGCGGCGCCGACCTCATTCAGTTCTTCCTGACCGACCCGCAGGGCTGGACCGACCCCAAGGCCCGCGCCGACGCCGAGGCGATCCGTGCGTCCGAGATCGACGTCTATATCCACGCGCCATATCGGATCAACGTCGCATCGTCGAACAACCGCATCCGCATCCCCAGTCGCAAGCTGCTGTTCAGCCATGCGGCGGGCGCGGCCGAGGTCGGCGCCAAGGGCCTGATCGTCCACGGCGGCCACGTCGAGAAGGCCGACGGCCTCGACGCCGGCTTCGACAACTGGCGCAAGACGTTCGCTTATGCGGCGGAGCAGGGCGGATTCGCCACCCCGGTGCTCATCGAGAACACGGCCGGAGGCGACAACGCCTGCGCCCGCCGCTTCGACAACCTCGCCCGGCTGTGGGACGCGATCGGCGACTACGAGGTCGGCTTCTGCCTCGACACCTGCCACGCACACGCCGGCGGCGAAGACCTGCTCGGCATCGTCGACCGGCTCAAGGCGATCACCGGCCGCATCGACCTCATCCACGCCAACAACTCGCGCGACGGCTTCGACTCCGGCCGCGACCGGCACGACAACATGACCTCCGGCGAGATCGACCCCGACCTGATCGTGGCGGTCATCCGCGCGGCCGGGGCGCCGGCGCTCGTCGAGACACCGGGCGGCGCCGAGGGCCAGGGCGCCGACATCACCTACCTGCGGGAGCGGCTGGCGTGAGCAACGTTTCGTCGGAGCCGACGGTGTCCGAGGAGCCCACACCAGAAGACACCCCGGATTCGGTACCGCAGGCAGCCCCCCAAACCCCCTCGGCCACACGGGAAGACCCTGACGCCGTCGACGGCCGGCGTGCCGCGGCGGAGACCGACAACCACGGGACCGCAGACGCCCACGCGGCGGGCGAGACCCGGGCAAAGCTCGGGGACAGTCAGGTGGCCGCGGACGCCGAGGACGATGGCAGCCCCGCCGGGGACAACCGCGCGACCGGCGCCGGCAGTAGCGCCGAGGCCAGCAACGGCAAGAAGGCCCGCGGCGGCAACGCCAAACGCAGCCGCGCCCGGGGCAACAGCGATGTCGGGGCCAACGGCGGCGACCCGGCCGGCGGCGATAGGGCGAGCGCGGATGGGGCCAGCCGCGACGGCACCGGGGACAAGGACGGGGACGGTGAGACCGACCGCGCGAAAACTGACGCGGGCGGCGAGGGCGAAGAGGGGAAGCCGGACGACGCCGAGCCCGCCGAGCCGGCCGATCCGTTCTCCGCATTCGCGCCGGAGCCGGAGTTCGTGCCCGGGCGGTTCGGGCGGATCGCGAGGCGGACCGGGTCGGGGCTGACGAGGTTCTTCTCGCACGAGTGGACGATCGCGGCGCTCGTGTCGATCGCGCTCGCCGCGGTCATGACCTGGCCGGCGCTGTTCCACCCGGCGACCACGATCCCGCAGGACATCTGGGACCCGACGCTGCAGGCCTGGCAGATGTCCTGGGCCGGGCACATCCTGACCACCGATCCGCTGCAGCTGTGGCACGCGAACGCGTTCTACCCGGATCAGTACAGCTACGCCTTCTCGGACACGCTGCTCGGATACGCGCCGGCCGGCATGATCGGCTCGGGGCCCGAGGCGGCGGTCGTGCGGTACAACATCATCTTTGTCTTCATCTTCGCCTTCGCCTTCTTCGGGGCTTACGCGCTGGCGCGGCAGCTCGGGGTGGGGCGCACGGGTGCGGCCGTGGCCGGGGCCGCGTTCGCGTATGCGCCGTGGCGGCTCGGTCAGGCCGGCCACCTGCACGTGCTGTCGATCGGCGGCATCGCGCTGGCGCTGGCGATGCTGGCGCGCGGGCACGGGTTCTCGCTGCGCCGCGGCTACGAGCCGGACAAGCGGCGGTGGGGCTGGGTGCTCGGCGGCTGGCTGGTCGCGGCGTGGCAGATCAGTCTCGGATTCGGCATCGGCATCCCGTTCGCCTACGCGCTGCTGACCATCGTGCTGGCCACCGCGATCACGTGGGGCTACAAGCACCTGCGGTGGCGGAACGTGCGCCGACCGTTCGGCTGGAAGCTGTTCTTCGCCAACCTCGGCGGCGGGCTGGCGTTCACCGGGGTGAGCGCCATGATGGCCTACCCGTATCTGCAGGTCCTCAAGCAGCACCCGGAGGCCAAGCGCAGCGCGGAGATCATCGGGCTGTTCTCGCCGCCGCTGAAGGGCTTCTTCATCTCGCCGCCGGAGTCGATGTGGTGGGGCGACGTCTATGCGAATGCCCGGTCCACGCTCGGGTGGGCGCCGGAGATGGCGCTGCTGCCCGGGTTCTTCCTGTACGGGCTGGCGTTCGTCGGACTGTTCGTGTCCGTGTGGCGGCTGCAGCACCGCATCCTGCTCGGCGTCGGCGTGGTCGGCACGACGATCCTCGCGATGGGCACCAACGGGCCGATGGACGGCGACATCGGGTATATGACGCTCTACCGCATCCTCCCCGGCTTCGAGGGCATCCGCACGTCGGGCCGGCTGATGGTCTGGGTGACGCTGTTCCTGGCCCTGCTCGCGGCGGGCGCGGTGGGCACGCTCTCTGAGCGGGCCGTCGAGCTGTTCGCCGACCGCACGCAGTCCGACGTCGGCAACCGGGCCGGCGCCTGGCGCGTGATGACCCTGATTCCGCTCGTACTGGTGCTGGGCGAGGGCATGCACAAGTGGGAGGCCAACCCGGAGGTACCGCCCGCGCCGGTCGCGATGAGCACCCTGCAGGCGCCGCTGATGGTGCTGCCGACGAGCGAGCTCTTCGATATGAACGTCATGCTCTGGAGCACCGACGGCCTGCCGAAGATGGCCAACGGCGGCAGCGGCTTCACCCCCTCCGACCAGGAGATCCTGCGGCTCAACATGCAGCAGTTCCCGGACGAGTCCACGGTGGCCCAGCTGCGCAGCCTGCACATCCGCACGGTGGTGGTCCTGCGCAACGAGGCCGCCGGCACCCCATACGCGCGAGCGATCGACGCCCCGATCGACGGCCTCGGCATCAGCCGCACCGAAGAGGGCAACGTCATCCTGTACAAGATCGACGGCTGAAACCGGAGGAGACCGGCAAGGCTCGAACCGGCCGCTGCTCCGGTGAGAGCCAGCGGCCGAGGGACGCAGGCTGCGTCAACACAGCCGCCCGACGCAGCCACCCCACGGGCGCGCGGACGCGGAGCGCAGTCCCCCGGGCCCGCGGAACCCGCAGGGCGCAGGGCCCGCGGAGGGCGCAGGGCCCGGGAACCGCAGGCCATGGGCCCCGGAGCACGTGGCCCACGGACCGCAGGGCGCGGGGCGGGCGTGTACAGGGCGCAGGGCGCGGGCGGGGGCGTGCAGGGCGCAGCCCAGGCCGCAGGGCGCGGGGCGCGCAGGACTCAGGGCGCGCAGGACGCGCGGAGCGCAGGGCGCGGACGCGCGGGGACCGAGGCGGCGACGGGCGGCGAGGGGGCGGGCCGAGGCGCGAGCTCGCGGGGCGGGCGTTCGCGGGGTGTCTTCGAGGAGCGAGCTGAGCGCTAAGAGCGACCGTCAATCGGCTGGCAGTGGCAGTCCGTAAGCAACAACGCCGTTGCGTTTAGCGGTGTCGGCGTTTGGCAAGTCCCTGTTCGAAGATCGTGATGGTGGCGTTGATGGTGTAGGTCTGGGCGGTTTTGGGGTGTTGCCCGGCGTTCGGGCCGTACTTGCTGGTGGGGTTTTTGCGGGTGCGGGCTTTGTGGCGTTGGCGGCGCCGGGCGGGCAGGAGGTTGGTGAGGATGGCGCGGCCGATGGCGCCGAGCGGGTCGGTCGGGCTGGTGGGCAGGACTGCGGTGGCGGTGGTGATGGTGTCGGCGGCGGTCTGGACGAGGACGGTGCAGCTGATCCGGTCCATGTCCAGGCCGGGTCGGGTGGCGGCGGCGTCGCCGGCGGCGCGGATGAGGGCCTGGTAGGTGGTGAGCAGGGCCCAGACTTCCTGCTCGATGCCGGGGATGCTGCGGGAGCGTAGGACCCGGCCGTCGAGCATGGTGGCCTTGATCGAGTAGTAGGTGGTTTCGGCCTGCCAGCGTTCGTGGTAGAGGGCGATGAGTTCGTGGGCGGGGTGGCGGGTGTGGTCGAGCAGGCTGGTGATCAGCCGCCACTGCTCGCGGCGGACGGTGCCGTCGGCCAGGGTGAGGGTGATGCGGGCTTCGATGATGCGGACCGGGAGCAGGTTGGGCAGGACGCGGTAGCCGATTCGGGCCAGGTAGGAGCCGTCGGGTAGGCGGTGCTGGATGGTGGGGCGGCGTTGGGCGCCGCCGCGGATGAGGAACTGCGCGCCGGTGGTGTGCACGTCGTGCAGGAAGGTGGCGGCGTCGAAGCCGGTGTCGGCCAGTAGCAGCATGGTGCGGTCCAGGGCGTGCAGCAGCCGGCCGGCGTAGACGAGTTCGCCGTCGGTCTCGGGGCCGAACGCGGCGGCGAGCAGGGCCCGGGTGCCGCACTCGATGAGTACGAGCAGCCGTAGCAGCGGGTAGCCGAACTCCCGCTGTTCTCCGGTGCGTTTGGGGTAGCGCCAGGTGATCTGCTGTTCGTCGGGGACGTGCAGGCTGGTGCCGTCGATGGCCACGGTGCGCAGTCCCCGGTAGCACACGCCGGGCTGGCGTGGCAGGCCCACGACACCGGCCAGGGTCTCGAACAGCCGGCGCAGCGGCGCGGCGCCGATGCGCCGCCGGGCCCGCGCGAGGGAGGACACGTTCGGCCGGGCCAGGGACAGGCCCGTCAGGGCCGCGGTCAGCTTGCCCCAGATCGCCTGGTACGAGGAGTGCTCGAACATTGCCAGGGCCAGGACGAAGTACACCACCACCCGCGATGGCAGCAGCCGCAGCCGCCGCTGCCGGGTCCCGGTCTCTTCCAGCACCGCGTCGACCAGGTCGAAGTCGATGATCTGGGTCAGTTCGCCCAGATGGCCTGGCGCGTACACACCCCCGGCCACCGTGATCGGCCTGGTGATGACAGACTGCTGCTGCAACGGGACTCCTGGAAGACGATCAAGTTGCTCGACACAAGTTGATCTACCAGAAGTCCCGTTCGCACCAAACACGGGCCCTTGACACAGCCGCCAACCGCCAAACGCAACGGCGTTGCCGTAAGCAAGTCTCCGTGATCATGCGCTCGGCGGCAGCGGTGTGCGGGGTTCTTCTTGATCACGGAGTGAACGTGCTGCTCCTTGTACATTTCCACTCCGGGATCATGGAGAACGTGCTGGCCGGCCGGCGCAGGTCGCGGGCGCGGCCGGCGCCGATCGGGCTTGGCTTCTCGGGGCGCCGACGGCCAATTCACCCGGTGAGCATGAAAGCGACAAACTACGACGGCCCGGCTCGAAGCACGCTTCGAGCCGGGCCGTTGATTCACGTGAAACGGACTTAACCCGCCCGGGCCAGCGCCGGGGCCGGTGGCGGCTCGAGCAGGTCGTCGTGGATCGGATCCTCGTTGTAGACGCCGCCGTCGGGGTCTTGGCCCTCGTACGTCTGCCGGACCACGTCCTCCTCGGGCTGCCGGATGTCGCGGATGACGTACCCGACCAGGACGGCGAGGGTGACCAGGCGCAGGAGGGAGGCGAGCACGAAGACGCCCTCCGGGAAGACCTGCCGTCCGGAGGCGCCCATGAGCTCGCCGTAGAAGGACACGAAGTAGATGACCTCCGCGACCTGCCAGGCCAGGAACGCGCCCCAGCGTGGTCGGGCGAGCACGGCCAGCGGGATCAGCCACAGGACGTACTGCTGCGACCACACCTTGCCCGTGATCAGGAATGCCGCCACGATCAGGAACGCCAGCTGCGCCAGGCGGGGCTCCTTCCGGGCGGTGAGCCCGAGGATGAGGATGCCCGCGCAGCAGATGAGGAACAGCCCCAGGTACAGGGTGTTCAGCGTCGAGTGCTCCGGGTCGAGGTCGAGGTTCTGGAAGAAGGGCAGGCCGTACTGCCCGGACCCGCGTGGGAAGTGCGCCCCGATGTACCACAGGGTGCCCCAGTCGATCCCGCGCAGCTGGTTGAACTGCCAGAACTTGACCCACGAGTCCCAGAAGAAGTACGCGACGGGCGCGTTCACCACCACCCAGGTGGCGACGCCAGTGCCCACGGCGACGAAGAAGTCTCGCCACTTGCCGGTGCGGATGCTCAGGACGAGCAACGCACCGATGATCAGCATCGGATAGAACTTCGCCGCTGTCGCCAGGCCTAGGAACACGCCGGCGAGCACGGGTTTTCGCTTCGCCCAGTAGGCCATGGCCACGGCGGTGAGCCCGACCGTGAACAGGTCCCAGTTGACGGTCGCCGACACGAACAAGGCCGGGGCGACCGCGAGCAGGGCCGCGTCCCAGGGCCGGCGGCGGCGCACCGCGAGCGTCGCGGCGACGGCCACGACGCCGAAGGCGCCGAGGACGATGGCGTTGACGTCGTAGAAGGTCTGCCCGTCGTTCTGGACGATGCCCCGCTGGTGCAGGTCGTGCACCGGCAGGCCGAGGACGCCCATGAAGGCGCCGGTCAGCACCGGGTACTCGACCTGGTGGTCGGCGTAGGGCACCTGGCCCTCGTTGAGGCCCTCGGCGTAGTACAGCGCGAGAACGTCGGTATAGCAGAAGTACTTGTACTGGTTCATGTCCACCCAGGCAGCGTCGCGACAGGGGGACTTCTGCACCCAGTGGAAGCTCAGCATGGCGCAGATGAGCAGCAGTACGACGCGGGCCGGGGTCCAGAACCGGCCACCGCCGGGCAGCCGGACGCGGGACCGCACGGCATGGGTGCCGAGCGGGCCGCCGATCGACTCGGAGAGGCCGGCGATGAAGTGGTCGGAGTTGGCGGGCTCGTCGACTAGATGCTCTGGGCGCACACTCGGCTGGCCCAAACTCATCGGCATCGTGTCACCGTACCGTCGCCGGCTCGGATGTGGGTGAAAGCCCCGGCTCGAAGCGGGAATCCGCGCGGATCGGCAGGGCGAACAGGAGGGCCACCATCAGCAGGAGGTACCAGTTCTTGATCAGGAACCCTTGCACCCCGTGGCTCCAGGGGTCCAGCGGCAGCCCCTGCTCGAACCAGGAGACCAGGCCAAGCCCGACGGTGACCGCGATGACGACCGCGAACCAGGCACGGCGGCGGGCCGCAGCGAGAACGATCAGCGCGGGCACGAACCAGTAGATGTGATGGACCCAGGTGATCGGGCTGATCAGGCAGCCCACGATGCCGGTGATGGTCAGGCCGACGACCTCGTCGCCGGCGAGCGCCGCCCGGCGCGCCCGCCACAGCCCGAACCCGAGCGTGAGCAGCACCAACGCGGCCCAGAGCAGCCGGTTCGGGTCGTGCGGGGCGGCCAGGCGGGCGAGCATGCCGTAGAAGGACTGGTTGAACGTGTACGCGGCGTTGCCGATCCCCTCGCCCTGCCACAGCGCGTCGGTCCAGAAGTGCACCGAGCCGCGCGGCATGACGGCCAGCGCCACCAGGCTCGCCGCGGCGGCGCTCGCCATGGCGGTCAGCCCGGCCCGGTACCGGCGGCTGATCAGCAGATACACGATGAAGATGCCCGGGGTGAGCTTGATGGCGGTGGCGAGGCCGATGAGCACACCGGCCCACCGGCTGCCCCTCGGCATGAGCACGAGCAGGTCGGCGAGGACCAGCAGAACGAGCACCATGTTGATCTGGCCGAACGTGAAATTTTCCCGAATCGGCTCCAGCGCGCTGATCACCGTCAGGGCCAGAACCAAAGCGAACGGCAACTCCCAGCCCTTGCCGCGGGCGACCGGGGCGACCAGCCAGTACGTCGTGACGAGCACGGCCACGACCGTGACCGCGCTGTAGAGCACCACGGCCGGCATCCAGGACAGCACCGCGAACGGCACCAGGACCAGCGCGCCGAAGGGCGGGTAGGTGAAGCCGAGCGAGCCCTGGGTGTCGTCGGGCTTCACGTAGTCGTAGATGTCGTGGCCGTCGAGCCAGAAGTTCACGGCCTGTCGGTAGATGCCAAGGTCGAACCAGTCGTGCCGGTTGCGGTACCAGATGTGGCCGTAGACGACCAGCGCCACGAAGAGCCCGAGCAGCACCCACCGGACAGCCCTGCGCCTGCCCGTGTCCAACGCACACCCCCAAAGACTGCGGCCACGGTCCCGGCGAACATACCGCCGGTGCCGTGGCCGCACACCGCTGCCCCGCTACCCGTCAGCGTCTTCGGGTCGGATCGATGGTCGGGACGATGCCGCCACCGTTGCCTCCCGGGCCCTGACTGCCGCCCGGGTTACCCGGATTGCCAGGGTTGCCAGGGTTGCCCTGGTTGCCATCACCGGGGAAGCCGCCCGGGTTGTTCGGGTCGATCGACGGGTCGATGGTCGGCTGCGGCGAGACGCCGCTGCCGACGTCGATCCGGCCGGTGTTCGCCGGCGGCCTGAAGTTGACCTTTGGCTCCTTGAGCTGCGTCAGCGCCGCGTCGAGGAAGTCTCTCCAGATCGGGCCGGGCAGCGTGCCACCGATGATGGCGTTACCGGACTTGTTTTTGATCGGCTGCTCGTCGCCCTTGTTGCCGACCCAAACCGCGACCGCGAGACCGGGCGACCTCTTGGCCGGGTCGTAGGCGCTGTAGCCGACCATCCAGGCGTGCGCGTTGCCACCCGCGCCGTTGTTGCCGCCGAACTGCCAGGTGCCGGTCTTGCCGGCGAGCTGGCGCTGATCGTGCGCATAGAGCTTGTAGTGCTTCGGCACTCGCTGCAGGACGGTGCTGAGGTCGTCGGCCATCTGGTCGGTGAAGCCCGGGATGCGCTTCGGGTTGATGACCTCGCCGTAGGTCTTCTTGCCGTCGGACCACACCTCCTTGAGGAAGTGCGTCTTGGCCGCGACGCCGCGGGCCGCGAAGGTGGCGATGCCGCCGGCGTGCTCCAGGACGGTCACCGGGTACTGACCGAAGCCGACCTCCGTCTGGAAGAACTTCGGCGACACCTTGGCGCCGTCATTGGCCACCAGGTCGATCTTCTGCGACTTCCCGCCGACGGTCGCCCACATGTCGGTGATGCCGGCGGCGCGGGCCGTGTCGATCACCCTGGCCGCGGTGACCTTCTCGGTGAGCGCGAAGAACGGCACGTTGAGTGACATCTCGGTGACCTCTGCGAGGGTGCACCACTTACCGCTGCCCGATTCACACTTCGGCGACGACGGGGAGCCGTCGCCGGCGTTCTTGACCGGGTTTCCGCCCTTGATCGTGCGGCCGCTGTCCGGGAAGTCCGCCGGTGACTCGCCGTTCCACCCGGAGTCGATCCGGTATCCGGCCATCAGGCCGGTGGCGAGCGTGTAGACCTTGAACGTCGAGCCCGGCGGGTGGCCGCCGCAGCAACTGTCCTTGCCGTCGCCCAGGACGGGATCGTTGTAGTAGCCGGCGTAGTCGTTGCCGCTGCCCTTGTCGCCGCCGTAATACGCCTTCACTGCGCCGGTTCCCGGCTCGACCGCGACGAGTGCGGCCTGCAGGTTGGGCGGCTGGCCGTTCATGTTCGATTCCTTGTTGCGGCTCGCCTCGCGCACCGCGATCGGCTGGATGTCCTTGTCGATCGTGGTCACGATCTTGAGGCCGCCGTTGCGGATCCTGTCGAAGTTCTTCTTGCCGTCGGCGTCGGTGTCCTCGTAGATCAGCGCGCCGGTCTTGGGGTCGGTCAGCGCCGCGACCTCGCCGAGGACGTGGTGGATGATCAGGCCCTCGGGCTTGTCGAGGTTCGACGACTGCCCGGAGTTGGCGCGCCACTCGGCCGGTGTGATCACCTTGTCCGGGTACTTCATGAGGGTCGGCGCGTCGGCCTCGGAGCAGAATTTGAGCGCAAGCATCTGCCGCTTGATGTAGTCGAACCGGTCCTGCGCCTGCGCCTTGTTGATGTTCGGGTCGAACGGGCTGCCCTTGGCGTTGCTACCCTCGGGGTTCTTGATCAGGCCGGCCAGGACCATGCCCTCGGCCATCGTCAGCTTCTCGGCGGGCTTGGCGAAATACGCCTGGGCGGCCGCCTCGAGGCCGTAGGCGCCGCGGCCGAAGTAGACGACGTTGAGGTACATCGCCATGATCTCGTCCTTGCTGTACTGCTGGTTGAGCTTCAGTGCGATAACGGCCTCGCGCACCTTGCGCCCGTAGGTGACGCCCTCGAGGTCGGCCCAGTGCCGCGCGTATTGCTGGCTGATCGTCGAGGCGCCCTGCCGGTCGCCGCCGGTCACGTTGTTCCAGGCCGCGCGGACGACGCCCTTGTAGTCGACGCCGTCGTTCGTGTAGAAGCTGTTGTCCTCGGCCGCGACGACCGCGTGCTGCACGTCCTGCGGAATCTTTTTCAGCGGCAGGACGGTGCGGTTCTCGCCGATGCGCCCCATCGGGGTGACGCCGTCGGAGTAGTAGATGGTCGTCGACTGCTTCAACGTGATGTCGTCGGGTAGTGCGACCTGGTCGAAGTAGTACGTACCACTGACCATGCCGATGCCCGCGATCATGATGAAGGCGGCGATCGAGGCGATAAGGATGTTGCGGCGACGGCGCTTCTTGGCCTTGGCGGTCGAACTGCGGCCGCTCGGGCCGTCGGAGCCGCCCCTGCCGCCGGAGCGCCCCGGCGGGAAGTCGCCCGGGCCGCCGGGCCCGTCGAGGATGTCGGCGCCCGGCGCGCCGACCGACGCGGAGCCGACAACGGCGCGGCCGACGGTGGCACGGCCCGCCGCGCCCGACACCGACGCGGAGCCGGTCACGGAGGCGCGACCGGTCGTCGGCTCGCTCGGGGGCACGCGTGCCGAACCCACGCTCGCAGAGCCGACGCTCGCGGAGCCGCCGGCGCCTGGCGGGCCCACGCGTGCCGAACCCACGCTCGCTGAACCGACGCTCGCGGAGCCGCTGGCGCCGCTGGGGTTCGCCCGTCCCACACTTGCGCGCCCGACCTGGGCCCGCCCGGCCGGCGGGCCGGAGGATGGGGGTTCCGGCTGGATCCCAGGAACCTGCGCGCGGCCCGATTGGGGGTTGCTCGGGTCACCGTAGTTCATTCGTCCCACCTTGCCGGTTGCATCGTCGTCGCATGCTCCGTCGCCATCATGTCTGTGACCTGAGCCACTCGTCGGGCGGCCTGGCCGTCGCGGCGCCGCTGCCACGCGTCGCGGGCCCCAGCAGGGGGTCCGCGCCTTCGCTCTCGTCCTCGTGACAACGCGTCGACACGCGCAGCAGGTTCACTCGGCCGTCCCTCCCCGCAGGCGCGACGGCCGCTCGCCGTCGTCCTGCCCGGCCGCGAGCCCGTCGCGGCCCAGGAGGTACTGCTCTATGAGGTGGTTCCAGCCGCACTCGCGGCAGACCTCCACCACGTAGACGTGAAACTCACTCAGCGTCATCGCCAGGATCGGCAGCTCGGCGAGGCGGCGGGCTTGTCCGGAGGACTGCCGCAACTCGTCCCCATAGATGTAATGCACATGGGTGAGGTTCTCGCGGCGGCAGACGGGGCAGAGCTCGTCCGTCGGCTCGCCGTGGAACTTCGCTGCACTTTTCAGATATGGCGATGCGTCGCACACCTCATAGGTGCCGACGCGGCCCGACTGCACCTCACGCAGCAGGGCGCGTCTCCGCAAGGAGAAGTCCACGACCTGACGCTGGGTACGCATGCGCCCGAGGGTACGCGGTCCTGCCGCCGAGGGCGACCTCGGTCACGATCGGTAACCGTCCGATAGACGACCAGCGCTGTGTTCGAACCCACTTGGTCAGTTTTGTTGCATCCGTTCGGGGTAGAGGCTTACCGTTCGATGTATCGGACCGATACATCGGGCCGGTTACGGGAAGGAGGCCGGGAGTGCTCGAACTGGCGATCCTGGGTCTCCTGCACGAGTCCCCGATGCACGGTTACGAGCTGCGCAAGCAGCTGACGACCAAGCTGGGGGCGTTCCGCTTCGCCATCAGTTACGGCTCGCTCTACCCGACGCTGCGCCGCCTTCAGGCGGACGGCTGGATCACCGAGGGTGCGCCGGCGGGCATGCCGGCCAGCACCGAAGAGGTGCCCCTGCTCACCGGCAAGCGGGGCCGCGTGGTCTACACGATCACCGCGGAAGGCAAGGAGCGGTTCCAGGATCTGCTCAGCGCCGCCGGCCCCGAGACCTACGACAGCGAGGCCGGTTTCGGGGTGCACTTTGCGTTCTTCGCGCGCACCGACCCCGCGACCAGGCTGCGGATCCTCGAGGGCCGCCGTCGTCGCGTCGAGGAGCGTCGTGAGGGCATGCGCGACGTGCTCAGCCGGGCCGCCGAACGACTCGACGCGTACACGCTCGAACTGCAGCGTCACGGCCTGGATGCCTGCGAGCGCGAGGTTCGCTGGCTCGAAGAGCTCATTGCGAACGAACGCAATGGCACGACCCCTCAGCCGCCTTCGGCACAGGATCCGGAGCGGTCATCGTGAACAACAAGAAGGAGGCATCCGCGATGGGCTCCGTCCGCGTTGCCATCGTCGGTGTCGGCAACTGCGCCTCGTCCCTGATCCAGGGCGTGGAGTACTACCGCACCGCCGACCCGAATGACCGGGTACCGGGTCTGATGCACGTCAAGTTCGGCGACTACCACGTCGGCGACGTCGAGTTCGTGGCGGCGTTCGACGTGGACGCGAAGAAGGTCGGCCAGGATCTCGCCGCGGCCATCAGCGCGAGCGAGAACAACACCATCCAGTTCTGCGACGTCCCGCCCACCGGCGTGACCGTCCAGCGCGGCCCGACGCTCGACGGCATGGGGCAGTACTACCGCGAGATCATCGAGGAGTCCGACGAGCAGCCGGTCGACGTGGCCGCCGCCCTGCGCGAGGCGCGGGTCGACGTGGTCGTGTCCTACCTGCCCGTTGGCTCCGACGAGGCCGACAAGTTCTACGCGCAGGCCGCGATCGACGCCGGCTGCGCCTTCGTGAACGCGCTGCCGGTCTTCATCGCCTCCGACCCGGTGTGGGCCAAGAAGTTCGAAGACGCCGGCCTGCCGATCGTCGGCGACGACATCAAGAGCCAGGTGGGTGCCACGATCGTGCACCGCGCGCTGGCCAAGCTCTTCGAGGACCGCGGGGTCGAGCTGCTGCGCACCTACCAGCTCAACTTCGGCGGCAACATGGACTTCATGAACATGCTGGAGCGCACGCGCCTGGTCTCGAAGAAGATTTCGAAGACCCAGTCGGTGACGTCGCAGATCCCGCACGAGATGGTGAAGTCCGACGTGCACATCGGCCCGTCCGACCACGTGCCGTGGCTCGACGACCGCAAGTGGGCGTACATCCGCCTCGAGGGCAAGTCGTTCGGCGACACGCCGCTGAACGCGGAGCTCAAGCTCGAGGTCTGGGACTCCCCGAACTCGGCCGGCGTCATCATCGACGCGCTGCGCGCCGCGAAGATCGCGAAGGACCGCGGCATCGGCGGCCCGATCCTGTCGGCGTCGAGCTACTTCATGAAGTCGCCGCCGGTCCAGTACAACGACCACGACGCCCACGACTCGGTCGAGAAGTTCATCAAGGGCGAGATCGAGCGCTAGATCATTCGGTACCGCGAAAGGGCCGGCCCGCGAACGCGAGCCGGCCCTTTTCATGTCAGTGTTTTCAGCCGAGGCCGAACTCGCGCTCGATGCGCACGCGGGCCTCGAGTTCCAGCAGGACCTTCTTGCGCCACAGGCCGCCGCCGAAGCCGACCAGTTTGCCGTCGGCGCCGACTACCCGGTGGCAGGGAATGATGACCGGGATCGGATTGCGGTTGCAGGCGGTGCCCACCGCGCGGGCCGCGTCCGGCTCGCCCACGGCGGCCGCGATCTGGCCATACGTGCGCATCTCGGCGTAGGGGATGGCGTAGAGCTGCCGCCACACCGCGCGCTCGAACTCCGAGCCGCCGCGCACCGACAACGGCACCGTGAATGCGACGTCCTCGCCGGCGAAATAGCGGGTGAGCTCGTCGGTGGCGCGCGCGAGCACCTCGTCCGGCGGCGAGACCGTCACGTTCGGCGGCACGCCCCCGAATTGGACTCGGCATACGCCGGTCTCGTCGACCGCGACCCCGAGCGCATCGATCGGCGCCTGAACCTCGACCCACCGCACGACGCCCATTGTGCCCCTTTCGTCGGACGACCCGGGTGGCGCGGCAGGGTTACCCTGCAGTTGTCGTTGAGGGGAGGGCACGGTGGAGACGACATTCCTCATCATCGGCGGCGTCGGTGTCGCGGTGCTGGCCCTGTCCCTGCTCATCGGCGACCTCCTCCACTTCGGCCATCCCGACGCCGACGGACCCTTCTCGCTGCCCGCCGTCGCCGGCTTCATCGGCGCCTTCGGCTTCGCCGGCGCGGCCGTCGGCGCGCTCACCGGCTCCGACGGCCCGCTCGTGCCCGCCGTCGCCGGCCTGGTCGCGGCGCTGCCCACCGCCTGGATCGCCACCCGGCTGGCCCGCATGGCGATCAACATGCGCACCGACGCGACCCCCACCCAGCGCGACATGATCGGCACCACCGGTGTGGTCGTCACGCCCATCTTGAGCAACGGCTTCGGCGAGGTGCGTATTTCCCTGGGCGGCCAGCCGGTCAAGCTCAACGCCCGCGCGGACCGGCCCATCCCGCTCGGCGCCCGGGTCCTCGTGGTGCAGGCGACCAGCCCCACGAGCGTGATCGTCGAAGAAACCCCCCTATAAATCGTCGGAAGAAACCCCCTCGGAAAAAAGAAGGAAGCAGATGGATACCGTTCTGCTCGTCGCGATCGGCGGCGCAGTGCTGCTGGCCCTGTTCCTGTTGCTCTTCATCGTCTCGCGGATCAAGGTGGCCGGCCCGAACGAGGCGTTCATCATCACCGGCCGCAAGGGCAAGTCGGTGCAGGCCGTCGACGGCACGCGCTCGACGGACCTGTCCGGGCAGAAGGTCGTCATGGGCGCATCGGTCTTCGTAGTGCCGATCGTGCAGAGGCTGCAGGTGCTCGACCTGTCCAGCCGCCGCATCCACGTCGAGATCACCGGCGCGGTGAGCAAGCAGGGCATCCGGGCCAACCTGCAGGGCGTGGCGATCGTGAAGGTCGGTGGCACCGAGGACGCCATCCGCGCCGCCGCGCAGCGCTTCCTCAACCAGCAGCAGGGCATCGACCTGTTCACCAGCGAGGTTTTGGCCGGCGCGCTGCGCGCGATCGTCGGCCGGCTGACGATCGAGGAGATCATCCGCGACCGCACGGCGTTCGCCAGCGCGGTCGCCGAAGAGGCCGAGCACTCGCTGACCAACCAGGGCCTGGTGCTGGACACCTTCCAGCTGCAGGACATCTTCGCCGAGGGCTCCTACCTCGCCGACCTGGGCCGGCCCGAGGCCGCCCGGGTGGTGCGCGACGCAGCCATCGCCGAGGCGCACGCACGCCAGGCCGCCGAGTCCGAGCGGCTCAAGTCCGAGGAGGCGATCGCCGAGGCCAACCGGAACCTGGCCCTCAAGCAGGCCGGGATCCAGGCCGAGATCGACGCGGCGAAGGCGAAGTCGGCGGCCGCCGGCCCGCTCGCCCAGGCCGAGCGCGACCAGGCCATCCTCGCCGAGCAGCAGAAGGTGGCCGAGCGCAACGCCGAGCTCAAGCAGCGCCAGCTCGACACCGAGGTGCGCAAGCCGGCCGACGCCGAGCGGTATCGGGTGGAGCAGGAGGCTGAGGCGGCCAAGAACGCCGCGATCGCCAAGGCCGAGGCGCAGCGGCAGGCGACCATCGCCGCCGCGCAGGCGCAGGCCGAGCAGGCCCGCCTCACCGGTGAGGGCGAGCGGTCCCGCCGCGCCGCGCTCGCCGAGGCCAACGCGATCGAGGGCGCCAAGGAGGGCGAGGCCGAGCAGCGCCGGCGCATCGCCATCGCCGAGGCGCTGGAGCGCGAGGGCACGGCCGAGGCGTCGGCGATCCTGGCTCGCGGCCAGGCCGAGGCCGAGGCGATGAAGCTCAAGGCCGACGCCTTCGCCACCTACGGCGAGGCCGCGATCCTCGACCTCCTCGTCCGGGTGATGCCGGACGTGGTCAAGGCGGCCAGCGACCCGATGGGCAACATCGACAAGATGACGGTGATCTCGACCGACGGCGCGTCGTCGCTGACCAAGTCGGTGGCGAACAACGTCGCCCAGGGCCTGCAACTGGGCACCGACCTGACCGGCATCGACCTGCCCAAGCTGCTGAGCCGGCTGGGTGGCCTGTCGGACGGGGCCGATCCGGTCAACGGCCGGCCCGCCGTCGAGGCGCCGAAGTCCTGAACGACAGAGTGATGCGGAAGTGATTCCAGGGCCCGCGCCGCACGGCGCGGGCCCTCTTCGGCTCGCGCGGGTCGCGCCGTGGTCCGGGCGCCGTAGGCTTTTGCCGTGTCCGCCACCGTCGTCGTCCAAGCCCAGGCGCATTTCGTGCGCGCCGTGCTACGGCAGCGGGGCTTCCGCCGGCTGATAGCCGTACGGATGATCGCCCAGGTCGGCGACGGGCTGTTCCAGGGCGCGCTGGCCGGCAGCGTGCTGTTCAACCCCGAGAAGCGCGCCGGGGGGATGGCGATCGCGGCGGGCTTCGCGATCCTGCTGCTGCCGTACTCGCTCATCGGCCCGTACGTCGGGGTGTTCCTGGACCGCTGGCGCCGCCGCTCGATCGTCAGCGTCGCCAACCTGGTCCGCGCGGCGCTCGTGCTGCCCATCGCGCTGTACATCTGGCGGGGCAACGAGTCACCGATAACGTTCCTGCTCGCGCTCGTGGTCATCGGGCTCAACCGGTTCTTCCTGGCCGGCCTGTCCGCCGCCACGCCGCACGTGGTCACCGACTCCATGCTGGTGACCGCCAACTCGTTCGCCGCCACGCTCGGCTCGCTGAGCTTCTCGATCGGCATCGGCGCGGGCGCGGTGCTCATCAAGACGGTCCTGGCCACGTCGTTCCACGGATATGCGCTGGTCGCCGCGGTCGCCGCGGTCTTCTACCTGGCCTCGGCGCTCGTCGGACGGGCGTCCTTCGACCCCGACGAGCTCGGCCCGGACGCCGAGAGCCGGCGCGACGGCTCGATCCTCACGGCCCTGAACGAGACCAGCCGCGGCACGGCGGCCGGCGTGCGGCACCTCGCGGCCAAGCGCGGCGCCGCCTACCTGATGCTCGCGCAGGCGATGTTCCGGCTGCTGTACGGCGTGATCCTGCTCGCCAGCCTGCTGCTCTTCCGCACGGTGTTCAACCACGGCGACGACGTGAGCGGCTCCTTCGGTACCATCGCCAATGCTTTTGCCGCGGGCGGCGTCGGCATGCTCATAGCGTCGTTCGTGACGCCCCCGGTCACGCGCCGGATCGGCGGCTGGCGCTGGGTGACGATCCTGCTCGCCGCGACCGGCGCGGGCATTCTCGCCTTCGGGCTGCCCTTCGACCCGCTGCCGCTGCTCGGCGCGGTGTTCATGATCAACCTCGCCGCGCAGGGCATCAAGATCGTGACCGACACGTCGCTGCAGCACGAGTGCGCCGACGAGTTCCGCGGTCGCGTGTTCAGCATCAACGACACCGCGTTCAACGTGACGCTCGTCGCCGGCATGTATCTCGGTGCGCTCGCCCTGCCCGACAACGGGCGGTCGGCGCCGGTGCTGATCGCGGTCGCGGCCGGATATGTGCTGGCCGCGGCCGGATATGCGGCACTGGGCGGCCGCTGGGCCCGCCGGGTCGGCGACGACATCGCCGACCCCGGCGGGGCGGTGAAGCCCGCGGCTCAGTAACTGCTGCTGGTCTTCGTCGCGGTCAGGCTGACCTGCGAATTGGTCATGGTGAGGTTGTCACCGTTGCAGGTGTACTTCGCCGGGTTGTCGTCCGTCTCGAACGGGTTGGTCTCGTCGAAGTTGATCGACGGGGCCTTGGTGTTGATCGTGCCCGTCGCCTGGACGTTGGAGTAGGCGATGCTGCCGCTGGTGGTGGCCACGTCCGAGGTCGCCGTCGCGTTCACCGTGATGGTGATCGGCACCTGCTTGCCCTGGATGGTGGGGTTCGCGGTGAAAGTGCTGTCCTTGTACGTCTGACTCAGCTTGCCGTCCGGGGTGAACTTGAACGTCGAGCCGTTCTTCTGCAGCGTGATCGGGACGTTGCCGACGCCGTCCATCGGCATCTGCTCGGTGTAGGTCTTCGTCGTCCACGTTCCGACCAGGCACTCGTCGATCGCGGCCGTCGGCTTCGCGCTCGCCTTGGTGGTGGCGGCGGCCGGCCCGGTGGTCGAGTTGGCCTGCGGCGTGGTCTTGTTGTCGTCGCCGCCCTTCTTCACCAGGGCAACCACGACGATCGCGACGACCAGGACCACCAGCACCCCGGAGAGCGCCAGGATCGGCGTCAGGAACTTGTTGCGGCTCGACCCGCCGGACGAGCCGCCGTAGGTCGCGCCGTAGCCGGTGGGCGGGGCGCTGACCGGGTCGGAGTAGGACGGCGGAGCCGAGTACGACGGTCCGGAGCTGGTGGGGTATCCGGCATAGGGCTGCTGTCCGCCGTACGGTGCGCCGCTGTAGGGCGTGCCGCTCGTCGGCTGCTGTGGCGCCTGTGGGACGCCTCGATAGGTGCGGCACTGCGTGCAGTAGCCGTTCGCATCAATGCCCATGCCGCCGCAGTTGGGACACGGCTGCATGTCTGCCTCCAGATATCAGGTAGTTCCGGGGTTACCGGCCCAGGGGGTTGCGGCCGACGGGGGGATTCGTGCTAGCGACGGTAGCGGACCTGGTCTACACACAGAACCGGCTGAATCGCCACATGCACGACGCACCGGGGTCGGGCTTCCGACAACGAGCAACTAGCGATAAGTCTGTCGCTTTCCGTAGTCTTACGATTACGAAATGTCAACACAACCGGAGCCCGACACCGTGCGGCCGCCCGAGCTCGCCGAGCCGCTGCCGACCGCCGCGCCCGAGCCGGGGGTCCCCGGCGCGGTGCGGCCCGAGTCGCCGCGGGCCGCCGCGCCGGACTCCACCCGCGAGAATCCGCAGTTCGCGCCGCCTGCCGGTCCGCCACCCGGGCCGACGCCCCCTGGCCGGCCCCGATGGGACGTGCCCGTCGCGGGCGGGGCGGCGCTCGCCCTGGCGGTCTGCGCGGTGGTGGCCTATCTGGCGTCCGCCTCAGGGCGCGGGTCGGTCGAGTCCATCGGCGGATCGGTGAGCTCCCCGAGCGGCGGCGCCTCGGGCCGGGGCCCGGCGCCCCAGGTCGGCGAGCCGCTGACCGCCGGGCCCGCGACCAGCAGCGCGGCCGCCGCGGCCGGGACGACGACCGGCCGTCCGGACGGACCGCCCAAGCTCGCCGTGCAGATCAGCGAGATCCGGGTGGCGTGATGCCTTCGGCCTCGGCCCACCGCAACAGCTCCGCGATCGCCTCGTCGTGCTCGAGCGGGCCTCTCTCCAGGCGCAGCTCCTTGAGGTGACGCCACGCGCGGCCGACGATCGGGCCGGGCGGCACCCCGAGCAGCTCCATGATCGCGTTGCCGTCGAGGTCGGGCCGCACCCTCGCGAGGTCCTCCTCGGCGGCGATGCGCGCGATCCGCTCCTCCAGCGCGTCGTAGTCGGCCGCCAGCTGCGCCGCCTTGCGCCGGTTGCGCGTGGTCACGTCCGACCGGGTGAGGCTGTGCAGCCGGGACAGCAGTGGGCCGGCGTCGGTGACGTAACGGCGCACGGCCGAATCCGTCCATTCCCCCCGGCCGTACCCGTAGAAGCGCAGGTGCAGCGCCACGAGCTCGGCCACGTCGGAGATCACGTCCTTGGGGAACTTCAGCGCCTTCATCCGCTGCCTGGTCAGCCGGGCGCCGACGATCTCGTGGTGGTGGAAGCTCACGCCGCCGTCCGGGCCGATCGCCTTCGTCGCCGGCTTGCCGATGTCGTGCATCAGGGCGGCCATGCGCAGCGTGAAGTCGGCGCCCTCGCGCTCGTGGGCGATCGCGTTGCGCACGACGATCAGCGTGTGCTCGTAGACGTCCTTGTGCTGGGCGTGCTCGTCGATCTCCAGCTTGAGGCCGTTGAGCTCCGGCAGAAACTGCTGGGCCAGGCCGGTGTCGACCAGCAGTCGCAGGCCGGCGATCGGGTCGGCGCCGCACATGAGCTTCACGAACTCGTCGCGGATCCGCTCGGCCGTGATCCGGGACAGGTCGCCCGCCATCCGGGTCATCGCGGAGCGCACCTCCGGCGCCACCGCGAAGCCCAGCTGGCTGACGAACCGGGCGGCACGCAGCATGCGCAGCGGGTCGTCGGCGAAGGACTCCTCGGGCTCGCCCGGCGTGCGCAGCACGCGATCGGCGAGGTCGGCCAGGCCGCCGTACGGATCGGTGAACTCGTGGCCGGGCACCGACACCGCCATGGCGTTCACCGCGAAGTCGCGCCGGCGCAGGTCGTCGGCGAGATTGTCGCCGTAGCACACGATCGGGTTACGGCTGACGCGGTCGTATGCGTCCGCACGGAACGTCGTGACCTCGATGCGCAGCCCGCGGCGGGCGAGACCGATCGTGCCGAACTCCTGGCCGGTGGTCCACACCGCCTCGGCCCAGCCGTCGATGATCCGCAGCGTCTCCTCGGGCCGGGCGTCGGTGGTGAAGTCCAGGTCGTCGCCCAGGCGGCCGAGCAGCGCGTCACGGACCGAGCCCCCGACGAGATACAGCTCCCGGCCGGCCTTGGCGAACCGGCGGCCGAGCTCGTCGGCGACGGGGGAGACGCGCAGCAGCTCGTGCACGGCACGGCGCTGGGCCTCGGTCAGGGCGCGGGCGGAGTCGGACATCGTCATACGCGTGGTCTCGGGCATCGGTCGAACAGCCTATCGCTACGGGGTGAGCAGGCACCGAGGGTAGCGGCCGCGTGCTCGTCCCGTCGCGCGAAATCCGCCGGGCCGCCAAAGTGTCGGTGGGTGCCACTATGGTCTGTGCTGCGAACGGAAGTACGGCCGAGTCGAGGTGTGGTGAATGGATTCCGGTACGGACCCGGCACAGCGCGGGGGCTGGAACGAGCCCACCGTCCGGCTACACCCGACCGGCGGCGCCCATCGCGTCCCTGAGGAGCCGACCCAGGTGCTGCCGCCGGCCCCCGAGCCGCGGCCGGCCACACCGGCCCCGCCCGACCCTGGTCAGACCGTCCGGCTGCACGTCGGCCAGCGGCCGGAGGGCATGACGTTCGACCCGGCCAACGCGCCCACCGTCGCCCTGCCACTGATCACCCCGCGCCCGCAGGTGGTCGTCGACGCGCCGGTCGTGGAGGAGTCCGCCCCGCCGTCCGCGGCCGACGACGACAGCACCGGCACCGTCGTGCGCAACAGCAGCACGATGGCCATCCTCAGCCTGGTCAGCCGGGCGACCGGCTTCGTACGGGCGGCGGCCATCGCGGCGGCCATCGGGGGCGGGGTGGTCGGCGACGACTACACGCTCGCCAACAACCTGCCCAACCAGGTGTATGAGCTGCTGCTCGGTGGGGTGCTCGCCAGCGTCCTGATCCCGACGCTGGTGCGCGCCCGCAAGGAGGAGCCCGACCGCGGCCAGGCGCACGCCCAGCGGCTGCTGACCCTGGCCGCCGTCGCCCTCGGCGCGGCCACTCTGATCGTGGTCGTCGCGGCGCCCCTGATCACGGCGATCTACACGCTCGGCAACGACAAGGTGACGTCGGCCGACCGCGACCTGGTCACGCTGCTGGCCTATCTGCTGCTGCCGGAGATCTTCTTCTACGGCCTGGCCGGCATCTTCGCCGCGATCCTCAACGTGCGCGGGCAATTCGCCGCGCCGATGTGGACGCCGATCCTCAACAACGTCGTCGTCATCCTCACGGCCGGCGTGTTCATGCTGGTCCGCGACGGTGGGCGGCCGACCCCCGACACGATCACCCTCACCCAGGTGCTGGTCCTCGGCGTCGGCACCACACTCGGCATCGTCGTCCAGGCGGCCGGCCTGTGGCCCGCGCTGCGCAAGACCGAATTCCGCTGGAAGTGGCGCTTCGACTTCCGCAAGCTGCACCTGCGCGAGCTGGGCAAGCTCGGCGCCTGGATGCTGCTCTACGTCGGCGTCAACCAGCTGGGCATCACCGTCGTCATGGCGCTGGCGAAGCAAACCCAGCTCCACGGCGGCGCCGGCCCCGCCGTGTTTAACAACGCGTTCCTGATCTTCATGATGGCCCACGGCATCGTGGCCGTGTCCGTCATTACCGCGATCATGCCGCGCATCTCCGCCGCCGCGGCCGACGGCCGGTTCGGCGACGTGACCGACCAGCTCGCCCAGGGCAGCCGGCTCGCCTCGGTGATCCTCATCCCGGCCGCCGCGATCTACGTGGTCCTCGGCCGCCCGCTCGCGGTGACGCTGTTCAACTTCGGCAGCTACGACTACGACCAGGCGCTGGCGACGGGCTCGGTGGTCGCCGCGGCCGGCCTGGGCCTCGTGCCGTTCGCGCTGAGCCAGATGCAGACGAGCGTGTTCTACGCGATGCGCGACACGAAGACGCCGGCCCTGGTCAACATCGGCGGCGTGGCCGTCCGCCTGGTGCTGGACATCGGCTTCTACTTCATCCTGCCGGTCGCGGTCGTGACGACCTCGCTGATGGTGGGCACGGCCCTGTCGTACATCGCGGCGCTCATCGTCGGCTACGTGCTCCTGCGCCGCCGTCTGGGCCGTCTGGGCCTGCGCCGCCTGCTGGACACCCTCATCCGCCTCGGGGTGGCGGCCGCCGCCGCCGGCCTGCTCGCGCTGGGGACCTCGTGGGTGATCGGCCAGATCATCGACCCGGGCAAGCTGCAGGGCATCGTGCAGCTGCTGGTCGGCAGCGCGGTGCTGCTGGCCGGGTATGCGGCGGGCGCCGTGTTCCTGAAGGTCCCGGAGGTACGGCAGTTCGCGGGCATGGTGCGCTCGCGGCTGGGTCGCTGACGGCGCCCGCGCCCCGCTGACCGACCTCGCGCCACCGGGGCGGGCCGCGCTGGCGGGTCGTCGCAGCGCAGGGGGTCGGCGCGCCCCGAGCCGGGAAGGCCGAGGCTGCCGAGACGCATAGTCGCGGATACGGCGGGCAGACACTGGGTCCCGTCGGCGGGACGAGCCGGAGTGGGCACGGGCGCGGCCCGGGGAACTGGGAGCCGGCCCACCAAGAACAGTGGATGCCGAGTCAGCCGCGCGCGTGAACTCTGCAGGTCGATGTTGCGCGGGAACCTGGTGGTGCCTTTTACCTGCGTGCATCGCGGGTTGTGCGGAGATTGGCGATTTGTCGTGTTCGGCCAATGCGCGTGGACTGTCTCGGCCCGGGTTGCTGGGCGGGCGGGCTGAGGGCCTGTGGCCGCGACGAATCGGTGAAAAGTCGGTGAAAGGTAAATGACGGCGATGTCCCGGCATGGGTGATCAATTGGCCTCACGCGGGGTGGTCCGGAGATGATGACGTGTCGGAGACCGAACTGGCGGCAGGTAAGGTCAACCCCGGCGCCCTGCCGAAGCGCTTAGGCTTAGTGACTGCGACTCGCGTTACGACAGACGCCACAGGTCGGCACACGGATCGGAAGGGAGGACGGGTGGCTGAGCTCGACGAAGGGCTTCAGGCTTCGGGGGGCATCCCCCAGGTCCTGACCTTCGGCACCCCATCCGTCGGTGAAATCCTGGCCGAGCGATACCAGCTCGAAGAGCACATCGGCAACGACTCGCTAGGCCGCCAGCTGTACCGCGGCATCGACGTCATCCTGCGCCGCCCGGTGGCGGTGGTCCTGCGCCACCCCGGCGGGGGGAGCGCGAAGGAGATGCTGGCCGCGGCGGTCGCCGCCAGCCGCATCGTGCATCCGCACCTGGTCGGCGTTTACGACGCGATCGACGAGGGCCATCGTGCCTACGTCGTGCGCGAATGGGTGGACGGCATCGCGCTGCGCGACATCGTCGCGTCCGGGCCGCTGGACGCCGGGCGGTCGGTCGCCATCGCATGGGCCGTCACCGACGCCGTCGCGGCGCTGCACGGGACCGGGATGGCGCACGGCAACGTGCACCCCGGGACCGTCCTGGTCGCGCACGACGGGCGGGTGGTCCTCACCGACGCGCGGGCCGACGACGGGGCGACGCCCGAGACCGACATCCGGTCGATCGGCGCGATCCTGTACTGCGCGCTGACCGGATACTGGCCGCACGCGGAGGCGGGCTCCTACTCGGTGCCCGACGGCGTGCGCGACTCCTCCGGGGCGCTGCAGACGCCGCGGCAGGTGCGCGCCGGCGTTCCGGCGCACCTGGACTCGCTGGTCGCCGACCTGCTCAACCCCGATCTTCCGCTGCCCTCGGCCGAGTCGCTCGCGGGCGAGCTCGCGTCGTTCGGCAGCTTCGACGAGGAGGAGATGGCGGGCGAGGAGGGCGGGCGCGTCGACTTCGACGCCTTCGACTCCGCGGCCGCGTCCACCGCACCGCCGAAGCCGGCCGGGCGCAAGCTGGCCGTCGGCGTCGTCGGGCTGCTGGTGCTCGCGCTGGCCGGCACGCTGGCTGCGGCGCGGGTGCTGGGCGACCCGGCCCCGCCGGAGACGCCGGCCACCACGCCGCCGGGGGCGAGCGCCTCGCAGCAGGCCCAGCCGCCCGGACAGCCGGTCGAGCTGAAGATCGACCCGAGCAAGGTCCGCATCGTCGACCCCCCGGGGGGCAGCCGCTCCGAGGTCAAGGACGCGGCGAACACCGTGGACGGGGATCCCAGCACGGTGTGGAAGACCGAGCGGTACACGAGGGCCGATTTCGGCGGCAAGAAGCCGGGCATGGGCGTGTGGATCGACCTCGGCGAGCCCAAGAAGGTCGTGTCGGTGCAGGTCATGCTGCAGACGCCGGGCGCGGACGGTGAGCTGCGCACCGGCACCGCCGACCTCGGCAGCGGCAGCTCGCAGGACGCGGCGACCGTGGCGCAATACACGGTGGTCGGCCAGCCGCGCCAGAGCATGAGCTCCACGACCCTCTTCAACGGGCCGGAGCAGAAGACGCAATACCTGCTCGTGTGGATCACGAAGCTGCCCAAGGAGAACTCCGGCGGATACCGGGTGGCTATCGGAGAGATAACCGTCCGCGTGCAGTGACCCCACGGACCGGCTCCGGTCGATAGGGTGCGTGCCGTGGACGCTGCGAAGCCGGGCGCGCGCGAGGTGCGCGACGACGCGTGGCTGCTGCGCGCCCACGCGTCGGGCGATCCGAACGCCTTCGCCGAGCTGGTGCGGCGCCATCGGGACCGGCTGTGGGCCGTCGCCTTGCGCACGCTCGGCGATCGCGAGGAGGCGGCCGACGCCCTGCAGGACGCGCTGCTGTCGGCGTTCCGGGCGGCGGGCAACTTCCGGGGCGACTCGGCCGTCACCACGTGGCTGCACCGGATCGTGGTGAACGCCTGCCTGGACCGTGTCCGGCGGCGGCAGGCCCGCCCGACGGTACCCCTGCCTGAGACCGACGTCACACCGGCGCCGGCCACCGACCGCGACACCGTGATGGACGTGCGGCAGGCGCTGCAGCAGATCCCGGCCGAACAGCGCGCGGCGCTCGTCCTGGTCGACGTGCAGGGCTACGGGGTCGCCGAGGCGGCGGTGATACTCGGCGTCGCGGAGGGCACCATCAAAAGCAGGTGCGCGCGCGGCCGGGCCCGGCTGGCGGTGCTCCTCGGTCATCTGCGGAACCCGGTCGACGGCGGCCGCGTCCCATCTGAGGTCCGGGCCGACGCTGCCGCGCCGGTGCGGACCCCGGTCCGGGCCGACGCCGCCGCCGAGGCCCGGGCCGAGCCGGCGACCGACGTCGCCGGCGACGTCCCATCCGCGTCCGGAAAGGAGAGTGGCGCGTGACGGCCTTCTCCGAAGCCGACCTCGACCGGCTCGCCGACTTCGTCGGCGGGGCGCTCGACGGCACCCCGGAGGCGGACGACGTACGCCACCTGGTGAGCACCGAGACGAGCTGGGCCGAGGCATACGCGATGCTCGTGACCGCCGACGCCGCCATGCGCGACGAGCTGCACGCGCTGGGCGCCGAAGCTCCGGCGGTACCGCTGGATGTGCAGCAGCGGCTGGACGCGGCCCTGGCCGGGGCGATCACCGCGCCCCCGGCGGACGCCCCGGTCGTTGATCTGGCGCGGGCGCGGGAGGCACGCAGACGGCGCCGGGCACGCTGGACCATCGGGCTCGCCGCGGCGGCCGCGGTGGTCGTCTGCGGCGGCGTGGGCGTGCAGGCGATCCGGATGGGCACCGCGGCCCGGGAGGACGCCTCGTCGGGGGTGCCGGGCGTCGCTGCCGCGCCGGACGGCGGCCAGACCCGTTCGGGCGCGGGGTCGGACGGCAAAGCGACCGGCAACTCGCCCGTGATCAGCAGCGGCCGGGACTACGGGCGTGGCACCCTCGGCCAGCTCGCCGAGGGCCAGCCTGGCGACGTGCCCAAGACCGGCAACGACAACGTGCAGGGCGAGGGCGCCACCGGGACCGCGTCGTTCGTCGCGAGCGCGCCGACGGCCGTGCCGAGCCCGCTGGCCCGGCTAAGCGCGCCCGCCGCCCGGGCCGCCTGCCTCACCGCGATCACCAAGGAATACGGTGGTCAGGTGTCGCTTGTCGACTACGCCGCGTTCGAAGGCCAGGCCGCGCTCGTGGTTGTCGTCGACGGCACGCGGGTCGGGGCCGGCAAGCGGCTCATCGTCGTGGTCGGGCCCGACTGCGGCGTCGGGGGCGCCATCGCCGACGAGCGGTACCGGACCACCGCCCCGTAGCGGTGATGTGGCACACGAGTCACCTCCCAGCGGGAATTGCCGCTTCGTAGGATGACGTTTTGCTGGCACAGGCTGAAACTCGAGGAGTCGACCGTGGACGAGGTCCGCAACCTGATCATCGTGGGGTCCGGTCCGGCCGGATACACGGCTGCGGTCTATGCCGCCCGTGCCAACCTCAAGCCGCTGGTGATCGAGGGGGTCACCTCCGGTGGCGCGCTGGTCACGACCACCGAGGTGGAGAACTTCCCGGGCTTCCCGGACGGGATCAACGGGCCCGAGCTCATGGACAGCATGCGCAAGCAGGCGGAGCGCTTCGGCGCCGAGTTCATCACCGACGACGCGACCCGCGTGGCCCTGGAGGGCCCGGTGAAGAGCGTGTGGGTCGGCGAGACCGAATACCGCGGCAAGGCCGTCATCCTGGCCACCGGCTCCGCGTGGCGCCCGCTGCAGGTCCCCGGCGAGCAGGAGCTGCTCGGCCGCGGCGTGTCGTCCTGTGCGACCTGTGACGGCTTCTTCTTCCGCAACGAGCAGATCGTCGTGGTCGGCGGTGGCGACTCGGCCATGGAGGAGGCGACCTTCCTCACCCGGTTCGCCACCAAGGTCACCATCATCCACCGCCGCGACGAGTTCCGGGCCAGCAAGATCATGGCCGAGCGGGCGCTGACGAACGAGAAGATCGAGGTCCTCTGGAACAGCGTCGTGACGGAGGTCCTGGACGGTGGCGGCCGCGTCGGCGGCGTGCGGGTCAAGAACGTCGTCAGCGGCGAGGAGACCGACCTGCCGGTAGCTGGCGTGTTCGTGGCGATCGGCCATGATCCGCGCAGTGAGCTGTTCCGCGGGCAGGTGGAGCTCGATGACGAGGGCTACGTGAAGGTGGCCGCGCCGAGCACCCGGACCAACATCGAGGGCGTGTTCGCCGCCGGCGACGTCGTCGACCACACGTACCGGCAGGCGATCACCGCCGCCGGCACCGGTTGCGCCGCGGCCCTCGACGCCGAGCGGTTCATCGCGGCGCTGTAAGCAGCGGTTTTCGAAAGCTTGAGAGAAGGAGAGCGCATGGGAGCCATCCAGCCCGTCAGCGACAAGACCTTCGAGGTCGACGTCCTCAAATCGGATATTCCGGTTCTCGTGGACTTCTGGGCGGAATGGTGCCAGCCGTGCCGCAAGATCGAGACCATGCTGAACGAGATCGCCGCCGGCGAGCTCGCCGACAAGGTGAAGATCGTCAAGGTCGACATCGACAGCAACCCCGAGATCGCCCGCGCCTACCAGGTCCTCTCGGTGCCCACGCTGACCGTGTTCAAGGGCGGCGAGCCGTTCCGGTCAGAAGTTGGGGCCAAACCGAAGAGCGCGCTGGTACGGCTGATCGAGTCGGCGCTCGACCCGGCCTGACCCGCTCTCCCGGACACCCGCCCCGCCTCCCCGACTTCGCGGAGGCGGGGCGATTCGTTGGTGTGGGTCGCGCCTGCCTGGGCATGGGCGGTGTCGGTGTTTCGGCTCGGCCTGCCTTGCTCTGGGGCGCGCCGCTGGGGTGGTGAGAGTACGCTGCCTCGCAAGCGCGGCGCCGCATGGGTAATTCGCCCCATAACGGTGTGCTCGGCCGGGCACGTACGATTTCCGTCGCGGGGCCACAGGCTTTTCAGGAGGACCATATGCGGGCAATCCGGCGCGGGGCGCGGGGAGCGGCGGTAGCCGAGATCCGCGGCATTCTTGTCGTGCTGGAGCTGCTGGAAGCCCTCCTGCCCTCGGATCCGTCCGCGGGCGATCCCGAGTACGACGCGGACGTCGAGCGGGCCGTACGCGCCTTCCAGCAGAGCCGCGGCCTGACCGTCGACGGCGAGGTGGGCGACGAGACCTGGCGCGCGCTCGACGCGGCCCGGTGGCGGCTCGGCCAGCGCGCGCTGTTCCACACCGTCGCCGACCCCTACATCGGCGACGACGTGCGTCAGCTGCAGGAGCGCCTCCTCGAGATGGGGTACAACCCCGCCCGCGCCGACGGCATCTACGGCGGGCGCACCGCGCACGCGGTGGCCCAGTTCCAGCGCGAGGTCGGGCTGCGCCCCGACGGCGAGTGCGGGCCGGCCACGGTCGGCGCGCTGCGCCGGCTCGGCCGCAAGGTCATCGGCGGGCGCCCGCAGCTCCTCCGCGAGGCCGAGACCTTCCGCGAGTCCGGCCCGACGCTGCTCGGCAAGCGCATCGTGATCGACCCCGGGCACGGCGGCCCCGATGCGGGCAACGTGGTCCCCGACGGCCCGCTCCGGTGGGTGGAGGCCGACCTCGTGTACGACCTTGCGGCCCGCCTGGAGGGCCGCCTGGCGGCCGCGGGGATGCGGGTGAACCTCACCAGGGGTCCGCAGCCCATCAACGTCCTGAGCGATCGTGACCGGGTACAGCTCGCCAACGATCTCGGCGCCGACCTGCTCATCTCCATCCACATCGACGGGCACCACAGCCCGGCCGCGGACGGCGTGGCCACGTACCACTACGGGTCGGTCACCGGCCCGACCTCGGTCGTCGGCGAGCGCCTCGCCGGGCTCGTCCAGCGCGAGATCGTCGTGCGCACCGGGCTGCGGGACTGCCACACGCACGCGAAGACGTGGGAGCTGCTGCGGCTCACCAAGATGCCGGCGGTGCGGGTCGACGTCGGCTACCTGACCTCGCCCTCCGACCGGCAGCAGCTCATCGACCCGGCGTTTCGCGACCGGGTCGTGGAGGCCATCATGGCCGCGGTACAGCGGATGTACCTGCCGGTCGAGGCGGACGTGCCGACAGGCTCGATCGACGTCAGCCTCCTGCGGGCGCTGACCAGCTCGTCCCCGGCACCGACCGCCTGATCCCTGCCCCGCTTGCTTCTGGGGCCTCTTTGGCCTTTGACTTTGGCCTTTGACGGCCGGCGTACGACCGCCGGCCTCAGGGCGAGGTCATTTCGCGTGTTGCCGGGCGAACCGGAAGAACCGGGCGAAGCAGTGATTCCGGGCTCATCGAGCCGAGGAGCTTCTCGAGCGCGTACTCGACGTCGGACTTCCACGACAGGGCCGTGCGCAGTTCGAGGCGCAGCCGCGGATAGCGGGGATGCGGCCTTACCGTCTTGAAGCCGATCGACAGGAAGAAGTCGGCCGGCGCGAGGCAGCCGCGCTCGTTGCGGCCCGCCTCGTCGACCTCGCCGAACTTCGCGTCGCCGAACGCCTCGATCGCCTTCACACCGCGCTTGGTGAGGTCGCGCGCGACGCCCTGGACGAGCATCCGGCCCAACCCGCCGTCGGCGAATGGCTGGACGACGTGCGCCGTCATCAGCAGTACCGCGTCGGCGGAGACCGGCGAGGTCGGGAACGCCATGCTGCGCGGCACGTATGCCGGCGGGGCGAACATCACGAACCCTGCCGGCATGCCGTCGACGTAGACGAGCTTGCCGCACGAGCCCCACTCGAGCAGCGTCTGCGAGACCCAGGCCTCCTTCTCGAGACCCGGATCGCCGTTGGCGCAGGCGCGGTCGGCCGCGACCGGATCGAGTTCCCAGAACACGCATTCGCGGCACGATCGAGGAAGATCCTCGAGGGTGTCGAGCGTCAGACTGACGAGACGTCGCGACATTGGCCCATCTCCACCGCACCCGGCATTAGCTCGTCATGATGGTACGCACTCACGATCCACCGCGGGAGCCATCCGCCTACAGTTCCTCATCCCTGGGATCCGGCCCCACTCCGTCGGACCCCATACCTTTCTACCCCCGGGGTTCGTTCTACCCCTGACGCCCGGGTTCGTCCTTCGGATTTTCCGTGACGTCGTCGGGCGCGTCCCCGTTGCCCTCGGCCGGCTCCGGGACCACGACGTCGTCGTTCTCCTCGGCAGCCGCGGCCGGCTCCAGCGCGTCGTCGCGCTCGCGCGTGGCGAGCGTCGTCGGCGCGGTCCAGTTGATGCGCGGCGGCTCGGCGAGCGGCCGACCGCCGAACTCGGCGAGCCACGCAGCGACCAGCGCCAGGTTTTCGCGCCAGCGGTCCTCGGGGATCGGCGGGAGGATGTCGTCCCACAGCGCGAGGAACGTGCCCTGGAGCTGAAGCCGCCCATACGGCCGTGCGAGGAACCACACGTGCAGGTGCGCGGCGCCGTCGCCCCACCGGTTCACGTGAACCCGGGCGACGCCGTCGAGCGAGCGGATCGCACGCTCAAGCCGAACCGTCATCACGCCGAGCTCGGCGGCGAGCATGTTCGGCAGGTCGCCGAGGTCGAGGTGCGAGCGGGACTCGAGGATCAGCACGGCTGGCAGGCCCGTGGGGCGATCGAGCGCGCGGACCCGCCAGCGGTCGCTCACCCAGATGTACGCCTGGTCGGGCGCCGAGCACGCCCGGCACTCCGAGGGGTTGTCGCCGTGGCGCGGCGGCTCGATCGGCACGGGCTCCAGGAGGCGCTTGACCCGGAGGTCGCCCTCGAAGGGGAATGTCGGCCAGTACGTGAAGGCCGGCAGCTGCTGGGGCGACCGCTGGGCCGACGCGTGTGCGGGATTGGTGGGCGTCCCGGGCGCGGGCGTGGCCGGGGTTGCTGGCGTCTCAGGCACGAAGCCGACCCTAGCCGAATCGGGGCCCCGGTGTCCGTACCCTGTGGACAGCCGACACCGTGTCGGGGAGTTATCCACAGGCTGAGTGATGTCGCCTGTGGATAACGGCTCCTCGGCGCTCCGCCTGGGCCTGCGTTCATCCACAGGGCCGCGGTCGATCTAGCACCTGGTTTCACGTGAAACCGGTGAGCCTGTGGATAACTCCTGTGGACAGGATTCCCTGAGAGCCGTTCTCTCAAGATTCGCAACTGCCCGGATTTTCAGCCCCGCGAGTTCCGAACGGCCCGTTTTGGGCGTTCGGTCGAAGCTTGGCTGCTCAAACATCGAGGGCCGAACCCTTTGCGGGTCCGGCCCTCGATTCGGAGCGGGTCGCGGGGCTATTGCTCCCGCTGGCCGGCCGAGGACTCGTCGGGCACGCCGATGATGCCGACGATCCGCTCGAGGTCGTCGACCGTCGCGAACTCGATCGTGATGCGGCCCTTGCGGCGGCCGATGTCGACCTTGACTCGGGTGTCGAACCGGTCCGAGAGGCGGTCGGCGAGATCGGACAGCGCCGGCGCATGCGGCTTCGCGCGCCGCTGCGGGGAGGCCTGCTTCTTGGTCGAGCCGCCCTCCGAGATCGCGAGCGAGACGAGCTCCTCGGTGGCGCGCACCGACAGGCCCTCCGCCACGATCCGGGTCGCTAGCGTCTCCTGCTCCTCCGAGTCGTCGAGGCCAAGGAGCGCCCGGGCGTGGCCCGCCGAGAGGACGCCGGCCGCGACCCGGCGCTGGACCGGGGCCGGGAGGTTCAGCAGGCGGATGGTGTTCGAGATCTGCGGCCGGCTGCGGCCGATGCGCTTGGCGAGCTCCTCGTGAGTCGCGCCGAACTCGTCGAGCAGCTGCTGGTACGCGGCCGCCTCCTCGAGCGGGTTCAGGTTGGCCCGGTGGATGTTCTCCAGGAGCGCGTCGCGGAGCATCGCGTCGTCGCGTGTCTCGCGGACGATCGCCGGGATGGCCTCCTTGCCAAGCGCCTGGGCGGCCCGCCAGCGGCGCTCGCCCATCACGAGCTCGTACTGGTTTTCGCCGTCCGCCTCGCGCAGCTCGCGTACGACGATGGGCTGGAGGAAGCCGACCTCCTGGATCGAGGTCTTCAGCTCCTCGATCGCCTCGTCGTCGAAGACCTGCCGTGGCTGCTTCGGGTTCGGGACGATCGAGCCGACCGGGATCTCGGCGAAGCGGGCGCCCGGCACCGGGGCGAGCGTCTCGGCCGCCGGCTCGGCGGCGACGGCGCCGTTGGGGACCTCCTGGAGCGGCGGCGTTGCGAGCGCGGTCGCGGTGCCGGTCGCGCCATCGGCCGGCGCGGCGGCGGTGGGAATGAGGGCCCCGAGCCCCCGCCCAAGACCTCCACGTCGGTTCGACTTCATGCGATCCCTCCCACCTGCGCACCTTGCGCACCGCGCAGCGCGATCTCCTGCGCCGCCTCGAAATAGCTGACCGCACCCCGGGACCCGGGGTCGTACGTCATGACCGACTGGCTGTAGCTCGGCGCCTCGGACACCCGCACGTTACGAGGGATGACGGCGTTCAGGCACTTCTCCCCGAAGTGGTTGCGCACGTCCTGCTCGACGAGGTCGGCCAGGCGCGTGCGCCGGTCGTACATCGTCAGCAGGACGGTCGTGATGTCCAGCTTCGGGTTGAGGTGAGACCGGACCAGCTCGATGTTGTTCGTGAGCGCCTGCACACCCTCGAGCGCGTAGTACTCGCACTGGATCGGGATGAGGACCTCTTCGGCGGCGACGAGCGCGTTGACCGTAAGGAGGCCGAGCGACGGCGGGCAGTCGATGAAGATGTAGTCGTAGTCGTTGCCGCCCGCCTCGATCGCACGCTTGAGCCGCGACTCGCGGGCGACGACCGAGACGAGCTCGATCTCCGCCCCGGCGAGGTCGATCGTCGCCGGTACGGCCCACAGGTTCGGGATGCCCTCGACCTGCTGGGTCACCGCGTCGAGCGGGGCGCCGTCGATCAGGCAGTCGTACACGTCCGGGACGCCGGAGTGGTGGGGAACGTTGAGTCCGGTGGAGGCGTTGCCCTGCGGGTCGAGGTCGATCACCAGCACGCGGTTGCCGTGCAGCGCCAGGGCGACGGCGATGTTCACCGCAGTGGTCGTCTTGCCCACGCCGCCCTTCTGATTGGCCACACACATCGTGCGACGCCGTGGTGGGCGGGGCATCGTGATCTCCCCGCTCGGATTGAGAATTTCCACGGCGCGCTTTGCCTCCTGTGCCAGCGGGGGGTCTTCGGTTTCACGTGCAACGTACGCGTCAGTCATGGCGCCCTCGGTATCCGCGGTGACGACGGACGGGTGCGGCCGAGGGGATGGCGGGTTCCGTCTTTCGGGCCTCACCTCGGCCGGAGAAGCGTCGACTGTTGGCGATACTCCCCGGCCGTAAAGGGTACCGGTTGATGATCGCTCGGATGGTGCGGTGACGTGAAACTCCACCGTGCCCCCGCGTGTCGGCTCGAGCGCGCGCCCGGCCTCGGGGACGCGCCCCGGTTCGAGGCGCCCCGGCTCCGGCCCGCGCCCCGGTTCGACGGGCCGCGGCGTCTCGACGCCGTCGACCCGCGGCTGCGGCACCGCTCGTCCGGCGGGGCGGACGCCCCAGCCCTCAATCCCCGTTTCACGTGAAACATGACCGTCTGCATCGCCGTAGCCCGGACCATCACCGCTGTCGCGCACCATGTCAGTCCCGTCCCGCTCGGAAAGATGTGCACCCTCGGCCGCCTCGTCCGCCGAACCCGATGGAGCGCGCTCCGGTGCCGGCCCGCTCGGTGAGCCGGGGTCCGGTGTACCTGAGGTGTGGGTAACCGAACCGGGCCCGCCGGAAGCCCGCCGGTCGGAGCTCGGCCCGTCGAGACCCGTCCCGTCGGTACCGAATCCGTCTTCACTCGCTCTCTTGGAGCGCGTTCCGCTCGGATCCGTTCCGTCCAGGCCGGCTTCCTCAGGGCCCGTTCCGTCGGACAGAAGAGTGGCGCGGGGCCAGCCTACGGCGCTTCGCCTGGCTGAGCCATGACTGACCGGCGCGTCGTTGGGCTTGTCACCCCGACTCGTGCGCCAAAAGACCAAAAATCCGTCAACCCGGCGGAGCAGGCCGCCGAGTCGCTGTATCGGCGACATCGGCCAACCGATGCCGACCGCCGTGCCGTCCCCCATGAGTGCCTCCGCGTTCCCCTTGCCCGGGGCCGCGGTTCCGCCCCCGGGTCACCGGCCGCGGCGCCCCCCGGGTTTCTTGGAGCGCGCGGCTTCCCGCTCACGCACGATCTCGACCACGGTGGTGGGCTCGGCGAGGAGGGCATCCCCACACGTGCGCACCGACGGGGTCCCCGCACCGAGCCGGGCGAGCGCCTCCGCGTGTTCGGCGATCTCGGCCGCGGCGGAGGCACCCTTCATCGCGAGCAGCCGACCGCCGATGGCGGTGAGGGGGAGGCACCAACCGGCGAGCCGGTCGAGCGGAGCGACTGCCCGGGCGGTGACGACGTCGGCGAGCGAGAGCTTGCCGACGCACTCCTCGGCCCGGGCGCGAACCACGGTGGTCCGGTCGAGGCCGAGGGTCGTCACCGCCTCGGAAAGGAATGCGGTACGTCGTGCGAGCGGCTCGACCAGGGTGACGGACAGGTCGGGACGAGCCACCGCCAGCACCATACCGGGCAGACCGGCCCCGGACCCGACGTCGACGACCGTGGCGCCCGACGGAATGAGATCTGCGACGACGGCGCAGTTGAGGAGGTGGCGTTCCCAGATGCGCGGGGCCTCCCGGGGCCCGATGAGGCCCCGGACGACGCCGTCGGTCACGAGGAGCTCCGCGAACCGGTGCGCCACGGGGAGACGATCGCCGAAGACCTTCTCCGCGGCGGGGAGGATTTCGCTGGGTACTGCACCGTCCATGCCGTCAAGCAAACCATGCTCCGCCGCGAGGCTCGGGACGCGGGGGACAGTCCTTCGCCCCACCCGGCTCGGGTCGGAGGGCCACCCATCCGGCAGCCCGTGTTTCACGTGAAACAAACGGCGGCTGTCCACGTTCCCGGCCGGCGCAGCACACCGCACGGGGTCCGGACGCGCGCAACGGAGATGGCCGAACGCGCAGCGCGCGTCAGGGCCGCGACGCGGGACGGCGACCGGAGGAGGAGCACGGAACGCGGGCGCGGATGCGAGGACGCGCATGCGCGGGCGAGGACGCGGATGCGAGGACGCGCGAAGCGCGGACGTGGGACGCGAGGCGCGAAGCGCAGGCGCCGGGCACGGATGGCGCCCGGGTGTTTACGCCCCATGGTCCTTTCGGGTCATGGGCATCGTCGTCAACTTCGCACATGGACTTCGTCTGGGGATGGCGGTGCGGACGGGGTCAGGCCGCTTACGACCGCTCGTCGGTAGGGAGTCGGTAGGGAGTCGGTACGGGGCTTGGTGCGCAGCATGGCATGCAGGACGTCAACGCGGCGGCGGGCCAGGCAGATGAGGGCGGCGTTGTGTTTGCCCTCGGCTCGCTTGCGGTCGTCGTAGGCGCAGGAGGGCGGATGGGACAGCGACGCGAACGCGGCGAGGGAGAACGCGCGTTGAGCTCGTGGAGCGACCGCCCAATTGGGCCGTTGGCATCTCGAGGAGCCAAGTCCAAGCCGGCGCTGGACGGGCGTGCAATCCGCGCCGACCGACGTGCGCGGTCCGCCGTGATCACGGAGTCAACATGTACTAGGAGCAGCACGTTCACTCCGTGATCACGGAAGACCCCGCGCACCGCGGCCGTCGAGCGCATGATCACGGCGACCTGCTGACGGACTGGCTCCACCAGCCAAATGACGGTCGCTCCTAGTACGGCAGTCGCACTTGGTGATCAGGAGCCAAGTTCGGTTCTGAGGCGTCGTTGGTAGTGGGCGCGGCTGGGGCGGGCTTGGTGCTCGCCGCGCCAGTTGGTCCAGTTCAGCCGGTGAATGACGCCACGGGCGGTGGCGATGATGAAGGTGATGAGCAAGCGGCGGATCTTGACGGTGAACGGGATCGGGCCGTTGCTGGCGCGGGCGTGGTGGTAGGGGTCCGACGGGTGGAGTGGGCCGGTCGTTGGCGGCGCAGGCGGCGAGAACCGCGAGCGTGGCGATGGCCAGGGTGGTGAACCGCTGCCAGCACTGCCATTGCCGGAGTTGGTGCTGGTCCAGGCCGATCTGGCTCTTGCCGGCCTGGAATTATTCCTCCACGCTCCACCGGATCCCGGCAACCGCGACGAGCGCGGCCAGGGTGGCCGGGCGGGGTGTCCAGCAGCGGTAGCAAGGCCAGCTCCCCGGTACTGGTGTTGCGCCGGATGAGCATCCGGACGGACATACCCGGCCTGCTCCGCCAGGCCCCAACAGGTCTTGGACTCGATCTCTGACATCAGCCCCGACACGAACGCCGCCGCCGTCCGACGCGGTTCCACCCGCGAGAACCGGCCGGCGAACCGGCCCAGCACATCGTCCAGTACCGCCTGCCAACCGGCAGGGTCTATCCTGTGGCCCGCGGCCACCGCACGATCTTCAGTTGACTCCACAAGCCATTGATGATCTCGCGGTGGCCGTCTTCATGGTGACCACACAAGAGGCACACCTTCGACACACGACATCCCGATGCTCTTGGAACGATGGGGTCACGTCGAGCTCGGTCGACCAACTCGGGATCCGTTCAGCGAGGTGCGATGCTGCGAACACGTCTGGCGTTGGTCACGGGCAGTGCCTTACTGGTGCTGTCCTGCCTGGTGGGCTGCTGGCTCCCGGCGATCCTGGAACCCCAGCCGCCATGGCACGACCCGACCGCTCAGCAAGCCGAGTGGGAACATCTGCTGACCTGGCTTATCGGCTCGGCGCTCGCACTGCTGATAGGCGCCTGGCTGCTACTCGCATACGGCTGGACCAGATGGCGCGTCAAGCGACGCCAAACCAGAGCAACCATCAACCGACCTGCCGATTGAGGTTCCGCACGGCAGCCATCCCTCGCCATCGCCCAACGAAGTCACGAAGTGCGTCTGCCGTACTAGTCGCCGCCGTTGGGGTGGTCGCCGCGAATCGAGTTGCCGGAGCGACGGGTGACTGGGGCCAGGCCGGCATAGGCGGCCGGGTGGCCCAGGGGCGAGCAAGGGCGGTGACGTCGAGCATGATGCGGGCACCGGTCCTGGCGCCGGTGCCGGGCGTCGAGGTCAGGACCCGGGCTCGAGGATGCGCATCAAGCGCCCCCTCGACCTGGTCGGCAAACCTGGGCGCGTTGGCGCACCACCTCGCGCCAGCGAACCGGCCAGACGGGGCAGCATCGTCTCCGCGGCGGCCGGTCCGGGGCACGGCCACGGTCTGCTCACCGAGTGCGGCGAGGACCCCGTCGACCAGCCGCCGTACTTGCCATACGTCGCGGCGGGTCCCCGGTCGCTGGTTGAGCGTCGGGCTGCCGCACCCACGTTGCGAAGACCAACCCCACACGGGCGGCCGGATCCCTATCAGCGGTCCACCAACGTCCCCGAATCATGCCTGCGCCTGGGGCGGTAAGTCATACCAGGCCGAGCGACCGAGGAGCCTCCGGCTGGGGGCGGGCGCCGGGGCGTGGCCACGGGGCAAAGGGCCGGGGCGGGGGCGCAGGCGGCGGCACGACGCGACCGGCTGGAATCACGGAGACAGCGGACAGGGTGCGCGGGATCGCGGGCGCGGTGACGGCGGGGTACGACGACTGGGGCTGAGGCGCCCGGGGCAATGGGTAAAGCGTGGGAGTCGAGAGTGGAGAGACGTGCGGGGGCGCGCCAGCGGTCGTGGCGCGCCCCCGCGCTGTTTCACGTGAAACGGCGCTCCGCCGCCTCGATGGCGTTGCGGAAGAGCATGGCCACGGTGGTGGGGCCTACGCCGCCCACTCGCGGTGTGATGGCGCCGGCCACCGCGGCGCACGACTCCGCGACGTCTGGGAGCAGACGGCGACCCTCGTAGCGGACGCCGCCGCCGACCACGACCGCGCCGGGCTTCACGTGCTCCGGCTGGATGATGCCCGGAACGCCGGCGGCGGCGATGAGGATGTCGGCGCGGCGCGTGTACCGGGGCCAGTCGGGGACACCGGTGTGCACCACCGTCACGGCCGCGTTCGCCGTCGGGCGCTTCTGGGCCAGGAGCATCGCCAGCGGCCGGCCGAGGGTCGCGCCGCGGCCCAGGATCACCACCTCGCGACCGCTGACGGGGATGCCGTGGTACGCGAGGAGTGCCTCGATGCCCGCCGGCGTACACGGCAGCGGGCCCGGGATGCCGGCGGCCAGGCGACCCAGGTTGAGCGGGTGCATGCCGTCGACGTCCTTGTCCGGGTCCACGCGCATGAGAGCGGCGTCGTAGTCGAGATGCTGCGGCGTCGGGTACTGGATCAGGAGGGCGTGGACGTCGGGGTCGGCGTTGAAGTCGTCGATCGCGGCGTGGAGGTCGGCCTGGCTCGCCGTTGCCGGGAGGTGGCGGTGCGGGGAGGCGAAGCCGAGCGCGGCCGCCTGGCGCTGCTTGATGCGGATGTAGCCGGCGCTCGCGTCGTCGTCGCCGACGAGGATGGTGGCGAGCGACGGGGTGATGCCGCGGGACTTCAGGGCGGCCACCCGGGACTCGACGTCCACGAGGATCTGGTCCGCGACCGGGCCGCCGGGCAGCAGTCGTGCGGAGCCGCCGGGCCGAACATCACCAGAGCCACCGAACGGGGCATCGCCGGGACCGCCGAGCTGAGCGTCGCCAGAGCCGGCGGGGCGAGCGCCGCCGGACCCAACAGGGACGGACACGGTGGGCGCGGACGGAACGGGCGCGGACGCGGCCGGGACAAAGGCGGGCGGAACCGGGGCGGACGCGGTGGACCCAGATGAGACGGGCGCAGGCGCAGGCGTGGACGTGGACGCAGGCGTGGGCGCAGGAACGGGAGAAGAGAGGGCACTGGGCGACTCGGGCATACGACCCCTCGCTCAACGTGGGAGCCCAGGCGGTCGACTCCCACGACGAGGCTTCCCGATGGTTGCCCATCCTTGGTGCCGCCAGTCGCGTCTACCCCAATTATGCCCGACCGCATTGTGCGCGACCGCGCCGCGCACCCAGGCAGCGCGCTGGGCCGCACGGCGGGGCGGGTGGGCGTACGAACCGGATAAACAGCACCGCCCCCGAACCGTGGCTGGCGGCTCGGGGGCGGTGAGGAAACTGCGATGCGGCGCTACGCCGTCGGGCGGACCACGATCCGCCGGGACGGCTCGACGCCCTCGGACTCGCTCTCCACGCCGGGAAGGGCGTTGATGACGTCGTGCACGCACTTGCGCTCGAAGGCGCTCATCGGCTCCAGGCGCACGGCCTCGCCGTACTCCTTCACCTTCTCCGCGGCGTTCTTGGCGATCGCGCCGAGCTCCTTGCGGCGCAGCGCCCGATAGCCGCCGACGTCGAGCAGCAGGCGGCTCGGCGAGCCGGTCTGCCGGAACACGGCCAGCCGGCTCAGCTCCTGCAGCGCCTCGAGCGTGGCGCCCCGCTGGCCGACCAGGGCCTGAAGCCGCTTGCCCGAGCCGTCGCCGCCCTCGACGACCTCGACGACCGGGCGGCCGCTTACGACCAGCTCGTCGATGTCGCCGTCGTAGTCGAGGATGTCCAGCAGGCCCTCGACGTAGTCGGCCGCGATCTCGCTCTCGCGGAACAGGTCCGCGGCGGCGCGGCCGGAGCCGCCGGCGGCCGGGGCCTCGGCGCCTTCCTCGTCCTCGGCGCCTTCCTCGTCCTCGTCGTCACTCTCTTCGGCATCCAGGTTGGCGTCCTGCTCCAGGGCCTGGTCCGCGTCCTTGTCCAAGGCCTCGGCGCCGAGATCGCTGGTGGTATCGGTCACGAAACTCATCTCCGCATGTTTGGGGCGCCGAGGCGCCGTCACAGGTCGTCGGTGAGGGGTGGTTGCTTCAGGGGAGCGCCTCGCGCCGGGCCGCTGAAGGGGTGGGCCCGGCGGGGTCGCGTCAACCCGACTGCCGCTTCGCGGCGCCACCCTTCTTCGGGTTGATCGGCTTGGCACCGGGCCTCGGGGCGCGGGACGGGGCGCCGTTGGCGGCGGAGTCGGTGGCCTGCGCGCCGGTCGCCTTGGCGCCCGTCGCCTTGCCGCCGGTCGCCTTCACCGTGCCCTTGCCGTTGGCCCGCTGCGCGGCGGCCTCTTCCTTGGCCCGGCTGAACAGCGCGGCGAACCCGCTCGGCTTCGGCTCGCTCACCTTGGCCGTGCCGCCGCTCTTGAACGGCACGGTGTTGACCGACGCGCTGGCGGGCGGCGGGTACTTGTGCAGCACCCAGTACTGCTGAGCAAGCGTGATCGCGTTGTTCGTGACCCAGTAGATGATGACACCGATGGGGAAGTACCAGCCCGAGGTCAGCGTGAAGAACGGGATGCCGTAGAGCATGAACTTCTGGATCATGCGCTGCTGCGGGTCGGTGTTCCAGCCGGTCTTCTTGATCATCTGACGTTGCGTCAGGTAGGTCGTCGTGATCATCAGCGCCACCAGGCAGGCGGCCACGATCTTGACCGCCGTCGAGCTGGCGTCGATCTTGATCAGGTCGGCCGTGCTGCTGCTGAACTTGGCGACGATCGGGGCGTCGAACAGGCGGGCGTCGACGGCGCTGAGGAACTCTTCCTTCGACCAGCCGTACAGCTGCATCTGGTGGTCGGAGGTGCCGGGCTTGAGGTGGCGCAGCACGTGCAGGAGGCCGATGAACACCGGGATCTGCAGGAACATCGGAAGGCAGCCCATGAGCGGGTTGACCTTCTCCTCCTGGTAGAGCTTCATGACCTCCTTCTGGAGGGTCTCCCGGTCGCCCTTGTGCTTCTCCTGCAGCTCCTTCATCTTGGGCTGGATCGCCTGCATCGCGCGCTGCGACTTGATCTGCTTGACGAAGATCGGGAAGAGCACGACCCGAACGGTGATCACCAGAAAGACGATCGCCAGGACCCACTGCCAGTTCGTGCCCACGACCCGGTGGTCGGACATGATCGAATCCCAGACGGTGTGCCAGAACAGCATCACCTTCGAGATCAGCCAGTAGATCCCGCCCATCAGCTTGCTAATCACGACACTGCTCCAGTCACGTCGACTCGGGCTCGGGCGAGTGTCCCCGGCGCGGAGGCACCGGGTCGAACCCACCGGGGTGGAATGGGTGGCAGCGCAGCAGCCGCCAGATCGCGAGACCGATTCCCCGGATCGCGCCGTGGGTGCTGACCGCCTCCAGGGCATAAGCGCTGCACGACGGGTAGAACCGACAACGCGCCGGCAACGCCGGGCTTATCCAACGACGGTACGCGACGATGGGAGCGGCTACGATCCGGGCTCCGACGCTCATCGACGGCCACCTCGGTTCTTCGGTCGGCGCACGGCTTCCAGCGCCGCGTCGAGGTCTCTCTCAAGCATGTCGTACCGCATCCCCGCCGCCTCGGGCAGCGCCCGCACGACGAGCACCGAACCCGCCGGCAGCGCGGCGATGCGCGCCCGGACGAGGTGCCGCAGCCGCCGCTTCACGGCGTTGCGCACGACGGCGTTGCCGACGGCCTTGGACACGACGAAGCCGGCCCGGGCGGACCCCGGCCCCGGCGCCACCGGCTCGACCCGCTCCATCTCGTCAGGCTCGTCAGGCGCGGCGACGACATGATCGGGGTCGGCGTGCGGATGATCGGCCTGTGGCTCCCGTCCGCCCGGCACATCTCCGGACGGCGTCGCGGCACGAGACTCGGAGAAGGCCGAACCGCCAACAGCGGACGGCGCAGGCAAGGACGGAGCCGGGTGCGAGGAAGACGCCGGTTCCGAAGAAGACGCAAAGTGCAATATGTCGGTACGCAAGGGCTCAAACGGAGCAACCCCGGGCCGCGACGGCCCGGGGTTCAGGAAGTGCACGACCACTGCCCCCCGGCCGGCCCGCCGGCCGTTGCGAATGGTGGCGGCGAAGTCCTCCCGCCGCCGCAGTCGCTGTGCGGCCGCAAGCACGCTGCCTCCCGGAGGGCCCGGTCGTGGTGGTTCAGGCTCAGGCCGAAAGGCGGTCGCGCCCCTTGGCGCGGCGCGCCGACAGGATCGCCCGGCCGGCGCGGGTGCGCATGCGCAGCCGGAAGCCGTGGGTCTTCGCGCGCCGGCGGTTGTTCGGCTGGAAGGTGCGCTTGCTCACGTCGGGGCTCCGTCTTCGTGACTTGGCGGGACGCGGCGCGCCCACGGGATGTCGATCGGTGATTGGAGTTTACCAGGGACCGGTGCTCCAACCGAAACAGGGTACGCGCCACCTCACCGACCGTCAACGATCAGCGACGAGCGTCGCGCATCCACCGGATCGAGGGTACAAAACCCCTGGTCAGAGAGGAAATCCACAGGTTCGTTGTGGACAACGGTTGAGTGGTTGTGGACAACGCTGTTAACGTGCCCGGTTGCCGGTAGACACCGCGACGGCCGGCGACGGGGCACAACGGACTTTCTGGGTCAAACAGGCGCTCTGCAAGGGGGAGAAGGGCCGCGCCTGACCTGTACCACCTCGACGTACGCGCTGATCACCGCACAGTCAGCGCGGGCAAGAGGGAAACAGGACGATCCGTCCATGGCACATGATTCGTTGATACACAGGTTGTGGAAAACCTGTGGACAATGGTGCCGGGGCGGCGGGAAGTATCCGGGCACCGTCCACTCGCGGTGGGGGCCGCGAATGATGATGGGGGTGCGCGAACGGTGACGGACACCGACCTCGCAGCGATCTGGCATGCAGCGACTGACCAGCTCGCCGACGGGATCGACTCGGCCCAGCAGCGTGCGTACCTGCGCATGACCCGGCTGCGGGCGATCGTAGAGGACACCGCGCTGCTGTCCGTGCCCGACCCGTACTCCCGCGACATGATCGAGAGCCGGCTCCGGCCGGTCATCACCGAGGCGCTCTCGCGGCTGCTGGGCCGCGCCATCCAGGTGGCCGTGACGGTCCGGCCGCCCGAGGACGCGCCGGCCCTGCCCGCGCCGTCCGCATCGCACTGGTCCAACGGCGCGTCCGCCACCCTGCGGGACCCGCTACCCCCGGTGGACAAGCTGCGCGACCCGCTGCCGCTGGACGGCCGGCCGGAGCACGCCGCCGACGAGCGGTCCGCGCTGGACAACCGCGCGCCCCTGGAGGTATCGCGGCCGGAGCACGACCGGCTGTTCGACCTTCCCGGCGAAAAGCCGGCCACCGACTCGTGGCGCGGCGAGTACTCCGGCACCGCCGTCGAGGCGGCCGCGTCGGAGGCCGGGCGGTACGAGCAGGCGCAGTTCGAGCTGACGCGCAGCGAGCAGCCACGCGACGCGCTGCCGCCGCCGCGCCCGTCGACGCCCGGCACCGGCCGCGACGACCGCCGGGGTGCGCCCACGCCGGCCGGGGACTCGGCCGGGAACCGCCTCAACCCGAAGTACACCTTCGAAACGTTCGTCATCGGCTCGTCGAACCGCTTTGCGCACGCCGCGTCGGTCGCGGTGGCCGAGTCGCCGGCGAAGGCCTACAACCCGCTGTTCATCTACGGCGGCTCCGGGCTCGGCAAGACGCACCTGCTGCACGCCATCGGGCAATACGCCACGATGCTGGGCAACGCGCGGTTCGTGCGGTACGTGTCGACGGAGGAGTTCACGAACGACTTCATCAACTCGCTGCGCGACGACAAGACCCAGGCGTTTCAGCGCCGCTACCGCGACGTCGACATCCTCCTGATCGACGACATCCAGTTCCTGGAGAGCCGGGAGCGGACGCAGGAGGAGTTCTTCCACACGTTCAACACGCTGCACAACGCGAACAAGCAGATCGTCATCAGCTCGGACCGCTCGCCCCGGCAGCTGGCCACGCTCGAGGACCGGCTGCGCACGCGGTTCGAGTGGGGCCTGCTGGCCGACATCCAGCCGCCGGACCTCGAGACCCGCATCGCGATCCTGCAGAAGAAGGCGGCGCAGGAGCGGCTGTTCGCGCCGCCGGACGTGCTCGAGTTCATCGCGTCGCGGATCGCCTCGTCCATCCGCGAGCTGGAGGGCGCGCTGATCCGGGTCACCGCGTTCGCGAACCTGACCCGGTCGCCGGTCGAGCTCGGCTTGGCCGAGGAGGTGCTGCGCGACTTCATCCCGGACGGCTCCGGCCCGGAGATCACCGCCGACCAGATCATGGCGTCGACGGCCGACTACTTCGGCGTGAGCCTGGAGGACCTGCGCGGGCACAGCCGGTCGCGGGTGCTGGTGAACGCGCGCCAGGTGGCCATGTACCTCTGCCGCGAGCTGACCGACCTCTCCCTGCCACGCATCGGCCAGGCGTTCGGCGGCCGCGACCACACGACGGTGATGCACGCCGACCGCAAGATCCGGCAGCAGATGGCGGAGCGGCGGTCGCTGTACAACCAGATCGCCGAGCTGACGAACCGCATCAAGCAGACGACCTGAGCCGCCTGTGTACAACCGGCGGCGAGCCGGTTATGCACAGGCAGCGGCCGTCCACCGGCGTTGATCACAGGGTGTGGACAACCGGGTTATCCACCGCCTCCACAGGCACCTGACCTCGCACTAGTCGCCATGTGGCCATAAGATATCCACACCTCGTCCCCAGGCGATCCACAGCCAGTTCGGGCCATTCCCCGTGCGGTTGTCCCCAGAATCCACACGCTGTCCACAGAAAACCTGTGGATAACTTCGTTTGTGCCAAATTTCGGGGGTGAGTCATCGGGTGACTACCGGTTGCATCCAGGAGTTACCCACAGCCTGTGGATAACTCCTGGGGACTTCATGTGGACGCCATGTGGATGATTCCGGAGAGTGACTTGGCGACAACAAGCCGTGACCAGAGTTCTGGCCCTACGTTATCCACAGGAGTGGACAAACCCTGGGGATTACCGGTGGACAACCGGTGGACAACGCCTGTGGATAACCTGTTGTCCACAATCCACAGGGTTGTACACACCGGTTCATGCACAGCTCATCCACCGGTACACACAGGCGCTGAGCTGCGGATACGGGGGTTTTCCACAGAATCCACACCCCCTACTACTACGAAGGAAATTTCTTTTAAGAAGAGAAGAAAAACAATCATCGGCTGGTGGACAAGTTCGGCCGGCCGGATTTGGCGGGGTCGGTGCACGACCGTCGCCAGGAGGCCCTAAGGTTCGATGAGCGAGCCTGACCGGACGCACGGCGAACCGAAGGCCACCGCTCGAACGCTCATCGCCACAGACCGTTGCCATCCGTCTTGCCATCAGTTCCGTTGCCAACAGCTCCGTCCGGAGCCGCCGGGGCCGGGTCCCCATCGAGCCGCCCGAACCGGCGAGAATCAGACGGCACACCGCACGACCACACACCAGACCGACGCAGCACCGGCGCCGCCCAGCGCCTGCGGCCGGACGTACGCCCCGGAGCGAAATGCCCGCGGCCGCGGGACCTGGCGCGCGACGAGCGGCGAACATGAAGTACCGAAGAGAATGCGGGAGGACCGCGATGAAGTTCCGAGTCGAGCGCGACGCGCTCGCCGATGCCGTCGCCTGGACGGCCAAGAGCCTGCCCAGCCGCCCCTCGGTGCCAGTTCTCGCCGGCGTCCTGCTGCGGGTGGCCGACGGCCGCCTGCAGGTGTCGAGCTTCGACTACGAGGTGTCCAGCCAGGTGACCGTCGAGGTCCAGGCCGACGCCGACGGCGCGACGCTGGTGTCCGGCAAGCTGCTCGCCGAGATCACCAAGTCGCTGCCCGCCAAGCCGGTGGACGTCGCGGCGGTCGGGTCGCACGTCGAGATTACGTGCGGCAGCGCCCGGTTCACGCTCCCGACGATGCCGGTCGAGGACTACCCGACGCTGCCGGAGATGCCCGAGTCCGCGGGCACCGTCGAGGCCGCGGTGTTCGCCAAGGCGGTGTCCCAGGTCGCGATCGCCGCCGGCCGGGACGACACGCTGCCGATGCTGACCGGCGTGCGGATCGAGCTCGAGGGCAGCACGCTGACCCTGCTGGCCACCGACCGGTACCGGCTCGCCGTGCGCGAGCTCGAGTGGCGCCCGGACGAGCCCGACATGAGCGTCGCCGCCCTGGTGCCCGCCCGCACCCTGGATGACACCGCGAAGACCCTCGGCCCGCTCGGCGGCGCGGTGTCGGTCGCGCTGTCGCGGGGCAAGCTGGGCGACGGGATGATCGGGTTCGCCGGCGGCTCCCGACGCACGACCTCCCGCTTGCTGGAAGGCGACTTCCCGAAGGTCCGGGCCCTGCTGCCCGACACCCACAGCGCGCAGGCCCGGGTCCCGGTGGCCGCGCTCAACGAGGTGGTCCGGCGCGTCGGCCTGGTCGCGGAGCGCCAGACGCCGGTGCGGCTGTCGTTCAGCACCGACGGCCTGGTCGTGGAGGCCAGCGGCAGCGAGGACGCGCGGGCCAGCGAGGCGATGGACTGCCAGTACGAGGGCGAGCCGATGACGATCGCCTTCAATCATCAGTACCTGCTCGACGGGCTCAAGGCGCTCGACGCGCCCATCGCGGTGCTGTCGTTCACCGACCCGAAGAAGCCTGCGGTCATGTCGCCGGCCAAGGATGATGGAGAAATTGTCCCCGGGTACTGGTACTTGATCATGCCGGTTCGCATCGGCAGCTGATTCGGAGGCACCACAAATGCAGCTCGGTCTCATCGGCCTGGGCAGGATGGGCTTCAACATGCGCGAGCGGCTGCGCGCCGCCGGGCACGAGGTCATCGGCTACGACCGTCACCCCGACGTCACCGACGTGTCATCCCTCAACGAACTGGTCGAGAAGCTCGCCGCGCCGCGCGTGGTGTGGATCATGGTGCCGGTGCAGTACACCGAGCCCACCATCGAGGAGCTCTCGGGCCTGCTCTCCGCCGGCGACATCGTGATCGACGGCGGCAACTCGCGGTTCAGCAACGACGGGCCGCGGGCCGAGCGGCTCGGCGCCAAGGGCATCGGGTATCTCGACGTCGGCGTCTCCGGCGGCGTCTGGGGCCGGACCAATGGCTACGCGTTGATGGTCGGCGGCGAGAAGAAGAACGTCGAGCACTGCATGCCGATCTTCGACGCCCTCAAGCCGGCCGGCGAGTTCGGGTTCGCGCACGCGGGCGGCCCCGGTGCCGGCCACTACGCGAAGATGGTCCACAACGGCATCGAGTACGGGATGATGCACGCCTTCGCCGAGGGCTACGAGCTGCTCGAGGCGTCGGAGTACGTCGACAACATCCCCGAGGTGATCAAGAGCTGGCGCGCCGGCTCGGTCGTACAGTCGTGGCTTCTGGATCTTCTCGACCGCGCGCTGGACGAGGACCCCGAGCTCGCCGGGATCAAGGGCTACGCCGACGACACCGGCGAGGGCCGCTGGACCGTCGAGGAGGCCATCCGCCTCGCCGTGCCCATGAACGTCATCGCCGCCTCGTTGTTCGCCCGGTTCGCCTCGCGGCAGGACGACTCGCCGGCGATGAAGGCCGTCGCCGCGCTGCGCAACCAGTTCGGCGGGCACGCCGTCAAGAAGGACTGAATTTGTACGTCCGGGGCCTGGAGCTCGTCGACTTCCGCAGCTACGAGCGGGTCGTCGTCGAGCTGGGCCCCGGCCCGTGCGTGCTCGTCGGGCCCAACGGGGTCGGCAAGACCAACCTCGTCGAGGCCCTCGCCTACGTGGCGACCCTGGAGTCGCACCGGGTCGCCACGGACGCGCCGCTGGTGCGCTTCGGCGCCGGCCGCGCCGTGATCCGCTGCACGGTCGTGCACGAGGAGCGCGAGCTGCTGATCGAGCTCTCGATCGAGCCGGGCCGCGCGAACCGGGCCCGGCTGGGCCGCTCGCCGGTCGGCCGCACCCGCGACATCCTGGGCGCCCTCCGGCTCGTGCTCTTCGCGCCCGAGGATCTCTCGCTGATTCGGGGAGACCCTTCAGAGCGCCGCCGGTACCTCGATGAGCTGCTCGTCGCGCGCCAGCCGCGCTTCGCCGGGGTCCGTTCCGACTACGACCGGGTGCTCAAGCAGCGCAACGCGCTCCTGCGCAGCGCATATCTGGCCCGCAAGACCGGCGGCAGCCGCGGCGGCGACCTGTCCACCCTCGACGTGTGGGACACGCACCTGGCCCGGCACGGCGCGCAGCTCGTCCGCGCCCGGCTCGACCTGGTCGCGGCGCTCGCGCCGCACGTGGCCAAGTCGTACTCCGCGGTGAGCGCGAGCCGCTCCGACGCCCGAATCGCGTACAGCGCCTCCTTCGCGCCGCAGGACGACCTCGAGCAGGCGCTGCTGGCGGCGCTGTCGGAATCGCGACCGTCCGAGATCGAGCGCGGCGTGACGCTCGTCGGGCCGCACCGCGACGAGCTGACGCTGACGCTCGGGGAGCTGCCGGCGAAGGGGTACGCGAGCCACGGCGAGTCGTGGTCTTACGCGTTGGCGCTGCGCCTGGCGGCGTACGACCTGCTCCGCGACGACGGGGTGGAGCCGGTGCTGGTGCTCGACGACGTGTTCGCCGAGCTGGACGCCGGCCGCCGGGACCGGCTGGCCGCGCTGGTCGGCGGCGCGAGCCAGGTGATCGTGACCTGCGCGGTGGAGGATGATGTCCCGTCGACGCTGCGCGGCCTGCGCTTCGAGGTCGGCGGGGGTGAGGTCCGGCGTGTCTGAAAGCTCCGACAATTCGGAAAAGTCTGGTCCCGAGCTGGCTCGGGCCGCGGTCGAGGCGGCGCTGGCGAAGCAGCGCGCCAAGCCGCGCCGGAAATCCGCGCTCGATTCGCAGCCGCGCCGCCGCGGCGGGTACACCGGCCCGGGCGCGGACCCCCGCGACCCGCAACTGTTCGGCACGGTGCTCGATCGCCTGGTCAAGCAGCGTGGCTGGTCACGCCCGACCGCCGAGGCCCGGATCTTCGGCGAGTGGGAGCGGGTCGTCGGCGCCGACATCGCCGCACACAGTCGGCCGCTCAAGCTCGAGGACGGCGAGTTGACCATCGAGGCCGAGTCCACCGCCTGGGCCACCCAGCTGCGCATGCTCGCCGCGCGGCTGCTGGCCGGCATCGCGCGGGAGATCGGCCACAACGTGGTCAAGCGCCTCCACATCCACGGCCCGAGCACCCCGTCGTGGGACCGTGGCCCCCGCCGCATCCGCGGACGCGGCCCGCGCGACACCTACGGCTGACAGCGCGCCTGGCCACGTCGCGGCCCACTCTTAGAAATCTGCATACACCGCGAAGCCGCGATTGGCGCAGCGCCGGTAGAACTTCGCCAGCACGTCGAGCTCCGAGATCGAGTAGCTCCACTGCGGAGCGTTGCCCGAGTCGTCACGCAGCGCGTCCAGTCGGCTCTGCAGCCAGCGCAGCTGCTGCTCGGCGAGGCGGGAGCCCTCCAGCGCCTTGCGCAGCACGGAGCTCACGGTCTCGAAGGTGATCTCGTCGCCGTATTCCTGGTGGCCGTTGACGAAACGCTCCAGCCCGCCGGCGATCCAGGCGCAGTCGTCCGGGCTGATCACCGGGTCCTCGTCCTCGGCGGCCGCGTCTGTGGCGAAGAGCACGCCATTGAGCCCGAAGAGGAGGTCGACGAGTTCCGTGTACCCGGTGACGCGGACGGTGCCGGTCTTGGCCACGTGATCGGCGAGCGCGGCGGCCGGCCCGGCGTGCAGCGGCAGCGTCTCCGCCAGCTCCGCGAAGTCGACGAACTCGGCCGGTGCGACCGGGTCGTAGAACCGGCCGGTGCGCGGCCACTGCACGGCGACGTTGTCAAGCCCCATCGCGCACCCCTCATCCCACTGCTTTTATATCCCGCACACCCGCCCCCGCGGCGGGGAACATACGGCACGAACGGCCTCTTGCGCGACCCCCCGGAAGTTCCGAAAGCCGCAATCGGATCCCCGACTGCCTGTGCCGCCCGCCACCAGGCACTGAGACCCCTCCTGCGTAGGGGGACCTTCGGACCGCACTGTTCGGGCCGCTACGTGGATTACAGGCGCCGTCCCGGTGCGAAATTGTCGCCCGGACACAGTAGGATTGCATCGGCTCATAGAACAGTCGATCACATCCCGCGTGTGCGTCACAGCGGTGGTCGGCCCGCCGGTGGTCAGGGCGCTTGCCAGAGAGGCGCCGGACACCGGCGTGCCTTCTCCTGCCCCGGGCGCACTCGCACCGACTCCGCACGAGACCCGGGGCGCCCACAGCGCGGCCGGCCAGTGCGAGAAAGCGACCGAGGGTGGCAGCTCACAAGCCCGAACAGTCCTACGACTCCTCTTCGATCACAGTCCTCGAGGGGCTCGAGGCGGTCCGCAAGCGGCCCGGCATGTATATCGGCTCGACCGGCGAGCGCGGCCTGCACCACCTGGTGTGGGAGGTCGTGGACAACGCGGTCGACGAGGCGCTGGCCGGCTACTGCGACACCATCGAGGTCACGCTGCTGGCGGAAGGCGGCGTTCGGGTCGTGGACAACGGCCGCGGCATCCCGGTCGACATCCACCCCAAGGAGCAGCGGCCCACCGTCGAGGTCGTGCTGACCGTGCTGCACGCCGGCGGCAAGTTCGACGGTCAGGCCTACGCTGTCTCCGGCGGCCTGCACGGCGTCGGCATCTCGGTCGTCAACGCGCTGTCCACGCGCATCGACCTGGAGATCCACAAGGACGGCTACGTCTGGCGCCAGCGGTACAACAACTCCAAGCCCGAGCCGCTGCAGAAGGGCGAGTCGACCGACCGCACCGGCACCAGCGTCACGTTCTTGCCGGACGCGACCATCTTCGAGACGACCACCTTCGTCTACGAGACGATCTACCGCCGCATCCAGGAGTACGCCTTCCTCAACCGGGGCCTCACGATCGTGCTGCGCGACGAGCGCGCCGACGTGCCGGAGGAGAAGAAAGAGGTCACCTTCTGCTACAAGGGCGGCATCGCCGACTTCGTCCGCCACCTCAACGCGACGAAGACGCCGATCCACCGCTCCGTGATCGAGTTCGGCTCCGACGGCGAAGGCATCGCGGTGGAGATCGCGATGCAGTGGAACGAGTCGTACGGTGAGAGCGTCTACACGTTCGCCAACACGATCAACACGCACGAGGGCGGCACGCACGAGGAGGGCTTCCGCAGCGCGCTGACCACGGTCGTGAACAAGTACGGCGCCGACAAGAAGCTGCTCAAGGGCGACGAGAAGCTGACCGGCGAGGACATCCGCGAGGGCCTCGCCGCGATCATCTCGGTCAAGCTGTCCAACCCCCAGTTCGAGGGGCAGACGAAGACCAAGCTCGGCAACACCGAGGCCCGCAGCTTCGTGCAGAAGGTCTGCAACGAGTGGCTGGTCGACTGGTTCGACCGCAACCCGGCCGAGGTCAAGACCATCATCACCAAGGCATCGCAGGCCGCCAGGGCGCGCATCGCCGCCTCGCAGGCGCGCAAGCTGGCGCGGCGCAAGTCGCTGCTCGAGTCCGGCTCGATGCCGGGCAAGCTGGCCGACTGTCAGTCCAACGACCCGCGGCTGTGTGAGCTGTTCATCGTCGAGGGCGACTCCGCCGGCGGCTCGGCCAAGCAGGGCCGCGACCCGCGCGTGCAGGCGATCCTGCCGATCCGCGGCAAGATCCTCAACGTGGAGAAGGCGCGTATCGACCGCGTGCTGAAGAACAACGAGGTCCAGGCGCTGATCACCGCGCTGGGCACCGGCATCCACGACGAGTTCGACATCGAGAAGCTGCGGTACCACAAGCTGATCCTCATGGCCGATGCCGACGTCGACGGCCAGCACATCCAGACCCTGCTGCTGACGCTGGTCTTCCGGTTCATGCGCCCGCTCATCGAGCTCGGGCACGTGTATCTCGCGGCGCCCCCGCTGTACAAGATCAAATGGAACAAGAAGGGCGACGACGCGCAGTACGCGTACACCGACCGCGAGCGCGACGGCCTCATCGAGCTGCGGCAGCGCTCGAAGCCCAACGCCAAGCCGGACGACATCCAGCGCTTCAAGGGCCTCGGCGAGATGAACTACCCGGAGCTGTGGGAGACCACGATGAACCCGGAGACGCGCATGCTGCGCCAAGTGACGTTGGACGACGCTGCAACCGCGGACGAACTCTTCAGCGTCCTGATGGGCGAAGACGTGGAAGCGCGCCGCTCGTTCATCCAGCGCAACGCCAAGGACGTCCGGTTCCTCGACATCTGATCTGCGGACACTGAGAAAAGGGATATAAGAGCGTGACGGAACCGACTTCCACCCCAGAAACTCCGGATGAGGGTGGCTCGGCGGTCGCCAGCCGTATCGAGCCGGTCGGCATCGAGGTCGAGATGCAGCGCTCGTACCTCGACTACGCGATGAGCGTGATCGTGGGACGGGCCTTGCCCGACGTGCGCGACGGCCTCAAGCCGGTGCACCGCAAGATCCTCTACGCGATGTTCGACGGGGGCTACCGCCCCGACCGCGGCTACGTGAAGTGCGCTCGCGTCGTCGGCGACGTGATGGGCAACTACCACCCGCACGGCGACGCCTCGATCTACGACGCGCTTGTGCGCATGGCGCAGAACTGGTCGCTGCGATACCCGCTGATCGACGGCAACGGCAACTTCGGCTCTCCGGGCAACGACCCGGCCGCCGCCATGCGGTACACGGAGGCTCGCCTCGACCCGCTGGCCATGGAGATGCTCCGGGACATCGACGAGGAGACCGTCGACTTCGTCCCCAACTACGACGGCCGGGCCCAGGAGCCCACCATCCTGCCGTCGCGCATCCCCAACCTGCTCGTCAACGGCAGCACCGGCATCGCGGTCGGCATGGCCACCAACATCCCGCCGCACAACCTGCGGGAGATCGCCGCCGCGGTCCAGTGGTGCCTCGACCACCCGGAGGCCGACGAGGCCGAGACGCTCGACGAGCTGATCAAGATCGTCAAGGGGCCGGACTTCCCCACCAAGGGCCTCATCGTCGGTACCGCGGGAATCGTCGACGCCTACCGCACCGGCCGCGGCTCGATCCGCATGCGCGCGGTCGTCGAGGTCGAGGAGGACCCCCGCGGCCGGACCATCCTGGTCGTCACCGAGCTGCCCTACGCGGTCAACCCCGACAACCTGGCCGAGCGCATCGCCGACCTGGTGAAGGAGGGCAAGCTCGCCGGCATCGCCGACATCCGCGAGGAGTCCTCCGGCCGCACCGGCATGCGCCTGGTGATCGTGCTCAAGCGCGATGCCGTGGCCAAGGTCGTGCTGAACAACCTCTACAAGCACACGCAGCTGCAGGAGACGTTCGGCGCCAACATGCTGGCGCTGGTCGACGGCGTGCCCCGCACGCTCAACCTCGCGCAGTTCGTGCGGCACTACGTCACGCACCAGATCGAGGTCATCGTCCGGCGCACCCGCTACCGGCTGCGCAAGGCCGAGGAGCGCGCACACATCCTGCGCGGCCTGGTCAAGGCCCTCGACATGCTCGACGAGGTCATCGCGCTCATCCGCCGCTCCCCGAGCGCGGAGGAGTCGAAGACCGGCCTGATGAACCTGCTTGAGATCGACGACATCCAGGCCACCGCGATCCTCGACATGCAGCTGCGCCGCCTCGCCGCCCTCGAGCGGCAGCGGATCTTCGACGAGCTGGCCAAGATCGAGATCGAGATCGCCGACTACAAGGACATCCTGGCCAAGCCCTCGCGGCAGCGGCAGATCATCTCCGAGGAACTCGCCGAGATCGTCGCCCGCCGGGGTGACGATCGGCGCACCCAGATCATCCCGTTCGACGGCGAGGTCTCCATGGAGGACCTCATCGTCCGGGAGGACGTTGTGGTGACGATCACGCGGACCGGCTACGCGAAGCGCACCAAGGCCGACCTGTACCGCTCGCAGAAGCGCGGCGGGAAGGGCGTCTCGGGTGCGACACTGAGGCAGGACGACATCGTCAGCCACTTCTTTGTGTGCTCCACGCACGATTGGATGCTGTTCTTCACGAATAAAGGTCGGGTCTACCGGGCAAAGGCGTACGAGCTGCCCGAGGCCAGCCGGGCGGCAAAGGGTCAGCACGTCGCCAACCTGCTGGCCTTCCAGCCCGACGAGCACATCGCGCAGGTGATCGAGATTCCGAACTACCAGGTAGCGCCGTACCTCGTCCTCGCGACGAAGGAAGGCCTGGTGAAGAAGACCAAGCTGGAGGAGTTCGACTCCAACCGGTCGGGCGGCATCATCGGGATCAACCTGCGCGAGGACGACGAGCTGGTCGGCGCCGCGCTGCTCGGCCCGGAGGACGACCTCCTCCTGGTCAGCAAGCAGGCCCAGGCGATCCGCTTCACGGCCAACGACGAGGCGCTGCGCCCGATGGGCCGCGCGACGTCCGGCGTGATCGGCATGCGGTTCACCGACGGCGACGAGCTGCTTGCCATGGAAGTGGTGCGCGAGGGGATGGATCTGGACGTTCTGGTGGCCACCGACGGTGGTTTTGCCAAGCGGACCCCCATCGAGGAGTATCCGGTGCAAGGGCGCGGCGGCAAGGGCGTCCTCACCGCTAAAATCACGTCGCGGCGCGGTGGTCTCGTCGGCGCGGTGGTGATCAGTCCGGATGACGAGTTGTTCGCCATCACCTCAAATGGTGGCGTTATCCGGACTCCCGTGAAGCCTGTACGGCGTACGAGGGATCGGAACACAATGGGGGTCAAGCTCATGGACCTTCCCGAGGGTGTAACCATCGTCGCGATCGCCCGCAACGCCGATGAGCCCGACGAACAGGACTAGTTGATGACAGACACACAGGCGAAGTCGGGGACCGCCTCGGCAACCGATGAGGCCAGAAAGGCCGGAGAGGCTGCCATGACGGGATCTGACTCGGGGGCGCCTGCCGCCGGCGGTGAGGTTGGCGCGATCAACGGCGGCGCGCCAGGCGAAACCACGAGCGGCGGCATGCCGAAGTTCACGCGTGCGCCGGGCATGGCGGCGCCCCCCGACTCGCTCACGGTGCCGATTCAGACACCCTCGTCGACGTCGAGCGGCCCCACGCCGCCGCCGGTCTCGATCCCGGTCTCCGCCGCGCCGGCCAGCGGGTCCGCGACGGGCACGGCGAGCGTCTCCGCGATCGCCCGCGCCGCCGTCCGGACGCCGGCCGCCGCCGCCACGCAGGCCATCAACACGCCTGCGCCCGCGGTCAGCGGCTCGGCCCGGGTCACGGAGGCCGTGCGCGCGGCCCGCAAGACGGTCAGTTCCGCCGTGGGCCGCGGCCCCCGGCGGGCCCGGCTGCACCTGAAGCGGATCGACCCGTGGTCCGTGATGAAGTTCGCGTTCGCCGTGAGCTTCGTCCTCTTCGTCGTCCTCATCGTCGCGACCTCGGTGCTCTACCTGGCCCTCGACGCCATGGACGTCTTCAAGAGCATCAACAAGCTGCTCGCCGACCTGGTCAGCTCGACCGGCGGTTCGAGCGCGAACTCGTTCCGCATCACCGCCAAGGGCGTCATCGGCGGCGCCGCCCTCCTGGGCATCGTCAACGTGGTGCTCTTCACCGCCCTGGCGACCCTGGGCTCCTTCATCTACAACGTGTGCGCCGACCTGGTGGGCGGCATCGAGCTCACGCTGGCCGAGAAGGACTGACCTGCGGTTTCGGGCCCCCTGGCGCCGCCACGCCGCGTCAGGGGGTAACCGGTTTGAGGCGGGCGCCCGGGGTACGGTAACCTTCTGTTCGCACCGCGGGGCGCCCTCCAAGCGCAGCCAAGGTTCAGCGGGGCTATAGCTCAGTCGGTTAGAGCGCAGAGCTGATAACTCTGAGGTCGCTGGTTCGATTCCAGCTAGCCCCACGTTCCACTCACGTCGGCGGTCCCTGCTTCGCGGCAGGGGCCGTTTGTCGTTTCGCCGGCTACTGCGCGACCGCGCCGAAGATCTCCGGGCTCCAGCCCTTGCGGATCCAGCCGCCGCCCTCCCACTCCTCGCCGTCGACGCCGTGCGCGAGCGCGAAGGCGCCCTGCGAGGCGAGGTACTTGATGTCACCGATCTTGTCCGCCTGGATCGGGAAGCTCCGGAACCCGCCGAGGAAGCACAGGTAGTGCTGCCCGCCGGCGTCCTTCGCGATGATCGCCATGTCGTTGTCTCCTCTCGCTTCTGCTTGGGTTCCTGCCTGCCCGACCGCCCGAAGGCCGTCCGGCTCAGCGCCGATGAGCCGCGCGAAGTCCGCCACGGTGCCGCGGAAGGCGTTGGCGTCGCAGGTCGGCTGCCGGCCGATGGTGGCATTGCTGCTGTACTGCAGGATCACTGGAGTGCGGCCGCTGTACGGCCGCCAGCGGGTCGAGGTGTCGTTGGGGTACAGCTCGCGGAAGCCGCCCCTGCCGGGGACGTAGTTCGACGCCCAGAGCGGGGCGCCGCCGCCGATGGTGTCGCCGTACGCCCAGCGCGGCGCGTAGAGCAGCACGCGGCGGCCGGTCCTGGCCTCCATCCGCTCGCACCAGGCCACCCCGACCGACGGGGCGACCTTGTCGTACGGCCAGTGCTCGAGGTCGCACTGGAAGAACCAGCCCGGATGCTCCCGCCACCACGGCGTCTTCGCGTCGACGTACGCCAGGCAGAAGTCCACCTGCGCCGCGACCGACGACGTCGAGCGCACGACGTGGTACGCACCGAGGAACGGCACGCCGGCGGCCCTGGCCCGCGCGAGCGCCTCGCCGTAGTGCCGGTGCCGAGTGCCGATGCCCTCCGTCGCCTTGTGCGTAAAGAAGTCGATGCCGGCGGCTCGGGCGGCACCGAGGTCCATCGGCCCGCGGTCCCAATCGAAGTCACTGGCATCCCAGCCGAAAACCGCCATGTCCCCTCCCGTGATCGCGCATTGCGTGCCGTTTCTTTCACTGAGCGCGACGTCAGTCTGCTGATACGCCACGCGACGAGCTGATTTCCGACTGACGGCCCCCCTCTTCGACGGCGCCGCGGCGGTGCTAAGCTCCGTCAGTCAGCGCGGAGACTCGATCTTTTGTGCTGGCTGGGATAGGCGCAGACCTCGGGTGCGCACGGCGATCGACACCGACGTCGCTGGTTCGAGTCCAGCTAGGCCCACATGTGGAAAAAGGTGCTTCTGGTGGTCGCCGTCGTCGGAGCCGCCGCCTACGTCGCCAAGCGGGTCAAGGCCGCGAGCGAAGAGCGCGCCCTGTGGCACGAGGCGACCACGGCCCCGGATCTGCGCTAGTCTCTAGCTGGCGCGGGCTTCGGTCCGCCTCACCCCGACCAGCGGGGGCGTAGCTCAACTGGCAGAGCACCGCCTTTGCAAGGCGGGGGTTAGGGGTTCGAGTCCCCTCGTCTCCACTTTTCGCAGGCCGTGACCTGCGGTTATGGCCTCGCCAAGATCGTCCGGACCAAATTGGGACCAACCCAGTCTGGTCCGCGTTCATTTGCGCCCAGCCGCCCGTCTGAGCGCCGCGCCGATGAGCCCGCGCTGTCGAGTCCGCTTCGGCCACCAGTGCACATAGGTCTCCAGCGTGATCGTCAGCGTCTTGTGTCGCAGCGCCCGCTGAACCTCCTGCGGCTCGACGTGGTTCGCGATCTGCACCGTGGCGAAGAAGTGCCGCAGCGCGTGGAATCCCGCGTGTTCGGTGTTCGGTGTTCGGTGTTCGGTGTTCGGCCAGCCAGCGACCGCCCGCCATTTGCCCCACTCGCGGGACCAGATTTTGTCGGTTATCCGATTCCCGCGCCCGGTCGTGAACAACAACGGCACCGTCCGCGGGACCGGCTCACCCGAGATGATGTCGACCAGCTGCACCGGCACCGGCGGGAACTCGCGCACGTGCTCCCGGATCTGCTCCGCAACGACCGCGTCCAGGTCGACAGTTCCGGACGAGCCTGACTTCGGCTTGCTTAGGTAGAACCCGCCATGCTCCTTCGGCGAGTAGCGAAGTTGCTGAACGACGTGCAGCTCCTCGTCCGGGAAGCCGAAACAACGCTCCCGTCCTCCACACCGAGTGCCTCCGCGACTCGCAGACCCTCACCAGGGCCGAGCCAGATTGCCGCGCGGTACCGTCGCGGAGTCGCGTCGAGCCTGCGAAGTACCTGCTCCTGTCGGCGACGCGTGAAAAATGACCCCGTGTCGACGCGCGAGTTCTAGTGCTTGTCGCAACACCTCCTTGATCGTTAGAGGGATGTGTTGATGAGCAGGCGTGGGCGCAAGCGACGATTGGATGTCGAGTCGGAGTACTGGCTGCTGCTGGGATCCGGCGTGGGCACGGACGTCACGGTCCGTACTCACGAGGGCAGCCCCCGCCGCCGGCCCGTTCCCCGAAGGGTGGACGACGGGTACACGGAGGGGCTCGGGTGACGCGTGACGGCGAAGGGGTGCGAGTTCGTCACCACTGGTCGTCGAGGATGGACAGGCGTTGGCGCAACGTGCGTGCGTCGCTCTTGGGTAGTGCGCGAGTGATCGTTTCGATGATGCTGTGCAGCTCGATGGGGTCTGGGCAGCACATCAGTTCCCCGCATCCGTACTGGGAGTCGAAGAGCCGGTGATATGGGTCGCGGAGGAACCGCGTCCAAGCGTCGACCACGTGATACGCGGCGCCAGCCCATAGTCGCTCGCGTTCGAGTCGGACGATCGCGGCCACGCCCTTGGGGGAGAGGCCGGGCAACATTCGGACGGGGCAGTTCAGTCGCGGGTACGGCGTTGCCGCGCGAACGTGCGCGGGAGACCTACGCGCCATGGTCCTTTCGGATGCTCATCATGTCGCAATCATCGCATGACCGGATCACCAAGTGACGAGACGCGCAAGATCGTCGGGACCAAATCCGGACCAAATGAGGTTGAGAAGCGCTGTCAAGCGTCCGCAAGCGTTGACAACGTTTACCCAGCTCATCAGTAAGATCTGTCCGATACGGGCGATCTTCAAACACCGTCGATGGTTAGGGGTTCGAGTCCCCTGGTCTCCACCCAGTACCGCCGGGGTATGGGTAGGGTGCTCGCCATGATTGAGGATGCTGCATGCCGTTGACGAATCCGTGGCTGAGCGGGCCGACGCCGGGGAAGCGGCTCGATCGTGAACGGCTTGAAGAGCGCATTCTCAACCTACTGTCGTCGCAGAACATGTGCGTGCTCGCGACCACGGGGTCGGACGGGCCGCTGGCCACCCCGGTGCGGTACTACCCGCTCGGCTTCGCGGTGGTCTTCACCGCCGCGCCGCGTTCGCCGAAGATGCGCAATATCGCTACCGACCCGCGCGTGTCCGTCGGCATCTTCGCGCCGCTGGTCGGGCTGGCCAGCAGCCGCGGGGCTCAGCTCTTCGGAACCGCCAGGGTGCTTGACACGCAGCATCCGGACCGCGCGCACTACTGGGCGGCGTTCCGATGGGAGAACGAGCATGCCGAGCGGGGGCGACCGCTGTCGGAGCCGCCCGAGGACACACTCGTGGTCGTTGAGGCGGAGCGCATCGTCTATACCGAACACTGGCTGCGACGTGAAGGGTTCGCGCCACGTCAATTCTGGCGTCGCTGAGCCTTCGCCATGATCCCGGAGTGAACACGTACAAGGAGCAGCACGTTCACTCCGTGATCACGGAACCCGCGCACCGTGGCCGCCGGGGGCAAGTCCTGGTCTGCCAGCAGGCGGCCGGCTGGCAGGCGGGCATGATCGTTACGTGAATGGCGTGCTGGGTAACACGTCTGCATTTGAACGTCAGGAGGTCAAGCCATGACGATGCAGACGGTCCGGGACGTGATGACCACGGACGTGGTCTACCTGCCCAGCGAGACTACGTTGGCCGAGGCCGCGCGGACCATGCGTGAGCAGGATATCGGCGACGTGGTGGTGGCGGACGGGCCGGAGCTCACCGGGCTGGTCACCGATCGTGACATCGTCGTACGGGCGGTCGCGGAATGCTGCGACCCCGCGGCGACGACGATCGGCGAGATCCTGAGCAAGAACCTCGTGATGGTCCGGCCCGAGGACTCGATTCACTCGGCCGCCCTGCTCATGCGGGACCAGGCCGTACGGCGGGTTCTCGTCTGCGATGACACCAAGGGCCTGGTCGGCATCGTGTCGATCGGTGACCTGGCCGAGGAGATCGACCCGGACTCGGTGCTGGGCGGCATCAGCAAGGCTCAACCCAACAACTAGATCAGCGATCAGCGCGCCTCGGTGCCGGCCTCAGACGTCGGTGTCGAGGCGCGCGTGCAGGTGCATGTCGTGCCAGCCGTCCGGGTGCATGCATCCGGCGCGCTGGATGCCCTCGGGGGCGTAGCCGGTCAGCGTGGCCACCCGGCACGAGGCGGGGTTGGAGACCGAGTGGCGCAGCTCGATGCGGTGCAGGCCCAGCGGGCCGAGCGACCAGGCGGTGAGCGCGGCCAGGGCACGCGGCGCGATGCGGCGGCCGCGACGGGAGGGCAGCACCCAGTACGACACCTCGGCGAGGCCGGATGGAAGGTCGAGGGTGCGCAGGCCGACCTGGCCGACCACCTCGTCGCCGTCGGTCACGGCCCAGCCGGCGCCCGACTCGGCGCGCCAGCGCGTGGGCCACGCCGACAGCCAGGCCGCGGCCTCGTCGTCGTTCATGGTCCGGCAGTGCCACTGCCGGATGGCCGGGTCCGCGTAGGCGGCGACCACGGCCGGGCGGTCCTCGGCGCGCCAGGGGCGCAGGGTCAGGCCGTCGGCGGGAAGGGTCGGCTGCGGCATCGCGGTGAGCGTTCCGGGAAGCACAACGTCCTCGGCGAACGACGGCACAGCGGTACGTTAGCAGTGTGGAGATGCCCGACAAGCTGACCGCGATCGTCGACGAGTTCGCCTCCGCGCCGCGGGACGTGGTCCTGGAGATGCTGCTGGAGTATTCGGACGCGGTCCGCCCGCTGCCGCCCGAGTTCGAGGGTCACGCCGGTATGGAGCAGGTGCCCGAGTGTCAGACGCCGTTCTTCCTGAAGGCGGACGTCACGCCGAAGGGGGCCGTGGAGCTGTACTTCGACTGCCCACCCGAGGCCCCGACCACGCGTGCGTTCGCCGGGATCCTGGCCGAGGGGCTGGAGGGCGCGAGCGTCGGCGAGGTGCTCGCCGTGCCGAACGACCTCTACCAGCGCATGGGGCTGGCCAACGCGATCAGTCCGCTGCGGGTGCGCGGTGGGACGGCGATCCTGCAGCGGCTCAAGAACCAGGTGTCACTGCGCCAGGCCGTCGACGACGGTGGCGCCCGGCAGTGACGCGAGCAGCGCGCCGGGCAGGACGATCTTGCTGGCCCGCAGCCCGCTGCCGATGACCGCGTCCGCGACGGAGGGCACTCGCGCGTCGATGAACACCGGCCAGTCCTCGGGCAGGCCGATTGGCGTGATTCCGCCGTACTGCATCCCGGAAATGCCGACGGCTTTCTCCATCGGCGCGAAGCTCGCCTTGCGCGTCCCCAGCAGCCGGCGCACCGTGCCGTTCACGTCGGCGCGCGTGGTCGCGAGGATCACGCACGCGGCGTAGATGCCGGCGGGCTTGCCCAGGACGATCACGCAGTTCGCGGATTGTTCGAGCGTCACGTCGTACGCCGCACAGAACGCCGCGGTGTCGGCGAGCTCGGGGTCGATCGGCGCGACCCGCACGGCCGCCGCGTCGGGCAGGCGCGGCAGGGCGTCGCGCACCGGCGGGGCGAGCAGGGAGGGGGCGGACAGCGCGGGGGAGAGCTCGAGGCGCAACGTCAGCGCCCGTCGTCCAGCGCGAGCGCCTTCATGAAGATCTCACCTATCTTCGAGGGGTCGGAAGCGACGAAGACCGCGCCGCCCGTGGCCTCGACGATCCTCTGCATCTCGGCCTGGTTCACCTCGGTGCCGACGCCGATGATGATGATCTGTACGGGCTGGTCCGCGCGCTCCGCCTTTTGCAGCGAAGATACCAGCGCGTCCAGCGACAGCCCGCTCGGGTTGTTGTTGCGGCCGCCGGTCACGACCACCACCGAGTTGCCCCGGCCGGAGTCCCAGCCCTGCAGCACCGTCTGGTAGGCGGCGAGGATCGTGTCGTACAGCCCGCTGCCGCCCTTCGGGTTGGGCTTGAGGCCGCCGATCGCGCCGCGCAGCTGGTCGCGCTGCGAGGTCAGCGGGCCGATCGGCACGAGCTCCTGATAGTCACGGCCGCCGGGCATGTTGGTGGAGAAGCACCAGAGCCCGACGGCCCACGAATCGGGGAACAGGTCAAGGCCGCCCTGGGCGGCCCTGACGGCGACCTGCTCCTTGGTCAGCCCGCCGGCGCCGGGCACCGGCGACTTCATGGTCGCCGAGATGTCGACGACGGCGAGCATGCGCGACGGCTGCGTGATCTCGACCCACATCTGCAGGGCCTTCGAGATCACCGCGGCCTCGGGCACCGGGGTGACCTGCCCGCCGACCGGCGCGCTCGGGCTCAGCGTCATCCCGGTGCCGACCGTGCCGTCGTTGGCGCGCAGCTGGTGCTGGGCCAGCAGGTTGCGGAACGAGGCGCCGGCGAGCACCGTGCGGAACTGCTCGGCCGCAGCGGCCCGGTTGGGCGACAGGCGGGGCATCGCGGTGTACGGGAAGTCCAGCGCGATGGGGGACGGGTCGGGGTACACAGCGATCAGCGGCACCGCCGGGCTCGCCGCGTTGTAGGCGTGCAGCGCCTGCTCCGACAGCGGCGCGAGCGTCACCGCCGTGGCGAGCGTCTTCGGGTCGGAATCGCGGGGGAAGCGCGCGACCAGGCCGGACGGCTGCTCCGACTTGCCGGACATGAGCGACTTCACCGCGCCGACGGTCAGCGAGTCGCCCTCCGGCCCGAACTGCTCACGCACCGAGGCCATGGCCACCAGCGTCGACACGCCGACCGAATCGCGATTGGGGTCGACGATGCCGGAGTTGACCCGGGTGTCGCCGACGATCTGTTCGAGCACCTGCTTCCAGGTCACCCGGTTCTCCAGCCAGCCGAGCGCCTTCGCGGTCGGCTCCGGCACGGCCAGCACGATCGGGCTGCGGGCCAGCGACGGTGCGGCCAGCGGCACGAGGTCCTCGCGGGCGGAGCGCATCCGCTGCAGCCACATGGAGGAGTCGGGGATCCAGACCTGCGGTACCTGCGTCTTGCCGTCGGCCTGGCCGAGGCCGGGCACGGTGGCGCCGCCCTCGCCGGCGACCGCAGCCGCGACCTCGGCGGAGGCGACCGCCGTCACGTCGACCGTGATGCACTCGTTGTCGACGCGTGGCCCGGTCTTCACCCAGCGGACCGCGGCGTCCTTGATGACCGGCGCGATCTCCGGGCTCGCGGCGACGGACAGGCGCACCGTCCCCGTGCAGCCCGACGTCGACATGATCCGATATCCGCCGTAGACGGCACCGATGGCGACGAGGGGAAGGATCATGCCGGCCGCGAGGGCGGTGAACCCGTTGCTCCTGAGGTCCGCCGCCCGATGCCGTCCTCTCACGGTTACCAATATTCCCTAGATAAGCGATTCGTGGGTCACGCGTTCGGCCATTCGTCACACGTGTCAACGCGCGGCGAGTACACTCCGCACTCCCTTGATCACTTTGAGTTGAAAACCCTGTGGGTTTGCTTTAGAGACCCTTAGTAAGGGCGGTAACCAATTTCCGTCGCCGCTCGTCGCCGCCGTCCGGCCGCCATGTGCACGCGAGGTCCAGCGCCACGATCCGGCCCGTTGCCATCAGGCCGGCGACCGCCCCCACGACGGCGGCCGCGGAAGGGCCGCCGCCGACGGGGAACAGTAACCCCGGTACGTCCGCCGGATCCACGACGTCCAGGTCAACGTGGACCAGGAGCGGTCCGTCGGGCGTCCGGACATTTTCGATGTCGTACCGCTGGAGCCGTGCGACGGCGAGATATTCGGCCTCGGCGGGGTCGAGATCCCGCGCGTCCACGAGCACCGCCCGCTCCTCGGGCACGGGCCGCAGGCCGAGCCGTTCAGCAATAAGCTCCGGTCGATATCCGACGAGGATCCGCAGCGGCATGCCGCCGATGTACCCGGAGGTCGTCGTCTCCAGCGTCTGTACGTCGCCGTGCGCGTCGAGCCAGACCACGCCCGGCTCCACGCCGGCGCGCTGCAGGCCGGCCACCGTCCCGAGCGAGACGGTGCAGTCGCCGGACACGACCACGGGCCGGCCGCCGGCCGTGACCTCGGCGGCCACTCGGTCCGCGACGCGGTCGTACAGCGTGCCGAGCCGGGCCCAGATGTCGCCGTCGGGCAGCTCGGCGGTCACTACGGTGTCGGGCGGCCCCGGCAGATCGGCCTCGAGGCCGTCCAGGCGTTCGTCCAGGTGGTAGGGCACGAGGATCATTTCCAAACCTTAACCAATCCTGTGGTAGTGACTTTCGTCACTCTCGCTGACGCAGTGTTTCGGCGGTGTCGCCACTCGTCGCCGGGCCGCCGGGATTCGGTACGGCTCCCAGACCTCCCGTTTCACGGCTTTCGTAACCCGCCGTGCATGGCAACTCCACCGAAATGACGCGTCCGAATTCACCGCGTCCTCCCAGTCGCCGGTGAATCGGGTGTTGTGGTGAATTCAGCAGCCGCTCCTTCCTGAGAAAAGCGGGGCAGCGCGAAAAGGCGCCAGGGCATACAGTGCTCCGGCACAGACCGCGAACCGTCCACAATGGAGAGAGCGGGAGATGTCTGTAGGAAAAAGATGGCTAATCACGCTGACCGGCTTCGTCGCGGCGATGGTCGTGGCGTCCCCGGAGGCGATGGCCGGCATTACGACGCCGACGCTGGCGCCCTTGAAGGCGCCGACCAGTAAGGCGATTGCGGGTAAGTACATCGTCGTGCTGAAGTCCGACAGTTCCGTCAAGGGTGATCTGCACGCCGAAAGCATCTCGGTCGCCTCGCGGGCGCAGAAGTTCGGCGTGAAGGTCGACAAGCAGTTCGAGCACGCGCTGAACGGCTTCTCCGCCACGTTGGACGCGGCGCAGCTGGCGAAGGTTCGCCAGGACCCCGACGTCGCATACGTCGAGCCAGACCAGGTGATCAAGGCCACCCCGGACGTGACGACCAAGGTCACGCAGCCCGGCGTGGAGTGGAACCTCGACCGGATCGACCAGCGCAGCAACAACCTCGACGGTAAGTACAACTACACGGCGGACGGCTCCTTCGTCACCGCTTACATCATCGACACGGGCATCTGGGCGGCCCACCCCGACTTCCACGGCCGGGTCAAGGGCGGGTACGACAGCGTTCGCGACGGCCACGGCACCGACGACTGCGACGGCCACGGCACGCACGTGGCGGGCACCGTCGGCTCCACGACCTATGGCGTTGCGAAGAACGTGACGCTCGTCCCGGTGCGGGTGCTGGGGTGCGACGGCGGCGGCACCACGTCCGGCGTCATCGCCGGCGTGGACTGGGTCACCGCGAACCACGCGCCCTGGTCCGTGGCCAACATGAGCCTCGGCGGTAACGCGTCGCAGGCGCTCGACGACGCCGTCAACCGGTCCATCGCCTCCGGCGTCACCTACTCCGTCGCCGCGGGCAACGAGAACGTCGACGCGTGCACCGGGTCGCCGGCACGGGTCGCGAACGCCCTCACGGTCGGCGCGAGCGACGAGGCCGACACCCGCGCCGTCTGGGACGGCGGCGGTGCCTCCAACTACGGGTCCTGCGTCAACCTGTTCGCGCCGGGCTCATGGGTGCTGTCCACCTGGAACCCCAAGCTCGACCCCGTCAACCTGCCCTACTACGACGTCTACGGCTTCGGCACGTCGATGGCCACGCCGCACGTGACGGGCGCGGCGGCGCTGTACCTGCAGAAGAACCTGGGCGCGACGCCGGCCGAGGTTCGCGCGGCCATCATCGCGGCCGCGACCAAGAACGTGATCGTCGACCCGAAGGGCTCGGCGAACCTCCTGCTGTACACGCCGGACGTCAGCAAGACCGTGACGCCCAAGGGCCCGTCCAGCCCGAACCAGCTCAAGACCGGCGAGGCGCTGCTGCGCAACGGCCCGGCGGGCTCCAACACCATCACCTCGCCCGACGGTCGGTTCACCCTGACGCTGCAGGCCGGCGACGGCAACCTGGTGCTGTACGAGTACGGCAAGCGGGCGCTCTGGGCGAGCGGTGTCAAGAGCGGCGCTGCTTGGCTGCTCAACCAGCCCGACGGCAACGTCGTGGACTACGGCAGCAGCGGGGCCTTCGCCGGCTGGGCCACCAACACCAGCGGCGGCAAGTCGACCCTGGTGATGCAGAACGACGGCAACGCGGTGCTCTACCGCGACAGCGACCACAAGGCCCTGTGGAGCACGGGTACGTGCTGCCACGGCGCGCCGCCGCCGCTGCAGGCGGCCGGCTCGCACCAGCTGGACAACGGCAAGGCCCTGGTCCTGGGCGGCAAGATCACCTCTCCGAACGGCGTCTACACCCTGGTCCTGCAGGACTTCGACGGCAACCTGGTGCTGTACAAGAACGGCACCAAGGCGCTGTGGGCGTTCGGCATGCGCCAGGACTCGTGGTTCGTCAACCAGCCCGACGGCAACATGGTCGCCTACAAGTCTGAGGGCGGCGTCGCCTGGGCCTCCAACACCTACGGCAAGGGCGCCGGCACGCTGGTCCTCCAGGACGACGGCAACCTGGTCCTGTATCGCAACAGCGACCACGGCGTCATCTGGGCGACCAACACCTTCGGCAAGTAAGCAGCACCGACAAGTCAATAGCGACAAGTAAATAAGGAACACCTGCAAGACCCGAGCCGCCCGGCCGCGACAGCGACCGGGCGGCTCTCTTGCTCAGGTGCGGGGTGGGACCCCCGCCGCGCCCGCGCGAAGCGCGCGCCGGCCAATAACTGCCAGCCAGTGTGGTCTCAGCCAAACTTGCTTTCGTCGGTCCAGGGGCCCTGACAGGATGCGAAACGGGGACGCCCGGGACGGACGGACGGGGAGGAACAGACGTGGCGCAGTGGGCGAGTTTCGTGGCGGTCGGCGACAGCTTCACGGAGGGGCTTGACGACCCGCGGCCTGACGGGCCGGGGTATCGCGGCTGGGCCGATCTCGTCGCCGGGGTGCTGGCCGAGGACGTCGCCGAGTTCCGGTATGCCAATCTTGCCGTGCGCGGGCGGCTGTTCGACAACATCACCGCCGAGCAGGTGCCGCTCGCGGTCGCCATGAAGCCGGACCTGATCTCGTTCGCCGGTGGGGGCAACGATGCACTGCGGCGGTCGTTCGAGCCGGAGACGCTCGTCGCGCGGTTCGACAAGACGATCGAGAGGTTGCGCGCGACCGGGGCCGACGTGGTGCTGTTCCGCTTTGCCGACCTTACGGGCAGGATGCCGGGCGGCAAGATGCTCCGAGCGCGGGTCGACCTGTTCAACACCGCGATCGAGTCGGTCGGGACCAAGCACGGCGCGCACGTGGTGAGTCTGTGGGACGACGCCGAGTTCGCCAATCCGCGGCTGTGGGGCATCGACCGGCTGCACCTGTCGCCGGCCGGGCACCGGCGGGTGGCGGCGCACGTGCTGACGAAGCTGGGGGTGACGTGCGACCCGGAGTGGCTGGCCGCGCCGCCGCCGCCCGAGGAGTTGTCCTGGATGTCGCGCAAGGCGGCCGACGCGAGGTGGGCCACCCAGCACCTGGCGCCGTGGGTGAAGCGGCGGCTGACCGGCCGCTCGTCGGGCGACATGGTGACCGCGAAACGGCCCGAGCTGGCTCCGCTCAACGAGGGCTGAGCCGGGCCCGCCTCGACAACGGGGCCTCGCGAAAGGGCGAATCGCTCGGAACGACTGTGGTGGGCCTGGCGCAAGAAGGGCTGAAGCCGTCCGGCGGAGCGCTAGGGTCGGAATCATGCCTGTTGCTTCCGATCCAGCGCCCGAGCTGGGCGCGTATGCGAATCCGGACCGGCTGGTCACCACCGCCTGGCTTGCCGAGCATCTCGACGACCCGGGGCTGGTCGTTGTCGAGTCCGACGAGGACGTGCTGCTCTACGGCACCGGGCACATCCCCGGCGCGGTCAAGGTCGACTGGCACACCGAGCTCAATGACCAGGTCACCCGCGACTACGTCGACTCCGAGGGGTTTGCCGCCCTCTGCGGTGCCAAGGGCATCGGCGCCGACGACACGATCGTGTTCTATGGCGACAACTTCAACTGGTGGGCCACCTACGCGCTGTGGGTCTTCTCCCTGTTCGGCCACCGCGACGTGCGCATCCTCGACGGCGGCCGGGCCAAGTGGATCGCCGAGGGGCGTCCGATCACGAGGGACGTCCCGGCCCGCGAGGCCACGAAATATCCGGTCGTACCGCGCAATGACGACCGGATCCGGGCGTTCCGCGAGGACGTCATGGCGCACATCAAGGCCGGGCTTCCGCTGGTGGACGTGCGGTCGCCGGGTGAGTACTCGGGCGAGCTGCTCCACATGCCGGACTACCCACAGGAGGGTGCGCTGCGCGGCGGGCACATCCCGGGCGCGGTGAGCAAGCCGTGGAGGCAGGCCGCTCGCGACGACGGATCGTTCAAGCCGGCCGACCAGCTGCGCCAGATCTACGCCGACGAGCTCGGCCTGCGCAAGGACGACGACATCGTGGCGTACTGCCGCATCGGCGAGCGCTCGTCCCACACCTGGTTCGTGCTGACCCATCTGCTGGGCTACGACCACGTGCGCAACTACGACGGCTCGTGGACGGAGTGGGGCAACCTGGTCCGCGTGCCCGTGGTCAAAGGCACCGAGCCGAAGTAGGGCCGGGCGAACAGCCGGGTGAAAAAGCAGCGGGGCCGCGCGCACGCACGGCCCCGGGCGGCTCACTCGTCCTCGGAAGGTAGCGAGACCAGGTAGTCGACGACCTCCGAGTACCGGGCGCTCGCCATCGCCACGGTGAGGTCGGCGGCGCCGTAGTAGAGGCGCAGTTCGTCGCGGGACTCGTCGTGGACGAGGCCGGTCGGGAAGATCACGTTCGGCACGTCGCCGATCCGCTCGTAGTCGGTCTCGGGGCCGAGCACCCAGCTGGGGGTACGCCGGATGACCTTGGTCGGGTCGTCGAGGTCCAGCATGACCAGCCCGACGCGGTAGATGGAAGTCGCGACCATCACCTTGACGCCGTGGTAGACGGCGAGCCAGCCGTGGGGGGTCTCGATCGGCGGCGGGCCCATCCCGATGCGGGTGGCGTCCCACCAGGGGCCGGAGCGCGACTGCATGACCGGCTCGGGGGTGGTCCAGGAGCGCAGGTCGGCGGACTTGGACAGCCACACGTCGGCGCGGGCCGACAGCACCGACACCGGCCGGTGGAAGAGCACGTAGTGGCCGTCGATCCTGCGGGGCAGCAGCGATGCGTTCTTGTCCTCGGGCGGCATCACAACGCCCAGGGACTCCACGGTCTGGAAGTTCTCGGTCTTCGCGAGCGCGACGCACGGGCCCCCGGGCCCGTACGCCGTGTATGCGATCACGTAGGCGCGCAGCTCCTCGACGTAGGTGATCCGGGGGTCCTCCACGCCCCAGCAGCTGCGCGCGTCGGTCGGGTCGTCGGCGATGAGCGGCTTGCCCTCGACGACCCAGTTGGTTCGCCCGTCCTTGCTGCGGGCGACGGTGAGGTGCGAGATGCCCCGGCGGTCCTCGATCCTGCAGAGCAGGACGGTGTCGCCGTTGTGCAGGCAGGCGCCCGGGTTGAAGACGCTGTTGATCGGATAGGGCCAGTCCCCGGCGCCGAGTAGGGGATTGGTGGTTTCCCGGTGGAACAGCTCCGCGTCAAAATGCATCGGAATGGTCCTCCGTGGTGCGCAGACGGGGCGGTTTGGCGGTCGCGCTGAACCCCGCCGACGCCCGGCCTACCACGCGTCCCTTGTTGGTGGGTTTGGACAATGTGGCGACCGGCAGGGAGGTCGGAACCGGCGTCGTGGCCGCCACGGGGTGCGGCAACGCGGCCAAACCGGCCCTGAGGAGGCTGAGGAGCGCTTGGTAATAGGCTAGCGTGGACTCGGCGCCCTGGTTCCCATTTGGCCCAGTAGCAGACAAACCGTCATGGCAGGCACCGGTGGCGTCCACGTAGAGCCGGGCCCCGACCCGGTTGCGCCCCAGAAACCACGTGAAGCCCCAGCCCGCCAGCCGCGCCAGGTGCGGCTCGGCCGTGTGCTGCCACGCGTCGACGAGCGCCTCGGTGATCGCCGCGGCGTCGATCGGCTGCTCGTCGCCGTCGTCGGCCAGCCACAGCGCCGGCGGTTCGCCGCGGCGGTGCCAGTGGTTGCCGACGCAGCGCAGGGTGCCGTCGGCGAGGCCCACGTGCTGCACGTACCAGTCGAGCGCGGCGATGGCCCGGGCGGCCGCGGCGTCGTCCTCTAGCAGCGCGGCGCCGAGCAGCATGGCCTGCGGCAGGCGCGCGTTGTCGTAGGTGAGCTCGGGCTCGAACCAGCGCCAGGCCGGGTCGACCGCCGACGTCTCGACGAGCGCCTCGTCGAGCCGTGCCAGCAGCGGCGCCGCCTGTTCGACGCGGCCGGCGCGGGCGAGGCCGATCAGCGCGTACGCGGCCGAGCGCAGGCTGAGCCCGGGCAGCGCCTCGGTGCGCGGGCCCAGCTCGTCCAGCAGCGCCGCCGCCGGCCTCCTGATGTCATCCGGTACGGCGGGAGTGCCCACCAGCACGCCCAGCGCCCAGACCGTCCGCCCGACGTGGTCGCCCATGTATGGCCAGTCCTGCCAGGTGCCGCCGTAGCTGAGCACGTTGTGCATCGCGCCGGACGGGTCGTAGGCGGCGGTGAGGAACCGCATCGACTGCCGCAGCCACCGGGTGGCCAGCGCCGTCTGCCGCGCGTCGGTGCCGACCGCGAGCAGGTCCCCCGCCACGATCGCGAGCCGCGCGACGTCGTCGACGCAGTAGCCCGAGGAGAGGTCCGGGTTGGGGCCGCGGGAGAACTGGATGATGCCGATCTCGTCGGTGAGCCGGTCGAGGTGGTCGAGGTTGAGCACCGGCGCGGCGGCCGTCGCGTGGCCGGGGCGGGACGAGGCGGCCTCGGCCTGGCGTACGACGTCGATGAACAGGTCCGCCTCCCGGGCCGCGACGGCGGGCCAGGGCAGCCAGGACGCGCACGCCTCCGCGACCGCCTTCGCCGCGGCCAGCGCCCGTGGGTCGTCGAGCAGGTCGATGATCTCCGCGGCGAGCGCGCCGCCGTCGCCGATCGGCACCACCCGGCCGGCGCCGCCGGCGAGCATGTCCTCGGCGTAGCTGTACGCGGTCGACACGGCCGGCAGCCCGGCGCCGAGGGCGAAGGTGAGCGCGCCCGAGCAGATCTGCTCCGGCTGGCGGTACGGCGTGACGAAGAGCGTGCTCGCGTGCAGGATCGCCGACAGCTCGTCGAGGCCCAGGAAGGCGTCGACGAAGTGGACGTTGCCGGCCAGGCCCAGCTGCTGGACCTGCGTCTGCAGGCCCTCCCGGTAGGCCTCACCCTCCTGCCGCTTGATCTCGGGATGGGTGGTGCCGGCCACGATGTACTGCACGTCCGGGTGCTTCTTGACCACCTCGGCCAGCGCGTCGATCGCGATGTCGATGCCCTTGCCCTTGCCCAGCAGCCCGAACGTGGTCAGCGTCGGCTTGCCCCACACCGCGTCGAGCAGGTCGCGCAGCTCGGGCCGCAGCGTCGAGGTCTCCGGCGGGCGGCGCATCGCCTCGGGCGCCCCGTGCGGAACGACGACGAGCTGGTGCCCGGCGGCGACGCCGGTGCGGATGGCCACCCGGCGGGCGGTCTCGGTGAACACCGTCACCCGGGCCGCACGGGCGCACAGCGCCCGCAGCGTGGCGGCCTGCTCCGGCGAGGGCCGGGGCAGCACGGTGTGCAGCGTCAGCAGGTACGGGATACCACAGGCGTTGAGCGCCCGGGTGAGCTCCAGCAGGTGCGAGCCGGCCGGCCCGCCGAAGATTCCGTACTCGTGCTGGATCAGCACGACGTGGACGCCGGCCTCGCGCAGGACGCGGGCCGCTGCGGAGTAGTCCTCGATGCGGTCCTGGTTGATGGTGGCGACGACCTCGTCGCCGTAGGTGAGCCCGTCACGGTCGATGGCCACGACGACTGTTTCCAGATCGTCGGTGGCGACTCCCAGTGCCTCGCGCAGGTCAGCGGTGTACGTCGCAAGACCGCATTGGCGTGGCAGATAGGTCGACACGATACCGAGTCGATAGGTCGCGGCAGGGTGTGACATGGACACATTGTTACCCCCGACGGCGCCGAAAAACCTTCATACGGCCGGATGAGGGGTGGGGTCGGATCATGCTCTCCTGCAGCTCATACAGGATATCACCCGGTCTTTGAGGTAGGCGATGGTCAATATATGCATTCGCCTGCGCGATCGGCCAATGCTCACGTACTGTGATCATGGACTCTGGAGCCATTCGAGCAGCGGTTCGCGGGCGTCGATCCATTCGCGGGAATTCCAGCCTCGCCGACGTTGGCCGCGACGATCTCGCCGACGATCGATCACATCGAGACCAGGCACAGGGCGGAAATGTCAGACCCACGCGGTAGCGTGCCCGCGTGGATCGGACGTTCCAAGTGGACCTGCGCGGCGTCGTCGACCTGCTCAGCCACCACCTCTACGCGAGCCCCCGGGTGTATGTCCGGGAGCTGCTGCAGAATGCCGTCGACGCGATCACCGCGCGCCGGTCGGCGGGCCCGGCCGGCCCGGATTCGCCCGGCCCGGGGCCGCTCCCCGTGATCCGCATCGAGCCGCCGGACGTCACCGGCGACGGCACCCTGCGGGTCATCGACACCGGCATCGGGCTCACCGAGGAGCAGGTGCACCAGTTCCTGGCCACCATCGGGCGCAGCTCCAAGCGCGATGACCTCGGCTTCGCCCGGCACGACTTCCTCGGCCAGTTCGGCATCGGACTGCTCTCCTGTTTCCTGGTCGCCGACGAGATCCGGGTGCTGACCCGCGCGGAGGGCGCCCCGGCGGTGCTGTGGCGCGGGTTCGCCGACGGCCGCTACAGCGTCGAGACCGAGGACCAGCGGCGGGCCGAGGTCGGCACCACGGTCACGCTGGTGCCGCGCCGCGACGCCGAGGACTGGCTGCGGCGACGGACCGTGGCCGAGCTCGCCTCGCTCTACGGGTCGCTGCTGCCGGTCCGGGTGGAGGTCGCCGGCGTGCCGGTCAGCGGCGAGGGGCCGCCGTGGCAGGCGGGCGGGTCGGGGCGGCGGGAGCGGCTCCAGGAGTACTGCCGGGAGGTCTTCGGGTTCGTTCCATTCGACGTGATCGACCTGGCGGTGCCGGAGGCCGGGCTGACCGGGGTCGCGTTCGTGCTCCCGACGCCGGCCAACCCGGCGGCGCGGGCCGGTCATCGGGTGTACCTCAAGCGGATGCTGCTCGCCGAGGGCGCCGAGGGGGTGCTGCCGCCGTGGGCCTTCTTCGCCCGCTGCGTGATCGACGCCGGCGAGCTGCGCCCGACCGCCAGCCGCGAGGCGCTGTATGAGGACTCGCTGCTGGAGACCACCCGCGAGGCGCTGGGCGACCAGCTGCGGGGCTGGCTGATGAGCCTGGCCGGGCGCAACCCGCGCCGGCTCGGCGAGTTCCTCGACGTGCACCACCTCGGCGTCAAGGCGCTCGCGCTGCACGACGACGAGATGCTGCGGCTGGTCGAGCGCTGGTGGCCGATGGAGACCAACACCGGCCGGATGACGCTGGCCGACTTCCGCGCGCAGCACGGCCTGGTGCGCTATTCGGCCCAGCTCGACGAGTTCCGCCAGATCGGCGCCGTCGCCGCGGCGCAGGGGATGCCGCTGGTCAACGGCGGATACATCTACGACACCGAGATCATCGAGCGGCTGCCGCAGGTCGAGCCGGGCGCGCTCATCGAGCGGGTCGAGCCGGGCGACCTCAGCACCGCCTTCGACGCCCTCGAGCCCGAGGTGGAGCTGGCCAAGCGGCCGTTCCTGCAACTGGCGCAGCGGGCGCTGGACCGGCTCGGCTGCGAGGTCGTGCTGCGCTCCTACGACCCGGCCGGGGTCCCGGCGATGTACCTCACCAGCCGCAGCGCCTCGTTCGCCGCCGAGCTGCGGGCCACCCGCGAGCGGGTCGACGACGTGTGGGCCGACGTCCTCGACGCCCTGGCCCGCACCGACGAGCAGGACCGCTCGCAGCTCGTCCTCAACTACCGCAACCCGCTCGTGCGGCGGGTCACCGAGATCCCCGACGCCGACCTGGTCCGGTTGGCGGTCGAGGGGCTCTACGGCCAGGCCCTGCTGCTCGGCCACCATCCGCTGCGGCCGGCCGACGCCGCGCTGCTCAACGGCTCGTTCCTGGGCCTGCTCAACAAGGCGGTCGGACATGAAGAGTGAAGAAGAGCTGTGGTCGCTGCTGCGCGAGGCCTACCACATGCCCTACGGCGGCGCCCAGATCGCGCTCGTCGAGCAGGTCATGCAGCACGCCGACGCGGGCGGGCACGACGAGCTGCGCCTCGCCTCGCGGCTGTTCGCGACGACCGCCTACGTGCACGGCGGCGAGCCGGCCAAGTCGTTCGTCACCTTCTCATGGTGCCGGGCCGAGTATGACGCGCACCCCGAGCGCTTCGACCGCGAAGACGAGCACACGCTGCTGTGGCATTTCAAGTACATGGTCAACGGGCTGCTGAAGTTTCCGGCCGTGCCGCTGGCGCGCACCTACGACGTCCTCGACGACATGGAGCGGCGCTTCCGGGCCGGTGGGCACAGCCTGCACGCGGTCTACGCGTATCGGTACCTGGTCGCCGCGCACCTGGGCGACCCGGCCGCGGAGGACTGGTATGCCAAATGGAACGCGGCGCCCCGCGACCACAACTCCGACTGCGCCGGCTGCGACCCGGGGGAGAAGGTCGAACACCTGGTCGGCCTGGGCCGCGACGAGGAGGCGGTCGAGATGGCCCGGCCCGTCCTCGCCGGGCGGCTGACCTGCATCGAGCAGCCGCAGTCGATCCTGACCTCGCTGATGGTGCCGTATGTGCGCACCGGGCGGCTGAGCGAGGCCGCGGATGCGCACCGGCAGGCGTACCGGCGGATGCGGGGCAACCTCGCGGACATGCAGAGCATCAGCGAGCACATCGGGTTCTGCGCGCGCACCGGCAACGAGACCCGCGGCCTCGAGCTCGTCCAGCGGCACCTGCCATGGCTCGAGCGGTCGCCCAGCCCGCAGGCCGAGATGTGGTTCTCGGCATCCGCCGCGCTGCTGCTGGGCCGGCTCGACCCGGGCCTGCCCCTCGGCGACACCACGGCCGGCGAGCTGGGCGCCCGGCTCGCGGCACGCGCCCGCGACTGGGCGGCGAAGTTCGACGAGCGCAACGGCACCTCCTCGATCTCCGGCCGCATCGAGGCGACCATCGGCGCGCCGCCGCTCGTCGAGCACCTGCCGCTGAGCGCCGTCGCCCGCCGCCGCGCCGAGACCGGCGTCGAGGTCGGGGCCGCCCTGGCCGCCCCGGCGGAGCGGGAGCTGCCCACCGACCCGGCGGCGCTGCTCGACCGGGCCTGGCAGCTCTACGAGGAGCACCGCATGGACGCCGCGGCCGCCGCGTTCGAGCGCTTCGACGAGCTGCTCCCCGAGCCGCCGCCCGAGCTGGCCGTGCGCCGGCTCGACGGGCGCGCCCGGCTGATCGCGATCCGCGACGACGGCGGCCCGGCCGCCGAGGCGCTGTTCCTCGAGGTCGCCGCCGCCCACCGGGCCCTCGGCGAGGAGCTGAAGGGGCTGGCCGCGCAGTCCCGGGCGGTGCTGTGCCGCCAAGCGGACGAGGCGATGCTCGCCGACCTCGTCGCGCTGATCGAGCGGATCGTCGCGCACGAGGGCGCCGACGCCGACGTGCGCGCCGAGGCGCGGCTGCGGGCGGAGTCGGCGCTGCTGCGCCTCGAGCGCGTGGAGGAGGCGCTCGCGGCGGTCGACGCGGCGATCGCGGAGGGCCCCGAGCGGCCGTCGCTGCGCGCCGAGCTGGGCGCCCGCCGCGCCCGCGGCCTGCTCGTCTTCGGGCGCTACGACGAGGCCTTGGCCAGCGCGGACGAGTCGCTGGAGCAATACACGGCGCTCGGCACTCCGCCGCCCGCGGGCATCCCCTCGCTGATCCGCGCGCACGCGCTGGGCAACCTCGAGCGCTTCGACGAGGCCGTCACGTCGTTCGACGCCGCCCTGGCCCTCGCCGCCGACCGGTCGTTGCGGCTGTCGGCGCTGGTCGGGCGGGCTCGGGCGCGGCTGGCCGCCGACCGCCCGGCGGACGCGATCGACGATCTCGTCGAGGCGGTCGCCGACCATGTCGCGCAGGGGGAGGACCTGCCGGCGGCGCTGCTGCGATACGACCTGGCCACCGCCTACAACCACGCCGGGCAGCCGCTCGACGCGGCCGAGGCGGCGGAGAGCGCGCTCGACGTGCTCGACCGGGCCGGGGCGCAGGAGCAGGCCGACCAGACGCGATACGTGCTGTCGCGGATCTACCGGGAGCTCGGCGAGACCGACCTGGCGCTCGGGCTGCTCGAGGCTCTCGCGACCAACCTCGACGGATACGACAACCTGCCGGCCCGGGGCCGGATGCTGCAGGAAGCGGCGCAGCTGCTCTACGAGGCCGACCGGGACGCGCAGGCCGCGGAGCGCTTCGCCGCGGCGGCGGAGGCGTTCCGGGCCGCGGGGGTCGTGCAGGCCGAGATGTACGCCCGGCGGATGCGCGCCCTGGCGCTGGGCCGGCGACATGGGCGGCTCGCTCGCCGCGCTAGAGGAGGCCGACGCCCTGTCGCGCTCGCTCTACGGCACCGTCGACGCCGCCGAACCGTGGCTGGTCTGGCAGCGGGCGATGCTCGACTGCGACGCGGCCCGGGTCTTCATCGGCGCCGACCGGCTCGACGACGCCGCCCACCGCTCCGCGGGCGCGGCGGAGGCGCTGCGCTCGATCGGCTCGCTCGGCGACGCCCTCGACGCCGACTTCCTGCACGCCGAGTCCCTCATGCGCCTGGGCGACCCGGCCGGCGCGGAGCCCAGGCTGCGCTCGGTGCTGGGCGCGGCGCCGCGGGGCTCGCAGATCGAGCAGAATTCGGCATGGATGCTGGCGGAGTCGCTGGAGGCCCAGGGCCGCTCCGACGAGGCCGAACGCATCCGCGGCGAGTATCTGAGCCAGTAGCGGGCCATGCCCCCGCTCGCCGCGGGGTGCGGGCTCGCGGCGGGTGGGTGCGTGATTGAGGGGTTGTCACGAAGATGGGTCGTGATTTACTTAACGAGCGTTCAGTGTACTGCTTGACACGAGGTTAGGCTTTCCCCATGACGCTGGAACGGCAAGCCGTCCGACCGCCCGCTCAGTCCCGTGGCGCGGGGCCCGCCGGTCAGCCGGCGGCCCAGCAGGCGCGGCGGCGCTCCCGGCGGGACGAGATTCTCGAGATCGCCGTCGGGCTTTTCGCCACGCGTGGGTACCACGGCGTCTCCATGGACGATATCGGAGCGGCCGCCGGCGTCACCGGGCCGGCGCTGTACCACCACTTCGCCGGCAAGGAGGCGATGCTCGCCGCGGCGCTGATCCCGGTGAGCGAGCAGCTCCTGGCCGGCGGCCAGGCCCGCATCGCCGAGTCCGGCGACGACCCGGCGGCGGCGCTCGCCGCGCTGGTCGACTTCCACGTGGAGTTCGCGCTGGCGAATCCGGCGGTCATCGCGCTGCACCTGCACGAGCTTGACCGGCTGCCCGAGGAGCCGCGTCGGCAGATTCGCCGTCTCCAACGGCTTTACGTGGAAGAGTGGGTTGGCACGCTCACGTCGCTGCGGGACGGCGAGCTGAGCGACGGCGAGGCCCGGGTGCTGGCGCACGCCGCCTTCGGTCTCATGAACTCGACCCCGTTCCTCGGCGGCGAGGTCGACCGGGCGCGCCGGGCCGAGTTGCTGCGGGCGGCGACACTCTCCGCGCTGCAGGGGTGACCCTCCGGGGTGACTCCGGGCGATTCCGGGTGATCCGGCCCGGTTATCCACAGGCTCGCCGCATTCGTACCCACAGAGTTATCCACAGGAGAACCGTCCGCATGCTGAGATCGTTGCTCGTCGCCAACCGCGGCGAGATCGCCCGCCGGATCATCCGCACCGCGCGCCGCCTGCAGATTCGCACCATCGCGGTGTACTCGGAGGCGGACGCGGCGCTGCCGTTCGTGGTGGAGGCGGACGAGGCCGTGCTGATCGGGCCGGCGAGCCCGGCCCAGTCCTACCGCAACACCGAGGCGATCCTGGCCGCGGCGAAGGCCACCGGCGCGGAGGCGATCCACCCGGGGTACGGGTTCCTGTCGGAGAACGCGGCGTTCGCGTCGGCGGTGGAGGAGAACGGCCTGATCTGGGTCGGCCCGGGGCCGGACGCGATCACGGCGATGGGCGACAAGATCAACGCTCGCAACCTGATGGCGGCGGCGGGGGTGCCGGTCGCGCCGGGCACCACCGACCCGGCGCGGACGGCCGACGAGGCGCTGGAGGCCGCGAGTGGGATCGGCTTCCCGGTGATGGTCAAGGCCGCGGCCGGCGGCGGGGGCATGGGCATGGCGGTCGCGAACGACGCCGACGGGCTGCGCGCCGAGTACGACAAGGTCCGCGGCTTCGCGGAGCGCATGTTCGGCGACGGCTCCGTGCTGATCGAGCGCTACTTCCCGCGGGTGCGGCACATCGAGGTACAAATCCTGGGTCTGGCCGACGGCCGGGTGATCGCGCTCGGCGAGCGCGAGTGCTCTGTGCAGCGTCGCAACCAGAAGCTCGCCGAGGAGACCCCGTCGCCCGCGCTGACCCCGGCGCAGCGCGCCGATCTGCTGGCCGCCGCCGTGCGCGCCGGCGAGGCGGTGGGATACCGCAACGCGGGCACCGTCGAGTGCCTGTTCGACCCGGCCGGCGGCGAGTTCTTCTTCCTGGAGATGAACACCCGCCTGCAGGTCGAGCACCCGGTCACCGAGGCCGTGTTCGGCGTCGACCTGGTCGAGGAGCAGCTGCGGATCGCCTCCGGGCTCGAGCCGGCGTTCGACCCCGCCGCGCTGACGGTCACCGGCCACGCGATCGAGCTGCGGGTCAACGCCGAGGACCCGAAGCGGTTCCTGCCTGGCCCGGGCGCGATCACGACCTGGGTCGAGCCGAGCGGTGACGGAGTGCGGGTCGACGCGGGGTACGCGGCCGGCACGACCGTCACCCCGAACTACGACTCGCTGATGGCGAAGCTGATCGTGCACGGCGCCGACCGCGCCGACGCGCTGGCGAAGCTGCGCGCCGCGGTGGCCGGGTTCGAGGTCGTCGGGCCGAAGGTCAACCTGCCGTTCTTCGCCGAGCTGCTGGACAACGCCGAGTTCACCTCCGGCGATTACGACACCGGCATCGTGGGCAGGATGCGGGAACCGAAGAAGGGCTGACATGAGCTTCGTGTCGATCCGCGAGGTCGGGCCGCGCGACGGCCTGCAGAACGAGGACCCGGTGCCGGCCGAGGCCAAGGTCCGGCTCCTCGACGCGCTCTCCGCGACCGGTGTACGCCGGATCGAGGCGGTCTCGTTCGTACACCCGAAGGCGATCCCGCAGATGGCGGACGCCGCCGAGGTCTGGGAACGAGCGGCGAAGGACCCGGCTGTGCGCTACTCCGCCCTGGTGCCCAACACCAAAGGCGCCGAGCGGGCGCTGGCCGCCGGGTTCACCGAGATAGAGGTCGTCGTGTCCGCCTCCGACACGCACAACCGGCGCAACGTCAACCGGTCGACCGACGAGTCGCTCGACGACATCGCCGGCCTCATCGACCTGCTACACCGGGCCGGCGCCACCGCCGAGGTGATCATCTCGACCAGCTTCGGCTGCCCGTTCGAGGGCGACGTCGCGCCCGATCGGGTGGCCGGGATTGTCGACCGTGTGGTGGCCGACGGCGCGGACCGGGTCGCGTTCGGCGACACCACCGGCATGGGCACGCCCCGGCGGGTCGAGGAGGTCGTCGGGCGCGTCCGCGACCGGCACCCGGACCTGCCGCTGCTGCTGCACTTCCACAACACGCGCGGCACCGCGCTCGCCAACGTCCTGACCGCGCTGCGGCTGGGGATCACCGAGTTCGACGCCAGCGTCGGCGGGCTCGGCGGGTGTCCCTACGCGCCGGGGGCGACCGGCAACGTGGCCACCGAGGAGGTCGTGCACATGCTGCACGACATGGGGTACGAGACCGGGATCGACCTCAAGGCGCTCATCGAGGCGGCGCGGCTGGCGCAGGAGATCGTCGGCCGGGAGCTGCCGTCCGGGGTGCTGAAAGCGGGGCCACGGCTCCCCTTATGAGGCTTGTGCCCGATTCGCCCGTTGTTCTGGCGTGTCCCCGGGGCGGTTCGTTGCTTAGTGCGGAAAGAGTCACATTTGGGCATATGCCCGACATTGAGCCGTACTGAGAGGCGGACATGGCCCAGTCGAGGAGCGACGGTGGCTACGGCAACGGGCAGAACAACGATGGCTACGGCCCGGACACCAACGGCAACAGCAACGCGCGCGCCGCGCGCGCCGCCTCGAGCTTGGGCGGGGCGCTGGCCTACTCCTGCTGACCTCCTCTGACGCTGGTAGCGGTACCCCCTGATCCGCAGGGGGTACCGCGACCGTGGGGCGTACGCCGACCCGTGTCCGCAAGTGGTCCGCCGCGAACGTTGGAACTTCGCCTCCGCGTCGGCTAACCTGAACGATCGTTAGGCATGAACGATCGTTCAGGCAGCCGACGCGGAGGTTGCATCATGGAGGGTGACGCCCTCAACCAGACGCGCAAGCGGGTCGAGGCCGGCGGCGCGGAGAAGTACCACGCGGCCAACGCCGCGCGCGGCAAGCTTTTCGCCCGGGAGCGCGTCGCTCTGCTCGTCGACGAGGGGTCCTTCGTCGAGGACGGGCTGTTCGCCAACGCGCTGGCCGACGGGCTGCCGGCCGACGGCGTGATCACCGGCTCGGCCACGGTCGACGGGCGGCCGGTCTGCCTCATGGCCAACGACTCGACCGTCAAGGCCGGGTCCTGGGGAGCGCGGACCGTCGAGAAGATCATTCGGATCATCGAGAAGGCCTACGCCACCGGTGTGCCGATGGTGTATCTCGTGGACTCCGCCGGCGCGCGCATCACCGACCAGGTGGAGCTCTTCCCCGGCCGGCGCGGCGCCGGGCGCATCTTCCACACCCAGGTGCGGGCCAGCGGCAGCATCCCGCAGGCCTGCGCGCTCTTCGGGCCCTCCGCCGCCGGCGGCGCCTACATCCCCGCGTTCTGCGACGTCGTGGCGATGGTCGAGGGCAACGCGTCGATGTACCTGGGCTCGGACCGCATGGTCGAGATGGTCACCGGCGAGAAGACGACCCTCGAGGCGATGGGCGGCGCGCGCGTGCACTGCGCCGAGAGCGGCGTCGGGCACTTTCTGTGCAAGACCGAACAAGAAGCCATCGATGCCGTACGCCGCTATCTGTCCTACCTCCCGTCCAGCTGGACGTCGGAGCCGCCGGCGGCCGAGGCGCGGGCCGAGACCGGCCTGCCCGAGATCCCGGGCAACGAGCGGCAGGCCTTCGACATGCGCAAGGTCGTCAAGGGCCTGCTCGACGAGGGGTCGTTCTTCGAGATCCAGGCGCTCTGGGCGCGCGAGCTCACCGTCGGGTTCGGCCGTCTCGACGGGCGTACCGTCGGCGTCGTCGCCAACAACTCGATGTTCAAGGGCGGCGTGCTCTTCGTCGACTCCGCCGACAAGGCGACCCGGTTCGTCCAGCTCTGCGACGCCTTCAACGTGCCGCTGCTCTTCCTCGCCGACGTGCCGGGCTTCATGGTCGGCTCCGCGGTGGAGAAGCAGGGCATCATCCGGCACGGCGCCAAGATGATCACGGCGATCTCCGAGGCGACCGTACCCAAGATCTGCGTGGTCGTGCGCAAGGCCTACGGCGCCGGCCTCTACGCGATGGCCGGCCCCGGCTTCGAGCCCGACGCCACGATCGCCCTGCCCACCGCCAAGATCGCGGTCATGGGCGCCGAGGCCGCCGTCAACGCCGTCTACGCCAACAAGATCGCCGCGATCGCCGACGAGGACGAGCGCGCCGCGTTCGTCGCCGCGAAGCGCGCCGAGTATGAGCGCGACATCGACATCATGCGGCTGGCCAGCGAGCTCGTCGTGGACACCGTCGTGGAGCCGGCGGCGCTGCGCGGCGAGCTGGTGCGCCGCTTCGCCGCGGCCCGGACCAAGGACCGCGCGTTCTCCCGCCGCCGTCACGGCGTGACACCCGTCTGAAGGGCCGACTTCCAAAGAGGATCACGATGGTTGACTTCACTCTTACCGAGGAGCTCGAGGCGCTGCGCTCCAGCGTGCGCGATTTCGCGCACGAGGTCGTCGCCCCGGTGATCGGCGACTACTACGAGCGGCACGCCTTCCCCTACGACCTGGTCCGGCAAATGGGCAAGATGGGGCTGTTCGGGCTGCCCTTCCCGGAGCAGTACGGCGGGATGGGCGGCGACTACTTCGCGCTGTGCATCGCGCTGGAGGAACTCGCCCGGGTCGACTCGTCGATCGCGGTGACCCTGGAGGCCGGGATCTCGCTCGGCGCCATGCCGATCTTCCGGTACGGCACGGCGGCGCAGAAGGAGCACTGGCTGCCCAGGCTCACCTCCGGCGAGGCCCTCGCCGCCTTCGGCCTGACCGAGCCCGGCGCCGGCAGCGACGCGGGCGGCACCCAGACCCGCGCTGTCCTCGACGAGGCGGCCGGCGAGTGGGTGATCAACGGGTCGAAGGCCTTCATCACCAACTCCGGCACCGACATCACCGCGCTGGTCACGGTCACCGCGGTGACCGGGGTCAACCCGGACGGCAGCAAGGAGCTGTCGGCGATCATCGTGCCGAGCGGCACGCCCGGGTTCACCGTCCAGCCCGGGTACTCCAAGGTCGGCTGGTGCGCGTCCGACACCCACGAGCTCAGCTTCGACGACGTGCGCGTGCCGGCGGAGAACCTGCTCGGCGAGCGGGGCCGCGGCTATGCGCAGTTCCTGCGGATCCTCGACGAGGGCCGGGTCGCGTTCGCCGCGCTCGGCGTCGGGCTCGCGCAGGGCTGCGTCGACGAGTCGGTCGCCTACGCCAGGCAGCGGCAGGCGTTCGGCCGGGCGATCGGGGAGTACCAGGCGATCCAGTTCAAGATCGCGGACATGGAGAGCCGGGCGCACACCGCGCGGCTGGCCTACTACGACGCGGCGAGCCGGCTCGTCAACGGGCGGGACTTCAAGCGCCAGGCCGCCATCGCGAAGCTCTCCGCCAGCGACGCGGCGATGCTCAACGCGCGGGAGGCGACGCAGGTGCACGGCGGGTACGGCTTCATGAACGAGACGCCGGTCGGCCGGATGTACCGCGACGCGAAGATCCTGGAGATCGGTGAGGGCACCTCCGAGGTCCAGCGGATGATCATCTCGCGCTCGATCGGGCTGTAGGAGCCCCGTCTACACCGGCCACGTGTGGACCGGAACGTTCTCGGGCAGGCCCTCGGAGTACCGCTGCAGCATCTGCCGCAGCGCCGAGGGCCGGTCGAGCCGATGGTGCTCCTGTAAGGAACGCACCACCTCGGTCTGCCAGGCGGCGCCGTTGCGCCCGGTGCGGCACCGACCCTCGATGACGCCGAGCAGCCGGTCCCGCGTCTGCGGCCGCACTCCGAAGCGGTCCAGGCCGGTCTCGGCCAGCGGCAGCAGCTCGCGCAGCACCAGGTCGGTCACCGCCACCTCGCCGAGCTCCGGCCACCAGACCAGCGCGTCGAGCCCCTCGCGGGCGGCGGTGTGGAAGCTCTCCTCGGCCGCCGAGAAGGGCATCTGCGTCCAGATCGGCCGGTCCTGCTCGCACAGCCCGCGGACCAGGCCGAAGTAGAACGCGGCGTTGGCGAGCTGGTCGACCACGGTGGGGCCGGCCGGCAGCACGCGGTTCTCGACGCGCAGGTGCGGGCGGCCGTTCATGATGTCGTACACCGGGCGGTTCCACCGGTAGATCGTGCCGTTGTGCAGGCGCAGCTCGCCCAGGCGCGGCACCCCGCCGGCCTCGAGCACGGCGACCGGGTCCTCCTCCTCGGTGATCGGCAGCAGCGGCGGGAAGTACCGGACGTTCTCCTCGAACAGGTCGAAGATCGAGGTGATCCAGCGCTCGCCGAACCAGACGCGCGGGCGCACGCCCTGCGCCTTGAGCTCCTCCGGCCGGGTGTCGGTGGCCTGCTCGAACAGCGCGATGCGGGTCTCGGCCCACAGGCGTTTGCCGAAGAGGTACGGCGAGTTGGCCCCCACCGCCACCTGCACCCCGGCGATCGCCTGCGACGCGTTCCAGTACATCGCGAAGTCCTCGGGTGCAACTTGCAGATGGAACTGCACGCTCGTGCACGCCGACTCGCCCGCGATCGAGTCCGACTGGGCCTCGAGCCGCTCCTGCCCGCGGATGTCGAGCGTGATGTCCTCGCCGCGGGCGTTGATGATCTGATCGTTCAGCAGCCGGTACCGCGGGTCGTCGGACATGTTCGCCAGGACCAGGTGCTCCGGGCGCAGCGTGGGCAGGATGCCGATGAGCACCAGCCGGGCGTCGGACTTGCCGGCGCGCTCGTCGGCGTGCACGAGGCTGGCCAGGACCTCCCGCTCGTACACGTCCAGGCCGTCGCCCTCGATCACCCTCGGCGCGACGTTGATCTCGAGGTTGAACTGGCCCAGCTCGGTCTGGAACGTGGGGTCGGCGAGGTCGGCGAGGACCTCGGCGTTGCGCATGGCCGGCTGGGCGTCCGGGTCGATGAGGTTGACCTCGATCTCCAGGCCGGTCATCGGCCGATCGGAGTCGAACCGGAAATCGTTGAGCATGAGCGCGAAGACATCGAGGCAGCGGCGCACCTTCCGCCGGTAGCGAGCGCGGTCCTCACGCGAGAAGGCTCCCCGTGTGACGTCCTGGCCCATGCTTGCCCCCTGGCCCCTCTTGGACCCCTCACGTTAAGAGCAGTCGAGGGGCACCGCTAGGGACAAAACGGACATCACTGCAGCCGAGGGTGAGCAAAACCTTGCAGAGGGTGGGAGAATTCGCCCACCCTCTGCACGATGGCCAAACTCCGGCACTTCGGAAGTTTCCGGTTTGCCAGGTTCATGGAACTTCTTGGATCTTCCCGGAACGCGGCGGTTCAGGACTGGCGCACGCCCTCGGCGCCGATCTCGATCTTGACCTTCTTGCCGACGAGGACGCCGCCGGTCTCGAGGGCCTGGTTCCAGGTGATGCCGAACTCCTCGCGGTCGATCTCGGTCGTCGCGCTGAAGCCGATGACCTCCTGGCCCCACGGGCTCTTCGCGTGCCCCTCGAACTCGACGTCGAGCTCGACCTCGCGCGTAACGTCGCGGATCGTGAGGTCGCCGACCAGCTTGAACTCGTTGCCGGACAGGCCCACGACGCGCGTGCTCTTGAAGGTCAGCGTCGGCCACTGCTCGACGTGCAGGAAGTCGGGGCTGCGCAGGTGGCCGTCGCGGTCGGCCACGCCGGTGTCGATGCTCGCCGCGTCGATGCTCACCTCGACGTGCGACTCCAGCGGGTTCTCGGCGATGACGATGCTGCCGCTGGCGCTGGTGAAGCCGCCGCGCACCTTGCTCACCATCATGTGCCGCGCGGTGAAGCTGACCCGCGTGTGCGCCGGGTCGAGCTCGAACTTGCCCGGCGTCGGGATGGTGAGGCCCTGGTACTCGCGGATGTTGGCAGGTGCCGTCATGATGACTCCCTCAGTTGTGCGGCGCCAAAGAAGATTGCTGAGGCAAATATACACGCGGCAGAGTCTCGTTCGTCAAGTTCTCTGCTAGTCTGGGGGTGTGACCGACGAGATGCTGGAAGATCCGCGAATCACCGCGATGGGCCTGTTCGTGGAGGCCTTCACCGGGGTGAACGCGCGGCTCAACGTCCAGCTGGCCGAGCACGGGCTCGGCAGCGTCGACTTCGAGGTGCTGGTGCGCCTGGCCCGCTCGCCCGGCAGCGAGCTGCGGATGACCGACCTGGCCGCGCAGACCGGCCTGTCCACCAGCGGCGTGACCCGGGTCGTGGACCGCCTGGAGCGCGACGGCCTGGCGACGCGCCGGGCCTGCCCCACGGACCGGCGCGGCTCGTTCACGGTGATCACGCCGGCCGGCCTCGCGAAGATGCGTGACGTGCTGCCCGGGCACCTGGCGCTGATCGAGGAGTGGTTCACCGGACGGCTGAGCCCGGCGGAGCTGGACACCCTGCTGCGCGGCCTGCGCACGATCCGCGACGCGGTCCGGCCGGAGGCCACCTCGGGCGTCCCGGCGATGCGCCCCGCCGCCTGATCGTCGCGGCGCTCGATGCTTGAACCCTTTCATTGGCGTTTGGTGGGTGCTCGCGCCGGGTCGAAGGTGCGCACCGGCAGAATTACCGGCAGGTCCGGGTTTGTCATGGGGTACAAGTCGGAAATTTCGGTTTTTTGGCCTTTCGGCTGAGATAACGTTCGCCGCCGGGGAGGCTCGGCGCCCCGGCGGGGCCGGCACGGGCGAAGCTAGGTGGGCAGGCGTGCCAACGCGGCCAGGGGGTCTTCGTCCGTGCCCTTCAGGGCCGAAAGCAGCCGGTGCTCGCGCGGCAGCAGCGCCGCGTCGGCGCGCTCCCGCAGGCCGGCCAGATCCTCGAGCGCCCGGTCGCGCCGGTCCGGCCCGGCGGTCGCGGCCAGGCCGGTGAGGGCCTCGAGCACGTCCCGGACGTCGTCGCGGCCGGCGAGGAGATTGGCGGCGGACTCGAACGCGTTCGCCGCGGCAGAATGGTCGTCCCGGGCGAGCGCCAGGTAGCCCTCGATCATCGCCGCCGTACCGGCGCTGCCCGGCACCGCGGCCAGCTCGGCCAGCACCGCCGCCGCCTCGGCCGGGCGGCGGGTCTCCGCGAACGCCTGGCCGAGGGTGCCGAGCACGCGCACGCGGTGCGTCGGGTCGCCGACCTCGGCGATCGCGGCCGCGGCGCGGCGGGCCAGGTCGACGGCCTCGTCGAACCGCCCGTCCAGCCGCGCGATCTCGGCCAGGTTGGCCTCGGTGAGCGCCCGGATCCGCGCGTCGCCGGCCTCGGCCGCGCGCCGGCCCGCCGCGGTGAGGCGGCGCGCGGCCGCCGCGAGGTCGCCGGCCAGCACGTCGTTCCAGGCGAGGTTGTTCTGCGCGACGGCGATCTCGCGCACCCGGCCGGTGCGGATGGCCAGGCCCAGCACCTGCTCGTTGTGCTGGCGCGCCTCGTCGGTGCCGCCGAGCGCCTGCCAGATCCCGCCCAGCAGGGCCCTCGCGGTCAGCTCTCCGGCCACGTCGCCGCGCTCGGCGATCACCAACAGTGCCTGCTCGGTCGCACACAGCTCGCTCACCCCGCGGCCGTGCGCCGTGGCGAGCATGGCGGCGCCGATCTGTGCCCAGGCGCGTACGGCGGGATCGCACTCCCGCGTGCGCCGGTCGTCGAGCAGTCGGCGCAGCAGCCGGTGCGCCTCCACGTCCCGGCCGCGCAGCCGGCACCAGCGCGGGATCGCTCCCGCCAGGCGAAGGGCGATCTCCGGTTCGCGGACCGCGGTGTACCGCAGCGCCGTGCGGATGTCGCTGTTGAGGTAGTCCAGGCGGGAGACCGCGGCCGCGCTGTTCGGGCCGGTGAGCTCGGCCGAGACGCGCACGGCAACGCGGGTGACGACCTCGGCGTGCCGCAGCCGGGCGACACGCAGCTCGCCCGCGTCCGCGCACCGCTCGACGGCGAAGTCGAGCACCACGTCGAGCAGCCGGAACCGCAGGTCACCCGGCCCGCGCACGCTCACCAGGCCGAGGCCGACGAGCCGGTCCAGGACGGCCTCGACGTCCTCGACCACGCCGTCGAGCAGCGCCTCCGCCAGCTCCACGGACCACCGCCCGCGGAACATCGCCAGCCGCCGCAGCGCCGCCTGCTCCCGCTCGGCGAGCAGCTGGTAACTCGCCGCGACCGCGTCACGCAGCCGCCGCCCCGCCGGGTCCGTGGGCGCAAGATCCAAGAGCCGGTTGCCGTACCGCGACAGCAGCTCCGGCAGCTCCAGCACCCGGCAGCGGGCGGCGGCAAGCTCGATCGCCAGCGGCAGCCCGTCGAGCCGGCGCACCAGCTCCGCGATCGGAGGGATCTCGTCGTCGCGGGCGGGCTCGCGGCGCACCAGCCGGAGCCGCTCGACGAACAGCGCCACCGCCGGCACGCGACGCAGCGCGGCCACGTCGAGCGGCCGTCCGGGCGGCACCTCCAGCGGCTGGACCTGCCAGTCGACGGCCCCGGCCAACTCGGCCGCGACGGGCCGACGGCTCGTGACCAGGATGCGTACCGCCGGCACCCGGGCCCGCAGCCAGCCGATCGCCTCGACGGCGGCGCGGGGCGAGCGGTCGATGCCGTCGAGGACGAGCAGGGCAGGCGTGGCGGCGGCATGCCGGTCTACCAGTTCCTCGGCCCGGGCCACTCCGAACACGGCGGGCGTGGCGGCGGCGTACCGCTCCGCCAGTTCCTCGGCCCGGGCCACTCCGAACACGGCGGGCGTGGCGGCGGCGTACCGCTCCGCCAGTTCCTCGGCCCGCGCCACCCCGAACACGGCGGCGACGGCGGAAAAAATGTCGGTGGGTTGGGATATGTTGGTGACGGTCACTGAGACGGCGGTCCAGCCAGACGCCGCCGCCGAGTGCGCCACGGCGTGGGCGAGGCCGGTCTTGCCGACGCCGGCCATGCCGATGAGCGCGATCAGCTCGGCGGCCGATCCGGGTCGCGGGAATGCTCCCCCCACACCGGCGACGCCCCTGCCCCAGCTCTCGCCCGCGGCGCCATGGAGCCCGCTGTCGGCTCGCTCGGAGTTCACGCCCGCCGCTCCCTGGGTCACCGCTCCTCGGAGCGGGTGATGACCAGGGGGCGCACCCGGGGACGGCGCGCCCAGAAGCGTGAGCAGTTCGGCGATGTCGGCGTCGCGGCCGATGAGCGGCGGCAGGGTCGGCAGCGGCAGGGTGGTCGGCGGCCCACCGGGCGTAGCGGCCACGGCCGGATCCATGGTCGTGCCGCGTAGCGGTGCCGGGCCGCGGTCACCGGTCGGTGCTTCGTGCGGTGGTGTTCCGCTGGGATCGCCGATCGGTGCTCCCTGCGGCGGTGTCGGGCCGCGGTCACCGGTCGGTGCCGCGCGCGGCGTTGCGCCGCGCTCGCCGAGGGTCGGGCCGTGCGCTTCGTCCGGTCGTTGTCCGCGTGGTTCGGAGTGGCGGTGTCCGGGGGATCGGCCGGTGGCCGGTGCTGCGGGATTCCGGGTGCGAACCTGGCGCATCGGGCTGTCATGGCCTGCGGCGGCTCGCGGGCCGGTGTTCATCGGGCCGCTGTTCGTATGTTGGGGCGCGCTCGTGGGGCCTGGCGGGCGGCTTGGCGACAGAGCCATCGAGGGGTGGCCGGGCGGTGTGTGCCATGGCGTCGCGGATGGGGGTGCGGTCGGGGCGCCGGGTGGGTTGGGCCACGGCGGTGCGGTGGCGGGTGGGGCGGGGCCGGCGTGGGCGACCTCGTCGGTTCCGGCGTGGGTGGGCTGTGGGCCGCGCGGGTTCGGGATCGGTGGGCGGCCCGTGGCGGCGGTCAGGAACGCCTCGCGGTCGGCGCCCGTGAGGTCCAGTGCGTCGGCGAGCAGCGACACGGTGTTGCGCTGCGGGCGCGCTACGCGGCCGCGCTCCAGCTCGCGGAGGGTGCGCACGCCCAGGCCGGCGCGCGTGGCCAGTTCGTCCTGGGTCAGTCCCCTGGCTAGGCGGCGGGATCGCAGCGTCGCGGCGAAACCCGCTCCGGCGTTGCGCGGATCATGATCCGCAACTGGAGACATGTTGTGGAAGGGTACTGAGCGACGGGGGTCCGAAACAGGCACGCGTCGGAACCACGACCATTGTCAATATCGCACAGTCAAGGCCGGTTCGCGGCATCGGCGCAGGAAGCGCGGGGCCCATCAGTTCCACTTGTCGAGCATGGTCATCAGGGACGGCAGGAGCAGGCCGCGGACGACGGTCACGTCGATGATGACGGCCACCGTCAGGCCGACGCCGATCTCCTTGACGGCCACCAGGCCGCCGACGGCGAGGCCAGGAAGACGATGCCGATGCAGACGGCGGCGGCGGTGACGACCGGGTCCGAGCGCGTGATGCCGCGCAGGACGACCGCGATCACCAGCGAGCCGGTCGGGCCAGCTCGTCGATGCGCTGCTTGCCCACGGCGGATTCGTTGTCCGGGCGATTGGTGCTCGTGGTGACCAGCCGGTCGAACAGGCCGCCGCCGAAGACGGCGCCGGCGATCGTCGCCGCCAGCTAGACACGACGATGATCCACCGACCGCGGGCCCGCGTCTTCCGCGTGGCGGGGCATCCTCCAACCCGCCGAGCGCCGGGCCGCGATCGCCGCCCTGCCCGACGCAGCGTGGACCGACAGCCTGCAGCCCGACGGCACCGCCACCGATCAGGCGCAGGTCGGCGAACTGACCGGCCTCAACCAGGTGCCGGTAACTGGATCGGTGGGCTGCGGCTGATCGTGCGGCGGACCCGGCCCGCCGCCCGCCACGTGAAGAAACTTACCGACCTGGAGGGGTCCTACCAGCAGAAAGACAGTTCCCGGACGTGGAGAACCGGCGCATCCGCAGCGGCACGCGGCCATCCCGCATTCACCACAGGCAAACAATCGGTCAAGCCGAAACGGTCAGGAAGTGATCAAAACTCTTTGATGAATCGCCATCTTCGACTAATCGATGCAGTACAATATATGTACCGACCCGGTGAGGTGGTCGGAGCCGACCATCGGGGGTCTCACGCAGCCGGCGTCATTGAACCCGGCCAAGCTGAAGGGAATGTCGTGCAACGTTACCTTACGCGCTACTGCGTTGCCCTACTCGCGATCATTGTGGGCGCGGCCGGGGCCCAGGGGGTCGCCAGCCCCGCAGCCGCCGCTCCCATGGACGTGCTGCAGCAGGCTACACAGCAGGGCAAGCAGATCGACGTGTTCGAGTTCAATGGTGTCGCGCCAGCGGTTGATGCCATCAACCAGCCCAACTCCCTCCAGGTTACGTGCTACGACGGCGCCATCTGGCAGTACACGTCGGTCAGCCCGATCACGCTGGGCGCGCCTGGTAACACCGCCTTTACCACCACGACGCGATGCCTTGACATCAACATGCGGAAGTCGACGACCGCAACGTGGAGTGTGCAAGCATGTGTGATCTTCGTTGATCACACCCCCAACTGCAACTACTGGACCGAGCTCAGCACCTCATGGAAGACGATCGCGACCAATGTCGCGGACAACACCCATTTCAAGGTCATGGTGATCCATGACTGGGTCAACGCCAACGGCACCACGGCGATGCAACTCGCCTTCTGACTGAGGGGCCAAAGCCCCGGTTCAAGGGTAGTGACGTAACCAGTGGCCTTGGCCGCCATCCCATCTGGCCGCCGACCCACACTCCGTGGACCGGGCCAGGGTGACAAGGTGAAGTGCCTTACCGGACTTACGACCTTGGCACCCTGGCCCTGGTCTGCTCGGCTTGCCTGGGTCGGTGGCTGGCAGGAAGGCATCCCACCCCAACCGCCCACGGCCCGGAACCGTAATCGGCTACCACCGCACCAATGGCGACACCAACATCGCCCGCGCCACCCGACGCGCAAACCGCCGCCCACACGACCTCATCACCGCCGTGGCCAGCAGCTACCCAACAACGCAATGACCCTGCTCTCGGCTGGCGGCGAAAAAGGGACCTCCGCCTGCGCACGTCCCGGGCTCCTGCGCGCCAACTGGGCGGAATCACCGCACCTGCTCATCGTCCGCCAACGCTGGTGCGGGCGCCACCGGCTCGAGGCATACCGAAAATCGCCAAACGCCACGACCAGGGCGAGGACGTCGAGGAGGAGGAAGAGGAGGAGTTAATGCGCGCGGCGTCGGTGGCAGACGCTGAGCAGACTGAGCAGTGTCAAGCGTTGATCAGCGCCAGCGTCAGGATGAGCGAGCCGCAGCAGCCAGGCGTCGGTGATAGACCACCCGACGGTGAACTTCACCGTGCGCCACAGCCGGTTCATCTGCTCGAGGTGTTGCAGCAGGTCGTGGGTGGCGCCGGCTCCGTTGACCCGCATGAGGATTCTGCGCCGGTACTTCGCGGGAAGCTGGGCGATCGCCTCGCCGGGAACCTGGATGTGGTCGGTGATCGTGCCCGTCCGGCTACCCGGCGACCTTGTCGCGGCCGCACGTAGTCCGGGACGTTGACCGCCGGAGGTTCTGTCCGGCTACTCGGCCGGCTTTCCGCGGCCGCGCTTGGTCCGGGACGTTGACTTGGCCGGCGCGGTGTTGGTGGTCGACTCGGTCGGCCAGAGCGGCGCAACGGCAGCGCGGCCGGCGCTGGTCGAGGACGGGGCCGGCGATGACGAGCCGGCCGGGGCGGGCTCCTCGTCGATGGTGTCCTCGGCGTAGGCGCGTTTGGCGGTGTCTGACGTGTACGTGCGGCCGGTGGACCCGGCGCTGCCGTAGGCCCGCGACGGCGCGTAGGCGTCGGACTCCAGGTCGGTGGCGGAATCGAGCTCGGCCCCGACGGCGACCGGCTCCCGCGACCAGGAGCCGTCCGAGCTGCCTGAGCCTCCCGAGCCCGTCGAGCCGCTCGACGAGCGCGGTGAGTCGGTGTCCGGCTCGGCGTCGGCGCTGCTGCGGGACTGGGCGGCGTCGGCCTCGGCCAGCGCGGCGGTCCAGTTCGAGTACTCGGCGGCGGAGCGGGCATCGCGCTCGGCGGCGGCGGCGTGGCGGTCGGCCCGGGCCTTGGCGCGGGAGCCGCGGGGGCCGATCGCCGACACGATGACCGAGCCCGCGAGGCCGGTGAACATCGCGTACGGCGCGATCACGAACGCCGAGAGGTGCTGGTCGTGCTCGCCGAGGGCGGGCATGGCCAGGAAGTAGGCGATGGCCACCAGTAGCGGGCCGGCCAGGCCGGAGAGCGCCACGCCGACGCGGTTGTCGCCGCGGCGGCTGGCGGGCCAGGCGGCGAGGGCGCCGATGACCAGTGCGATGGCGAGCATGAGCAGGCCGCTGGGCAGGTTGACCATGCCATTGACCCAGGTCGCGTCGGTGAACTGCCAGGTGCCGAGCTGGGCGGCGGTGGCGGTGGCCCCGTCGGCGCGCACGACGTCGGCGACGGCGACCACGGCCAGGGTCCACAGCCAGGCGGACGAGGCGATGATGTTCGCGGCGATCGCCCGGGCGGCGAGCGCGCCGACCGCGATCAGTAGGCCGACGATGAGGCCGGCGATCGCATATCCGCCCGCCGTGAAGTACGGCGCGGCGTTGTCCGGCCGTGGCGTGCGCGCCGGGATGGCGACCAGCGGCACGATGATCAGCGAGCCGACGGCGGAGGCGAGCGCGATGACTATCCGCCAGGCCACGATCAGGGCCTGGCCGCCGACGCTGTCCGGTTTGGCCGGGACGGGTGCCCCGGCGCCGGCGAGCCGGTCGGCGCAGATGGCACCGATGACGCTCGAGGAGGCGGCGAGCCATGTCACCCAGGCGAGGCTGCTGACCCAGACGGTGGCGCTGTCGCCGGTCGGCTGCCAGGAGATGATGCCCAGGCCGTAGCCGAGGCCGAGCTGCGCGGCACCCGCGCCGGCCGCGACGCCGATCGCCGTGAATATTGAGGTTGCCCAGCTTCGTGCCGCCATGCCGCGCAGCGTACGCCCAGCCGTCCACCCGGGCGAGTCCAAGTCGCGGGAACGTCAGCGGCCCGACCGCCGGTGTGTTAGGCGGCGGCGCGGATGGATATCTGACGGCGGGAGGGGCGTGCGGGCCGGTCAAGGTGGTGAACTGGAGGCATGGCGAACAGCCCGGACCGGTCGCCCGACGACGAGTCCTCGACGCAGCCCTTCTGGCCGTTCGGCGAGGGCGGCGAACAGGACGACCACGGCGACGAACCCGAGCGCGAGAGGCACGAGGACGCCGATGCCACGCAGGTGCATCGCCCGTTGGACGATGACGCGACGCAGGTCAGCGGGGTGCCGGACACGACGCAGGTGAGCCGGCCTTCGGAAACGACGCGGGCCTATCGGCCGCCGGATGCGACGCGGGTGGAGCGGCCGACGGGCCGGGACGAGCACGCGGCCGGGCGGTGGTCGGCGCGGGCCGGGGTTCCGGCGCCCGGCGACCCGTCGCTGCGGCGGCCCGCGCCGCAGGAGTGGGCGGACGAGGAAGAGGACCCGTACGAGGGGCGGTCCTGGTTCAGCCCGGTGATCGTCGGCTTCATCGCGCTCGTGCTCGTCGGGGCGCTGAGCATCGGGCTGTACCTCATTTACCGCGCCACCGCGAGCGGGCAGAACGCGCCCGGCGGGGTGGACCCGGCGCCCGCCACGACCGTGGCCTCGCCGCCGGCGCCATCGAGCGCGCCGCCCGAGTCGGCGGCGGCGCCGGCCTCGGAGGAGCCGGCCACGTCGAGCGCCGCGCCGCCGCCCGGGCCGGTCGTGATCCCGCCGCTGCGCGGGGACACGCTTGCGGAGGCGACGGTGAAGCTCCAGGTGCTCGGGCTCAACGTCGAGGTGCAGCGCCGGGTCGACGACTCGCTGCCGCCGGGCGAGGTGCTGTCGTCGCGGCCCGGCGAGGGCGAGACGGTGACGGCGGGCGACACGGTGACCCTGATCGTCGCGGCCGCCCCGTCGCCGGCACCGTCGAAACCGCAGCCCAGCACGTCCGTCAGCGACTGACCCGCGGCGGCGCCGGGACGCACGGGCGACGGACGCGCAGCGCGCGGCGCGACGGCGGAACAGCGGAGAACAGGAAGGCGCGGGGTCGGCCGCCGGGCGGCCGACCCCGGCGAGCGGTCAGCCGACCGCGACCGGCACGCCCGCGCGCGCCGGAGTGGTGCGCTGGGGGCGGGCCACGAAGCCCGGCTGCAGGCCCTGGAGCTGGACGAAGATGGAGCGGCGTTCCACCGCGTCGCCCGCCGCGTTGAGCTGGTATCCGTCCAGCCAGGCCCATCCGTCGTACGTCTGCCAGTCGTGCACTCTGATCACCCGGAACAGCATGGGCTGCGTGAACTGGACACTCGCGGCCTTGGTCACGCGCAGCACGTCACCGGTCCTCGGTAACACAGTGGGACTCCCGTCTTCGGTCGGCTTGTGGGGAAGGTCCGGTTACGGCGCTCGTCGCGGGGCGGGTCCGTAACCGCCGATCGGTCGATCGTTTTTCGCTGCGTCCACCTGAGGCGGATTGATCGGTCTAGTGAACAATCCGTGACCCCAGCCACACGCACAGGTTGCCCGAGAACGGTGATCAATGCAACTTGCAAGACGAAGTTTCCACCAGAGGTATGGAGTCGCCGAATGTCCTGCCGAGCCGCCTTGCGTGGCTTTACGATGTTGCGCTGATCTATACGTAAGTTATCTACGTAGGTCCGGCAGCGCGGAGGTGCGACAACGTGTCCAGTCGACGAGGCAGCCCGACCCTCCGGCGCAGGCAGTTGGGGATGGAATTGCGGCGGCTGCGCGAGGCCGCCCACGTGACCATCGACCATGTCGCCGAGCGGCTGGAGTGCTCCGGATCCAAGATTTCGCGGATCGAGACCGGTCAGACCGGTGTGACGCCGCGCGACGTGCGGGACATGTTGGACATCTACGGCGTAGATCCCGAGTACGCGGACCAGTTGCTGAAGATCGCGCGTGAGGCCCGGCAGAAGGGCTGGTGGCAGCTGTACGGTGACGTGCTCACCGGCGCGTACGTGGGGCTCGAGGCCGCCGCCGACCACATCCGCTCCTACGAGGCGCTGGTCGTCCCCGGCCTGCTGCAGACCGAGGAGTACGCCCAGGCCATGATCCATGCCGCCCGCCCCGACATCGGCGCCACCGATGTCGAGAAGAGGGTGCGTGTCCGTATGAGCAGACAGTCGTTACTTACTCAGGATGACCCGATCGATCTCTGGGTGGTGCTGGACGAGGCGGTCCTGCGCCGCCCGGTCGGTGGAGGTGCGGTCATGCGCCGTCAGCTCGAGCACCTGAGCCTGGTGGCGACCTGGCCGAACGTGACCCTGCAGGTCCTGCCCTTCTCCGCCGGCGCGCACGCCGGGATGGACGGGGCATTCACGATGTTGCTGTACGACGAGTCTGCCGGGCAGAACTTCGTGTTCGCCTCGAATGCGGCCGGCGGGCTCTTTCTCGAGAAGGACGACGAGCTTCAGCGCTACGGATTCATCTTTGACTACTTGCGCGCCAACGCACTCCGTCCTGACGAGTCAGTGTCGATGTTCGTGAAGCTGACAAAGGAGCTGTAGTGAAAATCGAAGCCAAGGGGTTCACCGTGAACCTCGACGGTGCAGTCTGGCGCAAGAGCACCCGTAGCGGTCCATACTCGGACAACTGCGTCGAGGTCGCCTTCGTCGGTGGCGCGGTGGCCCTCCGCGACTCGAAGGACAGGGACGGGGCGGTGCTGCTGTTCACCCCGGAGGAGTGGCTGGCCTTCGTCGACGGCACCAAGGACGGTGAGTTCGACCTGGCGTGACTGGACGCCGGGCGCGACCGGCCGGCCCGTTTCCGCGGCGTAACGCCTGCGGGGCGGGCCGACCGTTTTTGTCGGTGAGCGTGGCCGTTGCACCCGGATTGTCGTTGTAGGTATGAGTGCCGCGAATCGCACCGTATTGCGGTACTTCCCCCGAGTGAGATAAGGCTTCCTACCGTGAACATTGGCCCCGAAAACTTCGGCAACGGATCGTCGAAGACCGACGACCGTTTCTCCGGGCAACTGGGTAGCTACCGTCCGGGCGGTCGCCGGGACGGCATCGGCGACGGGCCGCTCGACGACCTGTCCCCGCGCAACGGCTCACCGCTGGACCGGGTGTCGATGCCGCTGGACATGACGCCGCCCAAGCTGCCCGAGTCCTCGCTCGTCGCGGACCTCGGACCGCTCACCGGGGGCTCGCTCAGCGCCGGCTCGCTCGGTGGCGGGCCGCTCACCGAGCCGATGTTCGGCCGCGACTCGTGGCTGGACACACCGAGCGGCTCGATGGCCGACCACCCGCTGCTGCGCGGCCTGCTCTGATGGAGCTGCCGCCGAAGGGCACCATGCCGCAGCAGGACCGGCTGGACCGCTGGTTCGAGGCGGCCCGCAGCATCCTCGAGCTGATCTACTCGCAGGAGGCGCGGCCGCTCAAGTAACGCGAGCGTGCGCACCTGCCGTCTATCGACAGGTCGATCCGCACCCTGTAAAAAGCAGGGAGGACTCGACCTGGGGAGGTCGGACGGGCTCCGGGTGCGCCGACCGCGCGGCCGGAGCCCGTCATGAGCACCCCGCTCCGCCGCGCCGGCGTGGTTCGACCCGTGGGGCGCCGCCGGCACCCGCGAGCCGGGCACGGATTTCCCTCAAGACCGCCGGATAGCGGCCGATTTGGGTAGTTGCGCAAGATCAGTGAAATCGGCCGAATGTCCGATTGGTCGCGCAACGTTCGGCCGGGGGGCATGTCGCAAAGTTGATGGTCGATCTTGAAATGTCCGCTTAGCTTGGGTCGGAGTTTGCCGGTTGTAACGGGGACGCAGGGGTGAGTGACGTGTCAGATCTGATCTTCGCTTTCGTGAGCGGTAGCGGCCTGCTGGCCCTGAGCATCGGCGCTTTCGGCGTGCTGGACGCCTACAACAAGCGCGGTCTCGGCGAGAAGCGGGTCGACTGGTTGATCGGTCTGTACGCGCTCGGCGTCGTCGCCAACATCGTCGCCTACGTGATGCTCGACCGCTGGTACATCGCCGCGCCGCTGGCGCTCATGCTGTGGCCGGCCGAGCGCGCCTTCGACAAGCGGGGCACCTTCAAGCGCCGCACCGCCAAGGTCGACGCCATCACGGGCCGCTGAGAGCCCGCCACGGCGGCGATCGGCCCCGCCTTGGTGTGATATTTCCGGCAATTTCGGACAGCATGTGTGCCGCCGAACAACGCGAATGGGCGCCCAAGCGGGCGCCCATCGGAGTTCTCAAGAGGTTCTTCAGGGGCTATTCACAGGCTTTTCGCAGCTCAGGCGCCCCTTCGAGGCTCAGACGGCGAAGGTCTTCAGGGGTTCCGTGGCCGCCGGCGGCGGGGCCGCGCGCCACAGGCGGGCCTTCTGCGCGCCCAGGCGGGCCAGATAGTTCGGGTTGAGCAGGATGTACCGCCGCCACAGCCGCTTGGGCTCGAGCCCGAGGCGCCAGAGCCACTCCAGGGCGTACTTCTGCATCCACGCGGGCGGGTTCTTCAGGCCGCCGGCGTGGTAGTCGAACGCGGCGCCCACGGCGAGCATCGGGGCGTCGACGAGGGACTTCATCGCGTAGACGAAGACCTCCTGCCGCGGGCAGCCGAGGCCCACCATGACCACGCGCGCGCCCGAGGACTTGATGCGGGCGGCGATCTGCTCCGGCTCGCCGGCCTCCGCCGGGCGGAACTTCGAGGGCTCCATGCCGGCGACCTTCAGGGCTGGGAACCGCTCCTGCAGCTTCTGCGCCAGCCGGTCCAGCGTCTCCTGGGTCGAGCCGTAGAAGTACACCGGCAGGCCCTCCGCGGCGCTCGCCTCCAGGACCTTCAGCGTGAGGTCGGGGCCGTAGACGCGGTCGGCGAGGCGGGCGTGGTGCAGCAGGTTGAGCGCCCACCGCACCGGCTGGCCGTCGGGGGTCACCAGGTCGAACGAGTTGAGCCGGGCGCCGTGTGCCTTGTCCTGCACGCCGGTCATGACGCCGTGCACGGCGAGCGCGGTGACGGCGAGCGCACGCCCCTCGCGGGCCGCGCCCATCACCTTGTCGACGGCGCTGTCGTAGTCGACGGCGCTGACCTCGACGCCGAGAACGTTCCGCTTGCCTCTGTCAATCACTGTCGATCACGACCCGCTCAGGCTTCCGGGGTCCATTTGCCGACGTTGGCCTCGTAGATCTCCTGGCAGATCATCGGTACGTCGTAGACCTGCTTCCAGTCCGGGTAGTCCTGCTGGAACCGCTCGTTGGACCCGATCCACCAGATGTGGTCGCCGACCCGGTTGGCCTCGTGGTACTCGGTGATCATCTCGTTGCCGGTGATCCGCTGGGCGAGCGCGAACGCCTCCAGCATCGAGGTGTTGGAGTGCCGGCCGCCGCCGAGGTTGTAGACGGCCGCGGACCGCGGGTTGCGGAAGAACGCCTCGAACGCGCTGGTCACGTCGTGGCTGTGGATGGCGTCGCGAACCTGCTTGCCCTTGTACCCGAACATCCGGTACGTCCGCCGCTCCATGTTGCAGCGCATGACGTAGGCCAGGAACCCGTGCAGCTCGGTGGCCGAGTGCGCCGGCCCGGTGAGCGTGCCGCCGCGGAAGCAGGCCGTCTTCATGTCGAAGTACCGCCCGTACTCCTGCACCATCACGTCCGCGGCGACCTTCGAGGCCCCGAAGACGGAGTGCAGGCAGGCGTCGATCGACATGTTCTCCTTGATGCCGTTCTCGTACTCGTGCCCCGGCTCGATCTCCCACCGGGTCTCGAGCTCCTGGTAGGGCAGCGAGTTGGGCCGGTCCCCGTAGACCTTGTTGGTGGAGCAGTGGATGAACGGCGCCTCGATGCAGTGCTCGCGCACGTTCTGCAGGAGGTTGAGCGTCCCGCCCGCGTTGACGTCGAAGTCGGTGAACGGGTCGCGTACGGCCCAGTCGTGCGACGGCTGCGCTGCCGTGTGAATCACGACGGCGATGTCCCGGCCGTACCGCTTGAAGATCCCCGCGACCGCATCGCGATCCCGGATGTCGACGTCATGGTGCGTGTAGGAGTCCCCGAGGTCACTCGTAAGGCGGACAACATTCCAAGCGGTCGAAGCCTCGGCCCCGAAGAACCGCTTCCGCATGTCGTTGTCGATCCCCACGACATCGAGCCCCAGCGAGGCAAAGTGCCGGACAGCCTCGGACCCAATGAGCCCGGCCGACCCGGTAACAAGCGCGACACCCACGAGCCCACCCCCACCAGGAAGACATACAAGAACCGACAGGAGCATACCCGCGCCGAGAGGCAGGGCCCTTGCCACCGCGAGCAGGGCAGGGAGGCGCCCCAGCGCCGACCGCTGTCTGACGGGAGCAACGGTCGCAAGTTGCGCGGACCAGAGTCATGAACAGGACGAAGCCAAGCGAAGCGAAGGCGAGGACGCGCAAGGCACGCACGGACGCCAGCCACCGGGAACGGACGAAGCCGAGCGAAGCGAAGGCGAGGAGAGCGAGGCACGCACGAACCCCAGCCACCGAGAAGGGGGTGTGGGTGGGCGAAGCCCCCCACCTGGAGCGAGCGAAGCGAGCGCGAAGGATCCACCGCCGAAATGGCGAAAGTGGCCCCCGCCACTGAGCAGGAGCCACCTCGAAGGTGGGGAAGGAGGGAGTTGAACCCTCACGCCCTTTCGGGCACACGGACCTGAACCGTGCGCGTCTGCCATTCCGCCACTTCCCCTGGTCACGAGAAATCTCGTGCCCGGCGCGTCAGAGCATACCTCGCTCCTACTCGGCGAAATCACCGGGTAGGCACTAGGCTTCCCTGGGCGCCACGGAAGAGTAGCACGGGCCGACCGGTCAGCTTGCATACGGGCGTGCGACGTCCGGATACCATCATGACCTCGGAACCCGAGGAGGAACCGGTGAGTGTGCTGCAGCGCTTCGAGAAGCGCCTAGAGGGCCTGGTTGAGGGGGCCTTCGCCAAGGTCTTCAAGGGGGTCGTCCACCCCGTGGAGATCCTCAACGCCATGCAACGGGAGGCGGAAGCCCACAAGGCGATTCTGGCCGGCGGGCGCACGCTCGTGCCGAATCGCTACGTGATCGACCTGTCGCCCTATGACCACAGTCGGTTGGCCCCGTATGCCGCCGCGCTCGCGCAGGAGCTCGCTCAGTCGCAGGCGGAGTTCATCGGCGAGCAGGGCTGGACGGTGTACGGCGACGTCATCGTCGAGATCGAGCGCGGCGACGGCCTGGACACCGGCATGTTCCGGGTGACCGCGGAGGTTTACACCGGCGGCGATGTCGCACCGCCGCCGACCCCGGACCCGTACGGCGGCTACAACCAGGGTGGCGGCGGCTACGACCAGGGTGGCGGCGGCTACGGCCCCCCGCCCGGCGGCCCCGGCCGCAACGTCCGACTGGTGTCCGGCGACGGGCGAAGCTACCCTCTGTCGATCGGTTCGACCGTGATCGGCCGGGGCGACCAGGCCAACATGCGACTCCCCGACGTCGGCATCTCGCGGCGCCATGCGCGGCTCGACTTCGACGGAGCGCAGGTCGTGCTGACTGATCTCGGCTCCACGAACGGCACGATGGTCAACGGACAGCGCGTCTCTGCGGTCGCGTTGAACCCGGGTGACATGATCCAGCTCGGCACGACCACGCTGACCTACCGCGTGGATGGATGACCGTACTTCACGTAGGCGGATCTGAATGAGCGCGTCGTAGATGGAATTCGTCATCACGGTTGCCCGGTACGGGCTGCTCGTGCTGCTGTGGATCTTCGTGTTCACGGTAGTGGGAGTGATCCGCCGGGACCTGTTCGCTGGCTCGCGTTCGAGCCGGATCGTCGCCGCACCTCGGGGGATTGGTGCGGTGACGGCTCCCGGCCGTCCGGCGAAGGTCAAGCGCGGCAAGACCGCAAACCAGCTCTTCGTCACCGCCGGTGCGCTGGCGGGCACTCGCATCACCCTCGGCGAGGCGCCCATCACCATCGGCCGGGCCGAGGACTCGACGCTGGTGATCACCGACGACTACGCCTCGTCCAAGCACGCCCGCCTCGTACCGCGCGCAGGCCAGTGGTACCTCGAGGATCTCGGCTCGACCAACGGGACCTACCTCGACAAGACCAAGGTCAGCGCACCCACCCCCGTCCCCCTCGGCGTGCCGATTCGCATCGGCCGCACTTCTCTCGAGTTACGGCCATGACCCTCACCTTGCGCTATGCGGCTCGCAGCGACCGCGGTCTGATCCGGAGCGGGAACCAGGACTCCGTCTACGCCGGACCACGGCTGCTTGCCGTTGCCGACGGCATGGGCGGCATGGCCGCCGGTGACGTCGCCAGCAACATCGTCATCGCCACCATGGCGCCGCTCGACGAAGACGTTCCCGGCAACGCCATGATCGACACGCTGCGCAGCGCGGTCGACCTGGCCAACCAGCAGATCCGGGATGCGGTCGAGGAGAACCCGGCCATGGAGGGCATGGGCACGACCCTGACCGCCATGCTGTTCTCCGGCTCCAAGATGGGCATGGTCCATATCGGCGACTCCCGCGCGTACCTGGTGCGCGACGGCGAGTTCGCCCAGGTGACCAAGGACGACACGTACGTCCAGATGCTCGTCGACGAGGGCCGCATCAGCCTCGAAGAGGCCAACAGCCACCCGCAGCGCTCCCTGCTGACCCGGGCGCTGGACGGCCGCGACGCGGACCCGGAGTACTCGGTCCGCCAGGTCAAGCCCGGCGACCGGTACCTGCTCTGCAGCGACGGGCTGTCAGGCGTGGTCAGCGCGGAGACCATCGAGTCGACGCTGCGCGAGTACGTCGACCCCAACCAGTGCGCCGGCCGCCTCATCGAGCTGGCCCTGCGCGGCGGCGGACCCGACAACATCACCGTGATCGTCGCCGACGTCACCGACGAGGACATCGTCGAGGCACGGCCGATCGTGGGCGGGGCCGCGGCGCAGGACCGGGGCATGGCGACCTCCGCCGACCAGTCGATGTCCTCGGCTCGGGGCGCCGCGCTCGCCGCGCCGCGCCCGCCGGTGCCGCAGGACGAGCAGCCGCGCTCGCATGACCCGGTCGCGGGGCACCGCGAGGACGGGGAGCAGCGCTCCCGACGCCATCCGGTGCGCACCGCCATCCTCCTCGTGGTGCTGCTCGGGCTGCTCGGCGGCGGGCTCTGGTATGGCTGGAACGTCACGCAGTCGCGGTACTACGTGGGCGCCACCGAAGGCGGCCGGGTCGCGATCTTCAAGGGCGTGCCCGGCAAGATCGCGTGGCTGAAGCTGGGGCACGTCTACCAGGAGAGCGCCACGCTGACGCTCGACGACCTGACGCCGGCCGCTCAGGGCACCGTCAAGCAGGGCATCCAGGTCGAGACCCTGGAGCAGGCCCAGGACAAGATGGCCGCGCTGGAGGACCCGAGCGATCCCTCGCGCAAGCAGGACTGCCCGACGCCGCATCCTTCGGAGTCGTCCTCGGCGTCCGTCTCGGTGGCGGCGTCCTCCAGCGGCAGCGCCTCCGCGCCGGCCGGCGACCCGGCGAGTCCGTCGGCGCCGTCCTCCGAGCCGAGCCCGACCTCCGCGCCGACCCCGACCCCCGCGACCAGTTGCTGACCGTGCCGGGGCCGAACTGACGTGCTGAGGGGAAGAGGAAGCCAGTTGTGACCGCCACCGCCATCCCGTCGCCCATGAGCGGCGGAGCGGGCGTTTCCGCGCCCGCCCGCCCGCGCACCCGGCGCAACGTCGAACTGGCGCTGCTCCTCTTCGTCATCGTCATCCTCACCGTGTTCGCCGCCGTGGTGGAGGGCAACGCCGCCGGCGAGGTCACCTCGCACTTCTGGGTGCAGACCGCGATCATCGCGGGCATCTTCGGCGTCGCCCACGTAGGGGTGCGGTTCCTGGCGCCGTACGCCGATCCGGTGATCCTGCCCGCGGTCGCGCTCATCAACGGCCTCGGCGTGGCGTTCCTGCGCCGGCTGGACCTGGCCGGCGTGAAGGCGCCGCTGCGGGCGAGTTTGAGCGTGTTCGGCGGGGACGGCTTCCGCCAGCTGGGCTGGACCGCGGCCGCCGTGGTCGGCGCGGTCGCGCTGTTGGCGATCGTGCGGGACCACCGGTCGTTGTCGCGGTACTCCTACACGCTCGGCCTCGCCGGCATCGTGCTGGTGCTGATCCCGGCGATGCTCCCGGCGCGATATTCGGCGATCAACGGCGCGAAGCTGTGGATCAAGCTGCCCGGGTTCACGATCCAGCCGGGCGAGTTCGCCAAGATCTTCCTGCTGGTCTTCTTCGCCTACTACCTCGTGCGCAAGCGCGAGGTGCTCTCGCTGGCGAGCAAGCGGTTCCTCGGCATCGACTTCCCGCGCGGCCGCGACCTCGGGCCGGTCGTGCTGGTCTGGCTGATGTCGCTGATGGTGCTCGTGTTCGAGAAGGACCTGGGCACCTCGCTGATGTACTTCGGCCTGTTCGTCGTGACGCTCTACGTCGCCACGGAGCGGGTCAGCTGGCTGATCATCGGCCTGGTCCTGTTCCTCGGCGGGGCGTTCCTGGCGTACTTCCTGGGCAAGACCATCGGTGGGCCGTTCCTGAACTTCTCCGAGCGCGCGACCACGTGGCTCGATCCGTTCGGCGACGCCAACGACAAGGGCTACCAGCTGGTCCAGTCGCTACTCGGGCTCGGCACCGGCGGGCTCACCGGCGCCGGCCCCGGCGCCGGCCAGCCGACCAAGGTGCCCGAGGTCCGCACGGACTTCATCTTCGCCGGCATGGGCGAGGAGATCGGCCTCTTCGGCCTGACCGCCCTGCTGGTGGTCTACCTGCTGCTCGTCGAGCGCGGACTGCGGTCCGCGATCAACGTGCGGGACTCCTTCGGCAAGCTGTTCGCCGGCGGACTCTCGTTCACAATCGCGCTGCAGCTGTTCGTCATCGTGGGCGGCATCAGCCAGCTCATCCCGCTGACCGGGCAGACCACGCCGTTCCTCTCGGCGGGAGGCTCGTCGCTGGTGGCCAACTGGCTGCTGATCGGCATGCTGTTGCGGATCTCCGATGCGGGTCGCCGCCCGGCCGGCGGGGCGCCGGCGATCGGGCTCGGCGGCATCGCGACCGGAGGGGGCGGCGGCGCGCCGGTCCAGATCAAAGAGATGCCCACGGAGGTTGTGCGATGAACGCCCCGCTGCGCCGGGTCGGCGTCGTGGTGATGGTCCTGTTCGCCCTGCTGTTCCTGAACCTGAACTACCGGCAGGTGGTCAAGGCCGACGACTACCGCACCAACGCGCACAACACGCGGGTGCAGTCGGCGGAATACGCGCGGCCGCGCGGCAAGATCGCCGACGCGAAGGGCACCGTGCTCGCCGACGCCGAGTCCACCGGGGACTCGCTGAAGTACCTGCGCACATACCCGCTCAAGGAGGAGTACGCGCACGTGCTGGGCTACAAGCCGGTCAATCCTCTGTCGGCGACCGGCCTGGAGAAGCTCAACAACGACTTCCTCGCCGGCACCTCGGACAAGCAGGCGGCCGACCGGATCGCTGCCCTGTTCACCGGCAAGGAGCCGGCCGGCGGCAACGTGCTGCTGAGCATCTCCAAGGCCACGCAGGACACCGCCTACCAGGCGCTGGGCAACAACAAGCTCAAGGTCAAGAACGGCGCGGTCGTGGCCATGGACCCGACGACCGGCGCGATCCTCGCCGAGGTGTCGCTGCCGAGCTACGACCCCAACCTGCTGAGCACCCACGACGCCGGCACGGCCCTGGCGAACTACAAGGCACTCAACGGTGACCCGGGCAAGCCGCTGCTGAACCGGGCCGTGTCGGAAATCTATCCGCCCGGGTCGACCTTCAAGATCATCACTTCGGCGGCGGCGATGACCGCGGACCCGTCACTGACCCCCGATTCGGTGGTGCCGGGCGGCGAGTTCTACAAGCCGCCGCAGGTCTCGGACTTCCAGATCAAGAACTCGCACACCGGCGTCTGCCCCGACCAGATCACCTTGAAGCAGGCCCTGACGGTGTCGTGCAACACGGTGTTCGCCCGGATGGGCGTCGAGCGGATCGGCGCCGACAAGCTCAAGTCGATGGCCCAGGCCTTCGGCTTCGAGCAGGAGCCCCGCCTCGTCGAGGACCAGGACCGCAACTACTGCGGCATCGTGGCCAGCCACACCGGCCCGATGACCGCCGGCTCGGACAACCGCGTCGACCCGCCCGCCGTTGCTCAGTCGAGCATCGGACAGCGCGAGGTGAAGATGTCCCCGCTGCAAGGCGCCATGATTGCGTCGACGGTTGCCAACGACGGCAAGCAGATGCGCCCGTACGTTGTCGACCGCCTGCAGAACTCCGACCTGTCGATCGCCGACCACACCGAGCCCAAGTTGCTGCGCACCCCCATCTCCGCCGACGTCGCCCACGAACTGCAGGACATGATGTTCAGCGTCGTGTCGGCCGACGACGGCACGGGCAAGAGCGCTCGCATCTCGGGCTTGCAGGTCGGTGGTAAGACCGGTACGGCGCAGGACGGTGAGGAGGCAGCAGACCACGGCTGGTTCATCGGTTTCGCCCTGAAGGACGGCAAGCCGATCGTCTCGGTCGCGGTTTTCCTCCAGAACGCTGGCAAAGGTGGCAGCGCCGAGGCGGCTCGCATCGCCGGTCTGGTCATGAAGGCATACGCGGACGAAAAGGGCATTCGATAATGAGGTGCGCGATATGTTGAGCGCCGGCACCACCCTGGGTGGGCGCTACCGCCTGGACGAACGTATCGCCGGCGGCGGTATGGGTGACGTGTGGCGCGGCACCGACGAGGTGCTCGGCCGCACGGTCGCGATCAAGGTGCTGCTGCCCGCGCTGCTGGAGGAGCCCGGCTTCGCCGAGCGCTTCCGGGGCGAGGCGCGCACCATGGCGACCATCAACCACCCGGGCGTCGTCGACATCTACGACTACGGCAGCGAGAACGGCACCGCCTTCCTGATCATGGAGTATGTGGAGGGCGACGCGCTCTCCCGCACCCTCTCCCGGGTCGGCCGGCTCACCCCGGCGCGCGCCATGGCGCTCATCGCCCAGGCCGCCGACGCGCTGCAGGCCGCGCACGAGAAGGGCATCGTCCACCGCGACGTCAAGCCCGGCAACCTGCTCGTGCGCCCCAACGGCACGCTGGTGCTCACCGACTTCGGCATCGCCCGCTCGGCGGCTGTCGCCCAGCTCACCGCGGCCGGCTCGGTGCTCGGCACCGCCTCCTACATCTCGCCCGAGCAGGCGTCCGGCGCCCAGGCCACCCCGCTGTCCGACGTATACGCGCTCGGCGTCGTGGCCTACCAGTGCCTGTCCGGCGTGCGGCCGTTCGAGGGCGAAAACCCGCTCGAGATCGCGATGCGGCACGTGCGCGACATGCCGCCGCCGCTGCCCTCGGACATCCCTCCGCCGGTGGCGCAGCTGGTCGAGCGGGCCATGGCCAAGGACCCGGCCGCCCGCTGGCCCAGCGCCGCGGCGCTCGCCCAGGCCGCCCGGCGCGTCTCCGCGCAGCTGTCCGGCGGCGGCACGGCCACCGGCCCGGCGGTCTCGCCGCCGGCCGGCATGCCGATGGGCCCGCCCGGGTCGCCCGCGGGCCAGCGCAACCCCGTCTCCGGGCCGCCGATCTCCGGCTCGCCCGTCTCGCCCGGCTACGGGCACCCGACGTCCGGCTCGCCGATGTCCGGCCCGCCGACCTCCGGCGCGGCCGGCACGCGCATCATGCCCGGCGCCATGCCGCCGCCGCCCGGCGCGGCCGCGGGCCTCGGCGGCCACCAGGCGCGCGGCGCGGCCGGCGTGCCCCCGCCGCCGCCCAGCGGCGACACGGCGACGTTCCTCGGCTCGACCGGCGGCTACCAGCCGCCGCCCCCGCCGATGGACTCGGGCTCGCGCAAGCCCAGCGGCGGCCGCAACGGGCTGGTGCTCGTCGGCATCGCCGCGGTCGTGCTGTTGGTGCTGGTCGGCATCGGCGGCATCTACCTGGCCACCAAGAACGACGGCACGCCGGACAACCAGGTCGGCGGCACCAACTCGCCCGCTGCGTCCGCCGTCGCGCCGACCAGCGCCAAGGCGACCGGCAAACTGGTGACGGTGGATTGCCATCCGAAGTTTCAGCTGGCCGAACTCTACAAGAGGGATCTCGAGCGCAAGGGCATGATCGTCAACATCGAGGACAAGCCCACCCGGGGCTTCATGTTGAACAGCGTCGTCGATGTCCAGCCATGTGGCCCGGTGGCGGAGGGCACCACGATCACTGTCTACGCCAACCGGGGCGCGATCGACGACCAGCCCTCGGAGCCCGCGGGCGAGCAGACCGGCAACACCGGTCAGTCTCAGTCCCCCGCGCCCCGGACCAGTGCGTCAGACTGACCCATACTGATCCAGACCGATCAAGACTGATCCAGACTGACCGGAACGACCCGAATGTCTTCTTGTCGCAAGACGTGGCAAGGTAATAGTCGATGACCGAAGGACGACACGACATGACCGCCCAGCCGCGCCTCCTCGGCGGCCGTTACCAGGTCGGGGAGTTGCTCGGCTATGGCGGAATGGCCGAGGTCCATCGGGGTCGCGACCTGCGGCTCGGCCGCGACGTCGCGATCAAGACGCTGCGCACCGACCTCGCTCGCGACGCCACCTTCCAGCTGCGGTTCCGCAGGGAGGCGCAGAACGCCGCCTCCCTCAACCACCCCGCGATCGTCGCCGTCTACGACACCGGCGAGGAGCGCGGCCCGGCTGGCGAGGAACTGCCGTACATCGTCATGGAGTTCGTCAACGGCCGCACCCTCAAGGAGGTACTTGCGGTCGAGGGGCGACTCATGCCCCGGCGGGCCCTGGAGATCACCGCGGACATCTGCGCCGCGCTGGAGTTCAGCCACCGGCACGGGATCATCCACCGCGACATCAAGCCGGGCAACGTGATGCTCACGCAGACCGGCCAGGTCAAGGTGATGGACTTCGGCATCGCCCGGGCGCTGGCCAGCGGTGCGACGACGATGACGCAGACGTCGGCGGTGATCGGCACGGCGCAGTACCTCTCGCCGGAGCAGGCCCGCGGCGAGCCCGTCGACGCCCGCTCCGACGTCTACGCGACCGGCTGCGTGCTGTTCGAGCTGCTGTGCGGCCATCCGCCGTTCGTCGGGGACAACCCGGTGTCGGTGGCGTACCAGCACGTCCGGGAGGACCCGCGGCCGCCGAGCACCAGCAACCGCGACGTCACGCCCGAGATCGACGCGGTCGTGCTCAAGGCGCTGGCGAAGAACCCGCTCAACCGGTACCAGAGCGCCGGCGAGATGCGCGCGGACGTCATGCGTGCCGCCGCCGGACGTCCGGTGTCGGCGCCGCCGGTGATGACCGAGGAGGAGATGGCCTCGGTCATGGCGGCGCAGAACACCGCCTACCGGCCGCCGCCGGCCTCGCGTCAGCCCGCCCGGGCCAACCAGCGGCAGAAACGCAAGAGCTCCACCGGCGTGGTGGTCGCGCTGACCTCGCTCACCCTGCTCGCCGTCGCCGCGCTGTCGATCGGCCTTTACCTGGCCAACCGGGATCAGACGGTGCCGGTCCCGCGGATCACCGGGCGAACGCAGGCCGAGGCGGACAACACGCTGCGGCAGAACAACCTGAGCGGCGACCCGCGGCAGGACCCCTCCCAGGACTGCCAGACCGGCACCGTGCTCACGCAGAGCCCGGAGCCGGGCAAGCAGGTCAAACAGGGGACGCAGATCGACTACACGGTGTGCGGCGCGCCGGCGATGGTGACCGTGCCGCCGCTGGTCCGGCTCTCGAAGGACCAGGCGATCCAGCAGCTGGGGCAGCTCAAGCTCACGCCGGACGTGCAGGAGCGGGACGGAGTCGAGCCCAAGGACGAGGTCGTCCAGTCCGACCCGCCGGCCGGCACCCAGGTCAAGGCGGGTTCGACGGTCACGATCTACGTGTCGAAGTACAACCAGGCGACCATGCCCAACGTGGTCGACAAGAGCCTGGCGCAGGCCGAGGCGGCGCTCGAACAGGCCGGCTTCACCAACGTCACCACACAGAACGTCTCGGTCGCCGACCAGGCGAAGGACGGGCTCGTGGTCAGTACGAACAAGCCGGCTGGCAAGGCCCTCGCGAAGAGCGAGCCGATCGTGCTGCGGATCGGCCAGTTCGACGACGGCGGGCCGACCGCGAATCCGTCGGGGTCGGCCAAGCCGAGCGGCAGCGCGACCCCCTGATCAATTCCGGGGCGTCACTACGTTGCGTACCCTGTGGATAACTGGCCAGTTATCCACAGGGTTGTGCACAGCCGGGGCCGCTAGGCGAACGCCGCGACCCGCCGGGCCTCGACCTCGGCGACGAGCTGCGGGGCCCGTTCCAGCGCGTTCTGCAGCCCGCAGACGGCCAGCCAGTTGGCCAGCATCAGGTGCCCGCCCTGGGTGAGCACCGACTCCGGGTGGAACTGCACGCCCTCGATCGGCAGCTCGCGGTGGCGCATCGCCATCACCACGCCCGACTCGGTGCGGCCGGTCACCTCGATCTCCGGCGGGAGCGTCGACTCGACGACCGCGAGCGAGTGGTACCGCGTGGCGATGAACGGGTCCGGCAGCCCGGCGAGCACGCCCTGGCCCTCGTGCTCCACGAGCGAGGTCTTGCCGTGTAGGAGCTCCGGGGCGCGGGTCACGGTGGCGCCGAACGCCGCGCCGAACGCCTGATGGCCGAGGCAGACGCCGAAGATCGGCAGCTTTCCGGCGTACTGCTCGATTACCGCCATGCAGATTCCGGCCCGCTCCGGCGTGCCGGGGCCGGGGGACAGCAGCACGCCGGCCGGCCTCGCCGCACCGACGTCGGCCACGGTGATCTCGTCGTTGCGGCGGACGTCGCACTCCACGCCGAGCTGGCCGAGGTACTGCACCAGGTTGAAGACGAAGGAGTCGTAGTTGTCGATGACGAGGACGCGCAATCCGCTCACCTAACTCGGTAGTACGACGGGCGGGTTCGTGGCCGTGGGGCCCGTTGAGGGCGGCGGCGCCGGGCTCTCCACGTTGATGTCCGCGCCGGGGTCGGTGCTCTCCACCTGGACGTCGTAGAACGGCAGGATCGGCTCGACGGCGGGGAAGATCTCATACCACAGCAGGGCGCCGGCGCCGGTGATGAGCACCGCCGAGACCAGCGCCTTGAGCTGCCACTGCTTGAACGGGATGTGCCGCCAGATCCAGGAGTACACGCGCTCAGCCCTTCAGCTCGGCCGGGTCGCCGTCGGAGACGGGCTGGCTGCGGTTGAGTTCGGCGTGCACGACGAGCCGCTGGTAGTTGTTGAACTTCGGGTTGCAGGTGGTCATCGTCAGCATCGCCTTGGTCGGCGTCTCGCCGGGCTTGTCGGGCACGGGGGCCACCACCTGCACGGCGGTCGGCAGCACGATCTCGTGGCCGGTGACCAGGTAGACGTACCAGGTGTCGGCCGTCTTGACGATCACCGGATCGCCGGGCTTGAGCTGGTCGAGGTCCCACCAGATGGCCGGCGTGCGGTGCCCGGCCATGGAGAAGTTGCCGACCTGCCCCGGCAGGGCCGTGTCCGGGTAGTGGCCCGGCGCGTAGCGGATGTCGGCCGGCGTGACGCCCTGCACGATCGCCCACTTCTTCTGCAGCCGCGGGATGTGCACGGAGGCGATGACGGCGCCGTTGGGCGGCTTCACCACCGTCGGCGTCGCGCTGGGGCCGACTGTCGGCTGCCGCGCCCACTGCTGCTCGAGCTGGTGGTTGAGCTCGTCCTGGTGCGCGTCGACGATCGCCGTCTTGCCCCAGACCTCGTAGCCCGCGAACAGCAGCACGATGAGGCCGAAGGTGATGAGCACCTCGCCCGTGCCCCGGCTGATGGCGCGCGCCACCGAGCCGAAACTGGTCCTCGTATATTCGGAGTACACGCTCCGGTACCCTTCCTCGGTGCGGACCGGGCGCAGCGGCACCACGATGGCGCCCTTGGGCGCGGCGGCTGCGTCCGGCTGGTCCTCGGGGGTGGGCGGGGCCGGTTCGGCGGGCCTGTCGGAGGGGGGCTTCGGTGGAAGTTTCGTCAGCACCGCGGTCGGGTCCGCGGAAGGTTCACTGAATTTCGGAATATAGGCGGTTTCGCCGGTCTCCGGGGCAACTTTCGGAATTATCGCGGTCGCGTCGCCCGGATCCTCGGCCTTGATGCGGGGCAGCATCGCGGTCGCGATGTCGTCCTGGTCGAGCGCCCGGTGGCGGGGGCGATGGTCCATGCCGGCGCCCCGATCACGACCCGGACCGCGCGGCGCGCAGCGCCGTCGAGCCGTCATACGCCCTGGCCTGCACGTTCGCCTCCACGCGCACCTGGTAGCCGAGCCCGAAGGTATCGGCGGCCTCCCTGAACAACCGGACCCCCTCGGAGGCTTCGAGCGCGCGCTGAAGTCCTGCCTGGTCGCCGATGGCGGCGATCTCGAACGGCGGCGAATAGACCTGCCCGTCGAGCAGCAGCGTGTTACCCACGCAGCGTACCGCGCTCGTCGCGATCACTCGGACGCCCATCAACGTCATCGCCTCGGCCCCGCCGGACCACAGCGCATTGACCACGGCCTGTACGTCCTGCTGGTGAACGACCAGATCATCGGGGGTGGCGCCGGCCGGGCGGGAGCCGTCGGCGCGGCGCGGGGCGTCGTCGAGCACGACCACCACGCCGGGGCCGTGCACGGCGGTGAGCCCGGCGGCGGCCTGCTCGGCGTCGCCGCGCTTGCGCTGCCCGTCGACCTGGCCGTCGGTGCCCGCCTGGCGCCGCTGCTGGGCGTCGATCTCGGCGCGTAGCCGGGCGGCCCGCTCCCGGGAGGCGGCGATCTCCTGCTTGCGCGCGCCGATCAGATTGGTCAGCTCCGGCCGCCGGTCGTTGCGCAGGTCGGTGCCCTTGGCGGTCGCGGCGCTCAGCGAGAAGAGCATCCCGGCCACCGCGAGCACCACCGGAGTCAGCACCGACCAGGCAAAACTGCGCCTCGGGCGGCGGTGGGGCAGCATAGCGCGACCGAGCCGGCGCAGGGCGCGCGTCCACGAGGAGCCGCCCGATGTGTACTCCACCACGACCCCTCCCCACGCGCGCGTGCCGACTTGACTACGCTAGTCACAGAACATTATTCAGGCCGACGCTGGCGGAGGTGGCGGCGTCAATGGATAGTGTTGGCCAGACGAACCCCTCCAGGAGAGCGCCGTGCCGAAGTCGACAGTTCGCAAGAAGAAGGTCTACACGCCCCCCGCGGAGCTGCGCCCGCAGGAGACGGCGGCAGCCCAGCGGCGGCCGAGCCCGGTATGGGTACCGGCGCTTGCGGTGGCGTTCGTCGTGGTCGGCATCGCCTGGCTCGTGACGTATTACCTGACGCAGGGGTTCTTCGACGTCGACTGGCTGTCGACGCTCGCCGACCTGAAGTACTGGAACCTCGCCATCGGCTTCGGGTTCCTGGTGGCGTCGCTCGGCGTCTTCTCCAAGTGGCGCTGAGCCACTGAGCCGCTTGCCCCCTCGGTCCGCCGAGGGGGCAAATGCGTCACATCTTGCCGTGTAGGAGTGATCCCGCGCGTCCGGTGGCCTAGCGTTTGCTGCGACCAACTTCACGTTACCCACGGGTAACAACAGGGACTAAGGTCACCTGAGGAGTGGTTCAGGCCAAGGCCGTGAAGACCGTGGGAGGCTTCGGCATGGGTGCAGTGCAGATCGTGGCTGCGAGCGTCGCGGCGGCCATCACCGTCGTCGCGGTGATCCTCGTCGTGCGCACCGTGCGGCGGATGCTGGCCGTGGTACGCCTGGGCCAGCCCGACCCGACCCGCGGCGGCGACAAGGGCCTGCGGCTGCGGAACATGCTGGCCGAGACCCTCGGGCACACCCGGATGCTGCGGTGGACCGTCATCGGCGCCGCGCACTGGTTCGTGATGATCGCGTTCATCGTGCTGTCCCTGCTGGTCCTCGAGGCCTATTTCGAGGTCGTCAAGCCCTCCAACGGCCTGCCGCTGGTCGGCGCCTGGAACATCTACGGCCTGGTCACCGAGTGGATCGGCGTGCTGGGCTTCATCGGCATCCTGGTGCTGATCGGCATCCGGCTGCGCAACCTGCCGAGCAAACCGGAGCGGCGGTCGCGCTTCGCCGGCTCGACGATGTGGCAGGCGTACTACGTCGAGTACACGATCCTCGCCGTCCTGATCTGCGGCTTCTTCATCCGCGGCTTCAAGGCCGCCAACGACGAGCTGGAGTGGCCGGCCTGGGCCGCGCCGGTCAGCCACGCGCTGGGCTCGGTGCTGCCGGCCTGGCCGGCCGCGGTCAGCCTGATCGCGATGCTGAAGATCATCGTCTCGATGGCCTGGGTCATCGTCATCGCCAGCAACATCACGATGGGCGTGGCGTGGCACCGCTTCCTGGCGTTCTTCAACATCTATTTCAAGCGCAGCCCCGGCCGGAAGGGCTCGGGCCTCGGCGCACTGCGCCCGATGACCAGCGAGGGCAAGCCGCTGGACTTCGAGGAGGCCGACCCGGAGAAGGACCAGTTCGGCGTCGCCCAGGTCGAACAGTTCAGCTGGAAGGGCCTGCTCGACTTCACCACCTGCACCGAGTGCGGGCGGTGCCAGTCGCAGTGCCCGGCCTGGAACACCGGCAAGCCGCTGTCGCCGAAGCTGCTGATCCTCAACCTGCGCGACCACGCCTACGCGAAGGCGCCGTACCTGCTCGCCGGTGGTGGCAAGACGCTCACCGGCGAGGAGAAGGCTACCCAAGAGCAGCTGGCCAAGATCGACGTGCTGGCGCTGGCGGAGGCGGAGCGGCCCCTCATCGGCGGCGCCGACGAGCTCGGCGTCATCGACCCGGACGTGCTGTGGTCGTGCACCACCTGCGGCGCGTGCGTGGAGCAGTGCCCGGTCGACATCGAGCACGTCGACCACATCGTGGACATGCGGCGCTACCAGGTCCTCATCGAGTCGAACTTCCCGACCGAGGCCGGCGTGATGCTGCGCAACCTCGAGAACAAGGGCAACCCGTGGGGCGCGGCGCAGTCCACCCGCGACGACTGGACCAAGGGGCTGGGCTTCGAGGTGCCCAACGTCGCCGAGGTGGACGACGGCGACTTCGAGTACCTCTTCTGGGTCGGCTGCGCCGGCGCCTTCGAGGACCGGGCGAAGAAGACCACGCGGGCCGTCGCCACGCTGCTGCACGAGGCCGGCGTCAAGTTCGCCATCCTCGGCCAGGGCGAGACCTGCACCGGCGACCCGGCCCGGCGCATCGGCAACGAGTTCGTCTTCCAGATGCTCGCCCAGCAGAACGTCGAGACCCTCAACGAGGCCGGCGTGAAGAAGATCGTGGCGACCTGCCCGCACTGCTTCAACACGCTGTCGAACGAGTACGGCCAGCTCGGCGGCCACTACGACGTCATTCACCACACGCAGCTGCTCGCCCAGCTCGTCGCGGCCGGCAAGCTCACGCCCGTCCAGCCGCTCGACGGCGCCGTGACCTATCACGACCCCTGCTACCTGGGCCGGCACAACCGCGTCTTCGCGCCGCCGCGCGAGGTGCTCGGCGCGGTCGCGGGCCCGGCCGCGGACGGGGCCGGCCTGGTGGAGATGGACCGGTTCGCGGAACGCTCCTTCTGCTGCGGCGCCGGCGGCGCACGCATGTGGATGGAGGAGCGCATCGGCAAGCGGATCAACGTCGAGCGGGTCGAGGAGGCGCTGTCGACCGGCGCGAAGACGGTGGCGGTCGCGTGCCCGTTCTGCCTGACGATGCTCGGTGACGGCGTCACGGGCAAGAAGGCCGCGGGCGCGGCCCCGGACGACGTCGAGGTCGTGGACGTGGCGTCGGTGCTGCTGCGGGCCGTACAACAATAGGAATTTCATGGCTCCGGTCCGTACAACTTGCGACCGTTCCTCCCGTGAGGCTCCAGGTCCGCGGTGCCAAGAGCCCGGTTTCGCCGGGCTCTTCGTATTTGCCGGCAGCCTTCGATTCGCCGGGCGGTCCAGATTTGTCGGGCGCTCCGCGCCGCGACAAATCCGACAAATCATATGATTTAGCGGGTTTGGTCCTGGTTCAGTGCTGGCCGATCACGTTCATGGCCAGCGCCAGCGCGACCAGGACGGCCGCCGCCGTGGCGGCGACCCGCAGGCCGCGCAGGCTCTCGACCCAGGCGTTCCTGCGCGCGCCCGGGACCAGCGCCTTCGTGCGCGCGTAGTCCAGGCGGGCCCGCTTGGCCTTCGCGCCCGCGCTGCCCATCGCAATGCCGGCCGCGAGCGCGATACACGCGCCGATCAGCGCCGCTCCCATCGGGCCTCCCTCAACGCCTCGACGTGCCTGCTCGCATCGGCATCAGTGCTGCGCAAGTCGGCGCAAAGCCCCCGAAAGTGGGAGGGTGATCCACATATCTCGATCTTTGCGTGGCGCGTACGGCTCCGGACTGTGATCCTGATCTGCGGGGCTGCCATGGGCGGGGTTTGGGTTCACGTGGAACAATCGGGGCACACCTGAAGGGATCGTCGCGCGAGCGTGTTGACCACACTGTTGCCCCTGCTGGCGTTCGCGCTGCTCACCGCCGCGAACGCGGGCTTCGTCGCCGCCGAGTTCTCGCTCGTGACCGTCGACCGGGCGGAGATCGAGCAGCGGGCCAACGCCGGCGACCGCAAGGCACGCACGGTCCGCCAAGCGCTGCGCGAGCTGTCCTTTCAGCTCTCCGGCGCACAGCTCGGCATCACCCTCGCCGGGCTGCTGACGGGCTACCTGGCCGAGCCCGCGCTGTCCCGGCTCTTCTCGCCGCTGCTGCGCCCCGTGTTCGGCTCGGTGACCGAGGGCGCCGCGCACGCCACCAGCCTCATCGTGGCCACGCTGCTGTCCATGCTCTTCGGCGAGCTGGTGCCGAAGAACGCCGCGCTGGCCAAGCCGATGCCGGTGGCCCGCGCGACCGCCGGCCCGCAGCGCATGTTCTCCCGGTTGTTCTCCTGGCTCATCACGCTGCTCAACGGCACCGCCAACTGGGTGGTCCGGCGCTTCGGCGTCGAGCCGCAGGAGGAGCTGGCCAGCGCCCGCTCGCCCGAGGAGCTCGGGCTGCTCGCCGCGATCTCGGCCCAGGCCGGCGCGCTGCCGAAGGAGACCGCGGTGCTGCTGCAGCGCACGATCCGCTTCGGCGACAAGCGCGCCGCGGAGGCGATGACCCCGCGCGTCGACGTCGTCTCGCTGCGCGCCGACGCCACCGTCGCCGACCTGCTGGCGACCTCGGTGCAGACCGGCTACAGCCGCTTCCCGATCTACGTGCAGACCCTCGACCAGGTCACCGGCGTCGTCACCGTCACCGACGCGCTCAGCGTTCCGCCGGTGCGCCGCCCCACGACGAAGGTCGCCGCGGTCGCCCGCGAGCCGGTCTTCGTGCCGGAGAGCCTCGACCTCGACGGCGTCCTCGAGGCCCTGCGCAAGGGCAACTCGGACGTCGCGATCGTCGTGGACGAGTATGGCGGCACCGACGGCGTCGTGACCGTCGAGGACCTCGTCGAGGAGCTGGTCGGCGAAATCGTCGACGAGCACGACGTCGAGGAGGAGCCGACCACCGCGCACGGCATGCCCGACCTCACCGCCCCCGGCGACGAGCGCACCCTGCTCGTCGACGGCGTGCTGCGCGAGGACGAGCTCGCGGAGCTGACCGGGTTCCATGTGCCACCGGGCCCGTACGAGACGCTGGCGGGGTTCCTCATGGCGCGGCTGGGCCACATCCCGGCGGTCGGCGAGACCTGGAACGAGGACGGCTGGGAGTTCACCGTCGTCGAGGTCGACCGCCGCCGCATCGAGCAGGTCCGCATCGTGCGGCCGGAGGTGCCGGTCGATGACTGAGCTGCTGGTCACGATCCTGCTGTTGTTCGGCAACGCGTTCTTCGTCGCCGCCGAGTTCTCGCTGATCGCCTCGCGCCGCACGGTGATCGAGCCCATGGCCGCCACCTCGCGCCGCGCCCGCACCGCGCTGCGCGCGATGAACGAGATCCCGCTCATGATCGCCGGCGCCCAGCTCGGCGTCACAATCTGCACGCTGGCCCTCGGCGCGCTGGCCGAGCCGGCCCTGGCGCACGGCCTGCGTGGCCCGTTCGAGGCGCTGAGCGTGCCGGAGCGCCTCGTCCACCCGGTCGCGTTCGGCCTGGCCCTGGGCGTGGTCGTGTTCGCCCACACGGTCGTCGGCGAGATGGTGCCCAAAAACCTGACGCTGGCCTCCCCGGAGCGCGCGGTGCTGTGGCTCGGCCCGCCGATGTACACCTTCTGCATGGCCACCAGGCCCGTCCTCGTCGCCATGAAGTGGGCCTCGCGCACGATCCTGTCCCTGTGGCGCATCGAGGCGACCGGCTCCGTCAAGACGGTCTTCACCGCCGAGGAGCTGGCCGGCCTGGCCGCGCAGGCCACCACCGAGGGCCTGCTGGCCCCAGAGGAGCACGCGCGCATCGCGGGCGCCCTGGCCTTGTCGCAGCGCACGGCCCGCGACGCCCTGCGCCCCTGGGCCGAGATCACCACGATCGCCGAGGACGTGTCCCCGGCCTCCCTGGAGGTCCTGGCCACGCGCACCAACCGCTCGCGCTTCCCGGTCGTGGAGCGCGCCAGCCGCCGCGTGCTGGGCTTCGTCCACGTGAAGGACGTGCTGGGCTTCGTCGGCCCGCAGCGCCGCGCCCCGATCCCGCCCGAGCTCATCCGACCGCTGGGGATAGTCCCCCCGACCCGCACCCTGGCCGAACTCCTGCTGTCGATGCGCCGCGAGCGCCAGCACATCGTCCTGGTCAGCGACGGCCGGATACCGCTGGGCGTGGTGACGCTGGACGACGTCCTGACCGCCGTCGTGGGCGAGCCGGTGGCCCGCGAGCCGAGGCCGGCGACGCAGCCCGCCTGAACTAGCCCTTGCGCGCGAACAGCGCTGCTCCCGGAACGCTCTGGTCAAGGGCGAGGAGTACCTGCGTCTCGACGGTGAACCCCGCGTCGCGCAGCCAGTCCACCACCCGGCCCGGCGCTCGGCGGTGCACGTGTACCCGCATCGGGTGGCCGCCGTATCCCTGCGTCTTGAGCCGCGACCCTTCACCGGCATGAAAGCCGAGCAGCAGCGGCCCGCCCGGACGTAGTGCCCGATGGAAGTGCCCGAACACCGCGGGGACCTCGTCGTCGGGAACGTGGATCAACGACCAGAAGGCCAGCAGCCCGGCGAGGTCGAGATCCGTCATCGAGCCGACCCGGAACCGCAGACCCGGATGGTCCCGCCGAGCCACGTCGATCATCCCGGGCGAGAGGTCGATCCCGAACGCGTCGACGCCCAGCCCATGCAGGTGCGCGGTCACGTGCCCCGGCCCGCAGCCCACGTCCGCGACCGGCGCATCCTCCTGGCCGACGCGCGAACCCAACGCAATGGCACGCCCAACGCGCAGGTGTGGACTGCCGACGGTCACCTCGTCCGTACCGGTCATCTTGGCGACGCCATCGAGGAGCTGCTGACGACGCCGTCGGGCAACGTGTGGGTCGGTTATTTTGACGAGGCGTTGGGCGGAGGCGGCCCGCAGGGCCATGGCCTGGTTCGCTTCACACAGGACCTCGTCCCGGACTGGCTCTATCCGTTCGACGCCGGGCTCCCCATCGTCTTCGACTGCTACGCACTCAATGTCCAGGGAGAGCGCGCGTACTGCTGCGCCTACACCGACTTCCATCTCGTCTCCGTCGAGGGCGACACTGCGACCGATTGGGGTGCCGCGCCCTACCGGTCGGCGCATGGCCTACTCGTCCAGGGCAGCGACGGCGCGTTGATCAACGGCCCGGGACCTGAATACGACCTGGTTACTCCGTTTCGTCTTCGCAAGGACTGCTTCGAGGCGGCCGGTCAGCAATGCCGGCTCGTTCTTCCGGACGGCATGGAGGCGCAGCGCCTGCGCTCCACCTGCCGAGGACCGGACCTGCATGCCTTCCGCAACCGCATGTGGTACCGGGCAGGCCTCGACGACCTCATGAACGCGTCGGCCGACCGCAACTGACCGCCCACCTGAGTTGGGCGCGCCCACCGGCCGCGAACCGCAACTGATCAACGTCGCAACACGGAGGGTGATCGCTCATGGCCCGACTGTCCACCAGGTTGGACCGCCGGGAGCGCACCGTCGCGCGATGGTGCTTCGAATTCTGTGATCTTGGTGTCTCTGGAGCGGAATTTCTGGTGCTAGAGTTGCTTCATGACACGCATCACTGTTGACGTCAACGACGAGTGGTTGGACGCGGCCCGCGAGGAGCTCGGCACCGACACGAAGGTCGCCACAATCAACGCCGCTCTTCACGCGTTCGCGATGCGGCGTAAGGCCGCCGAGATCGTTGCCGCGTTCGACAGCGTGCAGATCGACTTCAGCGACTCAGGGCAGGGCTGGCACTACGGCGGTGGGCGTGACCTGTCCCAGCTCGCCGAGAACGCGCGAGAGGCTGACGCGGCCTAATGCCTGGCCCGATCTATCTGGCGGATACGTCGATCTACGTGCTGCAAGGCCGGCACCCGCAAGTCCGCCGCCGATTCGAAATGCTGCTTGCGGAGGGACGACTGGCCGCCTGCCAGATGACCTCCCTTGAATACCTCAACAACGCACCCGACCCGAAGAGTTATGAAGCACTGTGGGCTGCACTCCACGGGCATCGCTGGATCGACGTCACCGCACAGGCGATGACCCGAGCGCTTGATACGCATCGCGCACTCGCGGAGACCAGTCAACACCGCCACTTCCGCCTGCCCGACCTCATCATCGCGGCCACCGCCGAACTGCACGGTGCGATCGTGCTGCACTACGACGCCGACTACGACCGCATCGCTGCTATCACGGGCCAACCTGTCGAGTGGGTCGCAGCCAAGGGCTCGCTCTAGGCGTCGATGCGTGTGAGCACCACCTCCATCGTCACCGCCGCACAACCGCCGGCCGCCGGCACCACCGTCACGCCTGCGGTCGCGATCACCAGCCCTTTCAGCCGGCCAGCCGAGGTATCAACTGGTATGCCGGTGCCGACGCGACGCCCGGCGCCGCCACCTGCTCGCAGGTGGTCTGACCGACACGGAATCGGCAGAGCCTCCCGTTGTTGGCCGTCGTGACCATGGTCGTCGCGTCCGCCCAGACACCCGGCCATTGGGCATCCCACACCGTCGCCGCCTCGGGCTTCTGGAACACCCGCTCCAGGTCCACCACCGCGACCTGCGGTGCACCGTCGGCGCTTTCCGCCTGCAATGCCAGGTAGCGCCCGTCCGGCGAGACCGGTCCGCGATCGTCGACCCGCCCGGTCACGCCGCAGGCCTTGGCGGTGGCCCGCAGGTGGTTCGCCGGGTCGAGCAGGGCGAGGCAGGCCGCCTTGCTGCCATCGCCGGCGTCGACGAGACCGAGGAAGGACTTTCGGTCGGGCGACGGGCCGTAGACCGCCACCACGTGGGTGGTCTTGTCCCACGACGCGCTGTACGCCCCCTTCGCCGACAGCCACACATCGAAAGTGTCGAGGCCGCCGCCGGTTTGCGAGTACCCAAGCAGCACGGCCGTGTCGGCGATGGCCAGCGGCAGGCCCTGAGCGGGCGCCGGAGTCGACGGACCCGCCGTGACCGTCGCGTCGCCGTTCATCGAGGCAATCTGGAGGCGATCGTTGAAGCGCCAGGCGAAATGCCGCCCGTCACCGGCCACCGCCACCGGCTCGTCGGATCGCTCCACCAGCCGGCGCGTGGTCCCGTCCGGCTTGACCAGCCACAGCGACGTCGTAGCCCCGTCCGGGTTGGAGACGTTCACTAGGAACCCGTCCATTGTTTGGTACGCGCTGAGCACATCACCGCCGACGCCACCGAGCGAGATCGTGCGACCGTCTGGCAGCACGATCGTCGAGCGCTCCAGTAGCGGCACCCCGACCCGCGGGAGGGTCGGTGTCGTCGCGGGTGGCGACGGTGGCACCGATACCGTTGACGAGGTCGGTCCGGCGCTGACACCGGGGGTCGGCGTCGACCGATGCTGTCCATCGAGCAGCGCGGCGAGCCCGATCACGATCGCGACCACCGCGACGGCCGCCGAGCCGGCGGTGAGGTACGAGCGCCTCCGCCGGATCCGTTGCGCTCCTCGGACCGCCCGGTCGGCGGAGTCGCGCATCGCCGGAGGCTGGTACACCTGGGCCTGCAGCGATTCGCGCACCACGTCCTGGATGTTCATCGCTTCGTTCCCTTCGTCGCCGCGCCAACCGGGTCCGGCGCGTCGATCCGCTGGCGCAACGACGCCAGCGCTCGTGACGTATGGCTCTTGATCGTGCCGACCGACAGGTTCAGCAACCGCGCGGTGTCGGCCTCGGTGAGATCCTCGTAGAACCGCAAGACCAGCACCGCCCGCTGCCGTGCGGGCAAGGTCAGCACGAGCTGCCACACCCGGTTCCGCTCGATCCAGGTCTCGACGCCGTCGACGGACATCGGCCGATCTGGCAGCTGCCCGGTCGGGCGCTCGCCGCGCCAGCGCCTGCGCCACCAGCGGATCGCGGTATTGGCGAGGATCTTGCGGGCGTACGGCTCGGCGGCCGAACTGTCGCTCAGCCTGCGCCAGGCCAGGTATGTCTTGATCAGTGCGGTCTGTACGAGGTCTTCGGCCAGCCCCCAGTCGCCGACCAGCAGGTAGGCGGTTCGCTGCAACGCGGCGGAACGCGCGGCCACGAACTCCCGAAACTCCTGCTCGGCCGCAGGGTCATGTCCCATCGTCGGCTCCCTCAGCAAATGTCGCCGACTAGAGGCCGAGACCCCCGGTAAAGGTTTACCTCCGAACGGAGAAATGTCGTGGCTCGTAGCCCCGCTCGACGCCGCGGGCCGCGAGGCCCCGAGGCCTAGAGAGCGAGCAGGTGGACCGGCTGCTAGCCGGGCCAGTGGTGACGAGATCTACGAATCGATCACCGGGCGAACCCCGGTCCAGCGAGGCGCCGGAGGGATCACCCGCAGCTGTCAGCCGCCAAGCGCCCGGCTAATGGCCCGTCGGGAGCTGACAGTCGTCAGGAACGACGAACGCCTGGTCAGGGGCATGGGCCGTGACCAGGCGTTTCGGTGTGGAGCGGGTGAAGGGAATCGAACCCTCACTGTCAGCTTGGGAACCGGACAGGCCCTGTGCCGCAAACGCCCACAACCGACTGTCGAGCCTGTCCGGAGCGGCCTGGAACGACCTCACGGAGCCTGTCGTAATGGCACGCTAATGGCACGTCGACTCGATCATGCTGCATCGGACCTGGCTTGAAATCCGACCGCCAGTTCAACGTCGAGGGCTCGAGCTAGCCGCTCCAGAACCGGCAACGTCGGCACCGTGCCGCCAGCCTCGAAGCGCGCGACCGCGGACTGCGTCATAGAGGCAGCCTCTGCCAACTCGGTTTGACTCCAGCCGCGACGCTCGCGAAGCTCCCGAACCGCCCGCCCCAACTCGAACGCGAGCTTGGTCGACTCGTATGCCTCGGCAGCCCCCGGCTCGGCCATTCGCCGGCTGCGCAGTTCGTTCCAATCGCTGCGGCCGCTCATCCCTCAACCTCTTCCTCAACGGTATGCATCTCGGCGACGCACCTCGCTAGCGCCCGCCGAGCCCGCTGAACTTCACGAGTCTCGCGGTCGCGGGTTTTCCGGAACACCGTCAGGAGAACGATCCGCTCCCCGGAGGCGATCCAGTAGGTGATCCGCACCGCCTCACCCTCAAGATGAAATCGCAGCTCCCGGAGCTTGCCGTCGAGCTGTTTCGTGTACGGCTCGCCGAGCAGTGGTCCATTAGCCGCCAATAGGTCGATGTAGAAAGCCACCCGCGCGAACTGCACAGTCGCCAACTCTTCGAGCCACTTCCGAACTTCTGGCTCCAACTCAACGGTACCCCAGGCCATAGCATCGATGCTATAGGTGGCGGCGAGCTGCCGTCGGCCTTGAAGGCAACCCACCACAAACGTCGAGGAAGCCCAGGCACGGCAATCAACCGGACCCGGACCCTCGGCAGAGCCCCAGGAGGCCCGAGGTTTGACTGTCCACGCCACGCTCACCGACTTGTCCACACGCCGTGCAGGATCCAGCATGAGCGTCACCCAGCTGCCGGGCCGCCAGGCCGTCACCGTCGAGCATGCCCCTGTCTCAGTCTTGCCATTCCAGGCCCGGTGCCCGTCCTGGTGCACCATCGAACGCGACGACCCCCACGAAACACATCTCCGCGCGACCGGCGCAATCAGCGTCCAACCGACGCCGGGCCAGCTCAACCTGATCACCGTCATGGTTAAGCAGGATCGGGGCGGCGCCGCCGTTGACCTGCGCGTCCTACCGCACACTGACCAATACGGGGCACTCCTCGACGCCGAGGCCCTGGACCAGGTCATCGCGGCGCTCACCGAGGCGCGCCAATGCATCGCCGGACGGGCAACCCCGGCAGTGTCGCGATGGCACCCAGACGCCGTCAGCGTCAGCGGCACAGCTGACAGTCGCTGCCATGGCCCAACTAATGGCGCACGGGTGGTTTCGAGTCGGCTGACATGCACGAGGCCCTGGTCGGGACGGCTGTCCTGACCAGGGCCTGACCGTTGGAGCGGGTGAAGGGAATCGAACCCTCACTGTCAGCTTGGGAACCGTACACATACACCTGCCACAGGCACCTACCAGCACGTCGCTGCGGTTACGAGTGGCCTGGAGTGACTCGCAGTGGCCTCGGTTAATGGCACGCCAATGGCACGTCGCCCAACCTGTGTTCTTACTGGTTCGCGCCGTCGGCGTAGAGCGCGATCAAAGCCTTCGCGACCTCTTCAACCGTGTCCAGTTCATGCGTGACGACCTGGATGACGAAGGCTTCGGCCTGGTCCACGTCAACGACGACTGGCGGCACGCCATTGAGGTCCAGGAATACACGCGCAGCCACCCAGGCGAGACGCTTGTTGCCATCGATCAGGGCATGGTTCAGGGCAATGGACTGGAGCAATGCGCCCGCCTTCGTCCAGATGTCCTCGTACGCCTCGACACCGAACGCCACCGTCGCCGGTCGCGCAGCGGCCGAAGCGAGCAGGCCCATGTCGCGGACCGGTGGCGGCGTGTCAAGGATCAGCTCAGCGAGGTCCAGCAGGGACGGTAGATCGAGGTAGACGATCACTGGGCGAGCCGATCCAGCAACTCCTTGTCCTGCTCGATGATCCTGCGCCCACTCTCCCGAACCCGGGAACGCAGCTTGTGCCGCTCGACGTACTCCTGAGCGGCCAGGACCAGCGTCTGCTGAACCGAGCGATGTTCAGCCGCCGCGACCTCCTTCAGGGCCGCCGCCAGGTCGTCCGGGAGTTCGATCGTGCGAGTCATACGAAAATGGTACTGCTTCCGTACGAACTCTCACCAGCCGACAGCGACGCAGGGCACCATGAACCCGGGAGCGACATTCGCGGCCAACCGCGAGCTCGTACGGCGACCACCCCACCGTGGGGTCTGGGGCTCGGGCCCTAGGAGAAATGGCGAGGACCCCCGGTCCACGCTTTCCGTGGACAGAGGGTCCCTAGGTCCGAGCGGGTGAAGGGAATCGAACCCTCACTGTCAGCTTGGGAATCGCGTTGATCTCTACTGTCAGTGACCGACGGCCGCTATTTGCGGACACGGAGCGTAGATGTTCGGGCTGTGCGTTGACCGTTAGAGACCCGTAAAGCCCATGCGATCGGGCACGGTTCGGGCACGTGCTGTCGCCGCGTCGGCCGTCAAACGTGCGGACTCCTGGATCTTCCAAGCAGACGCGCGTGACACGTACGTGTCAACTGTTGGTTGACGCCCGCCAAGGGCGGCTTGAATCTTGACCACCTGTCGACGGATGCTCCTCGCGAGATAGGCACCGCGCGCAGGGCACGGATGCGCCATCATCAGATCATGGGGCCCGAGGAACGCGTGGCGATCGACTTAACCGACGATGAGCGCCATCTGCTCGTCCGAGCCCTCGCCGAGTGGGGCGGACCCGCTCACAGCACGGACAGCCTCGCCGTAGCGATGGGCTTCGAGAACACCGAAGACCTGCTTCTTGAAGTTCGTCGCATTGCCCGTTCCATCCGCACGAACGAGTCACTCAGTCGCAGAGACTGGCGACGCGCCCTGATCGCAACCGAGTTTGTCTTCGCTAGCGACGTCTTCGGATCCGGCTATGAGTGGTCTACGACCACCGGGCTTTCCGACGAAGCAACGATCAGAACCCTCCGGGAACTTCAGCACAAGCTGGCTCGCTCAGCGAAGATCCACCAGATCTGACAGCTTCCGGCCGTTGCCGACAGCGCCGAGGCCGAAGCCGGCGACGGTGGGCGACCGAGGGTTCTTCCGGGCCGGTCTCGCACTGAGGGCGGCTCCCTCACTGGTGCTCGGCTCTCCGTCAAAAACAATGGCGGCGGGGAGGGAGATGCCCGGCCGCAACCACTGGCGTCCACGGAGCGCGCGGTCGGTCCCGGGCCTGGTCGCGGCAAGCTGTTCTTCTCTTATTCTCTGCTCGGCGCCGTTGATGTGGTGCGGGCGCGGGGGCTTGCCTGCCGCGTCGCCGAAGGCTTAAGCGGCAGGGCGCGAAGCGACCCCCAGGCGCCGCGGTGCGCCGCGTCAGCGGCGCCTTGACCCCGTACAGAAATTCATCACACGGCACGTGACCAGGTGCTGTCCGGTCTCGGGACCTGCGTGACACATCGGTATCAGGACATGCGTGACACTCCGCCGAGTGCTGGTGGAGTTGACCATGACGGAACAGTGGTACCGGGCTGTGCTGGAAGTCGATGCCGGGATTCCGGTGATCGAGGTCGCGGAGCGGTTCGGGGTGTCGCGGCAGGCGGTGCATCGCTGGATCGGTTGGTATCGCGAGGAGGGCTTGGACGGGCTGGCGAACCGGTCCAGCCGTCCCCGGTCCTCGCCGGCAGCGTCCTGGCGGCCGCGCCGGCGGCGGGAGGCCTGGGCACCAGCACGCTCGGCGCCACCATCGACCTGAAGATTCCGTCGAGAACCCAGCCCGGCCTGTACTCCGCCACGCTGACCGTCACCGCGATCACCACGGCCTGATCCGGGGCTCCCGCGACCGGCATCGGGGGTGTCGTTGAGCTCCGACGACTCGCTACAACGGACGCGCACGCGGCGGGTGCCCATAAAGGGGGCCGAGTGCGGATGAATCACGTGCTGCGCAGGCGATCGGCCGGTCGAGGGGCGGGTTGACCCCGTCTCGTCCACCACCAGCACACCATGCCGGGGAGCTTGAGGACCGACAGCTCCCAGCGGTCGAGGCTCACCGCTTCCGCTGTACTGATCGGCAGCAGGTGGAACGGAGGCGCGGCGGCGTCGTACCTCGACGCCGCCGCGCTCAGTGCGCCACAGGCTTACTGGCAGCGCCAGACGACGGCTTTCGTCAGGCCGTTCGCGTCGGCGGCCCGGCCGGCGAGCGTACGGGCGTCGTCGCTGATGAAGACGACCGTCGGCACCAGGCTGGGAGCGGTGGGCGCGTCGGTGGGCACGCCGGTGGGCGCGCCGGTCTGCGTAGCTAGCGGGTCCAGCCTCACGTGCCGCCGGCCGTCGGACAGCAGCGCGCCGCCGTCGCCCTGGCCCGCCAGGATTCCGCGGCCGTTACCCACCGGCTCCACGAGGTGCTCCGGGTAGGGGGTGAACGTGCCGGTCGTCAGGTCGAACATCACCGGCTCCATAGCTCGCCGTTTCGGTTGATCGAAGGCGACGTCCGCGGTGCCGTCGATGACGGTGCCGTGGATGCTGGTCGGCCAGTAACCCGCGGCCTGGCGACCTGCGACCATGGGCGGCGGCAGCTGCCGGTGTTCGCCGTTGGGCAGCCAGACGTAACCCTGGTTCGCGCCGCCCGGGAGGTGCACCACGCCGACGATGGTGCCGTCCTCGGCGACGTCGACGGCCCTGCCGCCGAGGGCGCCGTCGGGCAGCGGTAGCTGCTCCGCCGGCCGGTCGAGCGCTCGCCAGACGACGGGCTGCTCCAGACCGGGGCCCGACACCCGGAGGCCGACCACGAGGTTGCCGCTGTTGATCGCCTTCGCGCTGACGCTGTCACCGGCCAGCCGCTGGACGGCGCCGTTACGGTACAGCCAGGCAGTCGGCGAGTCGTTGACGAAGCTGGAACCGACCGCGGTCCCGGCAGCGTTGACGTCATTCAACTCGGCATCCTCGCCGGTCATCGCCACTACGCGCGACGAGTCACCGTTCCAGATTCTGATCTGCTTCGCCGCACCTTGGCTGCTGCGAGTCAGCAGGTACCGACCGGACGGATCGCCGCCGGTCACGGAGCTGAACTGGGCGTTCGCCGGGGTCGCCAGCACGTGCAGGAGGCATTTGTCCGGCAGAGTGCCACGCGGCGTGGGCGAGGTGTTCGCGCCGACCGCCGCGGTCGTCGGCCCGTCGTCCGACCCGGGCCACATCGCCACGGCGGTCACGGCCATGGTCACGGCGATGATGCCGAGCCCGGCCCCGAGCGCGCGGTGGCGGCGGGTGCGGCGCACCGCACCGGTCCGGGCGGTGTCCGTGAGCCGCTCGGGCAGGCGCAGGTGATCGGTCGTGTCACGCAGCATCACGCGCAGGTGCTCATCGTCTCGCTCGCTGAGTTCAGGCATGAGAGTCTCCGTTCAACGCGGCGGAAAGGTTTGGGAGGAGTTCGCGCAACTTCGCGAGGCCGCGACCGGCATGGCTCTGCACCGCCCCCTCGGAACAGCGCAGCATGGCGGCCACCTCGACCACCGGTAGGTCCTCGAGGTAGCGCAGCACGATGACGGCGCGCTGCCGCGCGGTCAGGACGGACAGCGCGTCGAGGACGGTTCGCCGACCGATCATGGCGGTCGTGTCGTCGGCCGCCACCAGCGTGAGTCCGTCGGGCATCGGGGCCTCGCGGCGCCGACTACGCCGGCGCCAGTGATCGGTCGTCCGGTTGACCAGGGCCGCTCGCGCGTACCGGTCGGGTTCCTGCTGGACGCGCGGCCACCGCTGGTACATCCGCATGAGCACGTCCTGCAGGTGATCCTGCGCAAGTTGCTCGTCACCGACAAGGAGGTAGGCCACCCGTAGCAGGGCATGGGCGCGGGACTGGACGAACGCCTCGAAATCCCGGTCGATGTTCTTCACGACGCCGCGATCCGGTAGGCGGGCAGCACGGTCCGGCGGGCAGTGGAGCCACCGGAGTCGGTGGCGTGTGCCTGGAGGGACACGAACCGCGCACCGGCCGCGGGGTCGATCACGACGGCCTGGCCGTCGGCCGCGCGCGGCACCGTCCGCCGGGTGGCACCGTCGTCGAAGGCGAATTCCACCGACAGTTGCTGCACGGCGGCACCGGTCGGCGAGGTGAAGGTGACCGGAACCGCACGACGGCTACCGGCCGCGACAGCATTGTGCAGGTCGACGGGCGGGGTGAACCCAACAGGCGCCACCGGCAGCATCTGAGACGCTCCCTGCCCGTGGGTCAGGCGGAGTGTCCAGTCGATTGTCATGACCTTTACGACGCCGGGACAGTCGGTCGCCGGTTACGGGCAACGCGAAAAATGATGACGTCGTGGATCACGGTCGACAGTCACGGCCGTCAGGCGCCGGTCGCCACGACGAAGCCGCGCCGACGCGCTCAGCGGGCAGATCACCCGACAGCGCGATCGGGCACGTAACGGGCACGCCGGGAAACGACAGCGACCGGCATAAACGAAAGCCCAGGTCGGGCATGCCGCCTGGCCTGGGCTTTTCCGGTGGAGCGGGTGAAGGGAATCGAACCCTCACTGTCAGCTTGGGAAGCTGATGTTCTGCCATTGAACTACACCCGCAAGTGACGCCTACTGTACCGAATCCACGGCCTCCGTGCACGGATCATTCTGTCTTGCTTTTGGGACGTGGCTGGGGCGGTCCTTCCAGACGGTGCGGGTCGAGGTCGTCGGGGTCTCGTGGCGGACGACCATCGCGACGTCCACGGTCAGCTCGTACAGGCGCCAGTCGACTGTTGGGGCGGCGCGCATCGTCGTGGCCAGGCGGGCCGTCAGGGGCTCGTCGGTGACCGGGGTGGCGTGGCCCGACAGGTAGGCCTCGTCGTCGGAGTCCGTGGACGGGAAGCTGTGCAGCGAATAGCGGCCGTCGCGGTCCAGGTCGTGGCGCTTCGGGGAGGCCAGGACGAAGCAGTAGAGGCCCTCGTCCGTGATGACCGGGGAGACGGGGTGGATGCGCGGGCCGCCGTCGGGGCGGACGGTGGCCAGGTAGCCGAGGCCTGGGCCGTATTGGCAGACCAGGGTGCGGATGGCCGTCGCCAGCTCGGGCTCGGCCGCGGCGAAATCAGCCCACGATGCCATGCATCAAATCTACTCGTACATCTGTTCTATCGTGGCCAAGTTGCCCGAACGAGGCAAACCGAGGCCGTGACGGCAGCCGGCAAGCTCGCGCGGCGGCGGATGAAGCCGACACCGTAACCTCAGAGGGTGCTGCTATCCGACCGTGACCTGTACAAGGAGCTCGAGGGCGGCCAGCTGCGCCTCGATCCGTTCGATCCAGCGCTGGTGCAGCCGTCCAGCATCGACGTACGGCTCGACCGGTGGTTCCGGGTGTTCAACAACCACCTGTACACGCACATCGACCCCGCGATCCAGCAGGACGAGCTCACGTCCATGGTCGAGGTCGACGACGGGGAGCCGTTCGTGCTGCACCCCGGCGAGTTCGTGCTGGCCTCCACGCTCGAGGTGATCACGCTCGGGGATCAGCTCGCCGGGCGCCTGGAGGGCAAGTCCAGCCTCGGGCGGCTCGGGCTGCTCACGCACTCGACGGCGGGCTTCATCGACCCCGGCTTCTCCGGCCACGTGACGCTGGAGCTGTCCAACGTGGCCAACCTGCCGATTCGGCTCTGGCCGGGGATGAAGATCGGTCAGCTGTGCATCTTCCGGCTCTCGTCGCCGTCCGAGCACCCGTACGGCTCAGCGGTCTACGGCTCGCGGTACCAGGGCCAGCGCGGCCCTACCCCGAGCCGCTCGTGGCAGAACTGGCGGACTTGGCCGACTAAGTGAAGCCGACCAAGTGAAGCCCACCAAGTGAAAGGGCGGGCCCGCGGGCCCGCCCTGCTCATGCCACCCGGCCGTAGCCGGATATCGGTTCAGCGTCGATCTTTTTCATCTGCACCGGTGCGCTCGGGTTCGGTGCGTGGACCATCCAGCCGCCGCCGACGTACAGGCCGACGTGATGCAGGTCGCTGTAGAAGAAGACCAGGTCGCCGGCCTTCAGGTCGCTCCGCGACACGCGCTTGGTGTCCTGGTACTGCCACTTGGTGTAGTGCCGCAGGGTGTAGCCGGCCTGCTTCCAGGCGTACAGCGTCAGGCCGGAGCAGTCGAACGTGTTCGGCCCCTCGGTCGCCCACACGTACTTCTTGCCGATCTGCGCGCACGCCACCTGGGCCGCCTTCGCGCCCGGGCCGCCGGTGTACTCGAACGGGCATGCCACCGGCCGCAGGTTCCCGGTCCCGCCGCTCGACCCGTACGCCTTCATGCGCATGTCGTTGAGGGTCTTGATGTCGGCGTTGATCTTCTGCTCCTGCTGCGCCAGCGCGGCCTCCTGCTCGGCCTGCTTGGCGACCAGCTCGTCGATCGGCGCCTTTTGGGAGTCGTACTCCTCCTTGGCCGTGATCACGTCCTGGATCCGCGCCTGCTCGTCCTTGGCCAGCATGTTGAGCATCGTCATCTGGTTGATGAACGTGTCGGGCGAGCCGGTCGTGAGCATCGCGTCGAGCTTGGAGATGCGCCCGGTCTTGTACTGCATCACGGCGAACGCGCTCACCTTGTCGAAGGCGGCGTCGACCTGCTCGCGCAGCGGCGCGATCTGGGCCTCGAGCTTATTCTGCTTGGTCTTGTTGGCGGCGAGCTCGATCTTGAGCTGGTTGTGCTGCTCGATGATCGGCTCGATCTGGTTCCACTTGTCGTCGATCTGCTTCTCGATCTCGCCCGGGGTCGGGTCCGCATGCGCGAGCCCGGTGATACCGACGGCGAGCGACAGACCGCCGAGGATGGCAACGAGGAGCCGTACCAGACGGTGGGGCCGCCTCGTCCACCTCAGATGGGTCTCCACTGAGGAGTTACTCCTTCTTCCATGGCCGCCTACCGGGTTAGCTGACGGGTTCGGGCGGGAAGGTCGCCCTACCGCGCACAAGTTCGCGGATTCACCCCGGTTGAGCGCGTGGGTCCCCGGCTCGGATTCGACTCGGCGGTGCCGCCTGGCGCACCCGTGGTGGGCGCGGACATCCAGCCGACGGGAATTCACGTTAAGGGGGACCGGTTCCCAGGTTCAAGTCAACGATCGATTGTTGTCCGTTTTGTTCCGAAAGGTCACGCGATTCGAGTGACGTACACGTCGTCGATTACACCCACGAACTGATCGTTGTTCGCGCTGGTTCCCTTGCCGCCAATAGACAGCGGATCGTCGTTCACTATGGACAGTGACGAAGGAATTGCGGTCCGTCCCACCTCGGCCCCGTCCACGGCCACCGTGAGCAGCGCGTTACCGCGTGAACACGCAATCCGGTGCCACCTCCCGTCAGCGACGGACCGCGATGCCAGCGCTACAAAAATGGTAGGCGACCCAGTGCCGACAATCACACAACTCGGCCGACCGGCCACGCCGTCGACCTGTAGCTTGAACTGACTGTCACCGATCGAGAACCCTTTTTGCATGACATTGGCGCCCTTGGAAGTCTCATCGGACCGGATCAGAACACTCGCGCCGTAGCCGAACTCCGCGCGCCCCGGATTGAGAAACCCTGCGGGCCCGCGCGGCAATGACGAGGGCGGCAAGCCCGGCATACAGCAACAACCGTCGTTGTCGGCGCATAACCGGACATGATTCCCCGAACCGCGCGGCCGCCGCGGTGGTTCCGGCCCGCGGTCGCCCTTCCGCATGACACGGCAGAGTCATATGACTCCGGTCCGTGCAACGCACGACCGTTCCTCCCGTGAGACACCGGTCGACGCTGGCGCGTCTCCCTGCCGGATCCGCGGTGCCAAAAGCAAAGAGCCGGCCACCCCGAACGGGGTGACCGGCTGATCGCAAGACGCTTAGTTGGAGGCCATGCCGAGCTCGCCGGCGCCGCCGTGGAACTGGGTGCCCTCGGCGAAGGCGGCGTCGAAGCGGTGCTGCAGGGCGTCGAGCTGGGAGAAGTCGGCCTGGTGGGCGTGCTCGCTGCCCTCGGCGGCGAAGACGTGGTCGTCGACCTCGGCGTTGTGGCTGTAGTTGGTGTAGTCGTCCGACTCGAAGTGCACCGCACCCGGCTGGTCGTACTCGACGTGGTGGCCCTGCGAGAAGTCCGTGGACTCCGCCGCGTGGTGGTCCTGCTCGTACTGACCGAACTGGCTGTTGTAGTCGGCCTCCGAGCCGTGGGCCTGGTGCAGCTGGTTCAGAGCGTCGTGCTCCTGACCCGCCTCGTAGTGACCGTAGTCCACGTCGTGCCCGCCGTCGTAGCCGGTGTCGATGTCGCTCATCTGTATCCCCTTGAAGTCTGAAGTCTTCGTTGTCGCCGTTGAGAAGAACAGTAGGGGCGCGCAGATCACGACGAATCCCGGAAACGTGCCAGTGGTTTCATGGAGCCGTGATCACGCGGTTCGTCAATGGCGGGCTGGTCTTCGACGTCGACGATCTCGGCGACCCCGGCGCGCCGGGCGTCGTGCTGCTGCACGGGTTTCCGCAGGACCGCACCGCGTGGGCCGGCGTGGCGCCGGTGCTCGTCGCCGAGGGCCTGCGGGTGCTGGCGCCGGACCTGCGCGGCTACTCGCCCGGCGCCAGCCCGCGGGACCGCCGGCAGTACACCCTGGATCTCCTCGCCACCGACGTGCTGGCGCTGGCCGACCAGGCCGGGCTGGCGCGGTTCGACCTCGTCGGGCACGACTGGGGCGCGGCGCTCGCGTTCCACGTTGCCGGTTCCTTCCCCGACCGGGTGCGCACGCTGACCGCGCTGTCCGTGCCGCACCGCGGGGCCTGGGCCCAGGCGGCGCTGCGCAGCACGCAGCTGTGGCACTCGGCGTACATCGGCTTCTTCCAGCTCCCCGCGCTGCCCGAGCGCGCGCTGGCCCGGGGCATCGCGGGCCGGCTGCGTCGTAGCGGGCTCGACGAGGAGCACGCCCGCCGCTACGCCGAACGCGGGGCGCGCGGCGGGCTGGACGCGGCGCTCAACTGGTATCGCGCGATGACCCTGCCGGGGAAGCGGTTCCCCAGGGTCACCGTGCCGACCCTGTACGCCTGGGGCGACCGGGACGAGTTCGTGACCGAGCGGCTGGCGCGCCGCTGCGGCGGATGGGTCGACGGGGAGTACACCTTCGAGATCCTGCGCGGCGTGAACCACTGGATCCCGGAGCTGCACCCCCGCCGGGCCGCCGAGCTGGTGCTCAGCCGGCGCCGCTGATCGCACGCACGTCCCACACCCAGACGCCGTCGACGGCGCGGCCGGGGGCCACCTCAGGAGCGACGAGCTTGTCGATCGTCTCGCGGATAACGTTCTCGTTGGGGTAGCCGACGACCATCACGATGTTGGTCGCCTTCCAGAACTGCAGGTCGGCACGCATGTCGGCACGCGCCTGCGTGGTGACGTCGGGCGAGGTCAGCTGGCCCTTGACCTGGGTGAGGTACGCGACGGTCTTGCGCTCGCCCGGCCCGAAGTGCGCGAACTTGTCGTCCGGGTTGGTGTCGTTGGGGCCGAGGAAGTAGCCGGCGGTGAGCTTCACCTCGAAGTTGGTCTCGGTCGACCAGCGCATCATCAGGATGTCGTCGCCCCAGCCGCCCGGCAGCGGCGCGACCACCGGGTTGGGGGGCAGCTTCGTGCGCCAGTTGCCGTCGGTGAACAGCGCCGGCAGCGCGGGGCGCTCGGACACCTGATGCGGCTTCGGGACGAGCGGCAGGATCGCGGCGAGGATCGCGGCGCTCCACACGGCGGCGGCCAGCGGGCGCTGCCGCACCGGGGCCGGGGCGGGTGCCGCCGGGCGCCGGGGCGCGGCGACGGACGCCTCGACCATCGGCAGCCCGCCGTCGCCCGACGGACCGTCGCTCGACGGGCCCGAGCCGACGAGCGCGGGGACCGGGTCCGGCTCGGGCTCGGGGGCCTCGACGGGCTCGGCAACCGGTGCCGCGACGGGCCGCAGGCGGTCCACGACGAGCCGGTCGATCATGAGCGCCAGGCTGACGCCGACGACCGTGGTGACGATGAGGCCCAGCCGGGTCGGCACGACCGAGTCGAACAGCGGCAGCTGGCTGATCCAGTACCACGGGCCGTGGTAGTTGGTGCGCTCGACAGCGTTGAAGCGGGGGACGCTGCCGATCGAGCAGACGACGAAGACGAAGCCGGTGACGAACAGCGACCGGGCGAGCCGGTTGCGCCAGAGCGCGATCGCGCCGGCGACCAGCAGCAGGACGAGCGGCCAGCCGAAGAAGCTGTTCTCCTCGGCCGCGTTGCCGCGGTTGATCCGGGTGGCCTCGGCGACATCGCCGGCGATCGAGTAGCGGCCGAGGGTGACGTAGGAGAGCACGTCGAGGTTGATGCTGCGCACGCCCTCGTCGAGGCCGTGGTACGCCTGGGGCCCGGTGAACTGGAAGTACAGCGGATAGGCCAGGACCGCGCCGGCCGCGAGAAGGGTCACCCCGCACTTGGGCAGCATGACCTTCGCGTGCGCGGGCAGCTCACGCCAGGGCACGTAGGCGAGGATGAACACGGCCAGCGCCATCGCGGTGAAGAACAGCATCTCCTCGTTGATGCCCGCCTGGGCGACCACGAGGGCGGCGAGGACCAGGCCGTGGCGCCAGACCTTGCCGGGCTGCCGCATCCGCAGTACGGCGGCGACGATGAGGGGGATCAGGTACTGCCCGGCGATGTTCGGGTGGCCGATCGCCTGCGACATCATGCCCGGCGCGAAGCCGAGGAAGGCGCCGGCGACGCCCGCGGCGAGGCGGGAGCGGCCGAAGTCGCGGGTGAGCACCCAGTACCAGGCGGCGGCGGTGCCGGCCAGCGCCAGCGTGGAGATAATCGCGAACGTGACGCCCGTGCCGAGCCAGAGCGTGACCGGGGTCAGCGGGAGCGCCAGCGTCAGGATCGACGTGTTCGCCATCAGGTTCACGCCGAGCGGCGAGTTGATGTCGTCGGAGAAGAACGGCGACTCACCCTGGGTGAACAGGTGGGTGGCGTGGGTCAGGAACCACTCGAACGTGAAGCTGTCCTGGAAGTTGAGCGTCAGGTAGCGCCCGTTGGGATCGGCCCAGAGGCGATGCAACACGTAGACGGCGCCCAGGACATAGCCCAGCATCACCAGTGCGTCGACTGCCTTGGCGGAAATTCGCCCCCGAATCGTCACCCGTGGGAGTGTAGGCGAGCAGGGCCATCACCCGGGAACCCGATGACAGGTCGCACATGAACAGGTGTACTTCCGGGCCGCAAGCCCGGAAGACCGGAAAAGGGCACGTTCGGTATCGTCCAACGTGACGGAAACGGCCTTGAGAAGGTGGACACAGATGGTCCTGAAGATGTCCTCGCTGTTCCTCCGGACGCTGCGCGAGGATCCCGCCGACGCCGAGGTGACCAGTCACCGGCTGCTGGTCCGCGCGGGTTACGTGCGCCGCGTCGCGCCGGGCATCTTCACCATGCTGCCGATGGGCCTGCGCGTGCTGCGCAACATCGAGCAGGTGATCCGCGAGGAGATGGACGCGATCGGCGGCCAGGAGCTGGAGTTCCCCGCGCTGCTGCCGCGCGAGCCCTACGAGGCGACCGGGCGCTGGACGGAGTACGGCGCGAACCTCTTCCGGCTCAAGGACCGCCGGCAGGCCGACTACCTGCTCGGCCCCACCCACGAGGAGATGTTCACGCTCGCCGTGAAGGACATGTGCTCCTCGTACAAGGACCTTCCGCTCACGCTGTACCAGATCCAGACGAAGTACCGCGACGAGGCGCGCCCCCGGGCCGGCGTCCTGCGCGGCCGTGAGTTCGTCATGAAGGACTCGTACTCCTTCGACGTCGACGACGACGGCCTGCGCGCCGCCTACGCCCGCCACCGCGAGGCCTACATCAAGATCTTCGACCGGTTCGGCCTGGACTACGTCGTCTGCTCCGCGATGAGCGGCGCGATGGGCGGCAGCGCGTCGGAGGAGTTCCTGGCCATCTGCGAGATCGGCGAGGACACGTTCGTGCGCTGCGCCAACGGCGACTATGCGGCCAACGTCGAGGCGGTCGTGACCCCGCCGCCCGCGGCCCAGCCCATCGAGGGCCGGCCGGCGGCGCAGGTCGTCGACACGCCCGGCACGCCGACGATCGAGACGCTGGTCGACCTTTTCAACACCCGCGAGGACCTGCGCCGGGCCGACCGCGACTGGGCCGCCGGCGACACGCTCAAGAACGTCATGCTCATGCTGACCCTGCCCGACGGCAAGCGCGAGCCCCTCGCCGTCGGCGTGCCCGGCGACCGGGAGGTCGACCTGCGCCGGCTCGAGGCCCAGGTGGCACCGGCCGAGGTGGCGCCGATGTCGGAGGCCGAGTTCGCGCAGCACCCCGCGCTGGTCAAGGGCTACATCGGCCCCGGCGTGCTCGGGGAGAAGAACTCCTCCGGAATCCGGTATCTCGTGGACCCCCGCGTGGTCGGCGGCACGAGCTGGATCACGGGCGCCGACGAGCCGGGCAAGCACGTCGTGCACCTCGTCGCCGGCCGGGACTTCACCCCCGACGGCACGGTCGAGGCGGTCCGCATCCAGGACGGCGACATCTGCCCGATCGACGGCGGCGTGCTCCAGCAGGCCCGCGGCATCGAGATCGGCCACATCTTCCAGCTCGGCCGCAAATACGCGCAGGCCCTCGGTCTGTCGGTGCTGGACCAGAACGGCAAGGCGCAGATCGTCACGATGGGCTCCTACGGCGTCGGCGTGACCCGCGCGCTCGCCGTGATCGCCGAGCAGACCGCCGACGAGCGCGGCCTGTGCTGGCCCCGCGAGCTGTCCCCGGCGGACGTGCACGTGGTCGCGGCGGGCAAGACCGAGGAGATCCGCGACGGCGCCGAGCAGCTGGCCACCCGGCTGGAGGCGGCGGGGCTGACCGTGCTGCTGGACGACCGCAAGGACGTCTCGCCGGGCGTGAAGTTCAACGACTCCGAGCTGCTGGGCGTGCCGACGATCGTGGTGGTGGGCAAGCGGCTGGCCGACGGCATGGTCGAGATCCGCGACCGCAGGTCGGGGTCCAAGGAGGAGGTCGCGGCCGACGGGGCCGTCGCGGCGGTACAGGCCGCCGTCACCGCCTCACGGTGAGTTCTTGCAGGATCGGCCGAACGGCTCCTTGTCGGGTCAGCCGTTCGGCCGGACCTATGCGAGCAAACTGGGATATGCACCCCGCTTCGGTTTGACTGGTGTCCGGGAGTGGCCGATACGTTCGGTCACGGCCTTGCTGTCGACGAAGGGTGTAGACGTTGTCCGGCCGACATTCCGTCGCGCGTCGCCGTCACCTCGTCCCATTGATCGCCGGTATCGGTGCCGTGGTCGTGCTCGTGGGCGGGGCGGTGGCGACCGTCAATCTCAGTTCGAACGACAAGCCGACCTCGGCCATCGACGCCGCGCGCAGCCCACAGGAGCGCGCCGACCGCGGCCAGCGCCCCTCGCCGTCGGCCGAGCCGAGCCTCGCCCCGTCCGACGGGGCGACGACCCAGCAGCTCGCGGCCGTTTCGCCGGCCGCGACCAAGAGCCCGTCGAAGACCAAGTCGCCGACGACGGCCGCGACCACCACCGCGCCGGCGGGGGTCGCCAGCAGCGGCACGTGCGAGGTGTCGTTCTACGCCGACGGCCAGACGACCGCCAGCGGTGAGCCCTTCAACCCCGACGGGCTGACCGCGGCGCACAAGACGCTGAAGTTCGGCACGATGGTCCGGGTCACGAACCTGGCCAACGGCAAGTCCGTCGACGTACGCATCAACGATCGGGGACCCTTCGTAGCGGGCCGCTGCCTTGATCTGGCGCGCGGCGCCTTCGTGAAGATCGCGTCGGTGAGCGCAGGTGTCATCAACGCGAAGTATGAGGTACTCAAGTAAGACAGACCCGGCCGTTTGATGGAGCGGTCCGAGGGTCGGTTGGTGGCATGCTGTTGGCCGGACCTATGAAACGTCAGCTGCTTCCCGAGGCCCGCGCCGGAGTCGGCGCGGCCTTCGTGCTGCTCGCGCTCGTGACCGTCGCCGAGGTGGCCGACGGGTTCCGGGCGGACTACGTGGGCCTGCTGGCCGCGGCGCCCTTCCTGGCGGCGGCCTTCGCGTCCTGGCCCGAGGTGCTGGCCGTCGGCGGCGCCTCGACGCTGCTCGCGTTGTTGTTCTGCTCGGTCGAGCTGATGCACAGCCGCGATCGCGCGCTGGTGCTGATGCTCAACCTGGGCGGCGTGATCGTGGCGAGCGGGATCGCCTCCGCCGTGGGGGCGATCCGGCAGCGGCAGATCGCGCGGTATGCCGAACTGTCCCGCCTCGCCTCCGTGGCCCAGGGCGCGGTCCTGCGCCCGCTCGGCCCGCAGGTCGGCCCGCTCACGGTCGCCGCGCGGTACATCTCCGCCAGCGCGGCGGCCGACATCGGCGGCGACCTCTACGAGGCGCTCGACACGCCCTACGGCGTCCGCATGATCATCGGCGACGTGCGTGGCAAGGGCCTCGACGCGGTCCGCCTGGCGAGTATCGTCCTGGGGTCCTACCGTCATGTGGCCTTCGAGCGCGCCGACCTGCGCGCGATCGTGGCCGACCTCGACCGGGCGGTGGCCCGCTCGCTCGGCGACGAGGACTTCGTGACCGCGGCGCTGATCGAGGAGCGCGGCGGCACGCTGACGATCGTCAACTGCGGCCATCCGGCGCCGCTGCTGCTGCGCCGCGGCCGGGTGGTGCCGCTCGAGCCGCCGGCGAACGCGCCGCCGCTGGGCTTCATGCCGGTGGTCAAGCCGCGGGTGGAGCGGCTGGAGCCGGGCGACCGGCTGCTGTTCTTCACCGACGGCCTGGCCGAGGCGCGCCGCGACGGCGAGTTCTTCCCGACGGCGGAGCGGGCGCAGCGCCTGCTGGGGCACGGCACGGTGGCCGACGGGCTGAAGTCGCTCGAGAGCGCGCTGCTGGAGTGGGTGCGCGGGCGGCTCGACGACGACATCGCGCTGGTGCTGGTCGAGTATCAGGGCGTCAAGCCGCCGGCGCCGGTCCCGAGCTGGGAGATCGGTGGCGCGGGAGTGGCCTCCTCGTAGCACCCCTTGTTTCCGGCATTTCCCGACTCCTGGCGGAGTCAGAAAATGCCGGCAATTTCGGTTATGGCGGCTCTGTGCTATGTGGTCTCGATCGGGCGCTGGCGGGGGACCGGGCGGCGCATCGGGGCGCGGTGTCGGCCGGTGTAGAAGCGCGGGTATTTCGGGGCGAAGAGCGAGCCCATGAGACGGACGATCATCGCGCGGCCCTCCTCTTGACTGCGAGTAACCGGTCAACGACCGCGTCACCCGGCGGTGACGGCGTGTCCGCTACTCATCTGCACCCTGCGGGCACGTAGCAGGAGCGAATGTGGCCCGCTTCACTCGCCGGTGTGGGTTGTCCGACGTTACCAGTCAGTAATAAGATGGCTGTTACCGACTGGTAACCTCGGTCGGCCATGCTCGACACGGCGCGATCGAACAGCTGCGACCCAGAGACGGGGGCCACTCCGCGATGACCCATTACAAGAGCAACCTGCGGGACCTCGAGTTCAATCTCTTCGAGGTCTTCGGTGTCGACCAGGTCCTGGGTCAGGGCCCCTACGGCGACATCGACGTGGACACCGCCCGCAGCATCCTCGGCGAGGTCGACCGCATGGCGCGCGAGGACCTCGCGGCCAGCTACACCGACGGCGACCGCAACCCGCCCGTCTTCGACCCGGCCACGCACTCGGTGCGGATGCCCGAGTCGTTCCGCAAGTCCTACCGGGCGTTCATGGACGCCGAGTTCTGGCGGCTGGACCTGCCGGCCGAGCTCGACGGGACCGCGGCGCCGCGCGCGCTGTGGTGGTCCATCGCCGAGCTGGTGCTCGGGTCCAACGCGCCCATCTGGATGTACGCCTCCGGCCCCTCCTTCGCCAACACGCTGCGGATCGAGGGCACCGAGGAGCAGAAGCGGTGGGCCAAGCTCTTCGTCGACAGGCAGTGGGGCTCCACGATGGTGCTGACCGAGCCGGACGCGGGCTCGGACGTCGGCGCGGGCCGCACCAGGGCGATCCCGCAGCCCGACGGCTCCTGGCACATCGAGGGCGTCAAGCGCTTCATCACCAGCGGCGAGCACGACCTGGCCGAGAACATCGTCCACTACGTCCTGGCGCGGCCGGTCGACACGCCCGGTGCCGGCGGCCCCGGCACCAAGGGCCTTTCGCTCTTCGTGGTGCCGAAGTTCCACTTCGACGCCGAGACCGGCGAGCTCAAGGACCGCAATGGCGCGTTCGTGACCAACGTCGAGCACAAGATGGGCCTCAAGGTCTCCACCACGTGCGAGATCACCTTCGGCGGGCACGGCGTGCCGGCAAAGGGCTGGCTGCTCGGCGATGTGCACGAGGGCATCCGGCAGATGTTCCTCATCATCGAGTACGCCCGGATGATGGTCGGCACCAAGGCCATCGCGACGCTGTCGACCGGCTACCTCAACGCGCTCGACTACGCCAAGAGTCGCGTCCAGGGCGCCGACCTGACCAGCAACGACAAGGCCGCCCCCCGGGTCGCGATCATCAACCACCCGGACGTGCGCCGGTCGCTGCTGATCCAGAAGTCGTATGCCGAGGGCCTGCGCGCCCTGGTCTGCTACACGGCGACCTGGCAGGACAAGGTGGCGCTGGCCGAGGCGTCGGGCGCCGAGAAGGCCGCGAAGATCGCCAAGCGGGTCAACGACCTGCTGCTCCCGCTGGTCAAGGGTGTCGGCTCGGAGCGGGCGTACGAGCTGCTCGGCCACGAGTCGCTGCAGACCTTCGGCGGCTCGGGCTTCCTGCAGGACTACCCGCTCGAGCAGTACGTGCGCGACTCGAAGATCGACACGCTGTACGAGGGCACGACCGCGATCCAGAGCCTCGACCTCGTCTTCCGCAAGATCGTGAAGGACCAGGGCAAGGCGCTGCTCACCGTCGCCGGCGAGATCCAGCAGTTCCTGGAGGCCGAGGGCGGCAACGGGCAGCTGAAGGTCGAGCGGGTCGCGCTGGGCAAGGCCCTCGCGGAGGTACAGCAGATCCTGGGCATCTTCACCGGCTGGCTCGGCGAGGCGCAGTCCGGCGACCCGCAGGCGCTGTACAAGGTCGGCCTCAACTCGCGGCGGTTCCTGCTCGGCCTCGGCGACGTCTTGGTCGGCTGGCTGCTGCAGCGGCAGGCCGAGGTGGCGCTCAAGGCCCTCGCCGGCGACGTGTCGCCCGCGGACAAGGCCTTCTACGAGGGCAAGGTCGCGGCGGCGAAGTTCTTCGCGCACGAGGTGCTGCCGCGCATCGGCGCCGACCGCCGCGTGATCGAGTCCACCACGCTCGACGCGATGCAGCTGGACGAGACGGCCTTCTAGGTCGTACCGCTGACCAAGGGGGAGGGCAATGGCGCCCTCCCCCCTTTTCGCGCTGTCAGCCGCGGGCCGTGTGCTCGTCGGTGAGCCCGGCGGACTCCAGATCGCGCCAGGAACCCTTGAAGCGGTGCACCGCGATGCCCGAGGTGGCCAGCCCGCCGTCGGTGAGCGCGCGCGGCGCCAGCATGTCGGATAAATCGGAAATAGTGGGATTGTGGCCGACGAGCAGCAGGATTGCGACCGTCACGTCCACGTGCCGGATCAGGTCGAGCGTGTCGTCCGACGGGCCGACGTAGATGCGGTGCTCGTACGTCACCGGGACCTCGCCGGCCAGGCGCAGCTCGTCGAGGGTCTGCCGGGTGCGTACCGCGGTCGAGCACAGCACGGCGTCGGGCGCCAGGCCGGCCTTGCGCAGCCAGTGCCCGGCCGCGGCGGCGTCGCGGTGCCCGCGCGCGGTGAGGGGACGCTCGATGTCGGTGGCGTAGTCGTCCGGGTTCGCCGCCTTGGCGTGCCGGAGCAGGATGAGCGTGCGCACGGTCATGGGAACAAGCCTGCCCGATTGAAGAATGACGCGCGTGGGTACCCACGAACAGACAGCAACCCACAGACAGCCTCGGGAGGCCTTCGATGGGTATCGGCGGAAGCATTCTTCTGATCGTCGTCGGCGCGGTCCTGACGTTCGGGCTGAAGGACACGGATGTCGGGCCGTTCAACCTCGACACGATCGGCTGGATCCTCCAGATTGCCGGGTTTGTCGGCCTAGTCCTGACCTTGTACTTCTGGAACTCGCGCCGACGCACGGTCGTGACCGCCGCGCCGCCCCCGCCGCCGGTCGACGGCACCGCGATCCCGCCGTCCGCGGACGAGGTCATCGAGCGCCGCACGCGCCGCTACTGAACCGGGCAATGACGCCCAGCCACCAGACGACTTGTTAAATCGTGATAAGTCCGAAAAATCCGGATGCCGAAGGCGTCCGGATTTTCGTCAGCGGGCGTACAGGGCGAAATAGATCGCGATGTGGTGGCAGATCGCGGCGACCAGTGTGCACGCGTGGAAGAACTCGTGGTGGCCGAAGACCGTCGGCCACGGGTTGGGGCGGCGCAGCGCGTAGAAGACCGCCCCCACCGTGTAGAACGCGCCGCCCGCCAGAGTCAGCACCAGCGCCGTCACGCCGCCCGTGTGCAGGATGTCCGGCAGTACGGCCACCGCGACCCAGCCCAGCGCGATGTACAACGGCGCGGAGAGCCACCGGCGCTTGCTCATCGCCGTCGCGAGCAGCTTCATGGTCACGCCCAGCACGGCGCCGCTCCAGACCGTGGCCAGGATCGCCACGCGGGTGTTTCCGGACAGGAGCAGGACGCTGAACGGGGTGTACGTGCCGGCGATGAAGACGAAAATCATCGAGTGGTCGAGCCGGCGCATGATCGTGTAGCCGCGCTCCGACCACACGCGGCGGTGGTACAGGGCGCTGGTGCCGAACAGGGCGACCACGGTGAGGCTGTAGACAGCGCAGCTGACGAACGGCGCCCAACCCGGGCGGGCGGCCGCGAGCGAGCACAGCACGATCCCGCACACGACGGCGACACCGGCCGCGTATGCGTGCAGCCAGCCGCGCATCCGCGGTTTGCCGAGGTCGACCGGGCGCAGGCGGGTTTCGGTCTTCACGGTCACGCCCTCCAGGTTACGGTACCGTAGGTTACTCGTAAGTATCATACGGGCGTCTATCGTGACGGAGTGCAGCTTCGCCCTGTCGGCGCCGACGCGCTCCTCATCGAGGTGGACACCCCGCTGGACTGGTTCGCCGCGCTGGACGCGGAGCGGGCCGCCGGCCGGTTGGCGGTCATGGACATCGTGCCCGGCGCCCGCACGGTCCTGCTCGACGGGGTGGCCGACCCCGCCGGGCTGGCGAGCCGGCTGCGCGACTGGACGATCGATCCGGCCTCGGCAGCGCATCAACCCCCCGCCCTCGTCGACGTCCGCTTCGACGGCGTCGACCTGCCGTTCGTCGCCGAGCACGCCGGGACCACGGTCGAGGCCGTGATCGAGGAGCTGACCGGCACCGACCTGACCGTCGCGTTCTGCGGCTTCGCGCCCGGCTTCGCCTACCTCGGCGGGCTGCGGTGGAACGTGCCGCGGCTGGACACCCCGCGTACCCGCGTGCCGGCCGGATCGGTCGCCCTGGCCGCCGGGTTCGCCGGCATCTACCCGACCCCGTCGCCGGGCGGCTGGCGCATCGTCGGGCACTGCGACGCCGAGCTGTTCGACGTGGACCGGCGGCCGCCCGCGCTGCTGACGCCCGGCCGCGCCGTCCGGTTCCGGGCCGCGTGAGCGCCGCGCACCTGCTGGTCGAGGTCGCCGGGCCGCTCACCACCGTGCAGGACCTCGGCCGGCCCGGGTACGCGCACCTCGGCGTCCCGCGCTCGGGCGCCCTCGACCGGCCCGCGCTGCTGCTCGGCAACCGCCTGGTCGGCAACCCGCCGGACGCGGCCGGGCTGGAGATCACGCTCGGGCCGTTCGCGGCGGTCGCGTGCCGGGCCGGCACCGTCGCGCTCACCGGGGCGGCCGCGCCGCTGCGCGTGGGCGGGCGGCCGGCGCCGCTGAACGCGCCGGTGCCGGTGCGGGCCGGAGACCGGATCGAGGTCGGGCGGGCGGTGTTGGGCCTGCGGGCGTACCTTGCCGCGGACGGCGGGCTCGCCCCGGCGCCGGTGCTGTCCAGCCGCTCCACCGACACGCTGTCGCTGCTCGGCCCGCCCGTGGTCCGCCCCGGCGACCGGCTGCCGCTCGGCCCCGCCGCCGGCGAACCGGCCGCCGTGGACGTGGTCCCCCGGGCCGCGCTCGGCGGGCCGATCGTCCTGGGGATCACGTGGGGGCCCCGAGCCGACCGGTTCACCGACGTCGAGGTGCTGGGCTCCACGGAGTACCGAATCCGGAGCGAGAGCAACCGGGTCGGGGCCCGGCTGTCCGGTCCGGCCCTGACCCGCGCGGACGCCGGGGAACTGCCGAGCGAGGGCATCGTGCTCGGCGCGGTGCAGGTCCCGGCGGACGGCCAGCCGCTGGTCTTCCTCGCCGACCATCCGACCACCGGCGGATACCCGGTGGTCGCGGTCGTCGATGCCGCCGATCTGCCGCTGCTGGCACAGGCGCGCCCGGGCGATACCGTTCGATTTCGTGGTAGACCTCAACAGTGACCTCGGCGAGGGCCTGGGCGTGTGGCGCCTCGGCGACGACGAGACCCTCCTGACGATCGTGACCAGCGCGAACGTGGCCTGCGGCTTCCACGCCGGTGACCCGTCCACGATGCGGCGGGTCAGCGCGGGCGCGGCCGGGCGCGGCGTGCGCGTCGGCGCGCAGGTGAGCTATCACGACCTCGTCGGCTTCGGCCGGCGGCGCATCGAGGTGCCGCCGGACGAACTCGCCGATGAACTGCTGTACCAGATCGGCGCGCTGTCGGCGTTCGGGCCGGTCGCCTACGTCAAGCCGCACGGCGCGCTCTACAACGCCGCGGCGGTCGACTCGGGCCACGCTTCCGCGGTCGTCGCGGCCGCCGAGCAGGCCGGCGGCCTGCCCGTGCTGTGCCAGCCCGGCTCGGTCCTGGCGCGGCACGCCGCGGAGCGCGGGCTGCGGGTCGTGGCCGAGGGGTTCGCCGACCGCGCCTACCAGCGCGACGGCCGGCTCGTCCCGCGCACGTCGCCGGGCGCGCTCGTGACCGACGTCGCCGCGGTGAGCGCCCGGGCCGTGCGCATGGTCGTCGACGGCGTGGTCGAGGCGGTCGACGGGTCGCTCATCCCGATGCCCGTCGAGTCGCTGTGCGTGCACGGCGACACCCCGGGCGCGGTCGAGATGGCGCTCGCGGTGCGCGCCGCGCTGGCCGAGGCCGGCGTGGCGCTCGCCCCGTTCGTCTAGGGTCCGCTCAGGCGTCTGTTCAGGCGTCCATGCCGCGCAGGATCAGGGGCAGCCGGCTCGCGCCGTCGCCGGTGACGCGGATCGGCACGCCCCAGTCCTGGCGGGTCAGGTGGCAGGCCGGAAACTCCGCGTCGATGTCGCAGGTCGCGGCCTGGGCGACCACCTGGAGCACACCCTCGGCCACAGCTGCCGAGAGCACCAGGCGGCGGCGCAGGTCCGTGCTCACGCCCGCGCCCTCCAGGAGCAGCTCCGGCGGCGAGGCCGACACCTCGAGGCGGGTCGACGGGCCGAACGACTCGTCGAGCTTCTGGCCCGGCGCGGGCTCGAAGATCAGGTCCAGCTCGACCTCGCCCGGGGCGAGCATCGTCGCCGGGCGCTCGGTGCGGTGCCGCACGCCGGTGACGTCGATCCCGGCCGCCTGCAGGGTGCCGGCGCCCAGCCGGACCAGGCGGTGCGCGCCCGACTCGACCACGACGATGTCGCCCTGCGCGGTCAGCACCACGTCGCTCGGCTCGCGCAGGCCATCGACGACGGTCGAGACTTGGCCGCCAGCGATGCGGCGCACCGCCCCGTTGTAGGTGTCGGCGACGAGCACGCTGCCGTCGGCCAGCGCCAGCACGCCCAGCGGGTGCTGCAGCAGCGCCTGGTCGGCGGGGCCGTCCACGTGCCCGAAGTCGAACAGGCCCTGGCCCGCGGCGGTGTGCATCTCGCCGTCCTCGATCCAGCGCACCGCCGAGGACTCGCTGTCGGCGATCCACAGCCGCCGGCCGTCGGGCGAGGCGGACAGGCCGGACGGCTGGGCCATCCAGACCTCGTGCAGCGGGCCGTCCTTGAGCGCCTCGACGGTCGTGCCCGCGTACATGCCGGCCGTGCGCTTCACCGGGTCGAACCACCACAGCTGGTGGACGCCGGCCATGGCGACGACCACGCGGTCGTCGTACCAGGCCACGTCCCACGGCGAGGAGAGGTCCACGGCCAGCGAGTCGTGCGCGTCGAAGTCGACGGTGCCGCGCCACTGCCGGCCGCTGCCGGCGACGGTGGTGACCTCGCCGGTGGCGAGCTTCAGGCCGCGCAGCAGGTGGTTGACGGTGTCGGCGACCACGACGTCATACCCGGCGACCTCGGCGACGTGCGGCGGCAGCAGGCACAGGCCGCCGGGCTCGGAGAACTCGGGCTCGGTGCCGTCCTTGCGGCCGCGCCGGCCGGTGCCGATGCGGCGCACGAGCGTCTCGTTGTCGGCGTCGAGCTCGGCCAGCGACTGATGCGTGGAGTCGGCGACCAGGAAATGCCCGTCGGGCAGCGCGAGGGCCTTGCCGGGAAACCTCAGGAGCGTCAGATCCGGATTTTGTACCGCATGAGGCGAATCGCCCCGCCGGAGCGTCCCGCGGGCCTCGTGGACCCGGATCAGCTCCTCGACGAGCCGGGCGAGCCCCTCGGCGTGGCCCTCGCCGGCCATGTTCGCCACGACGTACCCCTCGGGGTCGATGACCGTGAGGGTGGGCCAGGCCTTCGCGGCGTACTGCTGCCACATCCCGAGCTCAGGGTCGTCCAGCACCGGGTGGTCGACCCCGTACCGCTCGACCGCGGCGGCGAGCGCGCCGGCGTCCTTCTCGTGCTCGAACTTGGGGCTGTGCACGCCGATCGTCACCAGCACGTCGGCGTAGCGCTGCTCCAGCGGCCGCAGCTCGTCCAGCACGTGGAGGCAGTTGATGCAGCAGAAGGTCCAGAAGTCCAGCAGGACGATCTTGCCGCGCAGGTCGGACAAATGGAGATTTTCCCCATTTGTGTTGAGCCAGCCGCGCCCGCGCAGTTCGGGGGCGCGGACGCGGGCCTTGAGCAGCGGCGAGTCGGCGGTCACTTCTGGCTCGCCGGACGGAGGCAGAGGACCTGCTCCTTCTGCCCCTTGTGCTGCAGCACGATGTACGGCTGGCTCGCGTCCGAGCAGCTCTCCGGCTTTTCGACCTTCGAGACGATCCGGAACGCGTCCTTGTCGGCGCAGTCGGCGCCCTTGGCCGACTCGCCGTCCTGCTTGACGCACGAGTTGACCGCGAAGCTGGTGCCGCCGGCGTTGCTGAGCTTGACGACCATAACCGTGCCCGCGACGGCGATCAGGAATATCGCGACCACGACGGCGAGCCCGACGAGCAGCCCGCGCCGGCTCTTGGCGGGCGGCTCGGGCGTCGGCGGCGGAGCCTCCCCGCCGAGCGGCGCGTCCGGCGGGTTCTCGACCGGCATCGTGACCAGGTCGCTGTACTTCGGTGCCGATGCCTGGTAAACCCCGGTCGCGGGCGGCGCCGAGGTCTGGTACGCCGAGGCGGTCGTAGGTGGCCCCGAGGTCTGGTAGGACGCCGCGGTCGTAGGCGGCGCGAAGGCCTGGTAGGCCCCGGTTGCCGGCGGCACCGAGCCCGGATACGCGCCCGGCGGCGGGGACGCCTGGTACATCCCGGTGCCGGCCTCGCTGACGGACGCCGACCCGGCGGCGGGCGGCGCGCCGAACGGCGGCGCGCTCGACGGAGGCGCGGAGGACGGGTAGACCCCCGCGGAGCCGGACGCGGGTGGCGCGGAGGACGGGTAGACCCCGGCCGACCCGGACGCGGGCGGCGCGGAGGACGGGTAGACCCCCGCGGAGCCGGACGCGGGCGGCGTGGAAGAGGGGTAGACGCCGGCGGATCCGGATGCGGGCGGCGCGGAGGACGGGTAGACCCCGGCCGAGCCGGACGCGGGTGGCGCGGAGGAGGGATAGACCCCCGCGGAGCCGGATGCGGGCGGGGCCGACGACGGGTAGACGCCGGCCGAGCCGGATGCGGGCGGCGCGGACGACGGGTACGCGCCGGCGGGCGGGGCCGAGGTGGGGGAGCCGGGGACGGAGACCTGGGCGCGGGCCTGGTACGTGCGGGGCGGCTGGCCGGACTCCGGCGGGACCTGGCCGAGGATCGGCGAAGTGGGCACGCCGGGCGCGGCCGGGCCGGGCACCTGCGCGGACCCGGTCGGAACCGAGGCGCTACCGGAGGACGACGGGACCTGGGCGCTGCCGGAGGGGACCTGGGCGGAGCCCGTCGGGATCTGGGCGCTGCCGCTCGGGACCTGGGCGGAGCCGGTGGGGACCGAGGCGCTGCCGGAGGGGGGCGGGACCTGGGCGCTGCCGGTCGGCACTCGGGCGCTGCCGATCGGGACGCGCGCGGTGCCCGAGGCCGGTGCGCCGGGTGCGCCGGCGCCCGAGGACGGTGCGGCCTGGGGCGGCGCGGGCGGGGCGCCCCAGGGGCTGGGCTCCGGGGCGGGCGGGGCGCCCCAGGGGCTCGGCTCCGGGGCGGGCGGTGGCGGGGCGGCGGGGGCCGCCGGGGTGAAGCCGGGGAAACTGCCGACCGGGCCCGGGGGCGGCGCCTGGCCGTACTGGCCGGGCACGGAGGCCTTGCCCGACGCGCCCGCGCCCGAGGTGGGTGCGCTCGGGGGCATCTGCGGCACGCGGGGCGGCAGCGGGCCGGCCGGTGGGAACGGGCCGGGGCGGGTGGACGGGTCGTCGGCGCCGGCCTCCGGCGTCGCGGGCTGGGGCTGGGCCGGGGCGGGTGAGGACGGGACGGGGACCGACGCCTTCGCGCGGACGGCCGGCGCCCTGCCGACCGGCGGCGTGCTCGCCGCACTCTCGTCCGGCTGCTCGGACGGGTGCTGCTGGTCGGACGTCATGCGCGCCTCCTGTTGGTCAGACCCTTCTGGTCAGACCCTTGCGACCGTAGTCGACCGGGGACGGCCATGGCAGAGCCGGTACCGAGGTTCGTCGGTTGGAGCAAGCAAACCAGGGTCGGGCAACGCATAGAAAACCGCCCCGGTCCGGGGAGGGAGCGGACCGGGGCGGTTCGGAAGAAGTCTTTCGGGTGACACCCACGACTAGCCGCGGCTGATCATGGCGTGGAGTTCGTTGCGGAGGGCGCTGGACGGGCTCTTGGCGATCGCGCGCTCGATGGCGGCCAGGCGGCGGGCGGCGTTGCGGCGGGCCTTGTAGCGCTCGAGGAAGGTGTTCACGGTCGGCTCCTGCGGGTCGGTGTAAGGAGGTGTCTGGTTCGCATCCATTACACGCCCGCAGGAAGATCCAAATCCAGCGAATATGAGGTGATCCGGCACACCGGCCGACGATTCGTAGGCTGATGAGCGGCTCAAACGCCCTGTTCGTCGGCCATATGACAGTGGCCCCGTGCCGGAGCACGGGGCCACTGGGGGCGAATTGGCCTGCTCAGCCCCAGGCCAGCAGGGCGCCCTCCGGGTCCTCCAGGAACGCGGCGACGTCGCGCAGGAACTTGGATCCCAGCTCGCCGTCGATGATGCGGTGGTCGAAGGACAGGCCCAGCGTCGTCACCTGGCGAACCTTGATCTTGCCCTTGTGGACCCAGGGCTGTTCGCGTACGGCGCCGAAGACCAGGATCGCCGACTCGCCCGGGGGCAGGATCGGGGTCCCGGAGTCCACGCCGAACATGCCGACGCTGGTGATCGTGAACGTGCCGCCGGCCATGTCCGCGGGAGGAGTCTTGCCCTCCCGGGCCGTCCCGACGAGCGCGGTCATGGCGTCGGCCAGTTCCCGGGTGGTCAGCTCCTGGGCGTCCTTGATGTTCGGCACGATCAGGCCGCGCTGGGTGGCGGCGGCGATGCCGAGGTTGACGTAGTGCTTGACGACGATCTCGTCGCCCGCCCACGTCGAGTTGACCATCGGGTGCCGGCGCAGCGCCAGCAGCACGGCCTTGGCCACCATGAGCAGCGGGGAGACGCGCACGTCCCGCCACTCGCGCATGCCCTTGAGCCGCTCCAGCGCCTTCATCGACCGGGTGACGTCGACCGTGAGGAACTCGGTCACGTGCGGCGCGGTGAACGCGCTGGCCACCATGTTCTCGGCGGTCAGCTTGCGCACGCCCTTGACCGGGATGCGCTCCTCGCGCTCGCCGGGGACGCGCACCGCCGCGGCGGCGGGCGGGGCCGACTTCGCGCCCAGCACGTCGTCGCGGGTGATCGAGCCGCCGGGGCCGGTGCCCTCGATGCCGACCAGGTCGATGCCGAGGTCCCGGGCCAGCTTGCGCACCGGCGGCTTGGCCAGGACGGCCCCGCTGCGCGGCGCCGCCGCCGGGGCCGGTGCCGGGCGCGGCTCCGGGGCGGGTGCGGGCGCCGGTGCGGCCGGCTCACGCCGTACGGCCGGGGGCTGCTGAACCGGCGCGGACGCCGATTCGGCCCGCGGGCGGCGCTTGGCCACGGTCGTCCTGGGGCCGTAACCCACCAGGACGGCGGTGCGGCCGCCCGGGGCGGGACCACCGATCAGGCCGGGCTCGACCGGCGCGTCGCCGGCCACCTCGACGGCGGCGAGCGACGCGGCGGACGGGGCGGGCAGGTCGCCCGCGCCCGGGTCGGTGTCGATCGCGATGATCGGCTGGCCGACCTCGACCGTGGTGCCCTCGGGGTGGAAGATCTTGGTGACCTTGCCGGCCCACTTCGCCGGGATCTCGACCGCGGCCTTCGCGGTCTCCACCTCGACGATCGGCTGGTTGAGCGCGATCGTGTCGCCCTCGCCGACCAGCCACTTGAGGATCTCGCCCTCGGTGAGACCCTCGCCCAGGTCGGGCAGGTTGAACTCCTTGACCCTGGTCATCCGTGCGCCCCCTAGAACCCGAACGAGCGGTCGACGGCGTCGAGCACCCGGTCGAGGTCGGGGAGGTACTCCTCCTCGATGCGGGCGGCCGGGTAGGGCGTGTCGAAGCCGGTGACGCGCAGGACCGGGGCCTCGAGGGAGTAGAAGCACTCCTCGGTGATCCGGGCCGCGACCTCGGCGCCGAGGCCCACGTTGCCGGGCGCCTCGTGGACGACGACCGCGCGGCCGGTGCGGCGCACCGAGTCGTACACCGGGCGCATGTCCAGCGGCGACAGCGTGCGCAGGTCGATGACCTCCAGCGAGCGGCCGTCCTCCGCGGCGGCGGTGGCCGCGTCGAGCGCGGTGCGCACCATCGGGCCGTAGGCGAGCACGGTGACGTCGGTGCCGGGCCGGGCGACGCGGGAGGCGTGCAGCGGCAGGCTCGCGCTGTCGACGTTGACCGGGCCCTTCTCCCAGTAGCGGCGCTTGGGCTCCAGGAAGATGATCGGGTCGTCGGACTCGATCGACTGCTGGATCATCCAGTACGCGTCGTCGGGGTTGGCGCACGAGACGACCTTGAGGCCGGCCGTGTGTGCGAAGTAGGCCTCCGGCGACTCGGAGTGGTGCTCGACGGCGCCGATGCCGCCGCCGAATGGGATCCGGATGACGATCGGCAGGCTGACCTTGCCCTGCGAGCGATAGTGCAGCTTCGCCACCTGCGACACGATCTGGTCGTACGCGGGGTACACGAAGCCGTCGAACTGGATCTCGCAGACCGGCCGGTATCCGCGGATGGCGAGGCCGACCGCGGTGCCGACGATGCCGGACTCGGCCAGCGGGGTGTCGATGACCCGATCGTCGCCGAAGTCCTTCTGCAGTCCGTCGGTGATGCGGAAGACGCCGCCGAGCTTGCCGACGTCCTCGCCCATGATGAGCACCTTCGGGTCGCGCTCCATCGCCCGGCGCAGGCCGGTGTTGAGCGCCTTGCCGAGGGTCAGGTTCTCCGCGGCGGCCATCAGTGACCACTCCCCTCGAACGAAGCAAGGTACTTGGCGAACTGTTCCTTCTGCTCCGCGAGCTCGGGGGAGCCGTGCGGGTACACGTGGTCGAACAGCGTCATGGGATCGGGGTTGGGCATGTCGAGCACCCGCTCGCGCAGGCTCACGGCGGCCACGCGGGCCTCCTCGTCGATGGCGTCGAAGTAGTCGTCCGTCGCCATGCCCTGCTTGGTCAGGAACGCGCGGAGCCGCTTGATCGGGTCCTTGGCCTGCCAGGCCTCGACCTCGCTGGCGATGCGGTAGCGGGTCGGGTCGTCGGAGGTGGTGTGCGCGCCCATGCGGTAGGTGTACGCCTCGATGAGCGACGGGCCCTGGCCGTGCCGGGCGTCGTCGAGCGCCTTGCGCGTGACCGCGTAGCAGGCGAGCACGTCGTTGCCGTCGACGCGCAGGCCGGGGAAGCCGAAGCCGCTGGCCCGGTGGTAGAGCGGCACGCGGGTCTGGCGCTCCAGGGGCTCGGAGATCGCGTACTGGTTGTTCTGGCAGAAGAACACCAGCGGCGCGTTGAACACCGACGCCCAGATGAACGCCTCGTTGACGTCGCCCTGGCTGGTGGCGCCGTCGCCGAAGTACGCGATCACGGCCTCGCCGTCGTCGGAGCCGACCTTGCCGTCCTTGACCACGCCCATCGCATAGCCGGTCGCGTGCAGCGTCTGCGCGCCGATGACGATCGTGTACATGTTGAACTTGAACTCGTTGGGGTCCCAGGCGCCCTGGTCGACCCCGCGGAAGAGGCTCAGCGGCATGATCGGGTCGATGCCGCGGCAGTAGAGGACGCCGTGTTCGCGGTATGTCGGGAATGCCATGTCCTGCGCTCGCAGCGCCCGGCCCGAGCCCACCTGGGCCGCCTCCTGGCCGAGCAGGCTGGCCCAGATGCCCAGCTCGCCCTGGCGCTGCAGGGCGGTCGCCTCGGCATCGAGCTTCCGGACCACGACGAGGTCGTGGTAGAGCGAGCGGTACTCCTCGTCGGTGAAGTCGACCGTGTAGTCGGGGTGTTCGACACGATCGCCCTCTGGGGTGAGCAGCTGCACGAACGCGGGTTCAGGCGTGGCCCGTTTCGTGTGCGTCCGGGCCTTCACTTCGCCCTTCGCCATCCGTATCTCCCTGTTGTCTCTCGCGTCGGCAGCGGGGGTGACCCTGCCGCGCAGCGGGGGTGGCTGCCACGCGGCGACCCGGTGGGGTCGGCGCGTCGCGGTTGGGCATGACCGTGATCATGCCCGGGAGCCGGCCCCGGGCTCTGCCTCGCAGGGTATGCGGAGGCTACGGCCCCGTTGCCGGTGTGTGTCCAGCATCGCAGAAGGCGCGTCGATCGACACCATGGAGTCCCGACTCATCGAGGCGCTAATCCCGAAAAATCCCCTAAGTCGGGCAGATCTTCTTGCGGTTACGTCGCGTTAGTCCGGATGCCTTCTCTTTTGTCTGGAGCCCCGTTGTCATCGGACGTGCGCAACCATCGGCCGTTCTCGCCCAACCGGCGGCCCCTGCTGATCTCCGCGCTGCTGGTGCTGCTGACCTCGCTGCCGACGATGATCGTCGTGGCGGCCGGCAGCGCGACGCTGGACAGCGCGTCGTCCATCCGGTCGCCCGTCGTCGCCGATCCGCAGCCCGGTCCGCCCGCGGGTGACTCCCCGGCTTTCCGGCGGGACGGGCGGTGGATCCGGCGGCGGTACCGTGAGTGGGCCGCCCCGTCGCGCACAGTCCTCGCCGCCGGCGGTCGTGGAGATGTCGCCACCGGGGACGCCGATGCAGGATCGGGCCTGGCCGGGCTGGGACAGCGGGCTGCGGGGCACGGAAGAGTCGTCCGCGGTCGCCTGGCGAAGGCCCGTTGCCTCGGAGATACGGTATCCATCGCGGTCGGTCGATCGGTCATTTCCGGTCGGCCGATCCGGCGCTTCGGGGCTACCGTCCGGCTCGCGTGTTGGAGTTGTGCGTGACGACCGCCCATGCGGTCGAGAACGGCTTGCAGGGCCACTGCGCGCACCCCGCCGCGCAGGCCGTGACGTGCCGGCCGCGAACGGGCCGGTGCCGTTCGACGCGGCGCCGCGCGTCCGTGACCGCGTGGTCGTAGATGATGGCCATTGATGCCCCTCAGAAGCCCTGTGCCGCGGGTGCGGTCCAGAGCAGGCGGGCGTTGTAGAGCTGCTGCGCCGTGGCGAGTGCCGCCTCGGCCGATCGGAACACGGCCACCTCGGTCTTGCCGTTGCCGAGGCGCCAGGTGAGGACGGCCTGATCGGGCAGTTCGTGGCCCCATGCGACGACCTGCGGGTGGTCGTCGTCGAGTGGATCGGCGACAATGCCGAAGAGTCGTGGTGCGCCTTCGAGCAGGAGCGTGTCGTCCTCGAACACCACTGATCTCCCTCCGACCGGGAGCGATCTGACGCGTCCAGAATGCACGTGCAGGTTTCGGGCGGCAATACGCCGCGGTGAAGTTGAGTAGAGCAAGCCTTTCGCTCAGACGCTGGGGACGCTTGCGCACCAACCCGGTAACGGACACACTCGTCCTGAGTAATGGAGGTGAGCGGTGTCCAGCGCCCACAGCCCCACGTTCCCTAGATTCCAGTTGGGTAAGCAACTGCGCGAGTTGCGCGAGCGCGTGCGGCTCACCACTGAGGACGTCGGGCTGCAACTGGATTGCTCCCCCAGCACCATCAGCAGGATGGAAGGCGGGAAGGTCGGGATCCGGCGCAGCACGCTGGAGCGCCTCCTCGAGATTTACGAGGTCCATGATCAGGAACTGATCGACACATTGGTCATCCTGGCGAAAGAAGGAAAGACGCGCGGCTGGTTCGCCCGCTACGGCGACCTTCCGGCGAGCTACTCCCGATACATCGGGCTGGAGTACAACGCCATCGAGATGCGCGACTACGAGGCGCTCGTGGTGCCCGGCATGCTCCAGACCGAGGAGTACACGCGGGCGCTGCTCGCCGCCTCGCCCGGGGAGTCCGAGGACGCCGTGGAGGCGCACGTCAAGGCGCGCCGCGAGCGGCAGAACCTGCTCACCCGCCCCAGCCAGCCATTGCAGCTCATCGCGGTCCTCGACGAAAGCGTCATCCGGCGCAGCATCGGCGGACCCGACGTCATGCGGTCGCAGCTCAAGCACCTGGCCGACATGGGCCGGGCGAGGAACGTGACGGTCCAGATCCTGCCCTTCTCCGGAGGGGCATATGCCGGCATGGCTGGATCCTTCGCGATCCTCAGGTTCCAAGATGCACCAAGCGTCGTATATGCCGAGGCCATGGCCGGCGACATCTACCCGGAAGCCGACGACGTCCAGCGGTATCACGACGTGTTCGAGAATCTGCGAGCTGCCGCGCTCAGCCCGTTGGAGTCGATCAAAATGATCGAGGATTCTGCGCACTGAGCCCGGCCCTGACCCCGAAGGAGTGCGCAGATGGCTGCGCTGAACGAGCGGTGGCACAAGCCCACCCGGAGCGGTAACAACGGACAGTGCGTCGAGGCGCGGTTCGTCGACGGCGTCGTCGAGGTCCGCAACTCCAACGCCCCGGACGCGGGTCTGGTGCGTTTCACCCGCGCGGAATGGGACACCTTCCTCGCCGCGGTCGACGAGGACGGCGAGTTCCGCCTTCCGTAACCGGGATCTCCGGCCCGTCGGCTCGGAGTGATGCTGAACCGCATGGCTAACAGCGAAGGGACGGCCCCGACCGGCCGTCCCTTCGTCGTAGCTGCGAGCCGTTTTTCATGTTAACGCCCGGTTGGGTGTGGCCGAAACTTCATGCTCTTCAGTGCGCGATCCAGCAAAAAGTTGCGAATCGGGCCCGGTAGCAATCCTGCGATGTGGGTGTCGTGGTGGGGGCCGACGGGGTAACTATGGGTTATGACCTCTCAGGTGTCGCAGGCCACCGAGGCGTCGGCGCTCACGATCCGGGCGTACCGCCCGACCGACCATCGGGAGTGCCGCCAACTGTGGGCGGAGATGACCGCGGCGGACGCCGGGCTCTACGGGGCGACGTCGAACGACGACTCGGGGGCGGCGTTCGAGGAGTACCTCACGCGGCTCGACCTGTCCGGGATGTGGGTGGCCGTGGACGCCGCCCACCTCGTGGTGGGCATGGTGGGGTTGCTGCTGGACGGGCGCGGCGGGCAGGTGGAGCCGCTGGTCGTCGCGTCGGCGCGGCGCGGCGAGGGGATCGGGCGGGCGCTGCTGTCGCACGTGGCCGATCAGGCCCGGCGGCGGGGACTCGGGCAGTTGAGCATCTCGCCGGCGGCGCGCAACCGGGACGCGATCCGGTGCTTGCATGCGGCGGGGTATGACGCGCTGTCCCGGGTGACCCTGGCGATCGATCTCAGGCGTAAGGGTTCGGTCTGGCAGGACGGTATCGACCTGCATGATCTTCGGTTCCGGTACTGACGGTTAGCAGCTCGCCGCTGTTCCCGCCAGGGCTGTGGATGGATTTTCGAGGTTATCCACAGCCGAAAACCGTCGTTCACCCGCGGCCGGATCGGCGCCAGGCTCATGTGCATGGCTTCCCCAATGCGCCTGCGCGGCCCCGCCGAACTCCTCTCGGCCATGCCCTATCTCATGGGCTTCCACCCCTCAGACAGCCTTGTCGCCCTCGGCCTGCGCGGCTCGGGGCTGCACCTGCAGCTGCGCGGCGACCTGCCCGACGACGGCGACGCGGGCGCTGTCCTGGCCGAGCACTACGCCCGCCTCTTCCGCCGAAACGGCATCGAAGGCGCCCTGCTGATCGGATACGGGCCACCCGGCCGGGCGGAGCCGTTCCTGCGAGCGGTCGGCGCCGCGCTGGCCGGCCGCGGCATCGCCATCCTCGACATGCTGCGCACGCACGACGGCCGCTACTGGTCGCTGCTGTGCGACGCGCCGGGCTGCTGCCCGCCGGAGGGTCGCCCGTTCGACCCCGAGACGTCGATCGTCGCCGCCGAGGCCACGCTCGCCGGGCTCGTCGCGCTGCCCGACCGCGATGCGATGGCGGCCCGGTTCGCGGGTCCGACCGGCCCGGCGCTCGCGGCCATGGAGGAGGCGGGCAACCGCGCCAACCTGCGCATCCTGCGCCTGGTCACCGGCCGCGACGCCGCCGCGGTCCGTGCGGTCGTGGTGGCCGCGGGCCGGGCCGCGCTCGAAGCGGCGCTCGCCCGCTACGCCGCGGGCCGCCGGCTGACCGACGACGAGGTGGCGTGGCTGCAGGTCCTGCTGCACGTGGTCGCCTTCCGCGACCGCGCCTGGGAGCGCCTCGACCGGGACGTGCGCCGCGGGGGCGCCGGCGCGGAGCACCACCGCCTGCTGTGGACCGACCTGGTGCGCCGCTGCGAGCCGTGCTCGGTGGCGCCGGCGGCGACGCTGTTGTCCTACCTGAGCTGGCGCGACGGCAACGGCCTGCACGCGTCGATCGCGCTCGACCGGGCGCTGGACGCCGACCCGGACTACTCCGCCGCCGGCCTGATGGCGGAGATCCTGGGCCGCGGCCTGTCCCCGGCCCAGGTGCCGGCCATCTCGGGGGCTCGCCGCCGGCGCCGCCCGCCGGGGAGGCCGCGCCGCGCCGCGACCCGCCCGGGCCGCGGCACCCTGCCGACCCGCCCGCGCCGCGCCGCTCCCGACCGCCGTCAGGCGCCGGGCCCGGACGCCGGTCCGGGATCGGGACCGGCCGGGGACTGCGGGCCGGGAAACGCCTCGGAGCGGCTCAACGGGCCGGAGCGGGGCGGGCCGCCGGGAGGAGCCGGGCGGGCGGGGCAGCCGGGACGCCCTGCACGCGATGCGCGCCGGAGTAGACGTTGAACGTCGGGCCGCGCAGGAAGCCGACCAGGGTGAGGCCGGCCTCGGTCGCCAGGTCGACGGCGAGCGTGCTCGGCGCCGAGACGGCGGCGAGCACCGGGATGCCGGCCATCCACGCTTTCTGGCAGAGCTCGAAGCTGGCCCGGCCGCTCACCATCAGCACGTGGCCGGCGAGGGGGAGGCGCTCCTGGCGCACCGCCCAGCCGACGACCTTGTCGACCGCGTTGTGCCGGCCCACGTCCTCGCGCAGGCAAACCAGCTCGCCGCCCGCGGTGAACAGGCCCGCCGCGTGGAGCCCGCCGGTCGTCTCAAACGCGCGCTGCCTGCGGCGCAGGGCGTCGGGCAGCGCGGCGAGCACGGCGGGCGCCACGGTGACCGGGTCGGCGGCGACGTCGAACGCCGACCGGGTGCGCACCGCCTCGATGCTCGCCTTGCCGCAGACCCCGCAGGAGGAGGTGGTGTAGAAGTTCCGGGCCGCCGGCCCGGCGTCCGGCGCCGGCACGCTGGGGTCGAGCCTGACGTCCACAACGTTGTACGAGTTGGGCTCCTCGTCGCCGGAGCACAGCTTGGCCGTGAGCACGTCCGAGGTCCGCCGGATGACACCCTCGGTGAGCAGAAAGCCGATGGCCAGGTCAAGGTCGTCCCCGGGCGTGCGCATGGTGACCGCGAGCGGACCCCCGACGCGGATCTCGAGCGGCTCCTCGGCAGCGAGCGAGTCGGGCCCGATCCGCGCCTCCACAACCACCGCGTGCGTCCCACCGTGCCCCGCCTGCGTCGTCCCGGCCTGCCCGGCTGACGTTGCGCCGTGCGCTTCGGACTGCGCTTGGCCGGGTGTTGCGTCCGTTTTGTCGGGCGTTGTGGCTTGTTCGGTGTGCGGTGCTGGCGTAGCGAGGGGCGGGGTGGCCGGGGCGATGGTGACGCGGACGATGGTGCGGCGTTGCGTGACGCGGCCCATGGTGCCGCCCTTCTGCCGGAGCGTGTTTCGGTTCTCGCTCGACGGTAGGTTCTGCCTATGCGCGACGGCCACCTGGATCCGGCGCCCGCGCGGCTCGCGGCGGTGATTCTCGCGGGTGGGCGGGCGCGGCGGCTCGGTGGCCGGGACAAGCCGATGGTGGCCGTCGGCGGGGTGCCGATGCTCCACCGCGTGCTGGCCGCGGTGACCGAGGTGGGCGCGGCGCCCCGGGTCGTCGTGGGGCCGGGGCGGGAGGGGCTGCCCGGTGACGTCCGAGTCGTGCGGGAGGAGCCGGCCGGGGGCGGGCCCGTCGCCGCGGCCGCTGCCGGACTCGCGGAGCTCGGCGTCCTGGCGCGCCCCGTGCCACCTCGGCGCGATCGGGCCGCCCCCCGGTTGGTGGCCCTGCTCGCGGCGGATCTGCCGCTGCTCACGGGCGAGAGCCTCGAGGTGCTGGTGCGGGCCGTGGACGAGGGCGGCGTCGACGGGGCGATGTTCCTCGACGGGGAGGGGCGGCGGCAGCTGCTGTGCGGGGTCTGGCGGACCCCGGCCCTGGCGGAGGCGATCGCCCGGCACGGCGTCGTGGAGGGGGCCTCGCTGCGCGCGCTCTTCGCGGGGCTCGATGTGCGCGAAGTGCTGTGGGAGCGGCCGCGGCCGCCCTACTTCGACTGCGATACCGAGGAGGATCTGCGAAGGATGAGTGCGGGTGAGTGACGACGTGCTGGAGCGGTGGTTGGTCGAGGCCGCAAGCGTGCTCGGGGTCGAGGCGCCCGACGCGGCGGCTCGGGCGGAGGTGCTCGACCTCGCCCGGGACGTGGCGCACAACGTTGCCCGGCCGGGGGCGCCGCTGACGGCGTTCCTGCTGGGGGTGGCCGTGGGGCGTGGGGCGGACCTGCAGCGTATGCGGGAGGAGCTGAGCCGGTTGGCCACCCGTTCCGAGTGAGCGATCGCCTCTGGATAGGGTGAGGGCGGGGGATAGGGAGGCGATCATGGCTGGTGAGCGGGACGACGCCGCGTCGTTTGAGAACGCGCTGTTCGACGACGAGGACCCCGCGGGCGGCAACCTCAAGGAGAAGGTCGCCGAGGCGTGGCGGGACTTCGCGCGGCACCTGGTGGACGGGCTGCGCGACCTGTCGGCCGGCACCACGCTCGACCTGACCCTGGACCCCACGGCCTCGGGCACCGGCGATGCGGTGTACTCGATCCAGGTGACCGGCGAGGACGGCGACCAGCTCGCGGCGACCGCGGTGAGCAACGCGGACCTGCCCGCCGCGTATCGGCTCGACCGCACCGTCATCGCGGAGATCGTGGCGCTCGGCTGGTCGCCGCCGGGGGTCGTGGCCGGGTCGGGGGAGTCGTTCGGGCTGCGGGTCGGCAAGAGCGACTCGGCGCAGCTGAGCCGCCTGATCACCCGCACGCTGCGGGACATCTACGGTGCGCCGCACCCGGCGTTCCTCACTTACCTGGCGCACGACGGCGAGGGGCGGGTCGCCCCGGTGCCGTCGCTCGGGGTCGCGCGGTCGCTCGCGTCGCTGGTCGATGCCGACGGGGACGGGGTCGTCGACGTGGTCCGGCCGGGGGCGGGCAGCGCCCTCGCCGAGATCGCGGCGGAGACCGAGGACCTCCCGCTGTACGACAAGGTCACCACCGTCGTCGCCCGGCTGATGAAGACCACGCCCGAGGAGCTGCCGATCGACCCCGACGGGGACATCGGCATCCGGTCCGGCTCGGCGATGGTGTTCGTCCGCGTGCGCGACAACCCGCCGCTGGTCGACGTGTTCTCGCCGATCCTCACCGAGGTCGAGCCGACCGAGCGGCTTTACGTGAAGCTGTCCGAGCTGACCAACCGGATGCCGATCGGCCGGCTGTACTGCACCAACGACACCGTCTGGGCCAGCGTCCCGGTGTTCGGGCGCGACTTCCAGGCCACACACCTCATGCTCGCGGTGCAGGTGATGACCGGGCTGGCCGACGAGCTCGACGACCGGCTGCACGGCGAGTTCGGCGGCAAGCGGTTCTTCGGCGAGGGCGACAAGCCGAAGCAGGCCATCAGCGGCGACAGCGAGCGCACCGGGATGTACCTCTAGGAGAACGCGATCCACGCCTGCTGGGCGAGCGTCGCCAGGTCGTTCGCCTGCAGGCCCTGGTCGGACAGGGTCCACAGGGTGCCGCCGATGACGAGCGAGCGCTGGATCCCGGACTGCTGAACCGGATGGGTGATGGCGCCCGCCTGTGCGAGCGACCGGTCGGCCACGGTCAGGACCAGGGCCTTCGGCCCCCCGCCGGCATACGTCGGCACGACGAGCAGGCCCGACGCCGGCCAGTAGAGGAACGCGTGCGGGTCGAACTCGGCGGGTGACGACGCGCCCGGGACCTGGAACTGCGCCAGGCGGGCGGGGGCGGCCATGTCGTGCACGTCGAAGAGCGACACCTGCAGGCCCTGCACGCGGCCCTTCTCGTTGGCCTCCTGCCCGACGCCGATGAGCCGGCCGCCGCCCGCCGGATGCAGATACGCCGAGTAGCCGGTGATCTTCAGTTCGCCGACGGCGCGGGGCCGGGCCGGGTCGGAGAGATCGAGCGTGTAGAGCGGGTCGGTCTGGCGGAATGTGACCACGTAGCCCGCGGTGCCGATGAAGCGTACGGAGTAGATGCGCTCGCCCTTGCCTAGCCCGCCGACCCGGCCCGCCTCGGCGAGCGCGCCCCCGCGCTGCTCCAGCACGTAGACGGTCGATGCGTCGTTGCCGGTCGTCGCCACCCGCAGGCGGCCGTCCCACTCCGACAGTGAGTACTGGTTGAGCAGCCAGCCGGGCACCTCGCCGGCGGCGACGTACCGCGGCCGCGCGGCGCCCCCGATCGCGAACTTGAACAGCTGGGTGCGCTGCGCCACCGGGGTGCCGCCGGCCCGCACGGCCATCATCGGCGAGACCGTACGCCAGCGCTCGTCGTTGGCGATGTACAGGCTGGGGCCGTTGGCGTAGACGAAGCCGCCGTCGGCCGCGACCGAGACCGGGTCGCCGGTGCCGAGCGCGGCCGCGGCCAGGTCGAAGGTGGCGATCGTGAGCATGGACGTGCCCGAGTACGTGTCCGGCAGGCTCACCGCGCCGCAGTCGACCCGGCCCTCGGTGCGCTTGCCGGACGCGTCCACCGTGGCCCACCGGGGCAGCCAGGCCGAGATCGGCGCGGCGGCGACGACGGACCGGTTGGCGGCCAGCCGGCCGTCTTCGTCGCCGTCGCCATCCACGATGTTGGCGAAGTCGGGAAAGTCGAACTGCGGGCTGGAGCGGATCACGACCCGGGCGACGCTGCCGACCTGCCGGGCATCGACGAGCGTGCCGTCGATGCGGTAGCTGCCCACGACCTTCGGCGCGCCGGCCAGGTCGACCAGGGTCAGGAGCGCCCCGGCGAGCCGCGGGTCGGAGTAGTCGTAGCCGAGCACGAGCGCGCGGTCGCCGGACAGCAGCAGCTCGCTCGCCGCCGCCTTGCGCTGTTCCTCGGTGCCGGAGAGTGCCAGCGTGCCGGCGACCTTGCGCGAGGCGGCGTCGACGACGGTGAGCGTGCCGCCGCGGGTGATGGTGACGATCCGCCTGCCGTCGGTCTTGACCATGTCCGGCTCGTCGACGCCGGCCTCGTGGGTGTTGGTGCCGGAGTACGCCTGGTCGGCGCCCGCCTGGCGCTCGGCCGCACCCGCGGTGTCGGCCTGCGCCGCCGCGGCCTCCGGCCCGCCGGCCCTCGTGAGCGGACCGCCGCTGAACAGGCGGACGCCGCCCGGCAGCCCCCACGGCGTGACCGCCTCCTGGGTCGCCGTCCGCAGGCCGCGGAGCAGGTCGTCGCAGGAGTCGTACGCGACGAGGCGGAGGGCGGGCGCGGGCCCGGCCGGTTGGGTGGCGGGGCCCGCCTTCTCGGCGGTCGCGGGGCCCGGCGTACAGCCGGCCAGGACCAGGCAGGCGGCGCTCAGCGTGACGGCGGCGCGGTTCATGGCACTAGGACGGCGGCGGGGCCGCCGCGGTTCCCGGTTCCGTCGCCATTCGCGGTGCGAGGGTCTCCACCAGCCGAGACAGTACGATCATGCTGCGCGTGGAGGTCACGAACGGCTCGGCGCGCAGCTTCTCCAGTGCCTCCTCCAGCCCGGCCATGTCCATCGCCCGCAGGTGGACGAGCGCGTCGGCCTCGCCGGAGATCGTGTACGCCCCGACGACCGCCGGGTGGCGCTTGGCCGCCGCGCGGATCTGCTGCGGCGAGGTGCGGCCGGTGCAGAACAGCTCGACGAACGCCTCGGTGGTCCATCCGACCGCGCCGGGGTCGATGAGGGCCGTATAGCCGCGGATCACTCCGCTGGATCGGAGCCGGTCGACGCGTCGCTTCACCGCCGGGGCGGACAGCGCCACCTTCTCGCCGATCTCCGCATACGATGAACGGGCGTCCTCCTGCAGAAGCGCAATGATTCGCTGGTCGATGATGTCGAGGCGCAACGAATCCCTCCTTGAAAGCAACTTTTCTCGCTGTTTTGTGAAACACAGGGTATCTACCGTTTGATCTCGTGACGCGGTCGTACCTGATGTCGCCACCCGAGCACTTCGTGGTGGAGTATGCGATCAATCCCTGGATGGACACCAACACTCCGGTGGACACTGAGCTGGCCGTGAAGCAGTGGGAGGGCCTGCGCGAGACGCTGGTCCGCCTCGGCCACGAGGTCCACGTTCTGACGCCGGAGATCGGCCTGCCGGACATGGTCTACGCGGCCAACGGCGCGTTCTCGGTCGACGGCGTCGTGTTCGGCGCGCGGTTCAAGTACCCGCAGCGCATGGCCGAGGCCGCCGCGCACCGCCGCTTCTACGACACGCTCGGCTGGCGGTTCGTCACGCCGTCCGAGACCAACGAGGGCGAGGGCGACTTCACCTACCTGCCCGGGGCGCTCGGCGGGCTGGTGCTGGCCGGCCACGGCTTCCGCACCGAGGTCGCCGCGCACGCCGAGGCGCAGGAGGCGCTGGGCCGGCCGGTGGTCTCGCTCCGCTTGGTCGACCCGCGCTTCTACCACCTCGACGTGGCGCTCGCGCCGCTGGACGACGAGAACGTCGTGTACTACCCGGGCGCGTTCTCGGAGTCGTCGCGCCGCGTGCTGCGGCAGCTGTTCCCGTCGGCGATCCTCGCCACGGAGGAGGACGCGCTCGCGTTCGGCCTCAACCTCGTGTCCGACGGGCGCAACGTGGTGCTGAGCAGCGAGGCTACGGCGCTCGCGGCGCGGCTGCGGGAGGCGGGCTACACGCCGCTGCCGGTGGAGCTCACGGAGCTGAAGAAGGGCGGCGGCAGCGTGAAGTGCTGCGTCGCCGAGTTGCGCGGTTAAATCGTGAAATATCCGAAAAGTCCGGTGGCCGCGGTCGCCGGACTTTTCGTTCGCGTCGTCTCGTGAGCCGTCGTCACGACGATTGGACCAACTTCCTCGGAATCGGGCCGACCGGCCCGATTACCTCGGTTCCCGTGCGGCAAACCTGACATAAGGCGTGCCCAGCGCCCGATAGGCGTCGCCCGGGCGCTCGTGGCCGTCGGTCGAGTGCCCCAGGGCGTCGGCCGGGTCCTGGCACATCAGCACGTGCGAGGCCTGGGCGCCGACCGCGGCCAGCGGCCAGAACAACAGGTGGACCAGCAGGACGAGGATCTTGATGGTGATCACGTCGCCGACGCCGCGGCCGGTGTACTCGTGGCGGAACCAGCTGCGGACCAGGCGCCAGTAGGACTGCGCGTCGACCTGGGCGCCGTCACGGTCGACGACGGGGCCGTGCTCGTAGTCGAGCCCGCGCACGATCACCGCGATCGCCTTGAGGTTGAGCAGCCGGCGCACCGGGACCGACAGCACCATGACCACGCCGCCGAGCCACCAGCCCGGCTGGTCCAGCCGCGTCAGGAGCAGGAACAGCGCCACGTGCAGGGCGGCCAGCGGTACGCCGACCCAGCGCAGCGCCACGCCCTGGGTGAAGACACCCACCGGATCGGTGCCCACCCGGCGCAGGCGCTGCCAGAAGAGCACCTGGACGAGCAGGATGCCCAGCGACGCGCCGGCGCCGCCGAGCCCCAGGACCATCCACCAGGTATGCATAGGCATGCATCATGGCATGGCGCTCAACCGGAACGTCACCGTGAATTTGGCCCCTCCCTCGGGCGCGTGGCCGGCGTCGATACGCGCGCCGAGCCGGCGGGACAGCCGGGCGGCCAGCGCCAGTCCGAGGCCGCTGCCCACCTTGCGGACGCCCTGGTAGCGCCGCGACAGGGCGCCACGCTCGAACGCCACCGCGAGGTCCTCGTCGGTGAAGCCCGGGCCGCCGTCGCGGACCTCCAGCCACGCGGCCGACGGGCCGGTGTAGAGAGCCAAGACCAGAGGAGCCTGCGCCGGTACCACGCGGAGTGCGTTCTCCAGCAGGCCGTCGATGATCTGCCGGATCCGCCCCGGGTCCGTGACCACCGGGACCGGAAACGGCGGCAGCTCCGTGCGCAGCACCAGCCCGGCCGCCGCGATCCGCCCGCCCCACGCCTCCGCGGCCGTTGCGAGCAGCTGCGTGAGGTCCACCTCGACCATCTCGATCGGCAGGTCGGCCGCCTCGAGCCGGGCCAGCACGAGCAGGTCGGCGATGAGCCGGTCGAGCCGCTCGGCCTCGTCGAGCACCGTCTTGCCGGCCCGCTGCGCGCCCTCCTCGCCGACCACGCCGTCGGCGAGCGCCTCGGCGTACCCGCGGATCGTGGTCAGCGGCGTGCGCAGCTCGTGCGACACCGACAGCAGGAACTCCCGCTCCCGCCCCTCGCTCGTGGCCAGCGCCGCGGTGAGCCCGTTGACCGCATGCGCGAGCTCGGCGACCTCGGTCGGCCCCTCGGGCGAGAGCGTGACGGTCCGGTCGCCGTCGCCGAGCCGCTTCGCCGCTGCGGCGACGGTGCGGATCGGCCTCGAGATCCGCCGGGCCAGCAGCGGCCCGGCGAGCAGCCCGGCGGCGAGGCCCGCCAGCAGGGCGATCCACAGCTGGCTGAAGAACCGGGCCAGGATGCCGCCGGGCGGGGGCTCGGTGAGCACGACCCCGTTGCCGTCCCGGCCGATCGCCTGCCCGGCCACGAGCTGGAGCTTGCCGCCGACCCGGGTCAGGTGGACCTCGACGTTGCGCCCGGCCGCGATCGACTTGACCGTGCCGGCCGGCAGGCCCGCCCGGTCGGCCTGACCGGCGTGGATGAGGTACACCGCGATCCCGCGCGCACCGAGTCGCTTGGCGATCGTCTCCTCGTCGGCGGTGATACGGGGCGTGTTGTTGAACCGCGGCCGCATCAGCTCGGCGGTGAGCGCGGTGTCGTCGGCGAGCCGCTTGCGGGCGTCGCGGTTGGCCTGCGTCGCGGTCAGCGGGATGCCGACCGCGGCGGTGACCAGGACCGACACCACCGCCACGATGCAGGTGACAAGCGCGGTGCGGGCGGCGAGCGACCTAAGCATCGGCGGTGTACCCGACGCCGCGCACGGTGCGGATCACCGCGGCCGCGCCGCCCAGCTTGCCGCGCACCTGGGCCACGTGGACGTCGACGGTGCGGGTGCCGCTGTGTGCGGCGTACCCCCATACCGAGCCCAGCAGCTCCTCGCGCGTGAACACCCGGCCGGGCCGGCCCATCAGGTGTGCCAGCAAGGAGAACTCGGTCGACGTCAGGCTCACCGGCGCGCCGTCGACCCGGCACTCCCGGCGCGCGGGGTCGATCGTGATCGGCCCGACCGTGCGCACCTGCGCCACGTCGGGCGGCCCCTGCGTGCGGCGCAGCACCGCCTTCACCCTGGACACCAGCTCGCGCGGGCTGAACGGCTTCGTCACGTAGTCGTCGCCGCCGAGCTCCAGGCCGAGGATGCGGTCGACCTCGTCGTCGCGGGCGGTCAGGAAGAGCACGGGCGTCCAGTCGCCGGCCTCGCGCAGCCGGCGGCAGATCTCGGTGCCGTCCATGCCGTCTCTGCCGGGCAGCGCGATGTCGAGCACGCACGCGACCGGCCGGAGCTTGCGCGCCGCGGCGAGCCCGGCGGTGCCGTCGTGCTCGACGTGCACGCCGAAGCCTTCGCGGGCGAGGTACATCCGCAGCAGGTCGGCGATCGGCTTCTCGTCCTCGACGACGAGCACCAGGCCCTTGCCCTGATCCACCACCGTCCCATTTTGACGGTTGCGGCGCGCGTCCAGTGTTCGGAGCGTGTTCGGGAATCGCTCGCGCTGCTATGCGAGGCGGAGTTCGGGGCGGGTAGCCACCGCGGCGTGCCGGACGGTCTGGCGGACCGGCTCGATCACGCGAGCACGTTGCGGCGCCGCCCTCGCGTGGTGCAGCGCGCGACGACGGCGACCGCGTCACGGTCCCCGGCGCAGCGGCGCAGCACCTGGACGTGCCGGGCGACCGTGGTGCCCGACAGCTTCGCCAGCGCCGTGGCCGGCAGGAACGTCCGCGAGAAGGTGTCCAGCGCTTCCATACCGTGGGCAACGACCCGCCTCGCGGACCGACACGCATTTCCGGCGCCGATCTCGCGACCGCGGCGTCCCGACACTCCCACGATGTCAGGATTACGCCTGGTTGCGGCCGCAAGACCGGCGCACAGGGGGTGCGACGCCGACGCACCCGCGAGTGAAGCCTGCCACGCCTTGTCGCGTTGAGGTCCGGACCTTTGAGGTGTCGTGCGGCTCGTGGTGTGGTGCGGGCCGCCCGAGCAAGCCGCCGGTGGAGCGGCGACCTGCCCGGACGGCCCACCGGCGATCCGGCTTCCCGGTGACCCGCCGGGAGCGGACCGTCGAGTCCGAAGGCCCGACCGGGCGGTCGCCGGGCGCAGTGACCCGACGGAGGGGTCCCGTCGAGTCCGGCGACCGCCCGGGCGGGCGGCCGAGACGAGCGTCGGCGGAGAGCACGAACGCCCGGGCTACAGGAGGGCCGGTCGAAGCAGAGCCGGGTCAGGAGGCCGCCGGCCGCGGGCTGGGCTTCAGCGGTGCGCAGGCCTGCATCGCCGCGGCGACCTTCGCGTCCGCGGTGTCCAGCTGGTCCGTCGGGCCGGTCACGGTGACGCCGTGCTCGGTGAGGCAGTTGCGGTACGCCGCCTCGCGACCACCCCCGCCGCCGTTGCCGTTGCCGCCGCCCGGGAACGCCGTCGGGCGCAGCGCCTCGCACGCCTTCTGCGCCTTCTCCCAGGTCTGCTGATCGACGCCGTTCGGGGCGGCCGTGCCGAAGAAGCCGCCGGGGCCGCCACCGCGGAAGCCGCCGCCCGACGGGCGGGGCTCGCCGGAGGGGCGGTTGGTCGGGAAGCCGGACGGGCGGGCCGTCGGGCGGTTCGACGCGTTGAACTGCGGGAGGTCGATGCCGTTGTTGCGCAGGCACGACGCGTAGTCGCTGCCGCCGGACTCGCCCGCGGCGGCCGGAGCCTTGTCGTCGGAGGAGCCGCAGGCGGCGGCGAAGAGGGCCACCGCGGCGAGCGCGAGCGCGGCGCCACTGATCCGCTTGTTCATCACTCGTGTGATGGAACGGCGCCAACCTCGACGCGAAGTCGACCGAACCTCAAAATTGCCTCACAACCGGCGGGGTGATCCGCTGGGGTATGCGGCGAATTGCCCGGCCGTCCACCCGGCCCGCGGCTCTCAGGGAACTTTGAGGTCCGGCCAAGGTAGCCGGGAGGAGAACCGGCTGAACTACTGACCCATGAAGGTGTGGTGGCTGGCCGGAGGCGCCGCCGTGCTCGCGGCCGCGGCCGTGACGGCGGTCGTGCTGACCGGCGACGACAAGCCGGCTCCGGTGAAGGTCAGCACCGTGAAGGTGACGCGTGGTCAGGTGAGTACCACGGTGTCCGCCTCGGGCACGGTGCAGGCGCTGGCGAGCCGCAGCCTCGGCTTCACGTCGAACGGCACGCTCACCGAGCTCAACGTCAAGGCCGGCGACGTGGTCGCCGCCGGGGCGGTGCTCGCGAAGATCGACGCCTCGTCCGCGCAGGACGCGGTCGACCAGGCCTCGCAGAACGTCTCCAGCGCCCAGGACTCGCTGGACCGCGCCCAGCAGGCGCACGATGCCGCGCTCGCCTTGCCGACGGCGAACCCGACGCCGTCGACCGCCACCTCCCGCGCCGCCGGCGGCACCACGGGCGGCACCCCAGGCGGTGGCACCCAGAGCGGTGGCGCACAGAGCGGCGGCACGCAAGCGGGCACCCCGCAGGGCGGCACCGGGCAGAACGGCGGGAACGGTGGGAACGGCGGGAACGGCACCCAGGGGGGCTCCGGCACCCAGAACGCCGCGCAGAACCGGTCCAACCAGATCCAGTCGACCAGCGACAACCTGATGAACGCCCAGCAGCGGCTCAACAACGCCCGGCTCTCCCTGACCCAGGCCAACGCCAAGCTCGCCGGCACCGTCATCACGGCGCCCGTCGGCGGCAAGATCCTCGCGGTCAACGGCAGCGTCGGCAGCCAGGCCGGCTCCAGCGTCATCACGCTGGCCGGCGCCGGCGACGTGGTCGTCACGGCGCAGTTCACCGAGGCCGAGGTGGCCCACCTGCAGGTCGGCCAGGTCTCGACGATCACGCTGCCGAACGACGTCAGCTCGAAGTACGACGGGAAGGTCATGCAGATCGATCCCGCCGGCACGGTGTCCAACCGCCTCGTGCGGTACGCGGCCCTGATCTCCTTCGACAAGGTGCCCGATACGCTCCTGTACGGTCAGAGCGCTACTGTCGCTGTAGTCACCGCGTCCGTGGACGACGTGCTCTCGGTGCCCTCCACCGCCGTGCACAACGGCTATGTGACGGTGCGGGTCAACGGCAAGGACGAGGAGCGAGCCGTCGAGACCGGGCTGCGCGGCGACGTCAACACCGAGATCAAGAGCGGACTTGCCCAAGGCGACGAGATCCTGACGGCGGGTCAGTGACGATGGAGCCGATGCCCGTAACCGTGTCCCAGACGACCGAACGCCAGCCGAAGGTCCTCGTCGTCGACGACGAGGCGAGCATCCGCGCCCTGCTGTCGGCCACGCTGCGGCTGACCGGCTTCGAGGTGCGGGTGGCGACCGGCGGGCGCGAGGCACTGGCCGCGGCCGCGGAGTACGGCCCGGACCTCGTCGTGCTCGACGTGATGATGCCCGACCTGGACGGCTTCGAGGTCGCGCAGCGGCTGCGCACCAGCGGGCGGCCGGTGCCGGTGCTGTTTCTGACCGCGCGGGACTCGGTCGAGGACCGCATCTCCGGGCTCACGGTCGGCGCCGACGACTACGTCGCCAAGCCGTTCAGCCTCGAGGAGGTCGTGCTGCGGATCCGCGCGATCCTGCGCCGCAGCCTGGGCGAGCAGCAGCAGCTCGTCGACGGCGGCGTGCTGCGCTACGCCGACCTGGAGATGGACGAGGACGCGCACGAGGTGCGCCGCGGCGGCAACCGGGTGGACCTGTCGCCGACCGAGTTCAACCTGCTGCGGTATCTGCTGACCAACGCGGGCCGCGTGGTGAGCAAGGCGCAGATCCTCGACCGCGTCTGGAACTACGACTTCGGCGGCGACGGGCGGATCGTCGAGTCCTACGTGTACTACCTGCGTCGCAAGATCGACAAGTGGGACCCGCCGCTGATCCACACGGTGCGCGGCGTCGGCTACGCGCTGCGATTGCCGAGAACCGAGGCGTGACGCTGCGGCCGTGGAGACACTGGACGGTCCGCACCAGGATCGTCGTCTCCGTCGTGTCCATCGCCGCGGTAGCCCTGATCGTCGCCAACGTCATCGGCGTGCTGCTGCTCAACTGGTACCTCATGCAGCGCGTCGACCAGCAGCTCATGGCCCCGCCACGCGTGCGGCCGGTGAACGGCGCGACGCAATACACGGCGCAGAACAAGCGGCCCGAGGGCGTGTTCTCGCCCGGCCCGGACTTCCAGATCTACCGCTTCAACGCCGACGGCGCGTTGGAGAACACCGAGATGCCGCTGGTCGACCCCAAGCTGTTCGGCGACATCGAGGAGCGCGCGACGCGCTCCGAGCCGTTCACCGTCGAGGGGCCGAAGGCGCAGTGGCGGGTCCGGGTCTTCCTGGCGCCGAACGGGGCCGGCTACTGGGCGTTCGCCATCTCCCTCGCCGACGTCAAGGCGACGCGGGAGCAGATGGTCCAGTACACCTCCGGGGTCAGCGCGGCGCTGCTGATCCTCGTCGGCCTCGCCACCGCGACGCTGGTGCGCGTCGGGCTGGCGCCGCTGACCCGGATGGAGGAGGCAGCGGCCGACATCGCCGCCGGCAACCTGTCCCGGCGCGTCGACGACGCCGATTCGCACACCGAGTCGGGGCGGCTCGGCATCGCGCTCAACACGATGATGACCCGCATCGAGGGGGCGGTCGACGAAAGCTCCGCCTCGGAGCGGCGGCTCCGGCAGTTTCTCGCCGACGCCGCGCACGAGCTGCGGACGCCGCTCACCAGCGTTCAGGGGTTCGCCGAGTTGTACCGCCGGGGCGGCGCCCCGCCGGGTCCGGCTCTCGACGAGGCGATGGAGTGCATCGACGCCGAGGTCAGCCGGATGCGGCTGCTCGTCAACGACCTGCTGACTCTGGCCCGGCTCGACGAGGAGCGCCCGCTGCAGCAGCACCCCGTCGACCTGCTCGCCGTCGCCGCCGACGCGGTGCGCGACGCGCACGTGCGGGTGCCGACCCGGTTCGTGCAGCTCGCCGCGCTCGACGAGCGCTCGGTGACCTTCGAGCCGGTGACCGTGGAGGGCGACGAGGCGCGCCTGCGCCAGGTCGTGGCCAACCTGATCAGCAACGCGCTGCAGCACACGCCGGAGGACACCCGGATCGTGGTCCGGGTCGGCCGCGCCGGGCCGCCGAAGATGCTGCCGATCGCGACGGTCGGCGCTGTGCTGCCCGAGGGCGTCGCGCTGGGCGCCATCGAGGTCACCGACACCGGGCCCGGGATGCGGCCGGAGGACGCGGTGCGCGTCTTCGAGCGGCTGTACCGCGCGGAGAGCTCCCGCTCGCGGCGCACCGGCGGCGCCGGCCTCGGGCTGTCGATCGTCGCGTCGATCGTGCAGGCGCACCGCGGGCGCGTCGAGCTGTGGACCGCGCCCGGGCAGGGTGCGACGTTCCGGGTACTGCTGCCGGCCCTGGACATGCCGGAGTTCGACGACGGCGACGACGAGGACGAATACGCCGCCGACGCGGCGGACATCGACCTCGATGACGCACTCGATGAGGCCTCGGACGAATCCGTTGAAAAGCGGGCAACCGGATTCCGAGGGAACTCCGAGGTTCGCTGAGGGTCGCTCCGAGCGACGCCCACGACCATTCCCCTCATGCGTTTGTCGCTGCCGTCTCTGCGCCGGCCACGGCTCAACTCCGTGACCCTCGTGAACACCGTGCTCGTGCTCGCCGCGGCCGGTGGCGCCTTCTGGGCGTACCAGATCATCAGCGGACCGGCCGCCAGCGCCGACACGGGGACGACCACCACGCGCACCCGCATCGTCTCCGTCACGCAGGGCACGGTCTCGCAGACCGTCTCCGCGTCCGGCTCGGTGGCGAGCGCCTCCACGGCCAACGCCAACTTCACCACCTCCGGCACCGTGACCGAGGTCGACGTGAAGGTCGGCGACGTCGTCACCAAGGGCCAGACGCTGGCGAAGGTCGACCCGACCGCCGCGCAGGCCGCGCTGGACACCGCGAAGGCCAACCTCAACGCGGCGAAGGCCGCGCTGACCCGCGACCAGAACAACAGCGCCGACGACGCCACGATCACCTCCGCGGAGGCGCAGGTCGCCACCGCGCAGGCCAACGTCACCTCGGCGCAGGCGACGGTCAACGGCACGGTGCTGACGGCGCCGATCGCCGGCACCGTCACCGCGGTCAACGGCGCGGTCGGCTCGTCGTCGTCCGGCTCGTCCTCGTCGGGCGGCGGGGGCGGCAGCAACGGCTCGTCCGGCGCCGGTTCCGGCTCGGGTTCCGGCAGCGGCTTCATCCAGCTGGCGGACCTGTCGACGATGCAGATCGACGCGAGCTTCGCCGAGGCGGACGCGACCAAGCTCAAGGCGGGCCAGACCGCCGACATCACGTGGAGCGCGCTGAGCGGCACGCGGGCGACGGGCAAGGTCAGCACCATCTCGCCCACGGCCACGACCAGCAACAACGTCAACTCCTACGCGGTGGTGATCACGCTGGACTCCCTTCCCGCCGGTGTACGGCTGGGGCAGAGCACGACCGCGGTGGTGACGGTCGCCGAGGCGCAGAACGTGCTGCGCATCCCGAGCACGGCGCTGCGCACCGCCGGCGGCCAGCGCACGGTCACGGTGCAGGTCAACGGGCAGAACGAGGACCGGCAGGTCGAGGTCGGTATCACCGGCGGCGGCTTCGTCGAGGTCAAGTCCGGGCTGCAGGCCGGCGACCAGGTCGTGATCACCACGACGACGAGCACGTCGACCTCGGGCCCCAACATCCAGCAGTTCCCCGGCGGCGGCAACTTCCCCGGCGGCGGCGGTGGCAACTTCCCGGGCGGTGGCGGCGGCGTGGTTCGTAGGGGCAACTGACATGAGTGTGGAGACGATCGCCGAGGCGGGTGCCTGGCCGGGGCCGGCCGTGAAGCCGGTGCTGGACATCCGCAACGTCAAGAAGATCTACGGGCAGGGCGAGACCGAGGTGCACGCCCTGCGGGGCGTGACGCTCACCGTCGAGCGCGGCGACTACGTCGCGATCATGGGCTCGTCCGGCTCCGGCAAGTCGACGCTGATGAACATCCTGGGTTGTCTCGACATCCCGACGACCGGGCGGTACCTGCTCGACGGCGTCGACGTCAGCCGGCTCACCGACCGCCAGCTCGCCCTGGTGCGCAACCGGCGGATCGGGTTCGTGTTTCAGGCGTTCAACCTCATCGCCCGCACCACCGCGCTGGCCAACGTCGAGCTGCCGCTCGCCTACGCCGGCGTGAAGGGGGCCGAGCGGCGCCGCCGGGCCCGGGCGGCGCTGGGCATGGTCGGCCTGGCCGACCGCGAGGACCACGAGCCCAACCAGCTCTCCGGCGGCCAGCAGCAGCGCGTCGCGGTCGCCCGGGCGCTGGTCACCGCGCCGGCCCTGGTGCTCGCCGACGAGCCGACCGGCAACCTCGACACCCAGTCCACCAACGACGTGCTGGCCGTGTTCGACCGGCTCAGCCACTCGGGCCGGACCATCGTGCTGATCACCCACGAGCCGGACGTCGCGGAGCGCGCGAAGCGACTGATCAGGCTGGTCGACGGACGCATCGTCCAGGATGAGCGGCTGAAGTGAACATCTTCGAGACCATCCGCTTCGCGCTTCGCGCGATCACCGCGAACAAGCTCCGCTCCAGCCTCACCGTGCTGGGCATCCTCATCGGCGTGGCGGCCGTCATCCTGCTCGTCGCGGTCGGCAACGGCTCCGCGCAGGCGGTGCAGCAGCAGATCGAGTCGCTGGGCACCAACACGCTGACCGTGACGGCCGGTGGCGGCGGCGGGGCCCGCGGTGCCGCGTCGACGCAGAACACGGCGCTGAGCATGGACCTCGTGCCGGCGCTGGAGAACAAGGACGAGGCGCCGCACGTCAAGAGCGTGTCGCCGGTGGTCAACGGGTCGCAGTCGGCGACCTACGAGGGCACCGATCACACCATCCTGCAGTTCGTCGGTACCTATCCGGGATATGTCGGCGCGTCCAACTTCAAGATCGCCAAGGGCGCGCTCTTCACCGACGACGACGTCAAGGAGTCCCGCAAGGTCGTCGTGATCGGCTCGACCGTCGCCGAGGAGCTCTTCGGCAACGTCGACCCGCTGTCCAAGCAGATCACCGTCTCCGGCAAGCTCTTCACCGTCGTCGGGGTGCTCGCCGAGAAGGGCGGCAGCGGCTTCAACGACCCCAACGACGTCGCCATGGCGCCGGTGAGCGCGGTGCAGGAGTCGCTGACCGGGTACGGCTCGCTGAACCAGCTCCTCGTGCAGGCCACCTCGCCGGACACGGTCAGCGCGGCGCAGGCGGAGATCACGGCGATCCTCAACGAGAAGCTCAACATCAGCGGCTCGTCGGCGAACTCGGCGTACCGGATCCTCAATCAGTCGCAGCTGCTGGAGACCCGGGCGAACACCGCGCAGACGTTCACGCTGCTGCTCGGCGCCGTCGCCGGGATCAGCCTCCTGGTCGGCGGGATCGGCATCACCAACATCATGATGGTGACCGTCACCGAGCGGACCCGCGAGATCGGCATCCGCAAGGCGCTCGGCGCCCCGAAGCGCACCGTCCTCACCCAGTTCCTGGTGGAGGCGACGGTGCTCTCGGTCATCGGCGGCCTGCTCGGCGTGCTCGCCGCGGTCATCGGCAGCCAGTTCACGATCGTCAGCATCAAGCCGGTCATCGTGCCGAGCTCGGTCGCCCTCGCGCTGGGCTTCTCGGTGGCGATCGGCCTGTTCTTCGGCAGCTACCCGGCCAGCCGGGCGGCGGGGCTCCGCCCCATCGAGGCCCTTCGTTATGAGTGACACCAGCCTCCGTGTGGGCGGGTCCTGGTCGCGGTGCCCGACTCCCCGCGGGCACCGCGGCCCGGTCCCACCCGCGCGGCAGTCGACGAGGAGTTTTCCGTGACCCACGCCGCTTCGCCCTTCCGCCGTCCGGACGCGCACCCGTCCGTCGACTCCTCCCCGTACAGCCGTCCGCCGCACGTGGACGCCGACGCGGACACGGAGATGCTGCCGGTGCCCGATTTTTCGGATATTTCGGTGGTACCGGATGAGCCGGATCTGCTCGCGGATCCGGCGCTCGACGACGACCTCAACGACCGGCTCTCGAAGGCCGCGCCCCGGCGCCTGGCCAACCGCGCCACGTACGTCCTGGCCGGCCTGGCGCTCGTGGTCGCCGGCTTCGTCGGGGGCGCTCAGGTGCAGAAGAGCTACGGCACCGCCCCGGCCGCGGCGACCCCCGGCGGGGCCAACCCGGCCGCCCTGGCGAGCGCCTTCGCCAACCGCGGCGGTCAGGGCTTCCCAGGAGGCGGTCAGGGCTTCCCGGGCGGCGGCAACGGCGGCACCGGCACCGGGGGCGGCACCCGTGGCGGCGTCACCGGCACGGTCAAGCTCGTCGACGGCACCACGGTGTACATCGAGACCGCGGACGGCAACACGGTCATCGTCAAGACCAGCGACACGACGACGGTCTCGACGCCCGGTGCGCTGAAGGACCTGACCGCGGGCTCCACGGTCACCGTCCAGGGCCAGAGCGCCGACGGCTCCGTCACCGCCACGTCGATCACGAAGACGAAGTAGCAGCGCCTTTCTCGTTTGGGGACGCCTCTTACGCTCGGCGGGGCCGCGCTCGTCACCTTCTACGCCGAGCTGGGCCGCCGCATGGGCGTCCCGGACCTGCCGCGCGACTACGCCGGGCTGGCCGCCTACCTCGAGCGCTGCGAGGCCGGCTTCGCCTACACCCCCGCGGGCCGCGTGTGCAGCGACCGCACGCTGGCGATGGCCCGCGCGCGAGTCCGCCCGTGGCTGCGCCCGCTGGTGGGCCCGGTGATCGCTACCCTGCTCGCCCCGGCGACGCGCGCCGCCGTCGGGCTGCGGACGCCACCCGCGCCGGCCCGGGCCCTGGTGCTCGCCGCGCTGCGCGTGCGCCGCGGCGTCGTGCGACGGCTGCCGCCCCGCGCCGTGCCGATCACCCCGCGGACCCGCCGTGGTTCAGCCGGCGCCGATGACGTCGCGGTGCACGGGGCCGCGCGGTAGCGGCGGCCGATCCGATCAGACGCCGGCGTAGGAGTGCAGGCCGTTGGCGACCAGGTTGACGCCGAACAGGTTGACCAGCATCGTCGCCCAGCCGACCACGGCGATCCAGCTCGTCAGGCGGCGGCTCACGCTCGGGGTTGAGCGGGCGTGCAGGTAGCAGGCGTAGACGACCCACGCGACGAAGGACCAGACCTCCTTCGGGTCCCAGTTCCAGTAGCGGCCCCAGGCGGCCTCGGCCCAGATGGCGCCCGCGATGACGCCGAAGGTCCAGATCGGGAACCCGAAGGCGTGGACGCGGAACGTCACGCGTTCCAGCGCGGCGGCCTCCGGGAGGCGCTGGCCCAGGGAGTACGGGAAGCGGGTCTTGCCGGCGTCGTGACCCGAGCGGATCAGGTGCATCGCGGCGGACACGAAGCCGACCAGGAAGGTGCCCGACGCGACCGAGGCGGCGCCGACGTGGATGACCAGCCAGTACGAGTGCAGGGCGGGGACCAGCGGGCCGACCTGGACGTAGAGGGTCATGCCGGCGATCGACAGCAGGATCGCGGCGACCATCGTGACGAACAGGCCCAGGTGGCGCAGGTTGGTCCATTTGACGAGCACGACCAGCCACGCCGTCACGCCGACCAGGGTGGCCGTCATGACGAACTCGTACATGTTGCCCCACGGGGCGCGCTCCGCCGCGATGCCGCGCGTGACCAGGGCGCCGAGGTGGGCCGCGAAGCCGAGCAGGGTCAGCACGACCGCGGCCACGCCGGCCCGGTGCGCGCCGCTCGAGCGCTCCGACGCCTCCGGGAGGGTCGCCGGGCTCTCGGGGATCTCGGTCAGGTCGGCCGGGGGGAGCGAGCCGCCCGCGCCGACGCCGACCGGGACGGCGGCGGGGACCGCCGCGCGCATCGCCGCGCGCGCGACCAGACTGCGGCCGCCGAAGGCGTACTCGATCGCGTACGCCATCATCGCGAGCACGTAGCAAAAGATCGTGACGACCAGCAGTTGGTTGGACAGCCCACCCATCACACAACCTCCTCGACGTTCTCAGTCTGCGGCACCTGCTGCGGGACGCTCGCGGCAGGGGCGGCCGCGCGCACGATCTCGTCGAACTCGTCGGCGAAGCCGGGGTAGTCGCTGCGGGGCAGGCCGCCCGCCGTGACGCCGGTGGGCGCGATGCGGAAGAAGACCCGGCGGCGCTTGCCGCTCAGCGAGCCCAGCAGGCCGACCAGCAGCGCGACCGCGCCGCCGAGGACGATCGGCTGGCCCGGGTCGTGGCGGATCGAGATGCTGATCCACTGGACCGTGCCGGCGAACTCGACCGTCGTGCCGTCCGGCAGGGTGCCGGTCTGGCCGGGCTTGAGCGCCATCGGGGCGCCGAACTTCGTGAGCCGGCCGGCCTCGATCTGGCGGGTGTCCAGCGTGTACACCGACAGCGGCGCGCCGGCGTCGAAGCCCAGCACCCCGCGGTACGCCTGCAGCATGATCCTCGGGTCGTTCTCGGCCGGGAACGCCGAGGAGTTCACCGACGGGTCGGACGGGAGCGTGGGCACGTAGACGCCGGAGAACCCGACCTGCGACTTCTCGTCGCGGGTGCGCGTCTCCGGGTTGATGTTGACGTCCGGGAAGGTCGCCACGCCGTTGCTCGTGAGCAGTTTGTCGCTCGGCAGAAACGGCGCCACGTTGACCGACGACTTGCCGTACTTGTCGGTGTACTTCAGGATCGGCGCGTATCCGTGGCCGAGCAGCGACACGTTCGCGCCGTCGAGCCGCAGCGGGTCGTTGACCTGCAGCAGCTTCTCGCTCTCGCGCCCGTTCTGCTTGACGTTCACGTCGGCTTTGTACGTGACCGGCTGGCCGCTGGGCAGGTAGGTCGCGGTGAACTTGTCCAGGCGCAGGCAGAAGCGGGGCAGGTCGTTCTCGCCGACCTGCGCGCCCAGGGCGTGCTCGTCGTAGTTGAGCAGCGTGTTGCAGAACGCGAAGTCGTCACCCTGCACCAGCAGGCGGTTGCCGTGCCAGCCGAACCACGAGCCGTACGCGACGCCGATGAGTAGCGACAGCAGCGCGAAGTGGAAGACCAGGTTGCCGGTCTCCTTGAGGTAGCCCTTCTCGGCCGAGATCTCGGTGACGTCGCCGTCCTGCCGCACGGCCGTGCGGAACCGCCGCTGCTTCAGGACCCGGCGGATGCGCTCGGCGGTCTCCGGCGTGGCCGGGCCGGGCAGCGTGGCGTGCGCGGGCAGCCGGTCGAGGTGCTTCGGAGCCTTCGGCGGCCGCTTCACCAGCGCCGTGATGTGCGAGCGGAACCGCGGCACCAGGCAGCCGACCAGCGAGACGAACAGCAGCAGGTAGATCGCCGAGAACCACGGCGATCCGTACACGTCGAAGAAGAAGAGCCGGTCGAGCGTCGGCCCCCACTGCCGGTGCGTGTCCAGATAGGTCCGGACCTTCTCCGGCGACACGTTGCGCTGGGGCAGCACCGAGCCGGGGATCGCCGCCACGGCGAGCAGGAACAGCAGCACGAGCGCGGTGCGCATGCTGGTCAGTTGGCGCCAGGCGCGCCGGCTCACGGCCACGGCGGTGTGATAGAGCCAGCGCATCAGATCGGCACCGATCCGGGCCCGATGTTGGCCTGCAGCGCGATCATGAGGGAACTCCAGACGCCGGTCACCAGGGCGAGCCCGACCAGCACGAGCAGCGCGCCGCCGACGCGGGTCACCCAGCGGCTGTTGCGGCGGATGAACTTGACGACCCCGATGAGCCGCTGAAAGCCCAGCCCGACGGCGATGAACGGGATGCCGATGCCCAGCGAGTACGCGACGGCCAGCGTGACCGCGCGCGCCTGCGAGCCGCTGGTCGAGCCGAGCGCGATCACGGCGCCGAGCGTCGGGCCGGTGCACGGCGCCCAGGACAGTGCGAACACCATGCCGAAGACCGGCGCGCCGATGAGGCCGGCCGCCGGCAGCCGCCGGATGCGCCACTGCCGCTCCAGGCCCGGCACCAGGCCCATGAAGGCCAGGCCCAGCACGATCACGGCCACGCCGGCGATCACCTCGACCAGCCGGCGGTGCAGCGCTACCGACATCGCGGCGCGGGTGGCGAGCACGATGAGCGCGATGAACACCACGCTGAAGCCGGCGATGAAGAGCCCGACGCCGGCGAGCACCCGGCCGCGGCGCTGACCCGAGTCGAGGTCGGCGCCGGCCAGGCCGGTCACGTAGGAGAGGTAGCCCGGCACCAGGGGCAGGATGCAGGGCGACAGGAAGCTGGCCAGCCCGGCGAGCACGGCCACCGCCATCGCACCCAGCAGGGGTCCGTCCGCGGTGATGCTGCCGAAGTCCATCCTCAGGACCGTTCGGCCAGCAGGTCGCGGACGACCGGTTCGAGCAGCCGCTGGTCGACCTCGGAGCGTATGACGGCGGCGATCCGGCCGGCCTTGTCGATCACCAGCGTGGCCGGGATCGAGTTGGGCGGCACGTCGAACTCCAGCGCGAGCGAGGCGGACGGGTCGAAGATGCTGCCGTACGTGGGCTTGATGTCGGCCAGGTAGGCGTTGGCCGGGTCGCGCTGGTCGTGGACGTTGACGCCGATGAAGGCGACGCCCTGGTCCTTCGTGGCGGCGAGCACCTTCTCCAGCTCGGGCGCCTCCGTGCGGCACGGCGCGCAGTACGAGGCCCAGAAGTTCACGACCACGACCTGGCCCTTGTGCTGGGACAGGTCGAACCGGCCGCCGCCGTTCATGAGCTCGCCGCGCATCGCGGGCGCCGCGACCCGGTCGGCGACCCCGATCTGGCGGCTGCCGAGCGCGTTCTTCGGCGCGCTGCCGCCGCAGGCCGCGAGCGCCAGCAGGGTCACGGTCACCGCGACGGCGGCGAGGAGGCGGCGCACGTCATGCCCCCTTGGCCTGGCGGGCCGAGGCGGAGAGCGCCACGAGGTGGGCGGCCGGCTCGGAGTACCCGATACCGACGATCTTGGCGTCCTCGAAGTGGAAGCTGGTCAGGCTGGCCAGGGAGCACTCGCGGCGGCGCGGGTCGTGCCACAGCCGCTTCTTCTCCACGTGCCGGCGCAGGGTCCAGATGGGCAACTGGTGCGAGACGCAGAGGGCCTCATGCCCCTCCGCCGCCTCGCGGGCCGCCATCAGCGCGGCGAACATGCGCGCCGCGATCGCCGTATACGCCTCACCCCAGGACGGGGTCACCGGGTCGCGCAGCACCCACCAGTTGCGTGGGTCGCGCAGCGCGCCGTCACCCACGCCGACCCGCTTGCCCTCGAAGAAGTTGGCGCTTTCGATCAGCCGGTCGTCGATCGCGGTCGTCAGGCCGAGCTGCTCGGCGAAGGGCTCGGCGGTCTGCTGGGCGCGCTCCAGCGGGCTCGCCACCAGGTAGGTGACGTCGCGGCCGGCCACCGACTCGGCCGCGGCCTTGGCCATCTGTACGCCGAGCTCGGAGAGGCGGAAGCCGGGGAGGCGGCCGTAGAGCACCTTGTCGGGGTTGTACACCTCGCCGTGGCGCAGCATGTGAACGACGGTCTTCATGCCCGCGGGGTCCCAGCCTGCGCCGCGGCCCGCGCCGCGTGGGGCAGCGCCGCCTCGAGCACCGAGAGCCCCTCGTCGTCGATCGCCGTGGAGACGAACCAGGACTCGTACGCGCTCGGCGGGAGATACACGCCGCGGGAGAGCATCTCGTGGAAGAAGGCCCGGAACGCGCCCACGTCCTGCGTCTGCGCGTCGGCGAACGAGTGCACCGGCCGGTCGGTGAAGAAGATCGAGAACATGTTGCCGGCGGAGGACAGCACGTGCGGTACACCCGCGGAGGAAAGCGCCTCGGAGGCGAGCTTGCCGACCGTGACCGCGGTCGCATCCAGGCGGGCGTAGACCTCCGGGGTGGCCAGGCGCAGCGTCGCCAGGCCCGCGGCACAGGCCAGCGGGTTTCCGGAGAGGGTCCCGGCCTGGTACACCGGGCCGGCCGGGGCCAGCCGCCCCATGATCTCGGCGCGCCCGCCGAACGCCGCGGCCGGCATGCCGCCGCCCATGACCTTGCCGAACGTGTACAGATCCGCGTCCACCGGCTCGAGCCCCGCCCAGCCGGAGCGGCTGACCCGGAAGCCGGTCATGACCTCGTCGAGGATGAGCAGCGCGCCGTGGCGGTGCGCGACCTCGGCGAGCTTCGCGTTGAACCCGTCGCGCGGGGCGACGACGCCCATGTTGCCGGCCGCCGCCTCGGTGATGACCGCGGCGATCTGGTCCCCGTGGGCCTCGAAGGCCGCCTCGACCGCGGCGACGTCGTTGAACGGCAGCACCAGCGTGTCGCCGGCCGCCGCGCCCGTCACGCCGGGCGAGTCGGGCAGCGCGAGCGTGGCCACCCCGGAGCCGGCCGCGACCAGCAGCGCGTCGACGTGCCCGTGGTAGCAGCCGGAGAACTTGACCACCTTCGGCCGTCCGGTGAACCCGCGCGCCAGCCGCAGGGCGCTCATCGTCGCCTCGGTGCCGGAGTTGACCAGGCGCACCTGGTCGACGGGCGTGCGCGCGACGATCTCCTCGGCGAGCGCGACCTCGCCGGGCGTCGGCGTGCCGAAGCTGGTGCCGCGCGCGGCCGCGGCGGTGATCGCCGCGACGACCTCGGGGTGCGCGTGGCCGAGGATCAGCGGCCCCCACGAGCAGACCAGGTCGAGGTAGCGCCGGTCGTCGGCGTCGGTGAGCCAGCAGCCGGAGCCGCTGACCATGAAGCGCGGGGTGCCACCCACCGCCCGGAAGGCCCGGACAGGTGAATTCACCCCACCCGGCACAATGGCCTGGGCACGGTCGAACAGGGCCTGCGATGCCGGCGCGTCACCCGCGTGCGGGCCGAGACCGGCGGCGTCAAAATCGGTCACAGCCTGCCCATTCTGACAGCCTCGCCAGACTGGCGACGCGCGGCCCTCGCGCCCGTGTGCCCGACACCACTGCGGGGCCGGTCAGATATAGGCTGTGGCGGTGGATCGCCCCGATCTCTCCGTTTCCGTACACCGCACCCCGACCGAAACCGTGGTGTCGCTGACGGGCGAGATCGACATGTCGACGGTGCCGCGGCTGGCCGCGGCCGTGGACGACGTGCTGAACGAGCCCCCGGCACGGGTCGTGCTGGACATGGCCGGGGTGACATTCTGCGATTCGCAGGGGCTCGGGACGCTGGTGGTGCTCAGCCGCAAGGCGACCCTGGCGCAGAGCTATCTGGTCCTGGTCAACGTGGGCGCCTTCCTGATCCGCGTCCTGGACATCACCGGCCTGCGCAACGCGCTGATGATCCAAGAGGCATAGCGCCCCGCCTGCTTCGGAGGCCGGCGGTCAGAGTTTGGCCCGGGCCTTCGCCAGGGCGGACATCGCCTTCTCGACCTGCTCGCGGCCCAGCTCGCCGTCCGCGGCCAGGGCGCCCTTCAGCAGCGCGGTCGCCTCGTCGACGGCCACGCTGGCGTGGCGCAGCTCCGTCTCGCGCATCCGGACCAGCTCCGACTGGGCGGCCAGCTGCTGCGTCATCGTCCAGAGCTCGACGAAGACGGAGACCTTCGCGCGCAGTACCCACGGATCGAACGGCTTGGTCAGGTAGTCCACGGCCCCGGCGGCGTAGCCGCGCAGCGCGAGATGCGAGTCCCGGTCGGCGGCCGTGAGGAAGATGATCGGCACGTGGCGCGTGCGCTCGCGGCGCTTGATGTGCCGGGCCGTCTCGAAGCCGTCCATCGTCGGCATCTGGGCGTCGAGGAGGATCAACGCGAAGTCGTCGACGAGCAGGCACTTGAGCGCGTCCTCGCCGCTGTCGGCGCCGACGGTCTGCACCGGCAGGCCCTGCAGGATCGCCTCCAGGGCCAGCAGGTTGTCCCGCCGGTCATCGACGAGCAGCACCTTCGCCGGCCGATCCGGTCCAGTCAAGGATGCCGCTCCCTTCGCAGAGTCTCCCGGTGTCGCGTGAGGCAACCTACACCGCCCGACCCTCTCCATTTACCCAAGCGGCCATCACGTCAAGCAGCTCGTCGAGGTCGACCGGCTTGGTGATGTAGTCGCTCGCGCCCGCGGCCAGCGACGACTCCCGGTCGCCGGGCATCGCCTTCGCGGTCAGGAACACCACCGGCAGGTCGGCGAAGCGGCGGTTGCGGCGGATCGCGCGGGTCGTCTCGTTGCCGTCCTGGTCGGGCATCATCGCGTCCATCAGCACGATGTCCACGCCGGGGTGCTCGGAGAGGATCCGGACGCCGTCGGTGCCGTTGTCGGCGTACAGCACCGTCATCCCGTGCAGCTCGAGCGCGCTGGTCAGGGCGAACACGTTGCGCACGTCGTCGTCGACGATGAGCACCGTGGCGCCGTCGAGCTGGTGGGCCGCGGCCGTGGGGCGGCGCTCCGGCGTCCCCAGCGAGCGCAGCATCGCCGGGGCGGCGGGCAGCTGACGGCCGGACGGCGACAGGGACTGCGGCTGGGCCGGGACCGGGTGGATGGCCGGCATCACCTCGGTCGCGATGACGTCCGGCAGATACAGCGTGAAGGTGGCCCCGCTCCCGATCTCGGAGGTCACGCCGATCGCGCCGCCGAGGAGGCGGGCCAGCTCGCGGCTGATCGACAGGCCGAGCCCCGTGCCGCCGTACTTGCGGCTCGTCGTCCCGTCGGCCTGCTGGAACGCCTCGAAGATCAGCGCCACCTTGTCGTCGGAGATGCCGATGCCGGTGTCGGAGACCGCGAACTGGATCACGCGGCGGGCGCCGGCCAGCGTCGGCGCGGAGAAGACGAGCCCGGCCGGCGCGACCCCGATGGTCAGCGTCACCGAGCCGTGGTCGGTGAACTTCACCGCGTTGGAGATGAGGTTGCGCAGGATCTGCTGCAGCCGCTGGGGGTCGGTGACGATCGCCGGGGGCAGCGCGGGGTCGGCCACCACGGTGAAGTCGAGGCCCTTGTCCTCGGCCTGCGGGGCGAAGGCCTGCTCGACGTACGCCCGGATCTCCTCGAACGAGACCTCGCCCGGCTCGACGTCCATCCGGCCGGCCTCGATCTTCGACAGGTCCAGGATGTCGTCGATCAGCGCGAGCAGGTCGGAGCCGGCGTTGTGGATCGTCGCGGCGAACTCGATCTGCCGGGCGGTCAGGTTGCTGTCCGGGTTGTCGGCGAGCAGGCGGGACAGCAGCAGCATCGAGTTGAGCGGGGTCCGCAGCTCGTGGCTCATGTTGGCCAGGAACTCCGACTTGTACTGCGAGGCCTGCGCGAGCTGCTGCGCCTTCTCCTCCAGGCCGAGGCGCGCCATCTCGATCTCGCGGTTCTGCTTCTCGATGTTGCCCTTCTGCTCCGACAGCAGCGTCGCCTTCTCCTCGAGCTCGGCGTTGGTGCGCTGCAGCTCCGCCGACTGGTCCTGCAGCTCGAGGGCCAGCCGCTGGGACTGCGACAGCAGCTCCTCGGTGCGCCGGTTGGCGAGGATCGTCTTGAGCGCCACGCCGATCGTGACCACGAGCCGGTCGAGGAACGCCAGGTGCAGGTCGCTGAACGGCGACACGCTGCCGAATTCGATTACGCCGAGCGGCTCGCCCTCGAACAGCACGGGCAGCACGACCAGGTCGGTCGGCGGGGTCTCGGCGAGGCCGGAGCGCACCTGCAGGCGGCCGTCCGGCGCGGCCTTCACCCGGATCGCCCGGCGCGAGAGCGACGCCTGCCCGATCAGCCCCTCGCCGGGGGCGAAGCTGATGTCGGTGCCGGGGGCCACGAAGCCGTACGAAGCCTCGAGACGCAGCCGCAGCCCGCTCTCGGCGTCGGCGCCGGACAGGAAGAACGTGCCGATCTGGGCGTCGACCAGGGGCGTCACCTCGGCCATGATCATGCGGCAGACCTCGCCGAGGTCGCGCTGGCCCTGCAGCAGGCCGCCGACGCGGGCCAGGTTGGAGTCGAGCCAGCCCTGCTCGGCGTTCTTCTTGGTGGTCTCGCGCAGGGTCACGATCATCTGGTTGATGTTGTCCTTGAGCTCGGCCACCTCGCCGAGCGCCTCCACGGCGATCCGCTGGGTCAGGTCGCCTCGGGTCACCGCCGTGGACACCTGCGAGATGGCGCGCAGCTGGGTGGTCAGCGTCGAGGCGAGCTGGTTGACGTTCTCGGTGAGGTCGCGCCAGGTGCCGGAGACGCCGCGCACCTGGGCCTGGCCGCCGAGCTTGCCCTCCGAGCCGACCTCGCGGGCCACGCGGGTGACCTCGTCGGCGAACGACGAGAGCTGGTCGACCATCGTGTTGACGGTGTTCTTGAGCTCGAGGATCTCGCCGTGCGCGTCGACCGTGATCTTCTGGGACAGGTCGCCGCGGGCCACCGCCGTGGTCACCTGGGCGATGTTGCGGACCTGGCTGGTGAGGTTGGACGCCATCGAGTTGACGTTGCCGGTCAGGTCGCGCCAGGTGCCCGACACGCCCTTCACCTGGGCCTGGCCGCCGAGCTTGCCCTCGGTGCCGACCTCGCGGGCCACGCGGGTGACCTCGTCGGCGAAGGAGGAGAGCTGGTCGACCATCGTGTTCACCGTCGACTTCAGAGCCAGGATCTCGCCCTGCGCGTCGACGGTGATCTTCTGCGACAGGTCGCCGCGGGCCACCGCCGTCGCCACCTGGGAGATGTTGCGGACCTGGGCGGTCAGGTTGGACGCCATGAAGTTCACGTTGTCGGTCAGGTCCCGCCAGGTGCCGGCGACGCCCCGCACCTGGGCCTGGCCGCCGAGCTTGCCTTCGGTGCCGACCTCGCGGGCCACGCGGGTGACCTCGTCGGCGAAGGAGGAGAGCTGGTCGACCATGGTGTTGACGGTGGACTTGAGCTCGAGGATCTCGCCGCGGGCGTCGACCGTGATCTTCTGGGACAGGTCGCCGCGGGCCACGGCGGTGGCGACCTGGGCGATGTTGCGGACCTGGCTGGTCAGGTTGGACGCCATGAAGTTGACGTTGTCGGTGAGGTCTCGCCAGGTGCCGGCGACGCCGGTGACCTGGGCCTGGCCGCCGAGCTTGCCTTCGGTGCCGACCTCGCGGGCCACGCGGGTGACCTCGTCGGCGAAGGAGGAGAGCTGGTCGACCATGGTGTTGACGGTGGACTTGAGCTCGAGGATCTCGCCGCGGGCGTCGACCGTGATCTTCTGCGACAGGTCGCCGCGCGCCACCGCCGTCGAGACCTGGGCGAAGTTGCGGACCTGGCTGGTCAGGTTGGACGCCATGAAGTTGACGTTGTCGGTGAGGTCTCGCCAGGTGCCGGCGACGCCGGTGACCTGGGCCTGGCCGCCGAGCTTGCCCTCGGTGCCGACCTCGCGGGCCACGCGGGTGACCTCGTCGGCGAACGAGGAGAGCTGGTCGACCATCGTGTTGACGGTGTCCTTGAGCTCCAGGATCTCGCCCTGCGCCGCGACGGTGATCTTCTGCGACAGGTCGCCGCGGGCCACGGCGGTGGCGACCTGGGCGATGTTGCGGACCTGGCTGGTCAGGTTGGACGCCATCGAGTTGACGTTGTCGGTGAGGTCCTTCCAGGTGCCGGCCACGCCCGGCACGTCGGCCTGGCCGCCGAGCTTGCCTTCGGTGCCGACCTCGCGGGCCACCCGGGTCACCTGCTCGGCGAAGATCCGCAGCGTGTCGACCAGCGAGTTGATCGTCTCCGCCAGCTCGGCGACCTCGCCCTTCGCGCTCACCGTGATCTTCTGCGACAGGTCGCCGCGCGCCACGGCCGTCGCCGCCGTCGAGATCGACCGGACCTGGCCGGTCAGGTTGGCCGCCATCGAGTTCACCGAGTCGGTGAGGTCACGCCAGGTGCCGGCGACGCCGGTGACCTGGGCCTGGCCGCCGAGCTTGCCTTCGGTGCCGACCTCGCGGGCCACCCGGGTGACCTCGTCGGCGAACGACGAGAGCTGGTCGACCATGGTGTTCACCGTGCGGCCGATCGTCATGAACTCGCCGCGCAGCGGCCGCCCGTCGATCTCCAGCGCCAGCTGCTGCGACAGGTCGCCCTCGGCCACCGCCACGATCACGCGGGCGATCTCCGTGGTCGGGCGTCCCAGGTCGTCGATGAGCGAGTTGACCGCGTGGATGCGGTCCAGCCAGGCGCCCTCGAAGCCCTCCTCGTCGAGCCGCTCGGTCATGCGACCCTCGCGCCCGACGACCCGGCTGATGCGCAGCACCTCTCGCGTGTGCCGCTGCTTCATCTCCGCCAGCCGGTTGAAGCGCTCGACCACCTCCCCAGGCAGCCCATCGCGCCGGCTCAACCGGATCTTGAGATCGCCGGCCGTCAATCGGTCGAGCGCCGAAGACAGCTCCTCCAGCAGCAGTGTTTCCGGACTCTTCTGGGTGACTTCTTCGACTGTGGTCATAACGTCTCCACCGGTGTCGGGGGCAGGCGGTGTCCACCCATCGTCGTCCTTCAGGTTGGATTGTTACCACCGTTCAGTGGAGACTGCGATGTGTGACAACCCAGACCGTCCGGAGGATCAGGCTCCCGGCCGACCATAGCTCTCCCGGTCTGGCCCGCGAGGCGATCCGGACGATCATGCACGAACGGGACCTCGGCGCGGTCCTGGACGAGGCGCTGCTACTCGTCACCGAACTCACCACGAACAGCGTCGTGCACGCCGGCACCGAGGTCGATTTGGATATCACGGCGAGTGATGGTTCGCTCACGGTATCGGTGCTGGACTTCCGGCCCGGCACGGTCACGCCCAGCTTTCCCGACTCCACCGGCGAGCTGCCGGAGCGCGGCCGCGGCCTGCTGCTCGTCGAGCAACTGGCCACCGCCTGGGGAACGCTGCACTTCCCCGGCGGCAAGGGCGTCTGGTTTCGGCTCGACCGGCCGTCGCCGCGGCCGGGCACGGCGGGCGAGCCGGCCGTCGCGCCCGCGATCGACCTGCCGTCGGCGGTCGACGCGCTGACCTGGTCGGGGCGAGGTACCTCGCTCGAGGAGATCTCCGAGGAGCTGCTGCAGCGGCTGTGCCGGGTGATCGGCGCGCAGGGCGCGGCGCTCACCGTCGACGAGGGCGAGGGGCCGCGCACCGCCGCGGCGTACGGGCGCGTCGGCGGCTCCACCGACACCGGCCGCCGCGTGCCGCTGCGCGTCGCCCGGCCCTGGCGCGCCGAGCTGCTCGTGGCCGGCGGCGGGAACAGCCCGTATGCGCTCCCGCTCACCGCCCTCGTCGCCGACCGCCTGACGCTGCTGGTCGAGAACCACCGGCTGCGCCGCGCCGACGCCGAGCGGCGCACCTGGCTCACGTTCCTCGCCGAGGCCAGCGAGCTGCTCGCCCAGTCCCTCGACGCCGAGCTCACGCTGGCCCTGATCCCCCGGCTCATGGTGCCGCGGCTCGGCCGGTGGTGCGTGATCCACACCGCCGACGCCGGGGGCGAGCTGCGCCTGGCCGCCGCCGCCCACGCCGACGAGTCGCTGGTCGGCGACCTGCTCGACGCGCTCGCCCAGGCCACCCCGGAGCTGAAGGAGGCGATGGGGACCGATGCCGTCGTACCGCTGGCGCCGCCGCTGGAGGGCTACGTCGTCGCTCTCATCGCCCGCGGCCAGCACCTTGGCACGCTGACGGTCGGCGGCAACCGCGACACCTGGCAGCACGCCGAGGAGGTGGCGGTCGTCGAGGACGTGGCCCGCCGGGCCGCGCTCGCCATCGACAACGCCAACATCCACGCGGAGCGGCGCAGCGTGGCCCAGGCCCTGCAGCGCTCCCTCCTGCCGCCCCAACTGCCGAAGGCCGAGGGGGTCGAGTTCGGCGCCGAGTACGTGCCCACGGGCGAGGGTGTCGAGGTCGGCGGCGACTTCTACGACGTGGTCCCGCTCTCCAGCCGCCGCTGGCTGGTCGTGGTGGGCGACGTCTCGGGCAAGGGCGTGCAGGCCGCGACCGTCACCGGCCTGGTCCGTGACGTGACCCGGGTGCTGGTCCGCGACGGCCGGCCGCTGCCGGAGGTGCTGCTGCGCCTCAACGAGACCCTGCTGGAGCGCGGCGGCGGGCGCTTCTGCACGCTCTGCCTGGCCCAGGTGCTGCGCCGCCAGGACGGGCGGCTCGACGTCACGCTGCACCTGGCGGGCCACGATCAGCCGGTCCTGCTGCGCGCGGACGGGCGCACCGAGCTCGTCGGCGCATGCGGTACGGCCCTGGGCCTGCTCGACACCATCAGCACCCCGCGCACGCAGGTCTCGCTCGACCCCGGCGACACGCTCATCTTTTTCACCGACGGTGTCACCGAGCGGCGCCGGGGCATCGACCTCTTCGGCGTCGACCGGCTCCGCGACGAGGCCGCCAACCTGGCCGGCTTCTCGGCCGACGTGGTGGTGGCCCGGCTGCGGGCGCGCACGCTGAGCTTCTCGCCCGAGTCGCCGCGCGACGACATCGCCATCTTCGCGGTGCGCAACGACGGTTGAGTCACGCTTGAGTCACGCTGGGTCACGCCACCCAACCGGAGTGCAGGAAGTGGGCGGCCAGCACGCCCTGGGTGGTCAGGAACGCGGCGAGCAGCGTCCGGTCCAGCCACGGGTTGCGGCCCATCCGGCCGAGCATCATGAACGCCGGGAAGACCTCGAGGCCGATCCGCGAGGCGGAGTACAGCGGGTACGGGATGTTGGCCGTGTACCGGCTCGGAAAGCTGATCATGAAGATCAGCAGGGCGGCGCCGAGCAGCGGAAACAGCAGCTGATCGCGGCGCAGGCGCCAGGGGCCGGCGAGGGCGAGCACCAGCAGTACACCCAGCAGCGCCACCGTGGCGAGCTCCAGGAGGTTGTGGGCCCAGATCTCGGTGAACGGCGGCCCCGGGGCCCGGGCGGCGTCGATCGGGGCGCGCCACGGCCACGCCGCATGGCGGCCCCAGTGCGCGGCCTGGGTGTGCGAGAAGGCGAGCGCGTCGCCGTACGCGATCCGATCGGCGATCATCACGGCGCCCAGGCCGAGCGGGATCAGCAGCGCGGCCGGCGCGCTCGCCGCGATGCGGCCGCGGCGGCCCTGCTCGCGGTCGCCGCGCGGGGTCTCGCGACCGCCGTGCGCGGGTCGGTCGATCTCGCGCCGTTCGCGCCGTTCCAGGCCGCCGGGCCCCACCCGCTGGCGCAGCCCCGTCCGGGCCCGATGCGCACCTTCGCTGTGCGCCGCGACATCAGCCCCGCCCCCGTGCGCCGCGACCTGAGCGTCGGTGCCCTCCGCCGCGACGTCAGCGGTGGTCCTGTGTGCTGGAGCGTATGCGCCGGCTCCGAGTGAGTCGGCTTCAGCGCGGGGCCCGCGCGCTGCGGCATGGGTGCCGGGCCTGTCTTCCTCCCACATGGCACCGCGGGCGTCGGGGGCGGCCAATGATGATGTGTCCGGATTTATCCGGCTTTTCCGGTTCAGCACAAGGGCGCGAGCGCGGACGTAGATGCGTGTGCGGAAGTAGCTCTGCGAGCGGAAATAGGTCCGCGGGCGCAGATAGCCGTGGGCGCGGGCGTACTCGAAGGCGAACGCGAACAGCAGCAGGATCCCGGCCGAGCGCGTCGCCGCGGCCAGGGCGCCGAGGACGCCGGCGCGCCACCAGTGCTCGCGGCGCAGGCAGTACACCGTCGCGGCCAGCAGGGCGATGAACAGGCCCTCGTTGTAGGCGGCGCTCAGGAAGAAGCCGGTCGGGAAGGCCACCAGGGAGAAGATCGTGCGGCCCGCGGCGGCGCGGCCGAGCTCGTGCTCCGTGAGCCGGAACAGCACGATCAGCGCCGCGAGCAGGGCGCCGTTGGCGACCAGAAGGGCCGCGACCCACGAACGGCCCAGGCACAGCGGCGTGCAGAGCCGGATCAGCACGGGGTACAGCGGGAAGAACGCCGCCGGCGAGTCGTCCGCGGTGCGCTGATAGCCGTGCTCGGCGATCGCGATGAACCAGGGCGAGTCGTACTGCGCGGCCCACAGCCGGGCGACCTGCGTGGCGGAGCGGTTCTGGCCCTGGTCGCCGATCCAGGCGAACGCCGAGACGGCGGCCAGGCCGGCCCTGCTCGCGGCGAAGACAGCGAGGCCGGACAGCAGCGCCCGCCGCCAGGGGCCGTCAGCCGCTCCCACCAGCGGTCCGGATGCGGACGAGCTCGTCGGCGACGTCGGCCGGGCGGGCGTTCAGGTCGTAGCTGCTGAGCAGGTACAGCGTGTCGCCGGTGTCGATCTCCACGAGCTCGCTGCGCAGGCCGGCGCGGGTCCGCGACTCGGCCCGGACCCGCTCGATCTGCGACCACTCGAGGCGGCGGTGGCCCGCGTAGCCGGCGACGACGGTCACGCCGTCCGGGTCGGCCTCCAGGCGGACGGGGGCCAGCAGGTCGCGCAGCGCGTATGCGCCGGCGACGACGGTGGCGACCAGGGCGGCGCTCAGCGCCGGCCGGTCCTCGGCGAGGAAGACGGCGGCGAGCGCCAGCACCACGGTGAGGGCGCACTTGAGCGCCGTGAACCCCGGCGACACCCGCCAGCGACGGCTGGTCGGCGCCGCCGCGGGCTGTTCGGAGAAGGCACCGCTGCGCATTTGCACACTCCTACGATTACGCGACCCAGCCGCCCCGCACGAAGTAAGCGGCAAGAATCCCCTGCAGCATGAGGAACAGGGCGAGCACGACCCGATCGAGCGCCGGGCGCGCGCCGAGCCGGCCGAGCAGCATGAACGCCGGAAAGACCTCGAGCCCGAGGCGCGAGGCGGAGTACAGCGGATAGGGCTGGTGCGACGACGGGAAGCTGATCATCAGCAGGGTCAGCGCGACGCCGAGCAGCGGCAGGATCCACTGGTCGCGGCGGACCTTCCACGGGCCGACGAACATCAGCACCAGCATCGCGACGATCAGCAGTACCGACGCGAGCTCCAGCAGGTTGTGCACCCACAGGTCGCTGAAGCCGAAGCGCAGGCTCGCCCCGTTGTGCAGGGAGCCGAACCCGCGCCAGACCGGCGCCCACGGCCAGTCCAGGTGCCGGCCCCAGTAGCGCTGGGCGCGCAGGAACGCGAACGGCTCGTGGTACGCGTGTAGCGAAACGGCGGCCACGCCCACCACGCCCAGCGGGATGAGCAGCACGGCCAGCGCGTTGCGCCGGACGGCGAGCCGGTTGACCCGGACGTACTCGTAGACGAACGCGCCGGCCAGCAGGATCCCGGCCGAGCGGGTGAAGGCGGCGAGCCCCCCGAACGCGCCGGCCCACCACCAGTGCTGCCGGCGTAGGCAGTACACGGTGGCGACCATCAGGCCGATGAACAGGCCCTCGTTGTAGGCGGCGGTGAGGAAGAACCCGGTCGGGAACGCCACCAGGTAGAACACGGTGCGCCCGGCGCTGGACCGGTCGAACTCGTGCTCGACGAGGCGGTACAGCACGATCAGCGCCCCGAGCGTCGCCACGTTGGCCACCAGCAGCGCCGCGACCCAGTCCTTGCCCAGGCACAGCGGCGTGAGGGCGCGGATGAGCATGGGGTACAGCGGGAAGAACGCCGCCGGCGCGTTGTACGGATCCGCGTAGTAGCCCATCTTCGCGACGTCGCGGAACCACACGGAGTCCCACTGGGCCGCCCACTGCGCCGCGACGTACGTCGCGGTCACGTTCGGCCGCTTCTCACCGATCCACGCGAAGGTGGACACCGCGGCCAGCCCGGCCTTGCTCGCCGCGAAGATCCCGAGCCCGGACAGCACGGCCCGCCGCCAGGGCCGGTCGGCCGCCTCCGGCGCAGCCGGCTCCCGGATCTCCTCCGCCGCATCCGGCTGCGGCACGGTCGAGGCGCTCACCGGGCCACCTCGACTGCACCCCGGCCGCGGCACGAGGACCGGGGCTCCCGATGAGCGGCCGCTGCACGTCGCTTCGGACCGGTCATGTCAGGGCCTCAGCCCGCCGCGGACGACCAGGTCGAGCAGGGCGAACACGAACAGCGCGATGCCGACGAACCCGTTGGCGGTGAAGAACGCCCGGTTGACCCGCGACAGGTCGCCGGGGCGCACGATCGCGTGCTCGTAGACGAAGGCCACCGCGGTCACCAGCAGGCCGATCCACCACAGCCAGCCCAGGCCGACCAGCTGGCCGAACCAGGCGAACAGGGCGAAGGTCACGACGTGCGCGATCGTCGACAGGTGCAGGGCGAACGGGACGCCGTAGCGGGCCGGGACCGAGTGCACGCCGATCTCCCGGTCGATCTCGGTGTCCTGGCAGGCGTAGATCAGGTCGAAGCCGCCGATCCACAGCCCGACCGCGGCGCCGAGCACCCAGGCCGGGCCGGAGCCGCGCAGGTCGCCGGTGATCGCCAGCCACGCGCCGACCGGCCCGACGAGCTGCGCCAGGCCCAGGATCGCGTGGGGCCAGTTGGTGAAGCGCTTGCCGTACGGATACACGACCAGGGGCACCACGGCCAGCGGCGCGAGCGCGAGGCAGAGCGGGTTGAGCAGGGCCGCGGCGCCGAGGAACACGACCAGGGCGACGGCCGCGCCGGTCCACGCGGTGCGCACGCTCACGGCGCCGGTCACCAGCTCGCGCCGGGCGGTGCGCGGGTTTCGCGCGTCGATGCGCCGGTCGATGATCCGGTTGGCGGCCATCGCGAACGTGCGGGCGCCGACCATGGCGATCGTCACCAGCAGCAGGTCGAGCCAGGCGACGTGCGGGTGGCCGCCCTCGTGCGGGCCGGTCGTCATCGCCGTCAGGGCGGCCAGATAGGCGAACGGCAGCGCGAACACGGAGTGCTCGATCGCGACCAGCCGCAGGAAGGCCTTGACCCGGCTCGAGGGTGCCTCAGGTGCCTCAGCGAGCGTCACTTGAACCCATACTCTCTCCAGCGCTTGTCGACCCGCGCCACGACCTCGGGCGACATGACCATCTCTTCCGGCCAGCCGCGATGGTAGCCCTCGGCCGGCGTCTTCCGCGTCGCGTCCAGCCCCGCCTTGCCGCCCCAGAACTGCTGGTAGGAGGCGTGGTCGAGGTGGTCGACCGGGCCCTGCGTGAGCAGCAGGTCGTGCGCGTAGTCGACGTTGCCGAACGCGCGGAAGGCCACCTCGGCGTAGTCGTGCACGTCGCAGTCCTCGTCCACGACCACGATGAGCTTCGACAGCGACAGCAGGTGGGCGCCCCAGATCGCGCTCATCACCTTCTGCGCGTGCTTCGGATACCGCTTGCGGATCGAGACGATCACGCAGTTGTGGAACACGCCGGCGGCCGGCAGGTCGTAGTCCACGATGTCCGGGATCAGCAGCTTGAGCAGCGGCAGGAAGATGCGCTCGGTCGCCTTGCCCAGGCCGTGGTCCTCCTGCGGCGGCTTCGACGTGATGATCGAGTGGTAGATCGGCTGGCGGCGCATCGTCATGCACTCCACGTGCAGCACCGGGAAGTCCTCGACCGGCGTGTAGAAGCCGGTGTGGTCGCCGAACGGGCCCTCGGGCAGCCGCTCGCCCGGCTCCAGATAGCCCTCGAGCACGATCTGCGCGTTGGCCGGCACCTGCAGCGGCACGGTCAGGCAGTCGACCATCTCGACCCGCTCGCCGCGCAGGAAGCCGGCGAACAGGTATTCATCGATGTCGGACGGCAGCGGCGCGCTGGCCGTGTAGGAGACCACCGGGTCGGCCCCGATCGCGATCGCCACCGGCAGCCGCTGCCCGAGCCGCTCCGCGACCGCGTGGTGCGCCGTGGAGTCCTTGTGGATCTGCCAGTGCATGCCCAGCGTGTTGTGACTGTGCTGCTGCAGCCGGTAAAGCCCCAGGTTGCGCTTGCCGGTCTCCGGGTGCTTGGTGTGGGTCAGGCCGAAGTTGTGGTAGATCCCGCCGTCGTCCGGCCACACCTGCAGCCCGGGCAGCCGGTTGAGGTCGACCTGGTCGCCCTTGTGGACGACCTCCTGGCACGGCGCGGTTTTGACGTGCTTCGGCGGCACCGACTTGAGCTGCATGAGCTTGCCGATGCCGTCGCGGATCCCGGCCCAGCCGACCGGGAGCTCGGGCCGCACCAGCTCGCCGATCCGCGCCCCGACCTCGTCGAGCCGCTCGACACCGAGCGCCATGGCGGTGCGCCGCTCGGTGCCGAACAGGTTGATGGCGACCGGCATGTCGCCGCGGGTCGGCCGCTCGAACAGCAGGGCCGGCCCGCCGGCCCGGACGGTGCGGGTGACGACCTCGCTGATCTCCAGGTGCGGGTCGACGGGCGCGGCCACCCGGTGCAGCTCGCCCACGTTCTGCAGGTCGGCCAGGAACTCGTTGAGGTCTGCATAGGGAAATCCGCGCGCCATGCCGTCATCCTCCCAACCGGGTACGACATTTCCCGCAGCGGCCTCCTCCCGCCCGCCCGGCCTCCCCCGAACGGCCGGCAGGGTCGATCCGATCGGCGCCCGCACGGGACGGTGAGAACGTTTCGCTTTCGTCTACGATGCCGCCGTCCGACCCGGATCCCGAGGATGAGCATGAGCAAATCCTTCCGCTCCCGTGCAGTACGCCTGGGGGCCACCGTCTCTGCGGCCACGCTGGCCTTCGTCGCGGCGCCCGCCCTCCCGGCCCACGCCGCCGACCCCTCCGTGTTCGTCAACCCGATCCACCCCACCGTCCAGGTCGGCTCCCACGGTGCGAAGAAGGCGGTCGCGTTCTTCGTCAGTGCCGGCAACGCGAAGAACCCGCAGCTGATCATCGACACGTCGAAGCTGTCGGGCGTCGGCACGCTGACGCCGCGGGACACCGGGGCCTGCAAGACGGCCGGCGCGAAGATCACCTGTGCGCTGCCGGACGGCACCTACGACACGGGCGTCGAGTGGTTCACGCTGACCTCCGCGGCCGGCTCGACGGCGGGCGCCAAGGGCTCGGTCGACCTGGCGACCAGGGCCGACGGCTTCGACATGCCGAGCGCCGGCCACCTGGACGTCACGATCGCCGACGGCGCCGACCTCGTCGCGTTTCCGGCCAACGAGCAGGACCAGCCGGCCAAGCCGGGCGACACCCTGTGGATGCAGGCGGTCGTCTTCAACGAGGGCAACCGCCCAGCGGCGGGCACCGGGGCCTTCGTGTTCTTCTTCGACGACGGGCTGGTGCCGGACCAGTACGCCGGCTGCACCTACGGCACCTGGGCGTTCGGCATCGCCGTCGTCTGCCCCTTCAACCGGCCGATCGGGCCCGGCGACGCCGTCAAGTTCGTCACCGACGACGGCACCAAGGACGGCCACCCGGGCATGAGCGTCAGGGTCGCCGGCACCGCGGGTGGCCACAAGGCGGGCGTGTTCCTCGCCGACCCGAGCGCCGGGAAGGCCGACCCGCTGTCCAGGCTGCAGGCCAGGAAGGCGACCAGCGGCAAGAGGTTCGGCGCGCTCGCCGCCCAGCCGAAGGACCTCAACGAGTACGACAACCTCGACGAGGCCACCTGGAACATCGCCAGCACCAGGGACGTCGCCGCGCTCGGCGCCACCGCCTCGGGCAAGGTCGGCGACGTGGTCAAGGTCACCGTCGGCGCGAAGAACGTGGGCCCGTCCACGATCGACGTCAGCCACACGGGCGGCGAACCCTCCTGGTCCTTCGACTTCGTCGTGCCGGAGGGCACCGAGGTCCTCGACGTGCCGGCCAACTGTCTCGCCTGGTCGCACGGCGACAACGGCAACAGCGCCGAGCCCGTGCCGGGCGGGCGGTTCTACGAGTGCGGCAACCACGACCAGCTGTTCGCGCCGGGCGAGTCCTTCACGGCCGAGTTCCGGCTGAAGATCACCCAGGTGATCGCCGGGTCGACCGGCACCGTGTCGTTCAACAACACCTTCCTGCAGTACGAGCGCAAGGACGACAACCCGGCGAACGACATCGCCGAGGTCGTCATCAACCCGACCGGCAACGGTGGCGGCGAAGGCGGCGGCCTGCCGGTGACCGGCGCGAAGACCGCGACGGTCGCCGTCGTCGGCGCGCTGCTGCTCGCCGGCGGCGCGGCGCTGTTCGTGACGGCCCGACGGCGCCGGATAGTCCTGGTCGCGCCGAAGGACGGCGGCGTCGAATAGGGCGCGACGCGTGGTTCAGCGGTTCAAGGGGGGCGCTCCGGGCCGGGGACCGCCCCTCCGCCATGGCACAGTTGGTGCGTGGATCAGCGCAGGCCGTGGGTCGTCGGGGTGTCCGGGGCGTCGGGCACGCCGTATGCGGCGGCCGTGATCCGGGCGCTGTTCGACGCCGGCGAGGCCGTCGACCTCGTCGTTTCGCGCGCGGCACGGCTGACTGTCCTCGACGAGACGGGCGTGTCCTTCCGTGACTCGCACTGGAAGGACGACCTCGCGGCATGGCTCGGCCGCCCGCTGGACGGCGCGGACGCGGCCTACTGGCCGGCCGGCGACCTGGCCGCGGGCCCCAGCAGCGGGTCCTACCCGGTCAAGGGCATGCTCATCGTGCCGGCGAGCACGGCGGCGTGCGCCGGCATCGCCATCGGACTGTCCAAGGACCTCCTTCAGCGCGCCGCTGAGGTGAACCTCAAGGAACGCCGCCCGGTCGTGATCGTGCCACGCGAGACCCCGGTGACCCGAAGTCACCTGGAGCACCTCATCGCACTACACGACGCGGGTGCGGTGATCCTGCCCGCGAGCCCCGGCTTCTATGCCGCCGGCGCCGCGGCCACGGCCGCCCAGCTGGTCGACTTCGTCGCCGGCAAGGTCCTCGACGCCGCCGGCGTATCGCACAGCCTCTTCACTCGTTGGTCGGGTGACCTCGGCCGTTCCCGTTCCCATTAGAGGTGTCATCCAGGGCTTCGTCTCCTTCGAGCAATGCCCTCACCTCAGATTCCCGGAACCGCCGGTGTCCACCCGGGGTTCGGATGCTGCTGATCCGGCCCGCCGCGGCCCAACGCGTCACCGTCTTAGGATCGACGCGAAACAAGGCAGCGACCTCACCGGGCGTCAGCAGACGATCTCCCGTCTCCACGGCCCCTCCTTTACCCTGGGTGGCTCGCCGGGTCCGCGCACCCCCATGCTGCGAAGCTGAAAGCGCGAGTCATCCTGGGATGTACGCCCATTACAGCACCGCTCACGTGCCGTGTCCGGGAAACGAGGAAAACGCACTTCTGGGTAATTAGCTGTGTTAAAAGCCGGACCGTTAGGCTTGTCGCGATGGACGCGATCGACAGGCAGCTTATCGACCTCCTGCGGGAGAACGCCCGGCTCTCGTATGCGGAGCTCGCCCGGCAGGTCGGCCTCTCCGCCCCGGCCGTGCACGAGCGTGTCGGCAAGCTCGAATCCGCCGGGGTGATCCGCGGATACCGCGCCGAGGTGGAGCCCGAGACGCTGGGGCTTCCGCTCACCGCCGTGATCGGGATCGTCCAGGACAGCAGCGGCGACACCGACGCGGTGCTCGATGCCCTGCGCGCCCGCCACGAGATCGAATCCTGCTACTTCATGGCGGGCGAGGAATCGTTTCTGTGCAAGGCCAGGGTGAAAACGATCGGTGATCTGGAGCGGCTGATTGTCGATCTCAACCGCGTCAAGGGCGTGGCGCGCACCCGCACCACCGTCGCGCTTTCCACGAAATGGGAGGGCCGGGCGCAGCCGGCGAGTTGAGCGCATCATGCAAGCGTCGCCAGTCCCGGATATTCGGCCACGTAGCCGTCGTCGGTCAGTTCGAGGTCCGCGGTGAAGTTCTCCGAGCGGTACCGCACCCGCCGCGGACCGAGCACCTCGTAGCTCTGCTCCACCGGCAGCACGGCGAGGCTCGGCAGCAGTACCCAGGCGGCCTCGATCCGCACCACCGTGCCCGGGCTCGCTCGGTGCAGGCCGAGCCGGCGCACCGGCAGCGTGTTGGTCAGCGGCGAGTTGTAGAGGTCCACGTCGAGCACCGCGTGCAGCCGGTCGGGCTCCTCGATGCCCGACCACGGCGCGTGGGGCAGCGCCCGCTCGAGGTTGCCCTGCTCGCTGGTGGTCACCCGCCAGCGGCCGGCCGCCCGCTCCATGCGCAGCGTGCGCAGCCAGCCCCCGCCCTCGACGGCCACCTCCAGGCGGGTGCTGGCCCAGGCGTCATCGGTGTGCAGGTCGTATCGGCAGGAATACAGCGTGTTGTCCGAGGCGAACGCGAGGCCCTTGGCGCGCAGGCCTCGCCTGTCGTCCAGGGTGACGAACTCGCCGCCGGTGGTGTCGGTCCGTTGCCAGGCGAACGCCCGCGGTAGCACGGTCATCCCCGGACCGTATCCGACCGCGTGCGTTCGCGCTGCTCCCCAACCTCGCCCTTGGCGGCTCGCCCCTCAGCGCCTCCGCGGCGGCCGGCGGTCGTTCTGCCGGCGGCGGCCCGGTGCGGGGGCGGGGCCGTGGTGCACGGCGCGCACCGGCACCCCGCTGGGCTGGCGGGCGCCGGTGACCTCGGCCAGCGCCGGGTCGCCCGCGCGGACGCGCAGCTCGTTGGGGGTCACGCCGGCCTTGGCCAGCAGCGCCGCGGCCCGGCGCCGCTGGCGGGGCAGCACCAGCGTCACGACCGTGCCCGCCGCGCCGGCCCGCGCGGTGCGCCCGGCCCGGTGCAGGTAGTCCTTCTGGTCACGGGGCAGATCGACGTGTACGACCAGGGACACGTCGTCGATGTGGATGCCGCGCGCGGCCACGTCCGTCGCGACAAGCACGTCCACGGTGCCCTCGCGGAACTCGGCCAGCGTGCGGGTGCGCACCCGCTGCGACTTGCCGCCGTGCAGCGCGCCGGCCCGCACGCCCACCCGGGCGAACTGCTCCACGAGCTCGTCGACGGCCATCTGGGTCTTCACGAACAGGATCGTCCGGCCCTTGCGCGCCGCGATCGACGCCGCGATCGCCACCTTGTCGTTCGGGGGCACCAGCAGTACGTGATGGTCCATGGAGCCCACGGACGCCACCGGCGGCTCGATCGAGTGCGTCACCGGGTCGATCAGGAACCGCGCGACCAGCGCGTCGACGTCCTTGTCCAGCGTCGCGGAGAACAGCAGCCGCTGCCCCGCCGCCGGCGTCTGCGCCATGATCTCGGTGACCTCGGGCAGGAAGCCCATGTCGGCCATCTGGTCGGCCTCGTCGAGCACGGTGATCTCCACCGCGTCGAGCCGGCACGCGCCGCGCTTGATCAGGTCGCCGAGCCGCCCCGGGGTGGCCACGAGCACGTCCACGCCGCGCTCCAGCGACCAGATCTGCCGGTCGTACGGCACGCCGCCGACCGCGGTCTTGCAGTACAGCCCCATGGTCTTGGCCAGCGGGGTCAGCGCGTCGTTGACCTGCATCGCCAGCTCGCGCGTCGGCACCAGCACGAGCGCCTTCGGCGCGTGCGGCCGGGAGCGGCCCGAGGCGGCCAGGCGGGCGAGCATGGGCAGGCCGAACGCGAGCGTCTTGCCCGAGCCGGTGCGGCCACGGCCGAGCACGTCGCGGCCCGCGAGCACGTCGGGGACGGTCGCGGACTGGATGGGGAACGGTTCGGTGATGCCCTGGGTCGCGAGCGTCCGCACCAGCTTGTGGGGCAGGCCGAGTCCCGCGAAACCGGGTCCGGTGTGGCCCGCCGGGGCATCGGCCGTGTCGAAGATCGAGGGGAATGAGCTGGGGTCAGCGAGCAGCAAGGAGCTGGGACCTTCCGATTGGAGAACGGCTAAGGCTATCCGATCCCCGTCGCCGGGTCCCAGCCGCCGTGCTGCGGCTCACTTCTGCGGTACTCCGCCGAACACGCTGTCGATGTAGTCCCGTGCGAGGGTGACGCTGAAGTACCCGCCGAGGACCAGCACCACCACGATCACCGCGATGATGATGATCACCCGCCGATTGCCGGACTTCGACGGGGTTTCCTCGTCGTCGTCCGACTCTGCTGTGCCTTGACTCAGGATGTGCCCGGTCAGCGAGCCGGTGTTCTCCAGGGGACTGCCCCCGCCGTCGGTCGAGAGGGGCGACGGCGAGGCGCCGCCCTTCCCGCCGTACACAGTGCCGGCGGAGGCCCGCTGGTTCCGGGCCCACGTTCCGTAGCTTTCGGCCGCTGGGGCCTTCTCTACAGCGGGCTCCTCGTCGGGCGGGGGGATCGCAGGGGGCTGCTGGTGCTCCGGCGCGGGCTGCGCGGGCGCCCCGGTCGAGGGGTAGCCCCCGCCGGGCGCGCGGTTGGCCGGCGGCGGGAAGTCCCCACGCCCGGGCCATTGATGTTGTACGCCATGATCGTCGTTCTCCGTTCCAGGTGCACCGGGGCCCGTACCCGGCATCGGGGGTGGAGCCCACGCCGGCGGCGCGCTCTGCGGCGAGGGCGGCGTGGAAGTGGGCGGCTGTCCCCAGCCCTGTTGCCCGGGCGGCGGGGACGTCGGAGGTTGTCCCCAGCCCTGCTGGGCCGGCGGGGTCGACGTGGGCGGCTGTCCCCAGGCCTGTTGCGCCGGCGGGGTGGACGTCGGCGGCTGGCCCCAGCCCTGCGCGGGCGGGGTCGAGGTCGGGGGCGGGGTCCAGCCCTGCTGCGCGGGCGGCGGGGCCCAGACGGGTTGCTGGCCCGGCTGTCCCGGCGGTGGGTTCCAGCCGGGCTGGGCCGGCGGTACGGAGGCGGGCGGCGGCGTCCAGCTCTGCTGGGCCGGCGGGTTGCCGCCGGGCTGCCAGCCCTGCGCCGGGGGCGCCGACGCGGGCGGGTTCCAGCCCGGCTGGCCCCAGGCCTGTTGTGCGGGCGGGCTCGACGCCGGCGGCTGGCCCCAGCCCGGCTGCGGCCCGGGCTGACCCGGCTGCCCCGGAGGCGGGTTCCAGCCCGGCTGTCCGGGCGGGGTCTGCGGCTGCTGCCAGCCCTGCTGCGGCGGCGGGTTCCAGCCCTGGGCGGCCGGAGGCTGACCCCAGGCCGGCTGGCCGGGCTGGCCCGGATGGGCGGGGTAGCCCGGCTGACCTGGCTGTCCCGGATAGCCCGGCTGGCCCGCATGCCCCAGCTGACCGGGGTGCCCCGGCTGCCCGGGGTAGGCCGGCTGGCCGGGCTGCCACGGCTGCCCTGGCTGACCCAGGGGACCGGGCTGGCCCGGGTGTGCGGCCTGGCCGGGCTGCCACGGCTGGCCAGGCTGTCCCGGCTGTCCCGATTGTCCGGGCTGGCCCGGCTGTCCGGTGTTGGGCGGGGCCCAGCCCTGCTGACCCTGCGGCGGCGCGCCCCATCCGGGCCGGCCGGGCGGCGGGTTCCAGCCCTGCTGCGCGGGTCCGCCCGGCCACTGCGGCGCCTGTTCGGCCGGCGCCGCGGAGTCGTTGTGGCCCCAGGGATGCTCGGCCGACGGCGTCGTGTACGCGGGCGCCGCCGGCGCCTCGGGGGTCTCCGCCCCGCCGATCGGCTGGTCAGGGGCGGCATCGGCCGGGAGCGGCGGCGGCTCCTCCGCCACGAGGAAGGGCGAGCTGGACACGGGCGGCGGCGGCTGGTCCGCCCCACCGAACGGCGGCGCCGGCTGCGCGGACGGAATCCCGTACGCGGGCGCGCTCGGAATCGGCGGCGGCTGCACACCCCCGAACGACGGCGCGGGCTGCGCGTCGGGAACACCGTACGCGGGCGCGCCCGCACCACCGAACGACGGCGCGGGCTGCGCGTCCGGGATGCCGTAGGCGGGCGCGGCCGGAGCGGGCGTGCCGGGGATCGGCGGCGGACCTGGCAGCGGCGGCGGTTGCACGGCGCCGAACGACGGTGCGGGCTGCGCGTCCGGGACGCCGTACGCCGGTGCGGCCGGCGCGGGCGTGCCGGGGATCGGCGGTGGGCCGGGCAGCGGCGGCGGTTGTGCGGCACCGAATGACGGTGCCGGTTGCGCGTTCGGGATGCCGTAGGCGGGCGCGGCCGATCCACCGGCGGTGCCGGGGATCGGCGGTGGGCCGGGCAGCGGCGGTGGGCCGGGGAGTGGCGGCGGTTGTGCGGCGCCGAACGACGGTGCCGGCTGCGCGTCCGGGACGCCGTAGGACGGGGCCTGCGGCGCCTCCTGGGTGCCGAACGGCGGGGCCGGCGGGGCGTCCGGGGACTGGAACGGGCTGGGCGAGAACGGCGACGGCGACGGGAACGGCTGGGGCTCGGGCCGGGGCTGCGGGTGCGGGAACGGATCCGGCGTCGGGCCCGGCTGCGGGGTCGGTTCCGGCTCGGGCATCGGTTCGGGCTCGGGGGCCGGTGGGAACGGCTTCGGGATCGGCTCCGGGGTCGGTGCCGGCGGGAACGGGGTGGGCTCGGGCCGCGGTACGGGCTCGGGGCTCGGGAACGGCGAGGGGGTCGGGCCAGGGATGGGCTCGGCCGGCTCGGGGTCGGCGGGCTCGGGCTCGGCCGGCGGCTGGTCGGCGGCCGGGGGCTCGGCGCTCGCGGCGCCGCCGCGGTAGACCTTCGGGATCGTCGTCGCGCCCCGGGCGGCCTGAGCGGCCTCCTCGGCGCTGACGGTGTGCAGGCCGGGCACGGAGGCGCTGGCCCGGGCGGCCGCGACCACGGCGGCGGCACCGACTCCGAGGGCGTCGCCGCCCGCGATCGGTGCGTCGCTGCCCGCCGTCGAGACGGGTGCGGGGTCGCCCGCGAGCGGGTCGAATGCCGGGAGGTCGGCGGGCGGGGCCGCTGCGGCGATCGACGGCTCGGGGATCGGCGGCGGGTAGGTGCCCGGGAACGCGGGGACCACCGGCGGCTGGAAAGCGGCCGGCTCCGGGGCGGCGGGCGAGGTCGGGCGGCTCTGCACCGCGAACGGGTGCCTGACCGGCGGCGGCTCGTACGCGGGGGGCTCGGCGGGCGGCGCGTACGAGGGCGCGGCGTCGCTCGGCGAACCGTAGGAGGGGGCCGGGTCGTTGGTGGGCAGCGGATACGCGGCCGGGGCCGGCACCACGGGCGGCTCCGGCGGCAGCGGGACCTCGGGCGGCTCGGCGGCGGCCGCGGTCCAAGGCTTCGCGAACGCGTCCCAGGACGACTCCATCGGCACGCGTGGGGTCCGCAGACGGCTCGGCAGCGGCGGCTCGGTACCGATGACCGGCGGCTGGACCGGCGCCGGCGGCTCAGCGGCGGCAGCGGGCTGGAAAAACGGCGCGGGCGGCTCGGCGACGGGCGGTTCAGACACGCCAGCGGGTGGTTCGAAGGCGGCGGCCGGCGGTTCAGGAGTGGCGGCTGGGGGTTCGAAGGCGGCGGGCGGCTCGGGCGAGGCGGCGATCGGGCCCGACGGGGGCTCGATGCCGGGGATGGAGAAGGCTCCGGCGCGGTACGTGCCGGCCTCGTGCCGCCTCTCCGCGAGATCTCCCTCGGGTGCGCTCACGGAGGCGACCGTCGCGCGGCCCACCACCGGCGTCGGGGTGATCGGGGTGTCCGCCGCCGGGTCCTCCGACGGGCCGGAGATTTCGGAATAATCCGATCCGTCCGGTTCTCCGTCGGCGGCGGGAGCGAAGGCGGCCAGCGCGGCCGGGCCGAACGGGTCGGCCAGGCCGCCCGAGTCCTCGCCCTCGGCGCGAGGGGCCGGAGGAACGGCGGGAAGCGGGGTCGGGTCGGTGGGCGGCGGACCGTAGATGCCGGGGGCCGGCTCGAGGGCCGGCAGCTGATAGGCCGGGGCACCGTCGACCGCCGCGGCGATCACATCCTCGTCGGGCTCCCCGCCCGGCGCGGCGAACACGTCCGGCCCGTCCGCGACAACGGGCGGACCGGCAACCGGCGCGCCGGAGGCAGGCGGGCCAGAGACGGGCGGGCCAGAGACGGGCGGAGCGGAAACCGGCGATCCGGGCTGCACACCGGCGAAGGGCTCGGAGGTCGGCATGGTGAAGGCGGCGGGGGGCGGCTCGCTCACGGAAAGCGCGTCCGAGGCGGCGCCGGTGGAGGGGGCGGCGGCCGGCACGTCCGCGGGGGAGGCGGCTCCCGCCGTACCGCCGTCGGAGAAGGCGGCCATCAGGGCCGCAACCTCGGGGTCTTCCTCCTCGTCCGCGGCGCCGCCGAACGGGTCGCCGCCCGGCCACAGGGCGCCGTCCACCGGGGTGGGCGGCGGCTCGTACGCCCGGTCGGGAAGATCCTCGTCCGTCGGCTCGGGGGGCAGCTCCGCGCCGACCGGCGGCGGGGGCGGCAGCGGTGGCAGGTCGGCGCTGTCCTCCGGGGGTGGCTGGCTGCCCGGTGGCATGCCGCCCGCCGGGGGCGAGCCGCCGAACGTGGGGCCGGTCGGAACCGCCTCGCCGCGTGCGCCGTCGCGCGTCTCGCGCTCGTCCATCGCTGCCCTCCATGAACCGGTGCCCTAGACGGGCATCATCGCGCGGCCGACGGCCCCCTTTCGTCGGTCACGGGTCCACGGTGCCACATCGAGTCACGCAGCGCCGGGTCGGAGTCCGTCGGGTTTTGGATCTACCGCCGGGATTCAACCTGCCCGCGGGGCCGTCAGTTGCCGGAGGCGCTGGTCGTCACCTGAGCCGCGGTGCTGGCGCCGGCGGCCGAGGACTCCACGGCGGCCGGCGGCGACGAAGCGGCCGGCGCCGGGTTGCTCGGCTCGTGGGACGGCGGCGGTGTCGTCGGGTCGGCGGACGGCGAGGTCGACGGCTTGGCGGTCGGCGACGGCGAGCTCGACTGCGACGGCTTGGTGCTCGGCGTCGCGCTGCCGGTCGGCGAGGCGCTGCCGGTCGGGGAGGCGCTGCCGGTCGGGGTGGGCGACTTCGTGTTGGTCGGGGACGCCGAGGTGGAGCCGCCGCCGGCCGGGGCGGTGGTCGTCGCGGTGTTGGAGGGCTGCTGGGTGTGGCCGGGCGCGGGCACAGCGTCGAAGATGCGGGTGGCGCCGAAGAGCTTCGACCAGCGCACCTCCGCGATCTTGACCTTCTGACCGCTCGTCGGGGCGTTGACCATCTTGCCGCCGCCGATGTAGATGCCCATGTGGTAGATGGTGCGCCAGTCGCTCTTGTCGGTGGCGAAGTAGACGAGGTCGCCGGGCAGCAGCTGATCGCCGAGCTTGTTCTTCGTCGGGAGGATCGCGTGCGTGCCGTGGTACATGTCGGCGGCCACGCGCGGGACGCGCACGCCGACCTGCCCGTACGCCCAGTACGCCAGGCCGGAGCAGTCGAACGTGTCGGGGCCCTCGTCGCCCCAGACGTACCAGGCGATGTTGACCTTGCTGAGCGCGTAGTTGAGCGCCTGGATGGCCTTGGGGTTGGCCACCATGCCGTCGACGATGGGGTTGTCGACCAGGCCGGGGCTCAGCGCCTGCTCGGCGGCGTCCTGCTGGGCCTCGATCTGCAGCACCAGGGCGTCGTTCTCGGCGCGCACCTGCAGGTAGTGGGTGTTCTGGGCCTGGAAGTCGGCGTCGATCGGCGTGTAGGCGGTCTGCGCGAGCTCTACCGCCTGCTGGGCGGTCTGGACCTCCTGGCGCGCGGTGGACTCGACCTCCTGGGCGCGCAGCAGGTCGCGGGCCGCTTCCTGCCCGCCCGGCTGGCCGCCGAGGCCGGGCGCGAGGAGCCCGAACTGGTGCAGGTCGTTCGCATATCCGTCCAGGGGGCCCAGGCCGGCGGCGCGCTTGTAGGCCTCGGCGGCGGCCGAGTCGGCCTTCGCCTCGAGGTCCTCGACCTTCCGGCTCGCGGCGTCGAGCTTGGCCTGGGCGTCGGTCAGCGAGCTCTGCGCCGTCTCCAGGTCGAGCGAGGCTCTGTTGCGCTTCTCGCCGAGCTGGGCGACGGTGATCTCGAGCTGGGCCAGCTCGGCGGCCTTCGGGCCGCGGGTCGTGGTGCTCGCCGGCGGGGCGGTCGTGGCGCCCTGGCCCGGCAGGACGAGCTGGCCCGAGGCGATCGGGCGGGAGCCGGTGTCCGGGATATCGCCGCCCGGGTCGGCATAGGCCGGGCGCGTGACGAGGGAGCACAGCATCGTGCACACGACGGCGGCCGCCACCACGGGCCCGCGGCGGAACCGCACGCCGGGCCGCGGCTCGGTCGTGCTCGCCCTGACAACAGGCGTCTCCACCGGTGGTGACGCCGGAAACTCGCCCGGATACGCCGCCCTCAGCACCAGCCCGCTCATCGCCACCGTCCCCAGTCGGTTAGCCATGCCAATGGTCGATCGTTATCGATCGATCAGTCGGTCTGCCGCCCGACCGTGTTCCTATCCAGGTTTTTTCTTACCGTACGGAGGTGACGCCCGTCGAGGGGTGATCAATGTCAGGTTCGTCGAGGCCAGGTGAATGCAAGGGTAACGAGTACGCCGACGTACGCTGGCGGCGTGGATGCAGGTGTGAAGCGCGAACTCGAGGCCAAGGTCACCGCCGGGGAGCGGCTGAGCAGGGAAGACGGCATCGCTCTCTATGAGAGTGACGATCTCGTCTGGCTCGGCCGGCTGGCCCACCAGGTGCGCAGCGAGAAGAACGGCGACCGGGTGATGTTCAACGTCAACCGGCACCTCAACCTGACGAACGTCTGCTCGGCCAGCTGCGCGTACTGCTCGTTTCAGCGCAAGCCGGGCGAGAAGGACGCATACACCATGCGCATCCACGAGGCCGTCGCGAAGGCCAAGGAGATGGAGGGCGAGCAGCTCACCGAGCTGCACATCGTCAACGGCCTGCACCCGACGCTGCCGTGGAAGTACTACCCGAAGGTCCTGCGCGAGCTGAAGGGCGCGCTGCCGGGCGTGAACCTCAAGGCGTTCACGGCGACCGAGATCCAGTGGTTCGAGAAGATCTCCGGCCTGCCCGCCGACGAGATCCTCGACGAGCTCATGGACGCCGGCCTGGAGTCGCTGACCGGCGGCGGCGCGGAGATCTTCGACTGGGAGGTCCGCCAGCACATCGTCGACCACGCGACCCACTGGGAGGACTGGTCGCGCATCCACCGCCTCGCGCACAGCAAGGGCCTGCGCACGCCATCGACGATGCTGTACGGCCACATTGAGGAGCCCCGCCACCGCGTCGACCACGTGCTGCGCCTGCGTGAGCTGCAGGACGAGACGGGCGGCTTCACCGTCTTCATTCCGCTGCGCTACCAGCACGACTTCGTCGACTCCGCGGACGGCAAGATCCGCAACCGGCTGCAGGCGCGCACCAAGATGGCCTCGCCGGCGGAGAGCCTCAAGACGTTCGCCGTCTCGCGCCTGCTCTTCGACAACGTGCCGCACGTCAAGTGCTTCTGGGTGATGCACGGCCTGTCGGTCGCGCAGCTGTCGCTGAACTTCGGCGTCGACGACCTCGACGGCTCGGTCGTCGAGTACAAGATCACGCACGACGCCGACAGCTACGGCACGCCCAACACCATGCACCGCGAGGACCTGCTCAACCTGATCTGGGACGCGGGCTTCCAGCCGGTCGAGCGCAACACGCGATACGAGGTCGTGCGGGAGTACGACAAGCCGACGCCGCTGGCCGAGCGCCGCTCCGAGCCGCAGCAGGTCTGGGCCTGAGGCTACGCTGGGTACACCATGTCACCGTTTGTGAAGTACTCGCTGGCCCGCCTCGGGTTGTTCGGGCTCGTCGCGCTCACCGTCCTCGCCGTGCCGATCGACGTCAGCGTGACGCTCAAGTTGATGATCGCCGTGCTGGTCTCCGCGGTGCTGGCCTTCTTCCTGTTGAAGGGGCTGCGCGAGGAGGCGTCCGTGCAGGCCGTTGGGATGGCCCAGCGGCGTGCGGATAAGCGGGAACGGCTGCGTGCCGCCCTCAACGGGGATGATGATGGGGGCGAAAGCGCCACCAAAGCGGACTAAAGCCCTTTAAACCTTGGATGGTGCTTGGTCACTCCAAGGGGGCGCAAGGTCGCTCCGGTGCTGGCGCTCGCCGTGGTGGGGTTGGTGACGCTCGTCACGGTCAACCCCGCCGAGGCGAGTCCGACAAGTCCGAGCCTGCTGCTGGCCGAGTACGCCGACTGCACGTACCGCGTCATCGGCAAGCAGCAGTACTGCCCGCGCTAGGGCATCCAGTCCTCGGTGAACTCGATCACCGCGAAGTGCGCCCCGGTCGGGTCCGCGAGCCGCGCGTAGTACCCGGCCGAGGCCGCGTGCGGGCGCCGGGCCACCGAGCCGCCGAGCTCGGTGGCCCGCTCACACGCGGCGACGCAGTCGGTGACCATGAAGCACACGGTCCAGTGGTCGGGCACGCCGGCGGGGAAGCGGTGGTCTATCGGCACCAGGCCGCCGACGGTGTCGTTGTTGTGGTGCAGCTCGAAGTACGGCTCGCCCTCGCTGTCGGCCTCGACCGTGTGCCAGCCGAAGACCTCCTTGTAAAAGGTGCCCGTCGCCTCGAGGTCGTGCGCGGCCAGCTCGTACCAGCAGATGGCGCCCGGCTCGAAGGAGACCTGGGCGCCGACGAAGCGGCTGCGCAGCCACGTGCCGAAGAGTGCGCCGCCGGCGTCGGCGAACGTCGCGGCGGTACCGAGGTCACGCACGCTGGCCGGCGGGACGCGCACGGCACCCCCGGCCCGCTCGACCACGGTGGCGGTGCCGGCCGGGTCGTCGGTGGAGATCGAGATCAGCCAGGCGGCCCGGCCGTCGGGGCGTCCCTGCCGCAGGCCGGCGGCGGCCCGGCCGTTGAGCGTGAAGTGCCCGTCGTCGTTACGGCGCCAGCCGAACAGCCCGGCGTAGAACTCGCCGGCCACCGCCGGCTCAGGGCTGACCAGCTCCGCCCAGCACGGCGTACCCGGTGCGTAACCCCGCACTCGCATTCCGCGTCCTTCCGCTTGTAACACTGTTTCGAGATAGTGACATCCCATCGGAGATCACGACAGCCTGTCCAGCGGTGCGGGAAGCGGCCGCACATGGAGCACGTCGAGCCGCGACACGGCTCGGGTCAGCACGACGAAGAGCCGGTTGAGCCCGCGCGGCTCCGCGGCCACGATGTCGGCCGGCTCGACCACGATCACGTGGTCGTACTCCAGGCCCTTCGCGAGGCTCGCCGGCAGTACCGTCACCCGGGCATCGCTTTCCGTGTCGGCGGGGTCGGCGACGGCGAGGCCGGCCACCCGCAGCGCCTTGGCGAGCCCGTCCACGGCGGCGTCGGCCGCGATGACGCCGACCGAGCCGGCGTGGTCCAGCGCCGCGCGCGCGGCGTCGACGACGGATCCGTCCATTTCGGCAACGGTACTGAGGGTCAGCGCGCCGTCCGCGCGCAGTGACCGGGCCGCCGGTACGTCCACACCCAGCGCCGGCAGCAGCCGGTTCGCGAGCGCGACCACCGCGGCGGGCACCCGGAACCCGGTGGTCAGCGGCACGACCCGGGCGCCGGGCTTGCCGAGGTGCGACAGCAGCGTGCGCCAGTCGCGGGCGGCCCACGGCGCGGTGCCCTGCGCGAGGTCGCCGAGCAGCGTGATCGAGCCGTGCTCACTGCGCCGCGCGATCACCCGGGCCTGCATCGGGGAGAGGTCCTGCGCCTCGTCGACCACGACGTGCCCGAACGACGGCACCCGGTCGACGAGCCCGGCGGCCTCGTCGATGAGCACCGCGTCGGCGGCGGTCCAGCGCGCCGACTTGGCCGTCTTCGGCGGCTTCGCCCAGCGCAGCGCCTCCCGTTCGGCCTCGTCGAGCAGCTCGTCGTCCGGCCGGCTGAGCAGCTCGAACACCAGCTGCTCCGGGGTCGTCGCCGGCCAGACCCGATCCAGCAGCTCGACCACCGGCGCCGCTCGCCCCATCCGCCGCTGCCAGGCCTCGCCCGGCGAGTCGCCCCGCCGCGCCTCCGACTGGCGCATGAGCAGCGACACGATCCGGGCCCGAACGCGTTCACGGCCGATCGCGTACGGCGGCGCCTCCCGCCGCACGTCGTCCACGATCCGGCGCAGCGCGTCGGCCGAGATCCGCCAGCGGTAGGAGCCGTCGGAGACCGTGAGCGGCTCCTCGGGCCGCTTGATCTTGGCGAGCAGCCTCTGTTGCAGTACGACCGCCATCTTGTCCTGGTTTTTCACCTCGGCGGCGCGCTCGTCGTCCACCGCCCGGACGGGCGTGCCGAGCAGCCCGTCGATCGTGGACTGCCGGACCTCGATCTCGCCGAGGGTCGGCAGGACGCTCGCGATGTACTGCAGGAACGCGGCGTTCGGCCCCACGATCAGCACCCCGGCGCGGCGCAGCCGCTCGCGGTGCAGGTAGAGCAGGTACGCGGCCCGGTGCAGCCCGACCGCCGTCTTCCCGGTCCCCGGCGCTCCCTGCACGCAGATGGATTCGTCCAGGTCGGCGCGGACCAGCACGTCCTGCTCGGGCTGGATGGTGGCGACGATGTCGCGCATGGGTCCGACGCGGGGTCGTTCGATCTCTTCGAGGAGGATCTGGCTGACGGCCTGTTCTTCGCCGCGGCCGAGGTGTTCGTCTTCGAAGCTGGTGAGTTCGCCTTTGACGAAGCCGAAGCGGCGGCGTATTGCTACGTCTTGGGGGTCGTGGGCGCTGGCCTGGTAGAACTTGCGGGAGAGTGGGGCGCGCCAGTCGAGGACCATGGGTTCGCCGGCGGTGTCGGTGACGTGTCGGCGTCCGACGTGGTAGCGACTGTGGTCGATGTCGAGGCGTCCGAAGAACAGCGGGGTGTCGGGGTTGTCGGCGAGGTCGGCGATGCGCCGGGCGAGGGCCCGTCCGAGCGTTTCGGCGGCGAACGGGTCTCCGGCGACCTGGTCGCCGGTGGCGTAGAGGTCTTCGGCGCGTTCGCGCATCCGGCGGAGCGCTGTTCGTGATGCGTCGAGGTGTGCTCGCTCGGCGGCGAGCTGTTCTTCCAGTGCGGGCACAGGTGATCCTCGGTCGAGATCGGTCGGCTCGCTCGCGTATCCAGCGGTGACACACCGTGGCGCGTGGGACGTCCGCTGCGGTGCCTACCTCACCGCGGCCGTCAAGCGGCCATTGAGACTACGCCGCTAGGTGCCCACCCTCCACCCATTTCCGCGACCGTCCTTCGGGCACGGGCGGTCGGTATGTCCTGCTTGTAGCAGGCGACGGCCGCGCTCTTCCATGTCGACGGCGAGGCGTTCGGGATCCCGCTCAAGGCGTTCGGGCTGAGCACGACGCCCGGCGGCGCCGACACGGTGATGCTGGCTCGGCTCGTCATCGGCTGACACGTGACTGTTCGGGGGACTCGGACATGGAGGTTCCTCGCTACGATGCCGATCACATTCCACGGGGGAGGCAACGCCGCATGTCCATGCCCGGTTCCGAAACTCCTGAGGGTCCTCCTGCTTCGCAGGCCGCCGCTGCCCCGGCACCGGGCGACTTCCCGGCCCTTCCCGGCGCCGACCTGTCGCCCGGAGGTGCCCCGGCTCCCGCGTCCGGTCCGGCGTCCGGCTTCGGTCCGGCGTCCAGCGAAGCTCCAGCGGCCGGCGACGGTCCGGCGTTTGGCGACGGCTCCGCGTTCGGCAACGGTCCGGCGTTCGGTGACAGTCCGGCGCCGGGGGCCGCGGCCCTGCTCGCCGGCGTCCCCGCGTCCGCCGGGGTGATGCTCGCGGACGGAACCCCGCTCCAGGACGGCATCGCACCGGCCCCGCTCAAGCCCCGCCGCCGCCTCGGCGCGATCCTGGCCGCCGCTGGCGTCGCCACCGCGGTGCTCGTGGCCGGCGGCGCGTTCGCCGTCGTCCGCTACTGGAGCGGCCCGGTCGGCACCCTTCCCGAGGCGGTAATGCCGGCCTCGGTCGCCGCGTTCGCCCGCCTGGATCTGGCGCCCGGCATCGGGCAGCGGGTCAAGTTCGACGCCCTGCTGCGCCGCACGGGCGGCAGAGGCCCGAAGTCGGTCGACGAGACCAAGCGCCAGGCGTTCGGCGACCTCCAGGCCCCGATCTCCTACGACGACGTCGCCGCCTGGTTCGACGACCGGATCGGCATCGCCGTCTGGCCGGACGCCGCCGGCAAGCCCACGGTGCTCGCCGCCGTCGCCGCGAAGGACTCGGAGAAGGCGAAGAAGAGCCTCGCCGCCGTACAGCAGAAGCAAGGATCGGACCACTTCGGCTTCGCCATGCTCGACGGCTACGCGCTGCTCGCCTTCGCGAAGAAGGACTCCCAGCAGGCCGCCGACGGCGCCGCGAAGGCCCCGCACCTGTCGGCCGACCCGGCCTTCACGGCCGCCCTCGCCAAGCTCCCAGCCGACCAGCCCGGCCTCGCCTGGGCCGACCTGAGCCGCGCCGCCGCCCTGGAGTCCACCGTCTCCGACCTGGTCTTCGCCGAGTCCCTCGGCGGCCCGGGCGCACCGTTCGGCGGGCCGAACGAGCTCACGGACACCGCGGGCGCCGCACCCCTGCCCGAGATGTCCGGCACCCTGATCGCTGGCCTCCAGGCCACCGACGACGCGCTCGAACTGCGCGCCCGGTTCATCAACACCAAGAACATCCCCTTCACCGGTCCGGGCAACGGCGCCGACCTCATCGCCAACCTCGGTGCGCTCCCTTCCGACGCGCGGATGGCCGCCGCGGCCGACAGCCTCTCCGGCGACCTGTCCGCGTTCGGCGCCGGGGGCATGACCCTCACCGCGTTCCTGTTCCCAGAAGCCCTCATGGGAGCCGCCGAGCCGACCGCCTCCGCCGAGCCCCCGTTCAAACTTCCGCCGAACATCGACCCGAACGACGACGAGGCCGTCGAGAAGTACCTCAACGAGCACCCCGAGCTCTTCACCGACCTCCTCGCGGGCTCCATGGGCGACCCCGCCGCACTCAAGGGCGGCGAGTCCCTGGCCAAGGCCCTCCCCACCACCAAGTCCTTCACCCTGACCGTCGCCGGCCCCGACACCGACGACCACGGCCTCCCGGTCCAGCTGGACCTCCAGCTCCCCACCGCGGCCGCCGCCACTCAGCTCAAGAACGACCTGGCCACCGTGGTGACCACCGCCAAGGCCACCTGCACCGTCCAGGGCGACCACCTGATCCTGCGCACCGCCAAGTACGCCGGCGCCCAGACCCCCCTCTCCTCCACCCCGCTCTTCAAGCAGACGATGCAGGGCGCCCTCCAGAACCCGACGGCCGCGATCTACGTGCCCGGCTCCGCCGACATGGCCCCGATCAAGTCCATGGGCCTGACCACGGCCCGCGACGGCCAGGACACCGTGCTCCTGGCCCGCATCCTCCTCTGACCCTCCTCCAACACCCCACCAGCGAGGTGCGGGGCCCGAGTCGCCGAGCCTGGACCCACACCCCGCCGGCCACACCGGATTCGAACAGGTGCCACCGCTCCGAGCAGAGCGGTGGCACTCCCGTCTCAGCCCGAGCCGCTCGGGCGTCGAATTTGTGTTGCTCGTGGGGCGGTCTTCGCGTCGGGTCAGCGCGGCGTAGAGGTCGGCGGCGCTAAAGGTCCAGGTGTAGCCGGAGTGCCTCGTCCAGTTGACGCGTCAAAGCCGGTGGAAGTGTGCCGAGCTGCCGGCCGACGCGCGTGACGTCGATCGAGCGGACCTGTTCAGCTTGGGCCTTTGACTCGATGGTCAAGCCGATCGCGGGATCTGCCGGCAGTCGTACCTGGAAGGGATACACATGCGCCGTGTTGCTGGTGACTGGAACGACCGTGACGACACCACGTCCTCGCGAGACGGCGCTGCGGTTGGCCGCGTTATTGCTGACGACGATCACGGGCCGGCGCTTGTCAGCCTCTGATCCGATCACCGGATTGAGGTCGGCGAGGAACACGTCCCCCCGCCTCACCGCAGTCCGTCACCCGTAACAGCGTCCCAGACGTCGGCCTCGCCACTGGTTACCCATTCGTCGCTGGCCGCCGCGTAATCCATGACAAGGTCGCGGCGCCGAAGCGTCTGGACTGCTTCGTGGATGACGGCTGACCGAGTCGTGCCACGGTCGCGGGCGTAGTGATCCACGAAGTCGATGTCGTCCTCGGGGAGGCTCACGCTGACCTTCATACCTACGATCTTACCGCCTTCCTACCACTGTTGCTACCGTCGGCGTACCAGGTGACAAGGCGACACCGCGGGACTCGAACCAACGGTCGCACACGTAATGCGTGCCTGATTCCGGGGTTGGGGTTCCCGGTCCCCGGCGCTCCCTGCACGCAGATGGATTCGTCCAGCTCGGCGCGGACCAGCACGTCCTGCTCGGGCTGGATGGTGGCGACGATGTCGCGCATGGGCCCGACGCGGGGTCGTTCGATCTCTTCGAGGAGGATCTGGCTGACGGCCTGTTCTTCGCCGCGGCCGAGGTGTTCGTCTTCGAAGCTGGTGAGTTCGCCTTTGACGAAGCCGAAGCGGCGGCGTATTGCTACGTCTTGGGGGTCGTGGGCGCTGGCCTGGTAGAACTTGCGGGAGAGTGGGGCGCGCCAGTCGAGGACCATGGGTTCGCCGGCGGTGTCGGTGACGTGTCGGCGTCCGACGTGGTAGCGACTGTGGTCGATGTCGAGGCGTCCGAAGAACAGCGGGGTGTCGGGGTTGTCGGCGAGGTCGGCGATGCGCCGGGCGAGGGCCCGTCCGAGCGTTTCGGCGGCGAACGGGTCTCCGGCGACCTGGTCGCCGGTGGCGTAGAGGTCTTCGGCGCGTTCGCGCATCCGGCGGAGCGCTGTTCGTGATGCGTCGAGGTGTGCTCGCTCGGCGGCGAGCTGTTCTTCCAGTGCGGGCACAGGTGATCCTCGGTCGAGATCGGTCGGCTCGCTCGCGTATCCAGCGGTGACACACCGTGGCGCGTGGGACGTCCGCTGCGGTGCCTACCTCACCGCGGCCGTCAAGCGGCCATCCTTTTACGCCGCGGTGTGTCCGCCGCTCCACCGAATTTCGGTCGAGGAGTCGCGTCATGAGCGTTGGGTGTTGTCGCTACGGTGGTCGGGGCTGATCGGCGGAGCGACGGAGGTACCGGATCATGCGGCTGTTGCTGTCCGAGGCGGAGGCAGCGCTACGGGCGGTTTTCGGCGCCGCGCGTTTCCTGCGTGCCCGGCAGAGCGCCGAGCGGGGCGAGGTAGTCGAGGTCCGGTGGCTGCCGGAGCAGGGACGGTACGAGGGGCGGTTGGCAAGCCCTCGCTCGGCGTCGGTGACCGCGACGTTCTCGATCGACAACGGTGAGTGCATCCGGTTCGAGGGCTCGTGCACGTGTGCCGACCGGTCCGACTGCGTCCACCCCGAGGCATTGGCGCTGCTTGCGTCGGCCGAGGGCGCTCGCCCCGGCGAGACCGACCGGCCCGCTGTTGCGAAGCAGCCGCGCGGCCGTGATCGCGTGGTCAAGGCGCCGGCCTGGGAAGGTGCCGTGTCCAAGCTGGTGAGTGCCGTCGCACCCCCGCAAGGGAACGAGGAGGATGACGGGCAACCACCCACTCTGGGTTTGCAGTTCGAACCGCTGCAACAGCCGGCCACGGGCCGCGCGGCGCCGTCCTGGCGTATCGTTCTACGCCCTGTGATACCCGGGCGAAAGGGCTGGGTGCGCACCGGGGTGAGCTGGTCATCGCTCGGCTACACCCGATTCGGCAGCAGCAACCGGGCCGAGCGCCACAAGCGGCTACTCCAGCAGATCGTCACACTGTCGAGCATCGACGGTGGTAGTTCATATTACGGCTACGTACCTCAGACGATCTTCCTCGACGGATTCGTCGGTCGGCGGATCTGGGACCTGCTGTCCGAGGCGCAGGACGTAGGCCTGCCGATGATGCAGTCCAGCGGCGGGCAGGGGCCGGTGACGGTGACCAGGTCGCCGGGTCGCGTGTCGCTGGCTGCTGACCGGGCCGATGATGCGATGGTGCTGTCTGCGGCGCTGGTGGTCGACGGCGCGACCATCGACGACGAGGGGCGCATGTTCGTCGGGCGACCGCCGCACGGCGTCGCGTGGTGGGACAGCCGCGGGCCGGGCGAGCGGCTGCTGCGACTGGCGCCGCTGGCCGAGCCGTTGACCCCGGCGATGGCGAAGGCGCTTGATGCTCCGGCGATCCGTATACCGCCCGCGGACGAGGATCGGTTCTTCCGCGACGTCTATCCGGAGCTGACCGGGAGGATCTCCGTCGTTGCCGCGAGCGCGGCGGTTCGGCTACCGACGGAGGGCCCGGTTCGACTTCTGGTCGCGGTCGAACGGCTGTCTGGACCGCGGATGAGTCTCGGCTGGCACTGGGTGCGGACCGTCGGCGGCGAGGACCGGCTCGAGCCGCTCAATGGACCCGCGGCCTCGGACGTGCAACGCCGTCAGACCTTGATCGACCGGGTGACGGGGATCGTTGCGGGAGACGCGCCGTCGCTGCTGGCGCCGGCCGCAACCGGCATGCAGCTCGCCGCGGCGACGGTCGTGTCGGGAGACGAGGTCATCCACCTGTCGGCCGACGTACTTCCCCGGCTCGCGGAACTGGACGGCGTGGAGGTGAGGACGACCGGGCCGGAGTTCCGCGAGTTCGAGGAGTCACCCGCCATCGCATTCGTCGACACCGACGGGGCCGATGGCAGTGACTGGTTCGATCTCGCGATCCGGGTCGCCGTCGGCGGCGAGAATGTCGCGTTCAACGAGCTGTTCGTCGCGCTGGCCGAGGACCGCCGGTTTCTCGCCCTGCCCAGCGGGGCGTACTTCCGGCTGGACCGTCCGGAATTCCAGCGGCTCCGCGAGCTGATCGAGGAGTCGAGGGCGCTGGAGGACGTCCCGCCGGGGATGATTCGCGTCGGGCGCTTCCAGCTCGGAGTCTGGCAGGACTTGGCGGACCTGGGCGAGGTCGACGGCCGGGCCCGCGCGTGGCAGGAATCGATCCGGGCACTGACCAACGTCGAGCCGGTCGGGCGCCCGGAGCCGGCCGGGCTGGACGCCGACCTCCGCCCGTACCAGCGCGACGGGTTCGCCTGGCTGACCGCCCTGTACGACTGCGGCCTGGGCGGGATTCTCGCCGACGACATGGGCCTGGGCAAGACCGTTCAGGCGCTCGCGCTCATGTGCAGCGTCCGGGAGCAGCCCGGTGCCGGAGGGCCCTTCCTCGTCGTCGCGCCCGCCAGCGTCGTGTCCAACTGGGCGGCAGAGGCGCACCGGTTCGTGCCGGATCTCACGGCCCGGGTCGTCACCCAGGCCCGGACGCGCCGAGGCATCGATATGGCCGACGTAGCCAACGGCGCCGATCTGGTGATCACCTCGTACACGCTGTTCCGACTCGAGTACGACGCTTACGAGGCCGTCAAGTGGAGCGGGCTGGTGCTGGACGAGGCCCAGTTCATCAAGAATTCCCAGTCCCAGGCGCACCGGTGCGCCCGGCGGCTGCCCGCACCGTTCAAGCTCGCCATCACCGGCACCCCGATGGAGAACAACCTGGCGGAGTTGTGGTCGCTGTGCGCGGTGACCGCGCCCGGCCTGTTCCCGCGCCTGGACCGGTTCACCGAGTATTACCGCAACCCCATCGAACGCCACCAAGATTCCGGTCGGCTCGCCCAGCTGCGGCGGCGTATCCGCCCGTTGGTCCTACGCCGTGGAAAGGGCGAGGTCGCCGGTGACCTGCCGGAGAAGCAGGAGCAGGTGATCGAACTCGAACTCAACGCGAAGCATCGCCGCTTGTACCAGACCTACCTGCAGCGGGAACGTCAGAAGGTGCTCGGCCTGCTCGGCGATCTGGAGAAGAACCGGTTCGAGATCTTCCGGTCGTTGACGCTCCTGCGCCAGGCGAGCCTGGACGTCACCCTGGTGGATCCTCGCCACCACGGCGTTTCCTCCACAAAGCTGGACATGCTCGAGGAGCAGATCACCGGGCTCGTCGCCGAGGGACACCGAGCATTGGTGTTCAGCCAGTTCACCACCTTCCTCACCGCCGCGCGGAACCGCCTCGAGCAGATCGGCGTTCGCTGCTGCTACCTTGACGGGTCGACCCGCAACCGGGCCACGGTGATTGACGAGTTCAAGACCGGCACCGATCCGGTCTTCCTGATCAGTCTCAAGGCCGGGGGGTTCGGGCTCAATCTGACGGAAGCCGACTACTGCATCCTGCTCGATCCGTGGTGGAACCCCGCGACGGAGGCTCAGGCGGTCGACCGGGCGCACCGAATCGGACAGACGCGGCCGGTCATGGTCTACCGGCTGGTTGCGAAGGACACCATCGAAGAGAAGGTCATGGCGCTGAAGGCACGCAAGGCGGAACTGTTCAGCAGCGTCCTCGACGGAGGGGATTTCGCGTCGGCCCGGCTGACCGCCGCCGACATCCGGGCCCTGCTGGAATAGTGCCGAATTCCGGGTTCCCGGTCCCCGGTGCCCCCTGCACGCAGATGGATTCGTCCAGGTCGGCGCGGACCAACACGTCCTGCTCAGGCCTCCGGCAGGATGGTCGTGTGCGTTATCAGACTGCGGTACGCCGTGTGCGAACGGTCGTGGAAGGCTGTCAGCGGTTCAGCGAGTTCTCGCGTGGCGAGCCGGTCCTGGTCGGCGTGTATGTCTTCGGTGCGGTCCTCGAGCCGGGCACCGACGTGCCCGTGGTGCAGATGGCGTTCGTGCTGGACATGCCTGCCGATGAGTTGACGTGGTGCGCGCAGCCGCAGTCGTGCGTCGGGTTGCCGAGTCTGCTGGAGATCGACAAGGCTCCGGTGGAGTGGTACTGGCGCCCGTCGGAATGGCCGGTCGCCAACCATGTCATTCGCCGCCCGCTGCGCGTCTGGTCGCTCGATGGGCCGGACACCGCCGCGTTGGACGCGCTCGACCGCGGTGAGGCAGAAGACCTGCGCCTGCCAGCCCCAACCGACGCCGAACTGCATGAGCAGTTGACGGCCGAACTGGCTGCGAGTCTTGCCCACCTGCGCCGGGTCGAAGGAGGCTTCTGGGACCGCGACTGGCGCTCGGCCCACCGCGGATTGGGAATCTACCCGGAGAATCACCTGTGGGACGCGGTACACGGCTACCTGGACCTGCTGGGTGCGACACAGATCGACCAGCGCGACACCCACACGTAGCCGAACGAACCCGGTGCGACAGCGTCAAGACGCGTCGTCGAGAAGCTTTGCCGCTGCTGTCGGATCCGCTCCTTGCATCCGTGGTGTGGGTTGCCGGACGGATGAACCAGTTGGCCGTGGGTAGCGGGATGAGCCGAATCCACCGTGAGGAGGGGATCGGCATGGTCGGCGTCGTGGGGCGGCAGCAGGCCGGGTCGAGGCTGAGCTCGGGCGTAGGACGCATCCTCCACCAGGCCGAATCGGCGCGATCCGGTCAGAGGTCGAGTTATGGACGTGGATGATGCGGTGCCTGCCGCCGATGGTGGCCCAGGGGCTGGACCCGCTCCGGACCGCTGGGCTGATCAGCCGGCGAAGCAGGCGGGGGACTGGCCGGAGATCTCCGTCGAGCCTGGTACCCGTGAGGGTGACCTTGCCCTGCTGCGCGCGTACGAGCCGGTGATCCGGTACACAGCCGGTGAACTGTTCCTGCCGACGGCCGTCAACGCCTACGTCGGCCAGGCCAGTCTGTGGCATCGGCGCCCAGGTGAACGGCGCGACGAATGCCTGGCCCAGCCCGGTGAGCTGACGCTGGAGCGTCTGGCCGCGGAGGGCGAGCGGTTCGCCGGGGACGGCCTGTACCTGCGCCTCGTCGACCGCCCGATGCATGGTGCCGAGTACCGGCGGTGGCGCCGTGAGGGAGCGCAGCCGTCGTTCCGGCCGAGTAGCCGCTTCGCCGTCGTCGGGCTGTTCGCGCGGCTCGTCGACGCCGGGCTCCGCCTGTCTCTGCTCCTGCGGGGGACGACACCCGGCGGCACCCGGGCGGCGGCGCACCGTCTGTACGTCACGCACATGCAGGCGAACGACCATCCCTACTACGCGAGAGTGTCCCGAGACGGCGGCTACGTCGCCCTGCAGTACTGGTACTTCTACCCGATGAACGATTGGCGCTCGACGTTCAGCGGCGTCAACGACCATGAAGCCGACTGGGAACAGGTGACGATCTTTCTCGGTGAGACACTCAGCGGCTCCTTGCGCCCGGCCTGGGTGGCGTTCTCGGCCCACGACGAGGTCGGCGACGACCTGCGTAGACGCTGGGACGACCCGGACATCGAGTTCGTCGGCACGCATCCGGTGGTGTACGCGGGGGCCGGATCGCACGCCGGTGCCTACCTACCCGGTGAATACGTGACGACCGTCGCCCTGACGTGGCCGAACCGCCTCGCGGCCGGGCTGCGGCAGGTGGCCCGGACGCTACTGCCCTGGGCCAGGGACATGCCGGAGACGACCGCCGGCATCCCGTTCATCGACTACCACCGCGGCGATGGCCCGGGCATCGGGGTGGGCGAGCGCAGGGCGTGGCATCCGGTGTTGATCGACGACCACACTCCATGGATTCGCGCCTACCGAGGGTTGTGGGGGCTGGACACCCGGGACCATTTCGGCGGCGAGCGGGCACCGGCCGGGCCCCGGTATGAGCGCGACGGAACGGTCCGGCCGGGCTGGGCGAACCCAGTGGCGTGGGCAGGCCTCGACGAGGAGTACCCGACCGTCGAGCACGGTGCCGTGTTGCGGGAGCGCCGCGCGAGCCGGCTGGAACGACGCCTTGCCGAGATCGGCGTCGAGATCGACGTCCATCGGCAGATGTCGCGGGAGTTGCGTGCCGGCGACCGGGCCGTGGCGGCCTACGCGAGCCACGCCGGTGCGGACAAGACCCAACGCCGTGACAAGGCGGGCGACGGCCGGGAGGGCAGGGAGACCATCGCGCGGCTGCACACCGAGCAGACCGCGCTCCGCGAGGAACTCGATGCGATCGTCCGCGCGAGAACCCAGCCGCCTGTCGAGGCTCCACACGCCCATCTGCGCCGCCGTGCTCTTCCGCTCACCGCCGACGCCCCACGCCGGCGGTTCCTGGCGATATGGTCGGCAGCATCGGTGTCGGTCATGCTGGCCGGAGTCGCGCTCGTCGTGATAAGCCCGCCCATCGGAGTCGTCTGGTCGTTCGCCGGGCTGATGGCGCTCATGCTCGCGATCGAGGCGGCCGCCCGCGGCCGGCTGGTGCGGTTCACGGCAACCATGGCTGCGGCCGGCGCCGCCGTGTTCGCCGTTCTGGGCGTCGTCGAGGTCGTCGTCCGTAACTGGCGGGCCGGAGCGGCTGCCGTGCTGATCCTCGCAGCCTGCGTTCTGCTCGTCGGCAACCTGCGCGCGTGGATGACGACCCGCTGAGCCGATCGGCGTCCGGTGCGGAACCGGGAACCCCGAACCCCCAGAAGCCGGCAGACCTACCGGGCGTGGTCTGCCCATTGCGCAGCGACGGCTTGGAGTTGCTCGCGGCTCCAGGTGATGGTTCCGTCGCGCAGGCCGGCCAGGATTTCGTCGATCCAGTTCAGCTCGGCCTGGGTGACCGCGCGTAGGTATTCGGTCTCCAGCATCGTGACGCGGGGAATCTGGAAGCCTTCGAGCTCCGTCGCAATCGCCGCATCGCGTTCGGCCAGACGCTGGACGAGCAGCTCCCGCCGGTTGGCAAGAAGGCCCAAGGTGGCGTCCGGGGTCAGCATGGGCAAGAACGACAGCGCCGCGGGGAACTCCGGAAACTCGTTGCGGGGCGTGGACAGGATCTCGGCCATCCACTGCCGGCTCGCGGCTCGCCCGGCGTCGGTCAGTTCGTAACTCGTACGTTCCGGATATTGGTGGTCGCGGGTGGTTTCGCGGACCTTGATCAGGCCGGACTCACACAGCCGGTTGATCATTTTGTACAGGCTGGCGCGCTGCCCGACGTTGATGACCTGATCCTTCCCCCATTGCTTGATCAGCTGCTGCATGGCGTACGGGTGCAGGGGGCCGTCCTCCAGAAGGCCAAGGATGGCCAGCGCCAGCGGCGAGCGACGGAAGGTCGTGGTCATAGGTCGAAGTTACACTAGTCTCCAGATATCTAGTTGCCATGACACTAGTATCCGTGTCACTATCTCTGCATGACATCGCTTGCGCACTCCACCGCCGAGGTGGTCCGCGTTCACGCCGACCACGCCATGACCAAGCAGCTGGGGCACTGGACGACCGCGCGCACCTTCCAGGTCCGCGTCCGTCGCGGCGCGGCCGTCATCGACCTGCGCTCGCCGAAGATCGCCGATGGCGACATCGAGCTGGACGTGGACATCGACCACGGCATGTTCAAGGTGCTGCTGCCCGCCGACGCCACCGTCGACCAGTGGGGCATCCAATGGACCGGCGCCGGCAGGGTCAAGGACGGCGAGGCACCCGGGGCCCAGGGCGGTCGGCGGGTGCGGATCACCGGACGCGTGCACGGCGGAGAGATCCGCATCCACCGCGGCGGCATGGCGACGCTGTCCGCCATGTTCTCCCGGGCGTACCTGGAAGATCTCAAGCGGGCGCACCGTGACGGTGACATGCCGACCGTCGACGACCCCACCCGCCCGGCCGCACGGTGATCCGCCAAAACTCGGGAGGAAACATGGCACAGGTCAAGACCGCGCTGGTCATCGGGGGAGGCATTGCCGGACCGGTGGCGGCGTTGGCGCTAGCCAAGGCAGGCATCGAGGCGAGCGTGTACGAGGCGTACGAGGGCCGGGCAGACGGCGTCGGCGGCGTGTTCATGGTCGCGCCGAACGGGCTGGACGCACTGCGCATCATCGGCCTGGACGAAGCCGTCCAGGCGATCGGACAGCCGATCCAACGCATGGTCATGGAGTACGGCAGCGGCAAGCAGTCCGGTGAGTTCGCCGGACTGCCCGGCCTGCCCAGCCTCGCGATGTGGCGTGCCGATCTGCACCGCGTGCTGCACGAGCATGCGGTGGCACAAGGCATCCGGATCGAGCACGGCAAGCGCCTCATCGGCGTCGACGAGACGGGGAGCGGCATCACCGCGCGGTTCGCCGACGGCAGCACCGCGAGCGCGGACGTGCTCATCGGCGCCGACGGCATCCGGTCCACGGTCCGGACGCTCATCGATGCGGACGCACCTTCTCCGAAGTACGTCGGTCTGCTCGGGTTCGGCGGGTTGGGCGACCACGTCGTCGAGGGCGCCGCTCTGGCGCGGCCGGATGCCATGCACTTCGCTTTCGGCAAGCGCGCGTTCTTTGGCTACTGGACCGGGCCGGACGGCCGCACCATGTGGTTCAGCAACCTCCCGCACCGGCAGCCGATGACGATGGCTCAGGCCCGTGAGGTACCCCCTGCGGACTGGCTACGCCGGCTGCGGGAGATCCACGCCGACGACGTACCCGCCCACCAGGTGCTCCAGCAGGCCAACGCCGACGAGTTGCTCGTCGTAGGCTCGCTGGAGATCCTGCCGAAGGTGCCGCACTGGCATCGCGGCCGGATGGTGCTGGTCGGCGACGCCGCGCACGCACCGTCCTCCAGCTCCGGCCAGGGCGCGTCGCTGTCCATCGAGAGCGCGATCCAACTGGCCCGCTGCCTGCGCGACCTTCCCGACCTGCCGACCGCCTTCACCGTCTACGAACGACTCCGCCGGGACCGGGTCGAGAAGATCGCCGCGAACGCCGCGAAGAACAACAGGCAGAAGGCGTTCGGCCCGGTGGGTAGCACGCTGATGAGTGTGCTGATGCCCATCGCGATGAAGACGTTCCTCAAACCGGAGAAGATGTTCGGTCCGGTGCACGGCTATCGGATCGACTGGAACGCAACCGTCACCCCGTGACGTGCGCCGGGCGACTCGACATCGCCCCCGGTTCGCCTTGGTGTGAGCTTTGGTACAGACTGGGCCTATGAGCCCTGTCAGTCGCGGCCGTAAGGGCAGGCAGAAGCGGAACGCCGGGCGAGGATCGGCGGTGCTCCGCGTTGTCGGTGAGCCGGTTTCGTGTGACTGTCCGGCCTGCACGGACCCCGGCTTCGATCAGGAGCAGGCCTTCGGGGAACTCGCCGACGCCATGTCGGGGCTGGCGGCCGTCGATGACCCGCTGGACGCCGAAATCGGTGCGGCGACGCTGCTGGCGATCTGTTCCGCGAACGCCGAGGCAGCCCTGGCAGATCTGCTCGTGGAGTTCGAGAGCCGGGCAAACGCGGGAACGCTCGGGATGCTGCTGGCCGTCGGGTCGGTCGCGCTGGGTGACGTCGGCGCGGCGGCGCGCGCGGCGGCGGAGAGGCTGGCGCGGGCCGGGGTCGCACTACCGGCATGGGCGGACGAGATCGCCGAGCCGGTCACCGTCGAGGAATGTCGTCGCGTTTTCGACCTGCAGGGCAACGCGTCCATGCTGGTCTGCTCGTTGCGGCGGGCGGAGCGCGGGCACGCGCTCGTGGTGGCCGTCGACCACACCGATTGTGACGCCGCCGTGGACATCACGTTCGTGGACGCGGAGAACCTCCCTGAGGTACTGCAGGCGATGCGGACGTCAGGCAGGAAGAACGGCCTGGACATCAGGACCGAGTCGATGGAGCCGGCGGAGCTGCGCTGGTGGATCGACAACGCCCTCGATGCCCGGGACGTCCACGACGCCGAGGACGTCGACGAGGACTCGTCGGAGCTGTTCGGTGCGGAGGGACCCGGTTATCCGGTGTTCGCGACGCTGGTCCGTGCGCGCATGGCCGCGCTGCCCGAATCCGACAAGCCTCCGGCGCCGCATGGTGGTTTCGCGGCGGCTCTCGAGTTGTCGCCCAAGCAGCGGAAGCTGGCCGGACCGGCCCCGATCTACCAGGTCAAGGTTGGGCTGAAGGGCGCGAAGCCGCCGATCTGGCGGCGCCTCGAAGTGCCGGCGGACGTCAGCCTGGCGGGACTGCACAACATCATCCAGGCGGCGTTCGGCTGGAACGACAGTCACCTGCACGTGTTCGAGACGCCGTTCGGGGATTTCGGTGTCGCGGATCGTGATCTGGGCTACCGTTCGGACGGGTCGGTCACTCTCGAGCAGGTCGCTCCGGCGGTCAAGAGCAAGATCCGATACGTCTACGACTTCGGGGACGACTGGCAGCACGAGCTGCTGGTCGAGCAGGTCTTCGACCGTGACCCGGCGGTACGGTATCCAAGGTGCACCGGCGGACGGCGAGCCGCGCCACCCGACGACTGCGGCGGCATCTGGGGCTATCTCGAGCTGGTCGACGTGCTACGCGACCCCGATCATCCGGAGCACCGCGACCGCATGGCGTGGGTGGGTATCGACGACATCGCCGACTTCACCCCTGAGCGGTTCGACGCCGAAGCGATCAACGCGGCGCTGTCCGGCCTCGCCTGACCCGCAAACGGCGGCGGATGGGGTCGCCGGCCTTGTGGGCAGGCGACCCCACCGTGGTACTGCCAGTGCTATCGCACGACGTTGTACGCGTTGATTTCACCGGCACCGTAGAAGCCGTTGCGGTTCCCGCCCGAGCACGTGGCCTCGTAGCCCTGCAGGAGAGGGACCGGGTTGTACACGCCGCTGGGGCAGGGCAGCGCGTCGGCGGTGCGCTGCAGGAAGGACGCCAGGGCCCCCGGCTGCATGTTGGGGTGGGCGGAGAGCGCCAGTGCGGCGACGCCGGCCACGTGCGGCCCGGCCATCGACGTGCCCTGCTTGTAGCCCCAGCCGTTGGTCTTCGTCGTGGTGTTGAAGGTGGTCGACAGGACGGCGTCGGTCAGCGTCGACGAGCGGCCGAGCGTCCGGAACCGGGTGTCGCCACCGGGCGCCGCGACGGACACGACCCCCTGGCCGTACGACGAGTAGTAGCTCTTCGACCGGGTCGGGCCGACCGCGGACACGGTCACCACGCCGGGCGCCTCGGCCGGCAGGTCGAGGCAGGCGCCGGTGATCGTGCGGTCCTCGACCGGGAAGCTGCCGTCGTTCGGGCTGCCGCTGTCGATGAACTTGTGCTGCAGGTCGACGTTGGAGTTGCCCGCCGAGGCGACGTTGAGCACGCCCTTGTTCTGCGAGTACCGGATCGCGCGCTGGACGGCCTGCCAGACCGGGCGCTGCCGCACGTCGTTACGGCAGTTGAACTCCCACGGGTCGATGTAGTAGCTGTTGTTGGTGACCTGCATGCCGTGGTCGGCGGCCCAGAGGAAGCCGCACACCGCGGCCTCCGGGTAGATGAAGCCGTCGTCGTTCACCACCTTGACGGAGGCGACCTTCACCCCGGGAGCCACGCCGGTGACGCCGATCCCGTTGATGGCGGCGGCGATGGTGCCGGCGACGTGCGTGCCGTGGTCGGAGGTGGTCGGGTTCCAGGCGGCCTCGGAGGTGTTGACCACGCCACCGATGCAGGACGCGCTCTTGTCCTTCGCGATCTGCGTGGCAAGGTCGGGGTGGGTGCTGGAGATGCCGCTGTCGAGGACCCCGACGACCACGTTCGGGCTGCCGATGGTCACCTTGTGCGCCTGCGGAACATTGATCTGGATCATGTCCCACTGCTGGCCGAACAGCGGCTCGCCGGTCGGGTCGCCCGTGCTCTGCAGCACGGCGGGGTCGGTGACCTCAACGGTTTCGCTGTCGTCGAGCGCGGTGCCGAGGCCCGCGGTGGACGCGACGGCGTCCACGCCCGAACCCGATACCGCGGTCACGAACGCCGGGTTGGTCGAGCGGGCCACGAGCACGCCGATTTGGTTGTAGTTCGCCACGACCGTGCCGCCGGCCGCGACGACCCGGTCTGCCGCACGAGCCGTTGACTGACCGTTTGGTGCGAGCACGATGTACGTGTTTTCCGGTCCTGCCGCCAACGCCTGCGTCGGTAACGCTGCGGCGGCCAGGACGCCGGCACCGACCGCAGCGGCGGATGCGGCTGCCAGTGCCTTGCGACGAGATAGTCTCACGGTGAACCTTTCCGTCGGACTGTCCGATCGACGTCGCGCTGTAACACAACGTCCGTGAACGAGCGCAGTCGAGCGGGTAAGCGTTACATCAGGCCGCTGAGCAGCAGCGGAGTCGCGGGTCTCGATGGCCCCGGTCGAGTGGAATTGACGGCCGAGCCGGCCGCGAGCCTTGCGCACTACGCCGGGTCGAGGGAGGCTTCTGGGAGCGCAACTGGCGCTCGGCCCACCGCGGAATGGGAACCTATCCGGGGAGTCACCTCTGGGACGCGGCACACGGCTACCTGGACCTGCTGGATGCAACCACATGGATAACGGCACCGGAGATCTGACCGGGCTGGTCGATCGGCTCCGTCGCGATCGCCGCACGCATCCGTACCGGGGCCGGCGCGAATATTCGCAGGCGGCCCGCGATCTGGCCGACCGGTGTGCCGTACTGATCGACGCCGGGGCCGCGGCGACGGTGGTTCCCGTGCTGCGGAAGGCCGTCGATCGGATGACGGCCGCGTTGATGTACATGGACGACTCGTCCGGTGTCGTCGGCGACGACCTGCAGCAGATCATGGAGCTGTACGCGCAGGCCTGCATCGCGGCGCCCCAGAACCCGAGACGGCTCGCCGGCTGGCTGGTGAAACTTGAGTGCGACGGCCCGGGCTGGCCGCGGATCGTGCTGCGCGACTTCGCCCCGGCGCTCGGTGCGTCCGGGCTGGCGGAGGTGGAGCGGCTGGTCGCCGACCGGGCCGCGACAGCGGATCCCGAGTCTTGGACGGGGCTGTTCGCGATTCGGGATCTGCGCGAGCAGCTGGCCGAGGTGTCCGGCGACATCGACCGGCAGGTCCAAGTGCTGGCCGAGCATCTGACCAACGCCGTGCAGTACGCGCGAATTGTCGACACGCTGCGTGCGGCCGGCCGGACGGTGGAGGCGATCGCCTGGGCGCGGCGCGGGCTGGCGGAGAAAGCCGGCTGGCCGCATGCCGACCAGCTCCTCGACACGCTGGTGGCGTTGCTGCTCGAACAGGGCGACAGCGAGGCCGCGCTGGCGGTGCGGCGGGCCGAGTTCGAGCGGCACCCGACGCTCGAGGCCTTCCGGGCATGGGAGAGCACCGCAGTGCAGGCCGGCGCCGCCGACCCGACACCGGCGGCGATCGAGCGGCTACGGCAGCGCGTCGCCGAGCAGCCCCTCTACGTGTCCGAACTGGTCGACGTGCTGACGGCGGTCGGCGCCCACGGCGAAGCCTGGACGATCGGCCGGGCGAACGCCGACCGGCTCGGCCGGCAGCGTTGGCTCGGCTTGCTCGAGCGGCGGAGCGCGACCGAGCCGGCCGAGGTGATCGAGCCGTATCAGCACCTCATCGAGGAGCAGGTCGGCGACAGCGGCGACAAGGATCGGTACCGCCGGGCGCTGCCGCTGCTCTCGGCCTTGCAGGCGGCCTGCCGGGCGGCTGGACAGGACGATCGTTTCGCCGCCTACCTGGCCGATTTCCGCGAACGACACCGCCGCAGGCCGACCCTGATGAAGACACTCGACGCCGCCGGATTCCATGCGTAGCGCGCCACGGCAACTCAGGACAGGTCGTGCAGCAACAGCGGAAGAATCCGTTCTTCCATGACGGCGCGGCCGGAGCGGATCATCATGTCGGCGAGCGCCGGCTCCCACGGCGTTGCGGTTGAGGTGCCGGACAGCCGGACGCCGCTCGCCGCGTGGGCCGCGTACGTGGCGGCGTCCATACGCCACGGCACGGCCGTCGGGTAGCGGGCGAGTGCGGCGCCGGTGAGCCGCACTCCCGTCCAGTCGAAGTCGTTGCGCCACCGGATCACCGTGTCCGGTCCGGCGGCTCTGAGCAGCGCGTGGACGGCGGTGGAGGGCACGCCTTCGGTGCAGATCAGCGGCCGTGACGTCGCGGCGACGGCGGCCCGCAGTACCGCCGGATTCTCGCAGACGAAGACCTCCGTGCACGTCAGCGTGATCGGGGCGAGCCGCAGTTGGTGCAGGGTCACCCGCACCGGGACCCGCGCGGCGGCCGCGTCGGTCAGCCACGAGCCGAGCAGCCCGCCGCCGGCCGGGACGTTGAGCACCAGGACCTGGCTGGCGAGGTCGTCGGGCACGACGCCGGCGAGGTCCCAGAGTGCCCGTTCCTCCTCGGCGCCGGCCGGCACGGGCACCTGGTGCCAGGACGCCAGGGCGCGCAGCGTCAGGCCACGCAGGGGACCGTCGGCGAGCGCCTTGGTGTCGCCCAGGAGTCGCTCGGCGAACGCCGGCATCGGTTCCTCGGCGGCGGGCAGGGCGTCGAGCACGGTGACGACCGCCTGGAAGTCGATCCCGCCGCGGGCGATCCGGGTGAGGGTACCGTCGCGGCGCAGTCCTTCGACCCACTCCTCGTACCAGGGTGACGCGGCGTGACGGCTGCCGGCCGCCACCGCCAGCAGCGCGTCGCGCTCGACGGTGGCGCGCCGGCGCTCACCGGGGCGGTCGCGCAGCGGGCCGAGGACCGCGACGAGCCCGGCGCCGTGGGCGGCCCGCAGGTGCGCGTCGAGATCGGCCAGGCGCACGGTGAGCCGGGCCACGCCGGTCGGGCGGTACACCCCGGTGATGCCGATGACGACCAGCCGTTCGTCCTCGGTAGGTGCGGCGATCGAAACGTTGCCGTCGAGGCTGCCGCCGGTGCGTTCCAGGCTGCGCCGGGCCGCGTCGAGCAGGCGCTGCCAGCCCGGCGTGGTCACCGGATCAGGCGGTGAGGGTGGGTGCATGCCGGGTCTCCGGCGAGCCGAGCGCCCGCGCCAGGGTGCCGTCGAAGTCGGCGATGTTCATCGCGCCGTCCCACACCAGCAGCACGGCGGAGACCGTGTGGTCGACCGCGGAGTGGGACAGATCGTAGTGCGCGGCACCGGTCACCGCCGGATGGGTGGCCCACAGGTCGTAGCCGGTCATGAAGAGATCCAGGTCGAACTGCTTCGCGAGCGACATCAGCTCGCCTCGGCCGTTGTCGTCGACGCCGGCGAACGCCTCGTCGAGGCCGAGCAGGCGCGGCGCGTCGGGCCGGGCCGAGCCGAACAGCGCGTTCGCGGCGGCGAACAGCGGCAGGTGCAGCGACACGGACTGCTCGCCGCCGGAGAGCTGGCTGTGCCGGGCGCGGGTCAGCGGTTCCGCGGTACCGCCCGGCCGGTGCAGGGTGAATGCGAACTCCCGCCACTGGCGGTAGTCGAGGACCTCGGCCAGCAGCTCCCGGTAGGGCTTCTCCGGGGCGGCGGACCGGGCGGCCTTGATCCGGCCGGCGAAGTGTCGCCGCATCGAGGTCAGCTGCGCCGGTCCGAGCCGCGCCGGGTCCCGCTCCAGCAGCTTGCAGATCTCGCGTTGCTCGGTGTCGAGGTCGTCGGAGAGTCGCCAGCCGACGCCGACCGTGAGCCCGGAGGACATGCGCCGGGCCCGCATCTGTGTGTCCATTGCGGCGACCAGGTCTCGCGCCTCGATCGTGCGCCGGTGAATCTGCCCTGCGAGCTGGCCGAGGAGCGCGTCTTCGAAGACCCGCTGCTCGGCGTCGGTGAGCAAATGCTCCTGGTCGCGGCGGTCTGCGGCGATCCGTTCCGCGAACCGGGCGACCGGCGTCAGCCCCTGCTCGTCGGCGACGCGCACGACGATGACACCGTCGTCGGTGTCCCACTCCGGTCGATGGTCGAGGCCGGCGGCCGGCAGCTGCGCCTGCAACTCGCCGAGCGCCGTGGTGAGGCGCGTCGCGCTCTGCTTCAGGGAGGTCTCGGTCGGGGTCAGCTCCCGGGTGGCGGCCAGCACCGCCTCGTGCAGGGCGACGACGGCCGGGTCGAGCTCGTCGCCGGCGGTGTCGACGGCGGGCCACTGGAGGTGGGTCGGGCAGCGGATCAGCCCCAAGAGGTCGGGCCGGGCGTACGGTCGCAGCCGCAGGGCGTCCTGTCGCGCCTCGCGCAGCGCGGTGGCGACGGTCTGCTGGCCGAGCTCGACCCTGGCCTGCGCGGCGGAGCGCTGCTGGACCGTCTCGGTGTACGCCTCGCGGGCCGCGACCAGAGCGGCCTCGGCGATGGTGATGTCCTCGCCCGCCTTGGCGACTTCGGCCAGGATCTGCTTCGCCTCCGCGCCGATGGCGTCGCGCAGGGTACGCCGCTCTTCGTCCTTCTCCAGGTGTCGGCGGGCGGCCGTGGAGGCCGTGGCCCGCGCGGCCGCCAGCCGATCGACGGCTTCCTCGTGCCGCTCACCGGCCTCGGCGGACCGGTCGGCGGCGGTGGCGGCGGCCTGGTGCGCGGCCTCCAGGCGCAGCCCGGTCCGTTCGAACCGGGTGACTGCCTCGGCGACGGCCTCGAGCTGCGCGACGGGCAGGGAACGCTCGGCGACGGCGCGCTGCAGCGCGACTCCGGCCGAGGCCCGGACGGCGACCGCGGCGTCGAGGCGCCCGGCCGCCTCGACGGCCGCTTCCCGGCGGACCGCGAGCGCGGCGGCCGCCCGGTCGTGGTCGCGCTGGGCTGCCTGAAGCCGGTCGAGGGTCGGCAGCGCCTTGCCGGCGCGGTCGGCCTGGTCGATGACGTCGAGCAGTTCGGCGCGTGCCCCGTCGAGCCGGGTCAGGTCGGATTCGAGGGCGCGCAGCCGGCGGTCGCAGTCGGCGAGCCGCGCGGCGCGGCGTGCGGCCCGTGCGGTGGCCCCGATGTACTCGCACCTGCCCTTGCTCAGCCGGCCGGCGCCGTGCGCCTGCGCCCATCGGCCCGTCGTGTCGACGCCCGATCGGGTGGACAGGTCGCCGAGCGTGACCGATGCCAGCACCGCGTCGATCCGGGCCGCGGCCACGTACTCCTGGGTCTCGGCGACGAGCACGTCGGCCAGGCTGGGGCCGTCGACCGGCGCGCCGGCGCTCAGGTAGCTGTCCTCCACGCCCGCGTCGAGCGCTTCGGCGGTGTCGCCGGCGGACGGATACAGCCAGGCGTCGAGGAGCCCCGCGGCGTGCAGCGCCGCCTCGATGCCGGCCGCGTCGGCCTCGGACACGTCATCGGCGAAGCGGACCAGGCGCCACAGCGGCGCGCCGGGACGGCCGTCGCGGCGCGCGGGGCGGGTCGTGGACGGCGGCGGGGCATCGTCCTGCTCGGCGGCGATCCGTTCGCGTTCGGCGGCGACGTCGGCGTGCTCGGACTCCACCGCGGCGCGCTCAACGGCCAGTGCGGCCAGGGTGTCCCGGCGGCCGGCGAGCGCGGGCGTCACGGCCTCGGCGTAGACGTCCTTGAGCGGTACTCGATCGGCGGCGTCGACGAGCGCATCCGGCAGGTCCGCCACGCCCAGTTGGGCGAGCAGCGCGGTCCACCGCGCGGCCCACGTGTGCAGGTCGTCGATCAGCGCGGTGTGTGCGTTCGCCACCGCGGCGGCGGCCTGCGACTCGGCGAGCGCGGCGTCGTCCGACGCCGCCCGGGCGGCGCGGTCGGCCTCGGCGGCGCGCTCGTGGTCGCGGTCGGCCTGAGCGAGCCGGGCCACGTGCTCGCGCACGGTGTGCAGGTCGTCGCGGCGTGCGGTCGACCGGGCGGCGAGCCGGGCCGGCAGCCCGTCGACGTCGGCGGCGCCCTCGCCCCAGTCGATGCCGGCGAGGTGGGCGTCGCCGGCGACCTCGTCAGCCAGCCGGCTCACCAGCGCCTGGCTGTCACGGGCCGCGACGGCCGCCCGTTCGCGTTCGCCTCGCCGGCGCTGCTCGGTGGTCTCCTCGACGCGCACGGCCGCCTCGGCGTCGCGAGCCGCCCCGGCGAGGTCGTCGACGTGCCGCTCGAGGTCGGCGAGCTGCTCGTGGGACCGGTACGCGGCCGAGCTCTTCAACCGGTCGAGGTGTGCGCGCAACCGGCCGGGCTCGGTCTCGGCCGCCTGGAGCGTCGTGAGTGCGGTCCGTGCCGCCTCCCCGGCCGCCTCGGACGCCGCCTCGGCCCGGGCCAGCTCCCCGGTACGGCGGTCGGCGTCGGCGCGCCGCGTGGTCAGCGCGTCGGCGGCGGCGCGGGCGTGGGTGCGCAGGTAGGTGGCGTACACGCCGAGGAACGCGGACGTGGCGGCGTCCGCCGCGACCAGGCCCTCCAGCGTGCGGGCCACCGCCTCCATGTCGTCGAACGACCGGGCGGCCTCGGTGAGCAGGTGGTCCTCGACGGGCCGCAGGCCGCGCTGGAGCGTGCGGGACAGCTCCGCCGGGTTGAGGTCCTTCGCCAGCTGCGGCTTCCGCAAGGTCAGCACCAGGTCGAGCAGCTGCTCGTAGCGGGCCGAACCGAGACCGAACAGCTTCGCGTCGACCAGCTGGCGGTACTCCTCCGTCGAGTCGCGGATCGCGTCGGCGCCGAGCTGCTCGACGAGGTCCTTGCGGGACACGGGCCGGTCCTCGGCGTCCAGCAGCGAAAGGTCGACACCGATCCGGCCGTCGGCGACGAAGTGCCACCGGGTGACTCGATCGTTGTGCCGGTGCGCGCGAAGGCCGATGCCGATCGTCACGAACGAGGCGCCGTCGCCGAACTCCATCCAGACGTACCCGTGCGCGGTCTCCTGTCCGCGGTACAGCAGGTTCGACTTCATCGTGCGGTCCTCGCCGGCGAACGGGTTGAGCCGGCGCGGCTCGATCCGCCCGTCGAGCACGAACGGGAACAGCACCTCCAGGGCCTTGGTCTTGCCGGACCCGTTCGGCCCGCGCAGCACCAGCCAGCCGTCGACGAAGATGAACTCCTCGTCGCGGTAGTCCCACAGGTTGATGATCCCGGCGCGGGTCGGGGTGAATCGCGTCATCGCGTCTTCCTAGAAGAGGGTCCGTTGGCGCATTCGGGCGACGGTTCCGCGGTACCGTCCGATCAGCGGCCTGACCAGCACTCCGCCCGGCACCGGCGTCACCGCGCCGAATCTCGCGAGCAGCTCGACCGCTTCGACGCGCAGACGCTCCTGGTCGGCGTGCCAGGCGGCCCCGAAGGCCGAGCCGTAGCGCTGCAGGATCGCCGCGACGGCCTCGCGCAGAAAACTGTCGGTGACGAACGGCAGCCGTGCGGGCTCGGTGTCAGACTCGCCGGTGTCGTCCGTCCGGTCGGCGTCGCCGGCGCGGTCCCGGTCGTCCGCGAACATCCGGGTCGGCTCCGGCAGCCCGGCGTCCGCGGCGGCCACGAGCGCGGCCTGCCGCTCACGGGGGTCCGGGCCCGGCATCCGCCTGACCCGCCGGCCGTCCGGGTCCAGCGCCCGCTCGGCCAGGTCGACCGCGAGCAGCACCGCGGCCTGCGCCACCGAACCGGTCCCCGGAAACCGCTCCGCAGAGAACCCGAGCGTGTCGACGAGCAACACGCCCTCCGCGCGCCGCTCGACCCGCAGGCCGGTCAGCCGGTGCAGGTCGCCGGGCAGCGCCGCGCCGCGCAGATGGTTCGCGACGGCGGCCTCGACGTCGCCGAAGTACACGATCGGCGACTCGACGACGGCTCGGCGCGCGGCCTGCGCGGCCGCCCGCCGCTCGGCGTTGCCGCTGGTGGTCGCCGGGCGTTCCAGGAGGGCGGTCACGGTGTCGACGTGCTGCAACACGCGCGGCGGGTGGAACAGCGCGACGAGGGCGTCGCGCGCGATGTCGTAGAGCGCCTCGCCGGCCGTGGGATCGCTGGCCCACGACGCGCTCGACCCGTCGGCCAGCCGGAGTACCCCCCGCTCCTCCAGCCAGGTCACCGCGTCGACGAAGGCGCGCCGGTCGGCGCCGGAGTCCGGGTCGAGTCCGAGGCCGCCGATCCGGTTCGCGTCGGCGGAAACGGCGTCGGCCAGTTCGCTCACCGTGGTCTGGATGCCGGCCCGGCCCAGCGCTGCCAGGCACAGCGCGAGGTACGCGTAGCGCTGCCGGTCGAACGGGCGGCCGGTGCGGCTGGCGGCCGGCCGGTCGGGAGTGAGGTGGTCGGCGGTCCGCACGAGGCGGGCGGTCGACCCGTGCAGCTCCAGTCGGTACCCGAACGCCTCCGCGAGGTCGCGGCGCAGCTCAGCGGCGAACCGCCGGACCCGCACGAGCGCCCGCTCGTCCGGGTAGGTCGGGGTGATCAGCGGGTGGCGCAGGACGAGTCGTACCGCCCGCTGATAATCGGCCAGGTCCAGCTCGGACACGTCTGCCGCGAACCTCACGGCACGACCGCCAGCTCGGGCGCCGGTTCGGCCCGCTTGGCCACCGTGTGCTCCGCGGGCGACACGCTCAGCGCGTATCCGTCGAGGTGCAGCCGCCCCGTGGTCGTCGACACGGTGGTGAAGCGGCCCGGGGTGGGTGTGAGGGTGAGCCGCACCCCGTAGGCCGCCGCCGCCAGCGGTGCGTCGGCGCGTCCGGCCGCCCGCGCTGACAGGGCCACGTCCAGCAGCCGGCGCAATACCGCGGTCTGCGGTTCGTCGAGCGGCGGCACGTCGGCCGCGGGGTCGTCGCCGGCGTGCTGCTCGACGAGTCGCGCCGCGGCCGCCGCGCTGCGGCGCTCCTCGGCGAGCTGCCGTTCCCGGAGCCGGTCGCGCTGCCCATGGGACCGGTCGAGCCGGGCCGGCCGGCCGTTGCCCTGTCCGGGTGCGCGGCCGAACTGCACCAGCGTGCGGGACAGCTCGACCGGTGGCGCCTCCCACCATGACAGGCGGGTCGGGATGAGCTCCGGGTCGGCGTGGGCGACGCCGACGTGGCGGGGGGCGCCGAGACCGAAGACCACGTCGAAGAGGGCGTGCGCGACCTCGACGGAGCCGACGCGGGTGAACCACGCGGCGAGGTGACGCAGCTGCGACTCGCGGCTGACCCCACCCCGGCGGGCCTCGGTGACCCGTCGCAGGAGGGCCAGCACGTCACCGATCGCCGCCATCGTCGCCCCGGCGAGCCGGTCGGCCTCGCTGAGCGCCCCGTCGGCCGGGGGCGCGAGCCACGACCGGAGGCCGGCCCAGCGGCGGCGCCAGTCGTCGAGCCGCTCGGCCGGAGTGGTGAACAGCCGCTCGTCCGCCTCGGCGGCCGCCTCGATCATGCGGTCCAGGCCGGTGGCCTCCACCTCGTGGACCGCCTCCCGCAGCCGCGGGGTGTATCGCTGGAGTTCGTCGTGGAAGTCGCGCAGGTGTGTCAGCAGCGCGTCCTTGTGCGCGAGGAACGCCTCGGGCCGAACGTCCGGCGTGCGGCCGAGGTCGCCCAGCATGTGGTAGAAGCGGGCGGCGCGTTCGGCGATGTCCGCCAGCGCCCGGTCCAGCCGGCTGAGCTTGCGGTAGACCTCTTCCGCGTCGCCCTCGGCGTTCGCCGCGGCGAGCGCCTTGAGGTCGGCGAGCAGGTCGGCGAAGACCAGCCGGGAGAGGGAACTGTCACCGACACCCGCGGCGAGCACCGACTCCACTGCCCGGTGCGCGCGGTAGCCGGCCTCGGTGAACTGATACACCGAGTGACGGTTGCGGTACTCCGCCAGCGTCGCCGCGCGGGCGCCGTCCTGCCCGCGATCCAGCACACCCCAGTCGACGAGCGCATCGAGCAGCCGCGGAAGCTCCAGCCCGGCGGGGTCCGGACACTCGGGGTAGGTCGCCGCCAGCCCCGTCATGGCGGATGCCACCTCGGAGGTGTGCAGGACCACCTGATAGCTGGAGCGGGCGGCGTCAAGGGAGCGCAGGACCCAGAGGTAGGCCGTCCGGTTGTCCGCCGTGACGTAGCTGAACAGCCGCATCCGGTCGTCCAGGCTGAAGTCGTCCAGTCCGAACGACGGCGGGTTCGGCTGCGCCAACGGACCCCCTCGAATCGACCGGCCCAACCTAGTCGAACGGTCCGGCCCGAGGCCAGTCAGTGCCTCGTCAGGAGCTGTTTCGTCACCTCGCGGCAGGTTTTCACGCCGTAGTCCTTGCCCAGGGAGCTCGGGTAGTGCGCCATGATGCCCAGGCTCCAGCCGTCGCCGACCGCCATGCACGCGATGTGCCACTGGCCGTCGTCGCGGGCCAGCCAGCCGTTCTTGATCGCCGTGGTCTTCTGCACGTCGGCCGGGAGCACCTCGATCGGGCCGAACCGGCCCGGGCCGTGCACGTTGCGCATCTCGTTGAGCAGCCAGCCGGTCCACTTCGGGCCGGCCGCGCGGCCGTCGCCGATGCACTTGGCCAGCCGGGCCACGTCGCGGGCGGACATCTGGGTCAGGCTCCAGGAGTTCTGGGTGCCCTTGGTCTCGGTCAGGCCGCAGAGCGTGATCATGCGCTTGATCGAGGTCAGGTTGCCGTTCTGGACGTGGTACTTGAAGGTGTTCTCCGTCTCCGAGTCGCGGATCATGCGGCTGAGCTCGGCGAGCGCGGTGCTGCTGGGCTGCTTGTTCTGCTCGCCCTGGCGGCGCAGCCAGTCGGCGGCCACCCAGGCCTTCGCCATCGAGGCGGTGTCGCTCGTGGTATAGGGCGTCGAGCCGTACATCCGGTCGGTCGTGTGGTCGTAGTAGGCCCACGACCAGAACCCCTTCACGTTCATCGTCACCGGCTGCGTCGGCGTGAACAGCGGCCCGGTGAACGACGGCGACGGCGCCGCGCTCGGGCTCTCGTCGGCGCTCTGCACCGTGTCCGGCGACTCGACAGCGGTCGCCGCGGCGGGCGTGCGGCCGTCGTGTGCCGCGGGCTTGCACCCGGCCACGAGCAGCAGGGCGAGCGCGAGCGGAGGGCCGAGCACAGCGAGGGGGCGTCGCATCCCACGAGGGTAACCGCTGTGACAATGACCGCCCCGCCCGTGTGCGCGGCCGCGATTGGGGCACCATGGCGTAGTGCCTGCATTGCAGCGGCCCCGTGTCGGCCACATCCAGTTTCTGAACTGCCTGCCCATCTACTGGGGCCTGATGCGATCGGGCGCGCTGATCGACGTCGACCTGTTCAAGGACTCGCCGGAGCGCCTCAACACCGCGCTCGTCGCCGGGGACCTCGACATCGGCCCGATCTCGCTCGTCGAATACCTGCGCAACGCCGACGACCTGCTGCTCCTGCCCGACCTCGCGGTCGGCAGCGACGGGCCCGTGTTGTCCGTCAACGCCGTTTCGACGGTACCGCTGGAGTCGCTCGACGGCCGCCGCGTGGCGCTCGGCGCGACCTCCCGCACCGGCGTACTGCTGGCGCAGATGTACCTCGAGTCCAGCATCGGTGTGCGCCCCAAGTACTTCAACAGCCCGCCCGACGTGGCCCGCATGCTCGACGAGGCCGACGCCGCCGTGATCATCGGCGACGTGGCGCTGCGCGCGATGCACGACGCGCCGCAGCACGGCTGGCGGGTGACCGACCTGGGCCTGGCCTGGCGCGAGTGGACCGGCCTGCCGATGGTCTTCGCCGCGTGGGCGGTGCGCCGCGACTTCGCCGCCGCGCACCCCGGCCTGGTCAAGGACGTGCACGAGGCGTTTCTGCGCTCGCGGGAGCTGTGCCTCACGGAGCTGGACGAGGTGGCCACCGCGGCGGCGCGCTGGGAGACCCTCTCGGCCGAGACGCTGGCGACCTACTTCCGGGTGCTGGACTTCTCCCTCGGCGAGCGCCAGGTCGCCGGCGTGCGCGAGTTCGCCCGGCGGGCCGCGGCACGCGGCGCCGTGCCCCCGCTGCCGGACGGCGGTCCGGCGTTCTTCGAGGGCTGAGGACCGGTCAGGCCTGGAGCTGCCGGGTCACGCTCTGACAGATGTCGGCCCCGTAGTCCTGGCCCTTCGACGTCGGGTACACGGTCAGCACGCTCAGGACCCAGTCGGTGCCGATCGCCAGGCAGTTGACGTGCCACTTGCCGTCGCTGCGGGCGATCCAGCCGTTCTTGACCGCCGTCGAGGCCTGCTCCGCGGCGGGCAGCGCCGGCGTGATGCCGAACTTCTGGTCCTTCGCCACGTTGCGCATCTCGTTGAGCACCCAGTCCGTCCACTTCGCGCCGGCCGCGCGGCCGTCGCCGATGCACGCGCCCATGCGCGCCGCGTCGCGGGCCGAGACCAGGGTGCTGGCCCAGTCAATGTAGGCCTTCGAGTCGGTCAGGCCGCAGATCTGCACGAGGCGGGAGATGCTCGCGAACTTGCCGTCGAGGTCCCAGAAGTACGAGGCGGCGTCGTTGTCGCTGGTGCGGATCATGAGGCTGAGCTGGGACAGGTTCGAGTTGCTCGGGTCGGGGTTGCGGCGCAGGTAGTCCGACGCCAGCCAGGCCTTGATCATCGAGGCGGTCCGCTGCGGGGTGCTCGCGTCCGGTGAGCCGGCCGTCGCGCCGGTACGCCGGTCCAGCACCGTCCAGGACCAGAACCCGGTCGCGTCGACGGTCACGGGCGCGGGGTGCAGCAACGCCGGTGGCAGGGTCGGGGCGGTGGGCGCGGCCGGGGCCGCCTTGCGGGTCGGCAACTCGCTCGCGACCGGGCTCTCGATGATGGCGGACGCCGGTTCGGCCGCCTCCGAGTCGGCCGAGTGGGCCGAGTAAGCACTGAGCATGTCGCTGCCCCAGACGAAGGGCACGCCGACCAGGGCGGCGGCGACGAGCAGCACGAAGGTGGTCATTCCGACACGCTTGCGCATGGGTCGGTGGTCCTTCCCTGGCGGTCGGCGCCCACTCCACCGGCCACCGGTCATGAGCGGGTTTTGCCGGCGTCAACACGTCGTCAGCGATTGGGGGGTCACCCGACGTGAGTGGTTTTGCCCGATGAGTCTCGCCTTCAACCCTCGGTGCCACATCCCGGCTGCCCTCAAAAGTCCCTGGTAGTTGGCCCGATGCCATGTGACATCTCCTTGCCGGAAGTGCCGGATGCTGTAACACTTGGGGCGTGTACGGCAACGACTTCGCCCCTTTGCTCGACCAGGTCGACAGCGCCGAACGGGACCTTCAGGCGGCCTCCGAGGTGAGCGTCGAGGCCCGCGGTGAGCTGCAGGAATACTTCGACGCGATCGTCTCGGCCGACCAGAAGATCGAGCCCCGGGACTGGATGCCGGAGGCATACCGCAAGACGCTGATCCGCCAGATCGCGCAGCACGCGCACTCCGAGATCATCGGCATGCAGCCCGAGGGCAACTGGATCTCCCGCGCCCCCTCGCTCAAGCGCAAGGCGATCCTGCTGGCGAAGGTGCAGGACGAGGCCGGCCACGGGCTGTATCTGTACGCCGCGGCCGAGACGCTCGGGATCTCCCGCGACGAGCTCGTCGAGATGCTGCTCGAGGGCCGCCAGAAGTACAGCTCGATCTTCAACTATCCGACGCTGACCTGGGCGGACATCGGCGCGATCGGGTGGCTCGTCGACGGCGCCGCGATCGTCAACCAGGTGCCGCTGTGCCGCTGCTCCTACGGGCCGTATGCGCGCGCGATGATCCGCATCTGCAAGGAGGAGTCGTTCCACCAGCGGCAGGGGTACGAGATCCTGCACACGCTGTCCAGCGGCACCCCGCGGCAGCGGGAGATGGCGCAGGACGCGGTCGACCGCTGGTGGTATCCGTCGCTGGCGATGTTCGGCCCGCCCGACGGCGAATCGACGCACTCCGAGCGCTCGATGGCCTGGAAGATCAAGCGGTTCTCCAACGACGAGCTGCGCCAGCGGTTCGTGGACATGTGCGTGCAGCAGGCGGGGGTGCTCGGCCTGCGCCTTCCCGACCCGGACCTGCGCTGGAACGAGGAGCGCCGGGCGTACGACTACACCCAGCCCGACTATGAGGAGCTCATGCGCGTGATCAAGGGCGAGGGTCCCTGCAACCGTCAGCGCATGGCGCACCGCCGCCGCGCTCACGAGGAGGGCGCGTGGGTGCGCGAGGCGGCCCGGGCGCACGCCGCCAAGAAGGCGGTGGCCCATGTCTGAGCTGCGGTCCGAGCCGCTGTGGGAGGTGTTCGTCCGGCCCCGCCGCGGGCTGTCGCACGCGCACGTCGGCTCCCTGCACGCCCCCGACGCCGAGATGGCGCTGCGCAACGCCCGCGACGTCTACACCCGCCGCCAGGAGGGCGTCTCGATCTGGGTCGTGCAGGCCGCCGCGATCACCGCGAGCAGCCCCGACGAGAAGGACGCGTTCTTCGAGCCGGCGGCCGACAAGGTGTACCGCCACCCGACCTTCTACGCCGTACCGGAAGGCGCGGAGCACATATGAGCGGTACGGAGCGGAGCGGAGGTGTCGGCATGAGCACGGACTTCGAGCGGGTGCTGGCGCTCGGCGACGACGCGCTCATCGCGGCGCAGCGCCTCGCTGAGTGGTGCTCGCGCGCGCCGGAGATGGAAGAGGACATCGCGCTGGCCAACATCGCGCTCGACCAGCTCGGCGCCGCGCGGCTGTTCCTTACGTATGCGGGCGAGCTCGAGGGGCGCGGGCGGGACGAGGACGACCTGGCGTACCTGCGCGACGACGGAGAGTTCCGCAACGCGCTGCTGGTCGAGCTCGACAACGGCGACTTCGCGGTCACCATCGGCAAGCTGCTGTTCCTCGCCGTCTACCAGCGGCTCGCCTACCAGCGGCTGAGCGCCGGCGAGGACGCGCGGCTGGCCGGGATCGCGGCGAAGGCGCGCAAGGAGTCCGCGTACCACGCCGAGCACGCGGCGCTGTGGACCGTGCGCCTCGGCGACGGCACCGACGAGTCGCACCAGCGCATGCAGGCGGCCGTCGACGCGCTGTGGCCCTACACGCACGAGCTCTTCGAGGGCGACGCGGCCGCGCTGCGCGAGCCCTGGCTGGCCGAGGTCGCCGCGGTACTGGACGAGGCGACGCTGACCCGGCCGGCCGACGGCTGGGCGCCCTCGGGCGGGCGGCGCGGGGTACACACGGAGGAGCTGTCCAAGCTGCTCGCCGAGATGCAGGTGCTGCACCGCGCGCACCCCGGGGCGACGTGGTGAGCGCGCGCGAGCTGGTGGCAGCGGTGCGCGACCCGGAGCTGCCCCTGGTCACCATCGAGGAGCTGGGCATCCTGCGGGGTGTTGCAGAGCGTGACGGACGAGTCACGGTCACGATCACGCCGACGTATTCGGGCTGCCCGGCGATGGACGCGATCCGCGCCGACATCGAGGCGGCGCTGGACGCCGGCGGATACCACGACGTCGAGGTGGACACCGATCTCGCCGAGGCCTGGACCAGCGACTGGATCACCGACGAGGGGCTCGCGAAGCTGGCCGCGGCGGGCGTCGCACCGCCGGCGCGCGGCGCGGCAGTGGCACTCACGCTCACCGTGCGCTGCCCCCGGTGCGGGTCGCCCGACACCGAAGAGCTGTCCCGCTTCGGCGCCACGGCCTGCAAGGCGCTCTGGCGGTGCCGGGCGTGCCGGGAGCCGTTCGAGCGAGTGAAGACAATATGACCGGTCCGGAGCGAAGCGGAGGGGCCGGTCATCATGAACGCAGGCTCAGGTCATGCCGCAGTCGGAGCGAAGCGGAGGTGACGGCATGACCGTTTCTTCGATTCGGCGGCCCGTGAAGCGCCGGCCGATGTTCCACCGCCTCGCGGTCCTTGACGTCGAGCGGCTGACCGACGACGCCGTCGCGGTGACCTTCGACGTGCCGGCCGCGCTGCGGGAGCTTTTCGCGTTCCGGGCGGGGCAGCATCTGACCGTGCGCCGCCACCCGGAGTCGGGGGAGGAGATCCGCCGGTCGTACTCCATCTGCTCGACCCCCGCGCTGCTGCGCGACGAGGGCCTGCTGCGGGTGGGCATCAAGCGGGTCGCCGGCGGTGCGTTCTCCACGTTCGCGCTGTCCGAGCTCGCCCCGGGCGACGAGGTCGACGTGCTGCCGCCGCTGGGCCACTTCACCACCGCGTTCGACCCGGACCGGGCGCGGCACTACGCGGCGATCGTGGCCGGCTCGGGGATCACGCCGGTGCTGTCGCTGGCCGCCACCGCGCTGGAGACCGAGCCGGGGAGCCGGGTCACGCTGCTCTACGGCAACCGGGCCGCCGGCACCGTGATGTTCTCCGAGGAGCTCGCCGACCTCAAGGACCGCCATCCGGAGCGGCTGCACGTGGTACACGTGCTGTCACGCGAGGCGCAGGAGTCCCCGCTGCTGTCGGGCCGGCTGGACGAGGCCCGCATCGGCGCGATCCTCGACGCGCTGCTGCCGCCCGGCACCGTCGACGAGTGGTTCCTGTGCGGGCCGCACGGGATGGTGCTCGACGCGAAGGTGGCGCTGAGCGTGCGCGGGGTCGACGACGCCGCGGTACACACGGAGCTCTTCCACGTCGACGACGCGCCCCCGGTCGCGCGCCCGGCCGCTCCCGAGGCCGCCGGGCAGGACGCCGAGGTCAGCATCCTGCTCGACGGGCGCGAGAGCACCTTCACGATGGCGCACGACGAGCGGATCCTCGACGCGGCGCTGCGGGTGCGGCCGGAGCTGCCGTACGCGTGCAAGGGCGGCGTCTGCTCGACCTGCCGGGCCAAGATCGTCGAGGGCAAGGTCGAGATGGCCCGCAACTTCGCGCTCGAGCCGGACGAGCTCGCCGCCGGGTATGTCCTGACCTGCCAGTCGATGCCGATCACGGAAAGGGTCGTGGCCGACTTCGACGCATGACGCGGATCACGCCAACGTCGTCGGGACGCTAGATCTCAGCCAGCGCCGCCTGGTCCTCGGCGCCGGGGACCCAGGCGGCGGCCGCCGCGTTGGCCGCGACCTGCCCGGCCGACGTGGCGCCGGCGATCACGCTGGCCACGGTCGGCTTCGCGGCCAGCCCGCCGATCGCGACGGTCAGCAGGTCGACGCCCCGCTCCTCGGCGAACGCGGCGAGACGCTCGATGCGGTCCCACGGCGCCTCGGCGAGCACACGGTCGAAGCCGTCGCGGGCCAGCCGGGAGCCCGGCGGCGGCGCGTCGCCGCGCCGGTACTTGCCGGTGAGCAGCCCCAGCTCGAGCGGGAAGAAGGGGAGCAGGCCCAGGCCGAAGCGCTCCAGCGCGGGCACCAGGTCGGCCTCGACGGAGCGGTCCAGCAGGGAGTACCGGTTCTGCGCGCTCACGAACGGCGTCAGGTGGTGGGTCTCGGCCGTCCAGGCCGCGTCGGCGGTCTGCCAGCCCGCGAAGTTCGAGTGACCGACGTACCGCACCTTGCCCGCCCGGACCAGGTCGTCGAGCGCGGCGAGCGTCTCCTCGATCGGGGTCTCCGGGTCGGGGCGATGGATCTGGTACAGGTCGATGTAGTCGGTGCCGAGCCGGCGCAGCGACGCCTCGGCGGCGCGCAGGATGTACCGCCGGCTGCCGCGCGCGCCCCAGTCGGGCCCGTTGGCGCCGCGGGTGTCCATGCCGAACTTGGTCGCGATGATCGCGTCGTCGCGGCGCTTGCGGAGGGCGGCGCCGAGCGCCTCCTCGGACGCGCCGGCGGTGGTGCCGTACACGTCGGCGGTGTCGAACAGGTTGATGCCGTGGTCGAGGGCGGCGTCCACGACCTCGGCGCTGCGGGCCGCGTCGATCCGCCCGCCGAAGTTGTTGCAGCCGATGCCCACCACCGAGACGGCGAGGCCCGAGCGCCCGAGGCGCCGGTAGTGCATGTCAGTCACTCTCGTGATCCTAGGCACGCCCGCTCGACGGCGGCGGCGCTCTGGGTACGCTCTGGGTGTGACGACTCCGGTGATCAGCGAGATTCTGCAGCGTGCCGCCGAAGGCGGGCGGATCGGCCCGGACGAGGCGCTGCTGCTCTACACGGACGCGCCGTTCCACGAGCTGGGCGAGGCCGCCGACGCGGTGCGCCGCCGCCGCTACCCGGACAACGTCGTCACCTACATCATCGACCGCAACATCAACTACACGAACGTCTGCGTGACGGCGTGCAAGTTCTGCGCCTTCTACCGGGCGCCGAAGCACGCCGAGGGCTGGACGCACGGCACCGAGGAGATCCTGCGCCGCTGCGCGGAGGCGGTCGACCTGGGCGCCACGCAGGTGATGCTGCAGGGCGGGCACCACCCGGAGTACGGGGTGGAGTACTACGAGTCGCTGTTCTCGGCGGTGCACACGGAGTTCCCCGACCTGGTCATCCACTCGATCGGCCCGTCCGAGGTGCTGCACATGGCCAAGGTCTCCGGGGTGTCGATCGAGGACGCGATCGCCCGCATCAAGGCGGCCGGCCTGGCATCGATCGCCGGCGCCGGGGCGGAGATGCTGCCCGAACGGCCTCGGCAGGCGATCGCGCCGCTGAAGGAGTCGGGGGCGCGCTGGCTGGAGGTCATGGCGGCCGCGCACCGGCAGGGCGTCTCGTCGACCGCGACGATGATGATGGGCACCGGCGAGACCAACGCCGAGCGCATCGAGCACCTGCGGCTGATCCGGGACGTGCAGGACCTCGCGATCGCCAACGGCTACTCCGTCGAGGCGGACCTGGCCGGGACCGTGGGCGGGTTCCGCTCCTTCATCCCGTGGACGTACCAGCCGGAGAACAACCACCTCAAGGGGCGCACGCAGGCGACGAGCCTGGAGTACCTGCGTTTGGTGGCGGTCGCGCGGCTGTTCTTCGACAACATCGCCCACCTGCAGTCGTCCTGGCTGACCACGGGCAAGGACGTCGGCCAGGTCTCGCTGCACCTGGGCGTCGACGACCTGGGCTCGATCATGCTCGAGGAGAACGTGATCTCCTCCGCCGGCGCCCGGCACCGCTCCCGCCTCACCGAGCTCGTCCAGATGATCCGGGGCGCGGACCGCATCCCGGCGCAGCGGGACACGCAGTACCGGCACCTCAAGGTCCACTGGACCGAGGCCGACGATCCGACCGACGAGCGCGTGCAGTCGCACTTCTCGTCCATCGCCATCCCCGGCGGCGGCACCGGTCGCTCGCTCCCGCTGACCCCGGTGAACTCATGAGCGGTCCGGAGCGAAGCGGAGGTGACGGCATGAACGGTCCGGAGCGAAGCGTAGGAGCCGCTCATCATGTGCTCAGTCTTCCGGCATGCCGGCGCCGGAGCGAAGCGGAGGTGACGGCATGACGCGTGCATCGCTGGACAAGGAGCCGCGCGAGGTCGCCGCGATGTTCGACGGCGTGGCCCGCCGGTACGACGTCACCAACACCGTCCTCTCCGGCGGCCGCGACCGCATGTGGCGCCGCGAGACGCGCCTCGCGCTGGGCCTCAAGCCCGGCGAGAAGGTCCTCGACCTGGGCGCGGGCACCGGCGTGTCGACGCTGGAGCTCGGCCGGTCGGGCGCGCTCGCGGTGGGCGCCGACATCTCGGTCGGCATGCTGCAGGCCGGCCGGGCGAAGCGCCCGGAGGTGCCGCTGCTCGCCGCCGACGCGCTGCACCTGCCGTTCGCCGACGAGACCTTCGACGCGGTGACCATCTCCTTCGCGCTGCGCAACATCGCCGACACGGACGCGGCGCTGGGCGAGATGGCCCGCGTGACCAAACCCGGCGGCCGGCTCGTGGTGTGCGAGTTCAGCACCCCGACGTGGCGCCCGTTCCGCGCCGTCTACCAGGGCTACCTGGTGGGCGCGCTTCCGCAGGTCGCGAAGCGGGTCTCGAGCAACCCGGACGCGTACGAGTACCTGGCCGAGTCGATCCGCGCCTGGCCGGACCAGGCCGGGCTGGCCGCGCGGATCGGCGAGAACGGCTGGCGGAAGGTCGCGTGGCGCAACCTGACCGGCGGCGTCGTGGCGCTGCACCGCGGCTTCCGCATCTGACGAACCCGTGCCGTCCTGGCAGTGATCAAGAGAACGGGAAGCGGGTCGGGGTCAGGCGGTCCAGCACGGCGCGGATCTCGCGGGCCAGCTCCGAGGGGCGTTGCTCCAGGTCGGCCCGCGCGAAGGTGGCCAGCGTCCAGCCCGCGGCGGCCAGGCGGAGCCGCGCGCGTGCCGCGTTGCCCTGGACGCCCGGAAGGTCCGGAAAAACGCCGGCAAAGTGGGACATACCCAGGTCGACGGCCAGGCGGGCCGTGGCGAACGCCACGTCCGCGACCATGATCTCGCCCCAGCGGTCGGCAATCGGCTGGTCGTAGCGCCAGGCCCACAGGCCGGCCCGGCGCAGAGCGCGGGTCGCCAGATGGCGGGTTGCGACATCCATGACTACTCAGGATCGTCGGACGGTGACGCCCTGTCGACGTACAAGCTGGGCCTGTGGACAACCCCGTCCGCGCCGGGGGATGCGACCCGCGGTATGACCGTCCGGGTGAAAAATTAGGGTCGCCTTACCGACAGCTGGGCTGTTCACGGTTCTAGACTGCTCCACGGATGACTTTGTGAAGACTTTCACGAACGCAAAACGAGCAGAAGCTGAACCGGCAACTGCTGAACGGGCAGGGGGTGTAACGGCCATGAGCGACACCGCGAAGGATGCGGATGTCATCGTCGTCGGCGCCGGGCCGGGCGGCTCGGCCGCCGCGTTCCACCTCGCCCGTCACGGGCTGCAGGTCCTGCTGCTCGAGAAGACCGAGTTCCCGCGCGAGAAGGTGTGCGGCGACGGGCTCACGCCCCGCGCGGTCAAGCAGCTGATCAAGATGGGCATCGACACCACCGAGGAGAAGGGCTGGCTGCGCAACCGCGGCCTGCGCGTCATCGGCGGTGGGGTGCGCCTCGAGCTGGACTGGCCCGACCTCGCGAGCTTCCCGGACTACGGGCTGACCCGCACCCGCATGGACTTCGACCACATGCTCGCCACGGCCGCGACCGACGCGGGCGCCGTGCTGCGCAGCGGGACCAACGTGACCGGCCCGATCCTCGACCGCACCGGCCGGGTCGTGGGCGTGACCGCCACCGGCCAGGACCGGGAGCCGCTGGAGTTCCGCGCCCCGCTGGTCATCGCCGCCGACGGCGTCTCCGGGCGGTTCGCGCTGGCGCTGGGCATCGCCAAGCGCGACGACCGGCCGATGGGTGTGGCCGTCCGGCAGTATTTCTTCAGCCAGACCCGCCATGACGACGACTACCTCGAGTCGTGGCTGGAGCTGCGCAGCCGGGAGTCGGGCGACAAGCTCCTGCCGGGCTACGGCTGGATCTTCGGGCTGGGCGACGGCCGGGTCAACGTCGGCCTGGGCGTGCTCAACAGCAGCGTCGCCTACGGCAAGACCAACTACAAGACGCTGCTCGCCGACTGGCTGGACAACACCCCGGCCGACTGGGGCCTGTCCGACCCGGCCAACGCCGACGGCAAACCCCAGGGCGCGGCGCTGCCGATGGGGTTCAACCGGGTGCCGCACTACACCCGGGGCGTGCTCCTCGTCGGCGACACCGGCGGCATGGTCAACCCCTTCAACGGCGAGGGGATCGCCTACGCCATGGAGTCCGGCGAGCTGGCGGCGGAGATCGCCATCCAGGCGCTGGCCCGGCCGCAGGGCACCGCGCGCGAGCGTGTGCTCGCCAACTATCCGTCCGAGCTGAAGGCCCGCTACGGCGGGTACTACCGGCTCGGCAACGTGTTCGTGAAGCTCATCGGCAATCCGCAAATCATGCGGATCGCCACCAAGCACGGCATGCCACACCCGACCCTTATGCGGTTCGTGCTGAAACTCCTCGCCAACCTCACGGACCCGCGGGGTGGGGACGCCATGGACCGCGTGATCAACGCGATGACCCGGCTGGCGCCGGCCGCCTGACCCCAAAGGCACTGGCCAAGGCCACATTTGGGGTGCCCCGGACGAAGCCGTCGAGGCATTACCGAATAGTGTTAAACCCGCATACAGAGTGGTCCCGAGGGCTGACCGGCCCGCGGGCTCGCCGAAAGGACGGAGCAGCACGATGTCGCTCGCGCCGTACGTACCGATTCTCGGGCTCTTCGCCCTAGCCGCCGCATTCGCGCTGTTCTCGGTGGCGGTCGCGCCGTTCGTCGGGCCGCGCCGGTTCAACAAGGCGAAGCTCGACGCTTACGAGTGCGGCATCGAGCCGACTCCCCAGCCCATCGGCGGTGGCCGCTTCCCGGTCAAGTTCTACCTGACCGCGATGCTGTTCATCGTCTTCGACATCGAGATCATCTTCCTGTACCCGTGGGCCGTGAACTTCGACGCGCTCGGCCTTTTCGGGTTTGTGGAGATGGTGCTGTTCATCGTCACCGTGTTTGTCGCGTTCGCCTATGTGTGGCGCCGCGGCGGGCTGGATTGGGACTGAGCCATGGGCATCGAGGAAAAGGTACCGACCGGCGTCCTGTTGACCACCGTTGAGAAGCTGGTCAACTGGTCGCGAAAGGCGAGCTTCTGGCCGGCCACCTTCGGCCTGGCCTGCTGCGCCATCGAGATGATGGCGACCGGCGCCGCCCGCTACGACCTGGCGCGCTTCGGCATGGAGGTCTTCCGGGCGAGCCCTCGCCAGGCCGACCTGATGATCGTCGCGGGCCGCGTGAGCCAGAAGATGGCCCCGGTCCTGCGCCAGATCTACGACCAGATGCCGGAGCCCAAGTGGGTGCTCTCCATGGGCGTCTGCGCCTCCAGCGGAGGTATGTTCAACAACTACGCGATCGTCCAGGGCGTGGACCACATCGTCCCCGTGGACATGTATCTGCCGGGCTGCCCGCCGCGCCCGGAGATGCTCATCGACGCGATCCTGCGCCTGCACGACAAGGTCATGGCCGAGCCGCTGGGCGACCGGCGCCGTCGCGCGATCGAGGCGCGGGTCGAGCGCGAGGGCGCGCCCGTGGTGGCGCCCGGCGCGATGCCGTCGAGCTACCGGTTCGACAAGGTCAAGCGCGCCGAGTGGACGAAGGCCGCCGCCGTGGGCCGCGAGGAGCAGCTGCGCATCCAGAAGTGGATGGAAGAGCGGGCAAACCTGACGAACCCCGCAACCAAGGGGGGCAACAAGTGACTGACGTAGAGCCGGTCGGCGCGCAGCTCGGCGCCACGGCCCAGACCCCGCCGTCCAACGGGGCCGGGCGCGGCATGTTCGGCGTGCAGGGCACCGGCGACACCTCGGGCTTCGGCGGCCTGCGCCGCCGGCGCGCGGCCGAGCTCGACTCGCCGCGGCCCTTCGGCGGCGACTTCGACGAGGTCGTGGACGCCCTCGAGGAGGCATACCCGGGCTTCGACGACGCGATCGAGCGCATCGTGGTCGACCGCGGCGAGCTCACGCTGCACATCCTGCCGGAGCGCATCGCCGAGGTCTGCCAGTCACTGCGGGACGACCCGGCGCTGCGCTTCGAGCTGTGCTCCTCGGTGTCGGGCGTGGACTACCTCGGCTCCGACGGGCGCCGGCTGCACGCGGTGTACCACCTGACGTCGATGACCTTCCGCCGCCGGATCCGCCTCGAGGCCGCGGTCACCGCCGAGGACCCGCACCTGCCGAGCGTGACTCAGGTGTACCCCACCGCCGACTGGCAGGAGCGGGAGACCTACGACATGTTCGGCATCATCTTCGACGGCCACCCCAACCTGACCCGGATCCTCATGCCGGACGACTGGGAGGGCTTCCCGCAGCGGAAGGACTACCCGCTCGGCGGCGTGCCGGTCGAGTACAAGGGTGCGGAGATCCCGCCGCCGGACCAGCGGAGGAGTTACCAGTGACGGAGCGAATGCGGAGTCACCAGATGACTCAGGTGTCAGGTCATCGGACCGCCGAGCGAAGCGAGGGATCCCGATGACCACCGACTACGCGGCCGCGCGCGAGACCACCGAGGGCCGGGTCTTCACCGTCACCGGCGGGGACTGGGACACGGTCGTCAACGAGGCCGGCTCCGAAGAGCGCATCGTCGTCAACATGGGCCCGCAGCACCCGTCCACGCACGGCGTGCTCCGCCTGGTGCTCGAGCTCGAGGGCGAGACCGTCACCGAGGCGAGGACCGTCGTCGGGTACCTCCACACGGGCATCGAGAAGAACCTGGAGTTCCGCAACTGGACCCAGGGCACCACCTTCGTGACCCGGATGGACTACCTGGCGCCGATCTTCAACGAGACCGGCTACTGCATGGCGGTCGAGAAGCTGCTCGGCATCGAGGACCAGATCACCGCCCGCGCCACGACGATCCGCGTCCTCATGATGGAGCTCAACCGGATCTCCTCCCACCTGGTCTGGCTCGCCACGACCGGCATGGAGCTCGGCGCCCTGTCGATGATGATCTACGGGTTCCGCGAGCGCGAGTACATCCTGGACATCTTCGAGATCGTCTCCGGCCTGCGGATGAACATGGCGTATGTGCGCCCGGGCGGCCTCGCGCAGGACCTGCCGGACGAGGCGATCGTCAAGATCCGCGAGCTGCTCGGCTGGATGCCCGAGCGCATCGACATGTACGAGGACCTGCTGTCCGGCAACACGATCTGGCGCGAGCGCACCCAGGGTGTCGCGGTGCTCGACGTGACCGGCTGCCTGGCGCTGGGCATCACCGGCCCGGTGCTGCGCTCGGCCGGGCTCGGGTGGGACATCCGCAAGCAGCAGCCGTACCTCGGGTACGAGACCTACGACTTCGAGGTCCCGACCGAGACGACCGCCGACGCGTGGGGCCGCTACAAGGTCCGGCTCAATGAGATGCGCCAGTCGCTGCGGATCATCGAGCAGGCGCTTGCCCGGCTGGAGCCCGGCCCGATCATGATCGCCGACAAGAAGATCGCGTGGCCGGCACAGCTCGCGGTCGGCGGCGACGGCCTGGGCAACTCGCTCGAGCACGTCGCGAAGATCATGGGCCAGTCGATGGAGGCCCTGATCCACCACTTCAAGCTGGTGACCGAGGGCTTCCGGGTGCCGGCCGGCCAGGTGTACGTGCCGATCGAGGCGCCCCGCGGCGAGCTCGGCGTGCACGCGGTGTCCGACGGTGGCACGCGCCCGTTCCGGGTGCACTACCGGGAGCCCAGCTTCATCAATCTGCAGGCGATCCCGGCGATGGCGGAGGGCGGTCTGCTCGCCGACGTCATCGTGGGTGGCGCCTCGCTCGACCCCGTCATGGGTGGGTGTGATCGTTAATGGTGTTCAGTGAGGTCACGCGCGAGCGCGCGCGTGAGATCATCGCGCGCTACCCCGAGGGCCGCTCGCGCTCCGCGCTGCTGCCGTTGCTGCACCTGGTGCAGTCGGAGGAGGGGTACGTCTCCCCGGACGGCATCGCGTTCTGCGCCGAGGTCCTTGGTATCACCAAGGCCCAGGTGGGCGCGGTCGCGACGTTCTACACCATGTACAAGCGCAAGCCGACCGGCGACTGGCTGGTGAGCGTCTGCACCAACACGATGTGCGGCGTGCTCGGCGGCGACCAGGCCTATCAAGCGCTAAGCGAGTATCTCGGTGTCGGGCACGACGAGACGACCGCCGACGGCAAGATCACCCTTGAGCACGCCGAGTGCCTCGCGGCCTGCGACTACGCGCCGGTCATGACGGTCAACTACGAGTTCTTCGACGGTGTGACCGAGGACAGCGCGCTGTCGCTGGTCAAGCAGCTGCAGAACGGCGACCGCCCGCAGCCCAGCCGCGGCACCCGCCTCTGCACGCTCAAGGAGATGGCGGTGCAGCTCGCGGGCTTCGCCGACGACCGGGGCGACGAAGTCATCGCCGACGGGCCGGCCGGGGAGCCGACGCTGGCCGGCAACCGGCTCGCGGAGCGCTTCGGGATCTCGGTGCCGGGCTTCGACCCGGAGACGCCCATCGCCAAGAAGGACGAGGCGAAGAAATGACGCTGGACCACCACCAGCCCTCGCAGGAGTCGCTGTCGAAGCTGACGCCGGTGCTCACCAAGCGCTGGCTGTCGCCCGACGCGTGGAAGATCGACGTGTACGAGCGGCTCGACGGCTACACGGCGCTGCGCAAGGCGTTCAAGGCCCACCCGGACGACCTGATCCAGCTGGTCAAGGACTCCGGCCTGCGCGGGCGCGGCGGCGCCGGCTTCCCGACCGGCATGAAGTGGGGCTTCATCCCGCAGAACGACGGCAAGCCGCACTACCTCGTGGTCAACGCCGACGAGGGCGAGCCGGGCACCTGCAAGGACCTGCCGCTGATGATGGCCGACCCGCACGCGCTGGTCGAGGGCGTCATCATCGCGTCGTACGCGATCCGGGCCAACTTCGCCGCGATCTACATCCGCGGCGAGGCGGTGCACGCGGCCCGCCGGCTGCGCGCCGCGGTCCGGCAGGCATACGCCAAGGGGTACCTCGGCACGAACATCCTCGGCAGCGGCTTCGACCTCGACCTGGTCGTGCACAGCGGCGCCGGCGCGTACATCTGCGGCGAGGAGACCGCGCTGCTGGACTCGCTGGAGGGCTACCGCGGCCAGCCCCGGCTGCGCCCGCCGTTCCCGGCGACGCACGGCCTCTACGCCTCCCCGACGGTCGTCAACAACGTCGAGACGATCGCCAGCGTGCCGTACATCGTGCTCGGCGGCTCCGCGTGGTTCCGCAGCATGGGCACCGAGAAGTCGCCGGGCCCGAAGATCTACTCGATCTCCGGCCGCGTGAACCAGCCCGGGCAGTACGAGTGCGGCCTCGGCGTCACGCTGCGGCAGCTCATCGACCTGGCCGGCGGCATGCAGCCCGGGCACACGCTGAAGTTCTGGACGCCCGGCGGCTCGTCGACGCCGATGCTCACCGACGAGCACCTCGACACGCCGATGGACTTCGAGGGCATGGCCGGGGCCGGCACGATGCTGGGCACCACCGCCGTGCAGGTCTTCTCCGACCAGGACGACATCGTCTACGCCACGTACCGCTGGATCGCGTTCTACCACCACGAGTCCTGCGGCAAGTGCACCCCGTGCCGCGAGGGCAACTACTGGATGGTCCGCATCCTGCACCGCATCCTGGCCGGCCAGGGCACCCACCAGGACCTCGACACCCTGCTGGACGCCTGCGACAACCTGCTGGGCCGCTCGTTCTGCGCGCTCGGCGACGGCGCGACCAGCCCGGTGACGTCCTCGATCAAGTACTTCAAGCAGGACTACCTGGACTACATCGAAGGCCGCAAGGCGCCGATGTTCGCCGGCGAGCTGGTAGGAGCCCACTGATGACCGACGTGGTTCCCAACACGGAGACGGTGAAGCTCACGATCGACGGCATCGAGGTCGAGGCGCCGAAGGGCGCGCTCGTCATCCGGGCCGCCGAGCAGGTGGGCATCTCGATCCCGCGCTTCTGCGACCACCCGCTGCTGGCCCCGGCCGGTGCCTGCCGGCAGTGCCTGGTCGACATCGAGGGCCAGCGCAAGCCGGTGGCCTCCTGCACGCAGCCGGTGGCCGAGGGCATGGTCGTGCGGACCCAGATGACCTCCGAGGTGGCCAAGAAGGCCCAGGAGGGAATCATGGAGTTCCTCCTGATCAACCACCCGCTCGACTGCCCGGTCTGCGACAAGGGCGGCGAATGCCCGCTGCAGAACCAGGCGATGAGCAACGGCCAGGCCGAGTCCCGGTTCGTCGAACACAAGCGGGAGTACCCCAAGCCGCTGCCGATCAGCACCCAGGTGCTGCTCGACCGCGAGCGGTGCGTGCTGTGCCAGCGCTGCACCCGCTTCTCCGACGAGATCGCCGGCGACAAGTTCATCGACCTGATGGAGCGCTCGTCCAACGAGCAGATCGGCGTGTTCCGCGGCGACCCCGACTCGCCCGAGGACGACGCGCCGTTCAACAGCTACTTCTCCGGCAACACGATCCAGATCTGCCCGGTCGGGGCGCTGACGAGCTCGCAGTACCGCTTCCGGGCCCGCCCCTTCGACCTGGTCTCCACGCCGAACGTCTGCGAGCACTGCTCCGCGGGCTGCGACCAGCGGGCCGACCACCGGCGGGGCAAGGTCATGCGCCGCCTCGCCGGCGACGACCCGGCGGTGAACGAGGAGTGGAACTGCGACAAGGGGCGCTTCGCGTTCCAGTACGTCAACGCCACCGACCGCATCACCACCCCGCTGGTCCGCGACAAGAAGACCGGTGAGCTGCGCACGGCCAGTTGGCCGGAGGCGCTGACGGTCGCCGCGGCTGGGCTCGCCGCCGCGAAGGACAACGGCGGCGTGGGCGTGCTGGCCGGCGGCCGGCTGACCGTCGAGGACGCCTACGCGTACGCGAAGTTCGCCCGGGTCGCGCTCGGCACCAACGACATCGACTTCCGCGCCCGGCCGCTGTCGGCGGAGGAGACCGAGTTCCTCGGCTCCCACGTCGTCGGGCGGACCGAGGTCACCTACGCCGACATCGACCAGGCCCCCGCGGTCGTCTTCGTCGGGCTGGAGCCCGAGGAGGAGTGCCCGATCATCTTCCTGCGGGCGCGCAAGGCGTACCTCAAGCGGGCCCTGCCCAGCTACGCGGTGGCGCCGTTCGTGAGCCGCGGCTTCGAGAAGCTCGGCGCGACCGTCCTGCTCACCGCTCCCGGCGCCGAGGCGGAGGTGCTCGGCGCGTCCGAGCAGCTGCGCGAGGCGCTGTCGGCCGAGGGCGCGATCCTGTTCGTCGGCGAGCGGCTGGCGAGCGTGCCGGGCGGCCTGTCCGCCGCGGCGCGGCTGGCCGAGGCCACCGGCGCCCGGCTCGCCTGGGTGCCGCGCCGGGCCGGCGACCGGGGCGCGGTCGAGGCCGGCGTCCTGCCGACCCTGCTGCCGGGCGGCCGCCAGGTCTTCGACCCGGCCATGCGCAGCGAGGTCGCCATCGCCTGGGGCCTGGACGCGGGCGTGCTGCCCAGCGCCTCGGGCCGCGACACCGACGGCATCGTCGCCGCGGCCCGCGAGGGCCGGCTCGGCGCGCTGGTCGTCGGCGGCGTCGACCCGTCCGACCTGGCCGACCCGATCGCCGCCGAGGAGGCGCTGGACAAGATCGGCTTCCTGGTCAGCCTGGAGCTGCGGATGAGCGCCGTCGCCAAGCGCGCCGACGTCGTCCTGCCGATCGCCCCGGCGGTCGAGAAGTCCGGCTCCTACGTCAACTGGGAGGGCCGGGTCCGCCCGTTCGGCACCGTGCTGAAGACCCAGGCGATGAGCGACGCCCGCGTGCTCGACACGCTGGGCCGCGAGCTCGGCGTCCAGCTCGGCGTCGCCGACGTGACGGCGGTCCGGGCGCAGCTGGCCGCGCTGGCCCAGCTGCCGCTGCCCGGCACCGTCGGCGCCGGCAACCCGAGCGTCGTTCGCGGCACCGCGCCCGACGTCGAGCCGGCCGCGCCGGCCAAGCCGGGCAGCGGCCAGGCGATCCTGGCCTCTTGGCACCACCTGCTCGACGGCGGCTCGCTGCAGGACGGCGACGGCCACCTGGCCGGCACCGCCCGCCCCGCCGTGGTCCGGATCTCCAAGAGCACCGCGGCCGACCTCGGCGTGGTGGACGGGGACGCGGTGACGGTCGGTACCGAGCGGGGCGCGATCACCCTGCCGGCGCTCGTCACCGACATGGTCGACGGGGTTGTCTGGATCCCGACGAACTCACCGGGCTCGACCCTGCGGCGCACGCTCGGCGTCACCGAGGGCGCGCTGGTCGAGATCAGCACTGGGGGTAGCGCAAAATGACGCCTCTCGCCTACGGCAACCTGGACCAGTTCGGCAAGGACCCCTGGTGGCTGGTGATCGCGAAGGTCATCGTGATCTTCGCGTTCCTGGTCGTCATGACGCTCTTCGCCATCTGGTACGAGCGCCGGGTCGTGGCCCGCATGCAGGTCCGCCCGGGCCCCAACCGCAACGGGCCGTTCGGCCTGCTGCAGTCGCTCGCCGACGGCCTGAAGCTGGCCTTCAAGGAAGACATCATGCCGCGCCTGGCGGATAAGGTGGTCTTCTTCTTCGCGCCGGTCGTCTCCACGATCTGCGCGTTCACCGCGTTCTCGGTGATCCCGTTCGGGCCGTCGGTGTCGGTGTTCGGCACGCATACCCCGCTGCAGCTCACCGACATCCCGGTGGCGGTACTGCTGGTGCTGGCCTGCTCCTCGATGGGCATCTACGGCGTGGTGCTGGGCGGCTGGGCCTCCGGCTCGACGTACCCGCTGCTCGGCGGCCTGCGCTCGACCGCCCAGATGATCTCCTACGAGGTCGCGATGGGCCTGTCGATCGTCTCGGTCTTCCTGGTGGCGGGCTCGATGTCGACCTCGGAGATCGTCGCGGCGCAGGCGGGCAACGGCACCGCCGACGTGTTCGGCATGACCTGGCACCTGCCGGCCTGGTACGCCGTGCTGCTCCTCCCGAGCTTCCTGATCTACTTCACGTCCGCGATCGGCGAGACCAACCGGGCGCCCTTCGACCTGCCGGAGGCCGAGTCCGAGCTCGTCGGCGGCTTCCACACCGAGTACTCGTCGCTGAAGTTCGCGCTGTTCTTCCTCGCCGAGTACGTCAACATGGTCACCGTCTCGGGCCTGTGCACCACGCTGTTCCTCGGCGGCTGGCGCGCCCCGTGGCCGATCTCGATCTGGGACGGCGCGAACCACGGCTGGTGGCCGGTCCTGTGGTTCACCATCAAGCTGCTGCTGCTGCTGTTCGTGTTCGTCTGGCTCCGCGGCACGCTGCCCCGGCTGCGCTACGACCAGTTCATGCGCTTCGGCTGGAAGGTGCTCATCCCGGCCAACCTGGTCTGGATTCTGGCGCTGTCCGGCATCCGGCTGGTGCAGACGCACGGGGACCTGAGCACGGGCGCGCGCACCGGAGTGATCGTGGGCATCGCCGCACTGGTCGTGCTGGTGCTGGTGCTCGCCGGCCTGCAGCGCGCCCGCCGCGCCCCGCTGGCCGACCTGCCGCAGCCGCACCCGGGTGGCCGCGTCGGTGGCGAGAACGGCTTCCCGTTGCCGCCGCTGAACCTCGAGGTGCCGCCCAGCCCGCGGGCCAAGCGCGTGATCGTCGAGCGGGAAACCGTCCCGACCGGCAAGGAGAGCTGACGTGTCTATTGGTGGAACCCTCAAGGGGTTCGGGGTCACCTTCTCGCACATGTTCAAGAAGGTGGTCACCGAGGAGTACCCGGAGCAGCGCAAGCCGCCCGCCCCGCGGTACCACGGCCGGCACATTCTCAACCGCTGGCCGGACGGGCTCGAGAAGTGCATCGGGTGCGAGCTGTGCGCGTGGGCGTGTCCCGCGGACGCGATCTACGTCGAAGGCGCGGACAACACCGAGGACGCACGGTTCTCGCCCGGTGAGCGCTACGCCCAGACGTACCAGATCAACTACGCCCGCTGCATCTTCTGCGGGCTGTGCATCGAGGCCTGCCCGACCCGCTCGCTGACCATGAGCAACGAGTACGAGCTGGCCCGCGACAACCGCCGCGACCTGATCTTCACCAAGGAGCAGCTGCTCGCTCCGCTGCTGCCGGGGATGGAGCGCCCGCCGCACGACATGCGCCTGGGCGACTCCGAGAAGGACTACTACGTCGGCGCGCTGGAGAACCCCGGCACCTCCGCCGGCGCTGAACGGTCAAAGGGGGTCCACTCATGACCGGAACCCTGGCGCTGCAGACGCTGGCCTCGGCCGGCGAGGTGAAGGGCGGCGAGGCCGTCACCTTCTGGATCCTCGCCCCGCTCGCGGTGCTCGGCGCGATCGGCATGGTCTGGGCGCGCAACGCGGTGCACTCGGCGCTGTCGCTGATCATCACGATGATGTCCCTGGGCGTGTTCTACGTCCTGCAGGCCGGCCCGTTCATCGGCATGGTGCAGATCATCGTCTACACCGGCGCCATCATGATGCTGTTCCTGTTCGTGCTGATGCTCGTCGGCCGCGACTCCTCGGACTCGCTGATCGAGACGCTGCGCGGGCAGCGGATGGCGGCCAGCATCCTGGGCCTCGGCCTGGCGCTGCTGCTGGGCATCGGGCTCTACCGGGCCCTGGGCGGCATCAGCCCGAAGGGCCTGGCCGAGGCCAACGCGGCCGGCAACGTGGTCGGCATCTCCCGGCTGCTGTTCACCAAGTACGTCTGGGTCTTCGAAATCACGTCGGCGCTGCTGATCACGGCGGCGGTCGGCGCGATGATCCTGGCGCACCTCGAGAAGCGCAAGGAAGACAAGGTCGGCCAGCCGGAACGCATGGTGGCGCGCTTCCGCCCGGGCAACTACCCGGCGCCGAAGCCCGGCCCCGGCGTCTTCGCCGGCTCGGACTCGGTGGCGACCCCGGCCCGGCTGCCCGACGGCACGCCGTCCGAGCGCAGCATCTCCAAGATCCTGCCGACGCGGGAGTTGACGTCCGCCGACGTCGCACCGAAGGGGACCGAGAAGTGACTCCGACGTACTACATCGTCCTCGCGGCGATCCTGTTCACGATCGGCGCGGTGGGCGTGCTCGTCCGCAGGAACGCGATCGTGTTGTTCATGTGCATCGAACTGATGCTGAACTCGGCCAACCTCGCGCTGGTCACGTTCAGCCGGATCAACGGCACGCTCGACGGGCAGATCATGGCGTTCTTCGTCATGGTCGTGGCGGCGGCCGAGGTCGTCGTCGGCCTGGCGATCATCATGTCGATCTTCCGGACTCGGCGCTCGGCAAGCGTCGACGACGCGAACCTGCTGAAGTACTAAGGAGCGGGTTGTGGAACCAATCGCCTACTCGGCGGCGAGCGGGTGGCTGGGCTCGTTCTGGCTGCTCCCGACGATCCCGCTGGCCAGCGCGGCAGTGCTGCTGCTGCTCGGCAAGCGGGCCGACCGCTGGGGTCACTGGCTCGGCGTGCTCAGCGTCGCCGCGTCGTTCGTGCTCGGGCTGACGTACTTCTTCTCGCTGCGCGGGCTGGAGAACCGCAACGGCGTCGAGATCAAGCTCTGGGACTACATCGGCGTCGGCAGCTTCCACGTCGACCTGGGGCTGCTCTTCGACCCGCTGTCGGCGATGTTCGTCCTGCTCATCACCGGCGTCGGCTCCCTGATCCACCTCTACGCGGTGGGCTACATGGAGCACGACCCGGGCCGGCGGAAGTTCTTCGGGTACTTCAACCTGTTCATCGCGGCGATGCTGTTGCTGGTCCTCGGCAACAACTACGTGATGCTGTACTTCGGCTGGGAGGGCGTCGGCCTCGCCTCCTACCTGCTGATCTCCTTCTGGTACCTGCGCCCCAGCGCGGCGACGGCCGGCAAGAAGGCGTTCCTGATGAACCGCGTCGGTGACGCGGGCTTCGCGATCGCGATCTTCATGATGTTCGCCTACCTCGGCCGCGTCGACTACGCGGGCGTCGCCAACAACGTGCACGCCCTGAGCAGCGGCGTGGTTCTCGCCATCGCCCTCCTGCTGCTGCTGGGCGCGGCCGGCAAGTCCGGCCAGTTCCCGCTGCAGGCCTGGCTGCCCGACGCGATGGAGGGCCCGACCCCGGTCTCGGCCCTGATCCACGCCGCGACGATGGTGACCGCGGGCGTCTACCTGATCGCCCGCGCGCACCCCATCTTCGACCAGTCGCCCGACGCGCAGACCGTGGTCGTCGCCGTCGGCGCGCTGACGCTGCTGATCGGCTGCATCATCGGCTGCGCCAAGGACGACATCAAGCGGGTCCTGGCCTGGTCGACGGTCAGCCAGATCGGCTACATGTTCCTGGGCGTCGGGCTCGGCGGCGCGGCCTACGCGCTCGCCCTGATCCACCTGCTCGCGCACGGCTTCTTCAAGGCCGGCATGTTCCTCGGCGCCGGCTCGGTCATGCACGGCATGCACGACCAGACCGACATCCGCCGCTTCGGCAACCTGCGCAAGTACATGCCGATCACCTGGGCCACGTTCGGCCTCGGCTGGCTCGCGATCATCGGCTTCCCCGGCCTGTCCGGCTTCTTCTCGAAGGAGCCGATCATCGCCGCGGCCTTCGAGCGCGAGGGCTGGACGGCCTGGCTCTTCGGTGGGGCGGCGCTGCTCGGCGCGGGCCTGACCGCGTTCTACATGACGCGGCTGTTCTGGCTGACGTTCCACGGCCCGGAGCGCTGGACCGAGGACATCAAGCACCCGCACGAGTCCCCGCGGGTCATGACGATCCCGCTGATCCTGCTGGCGGTCGGCTCGGTGTTCGCCGGCTGGCTCCTGTCGACCTCGGTGCCCGACTGGCTGACCCCGGTCTACGGCACCGAGCGCGTCGCGCACGAGCCGGTCATGGCCCACTGGCTGATCACCACGCTGTCGATCGTGCTGACCTTCGCCGGCGCCGGCCTCGCGATCGCGCTGTTCAACAAGGGCACCGCCCTGGAGGAGCAGCCGGCCGGCCCGCTGGTGACCGCCGCGCGCAACAACCTCTACACCGACTCGTTCAACGAGATCGTGTTCGAGGCGCCGGGTCGCTATCTGACCCGCGCCCTGGTCTACCTCGACAACCGCGGCATCGACGGGCTGGTCAACGGCCTGGCCGCTGGCGTCGGCGGCGGGTCGGGCCGATTGCGCCGGGCCCAGACCGGGTTCGTGCGCTCGTACGCCCTGTCCATCCTCGGAGGTGCGGTGCTCGTGGTGGCCGCCACGCTTGCGGTGAGGTTCGGATGAGCCACTTCCCCTACCTGACCGTCCTCACGGCCGCGCCGCTCGTCGGCGCGGCGGGGGTCGCGCTGCTGCCCAAGGACAAGCCCGAGCTCGCCAAGCGCGCCGCGCTGGCCTGGTCGGTCGTGGTCCTGGCGCTCGGCGTCGGCCTTTGGGCGCAGTTCAAGCCCAACGGGGACCGATTCCAGCTGCGCGACTCCTGGACCTGGATCCCGCAGTGGGGCGCGAAGTTCACGTTCGCCGTCGACGGCATAGCGCTCGTCATGATCGCGCTGATCGCCCTGCTCGTGCCGCTGGTCATTCTGGCCTCCTGGCACGACGCGGAGAACAGCAAGCGGTCGGTCCCGGCGTACTTCGCGCTGTTGCTGGCGCTCGAGTGCACGATGATCGGCGTCTTCGCCGCGCAGGACGTGTTCCTGTTCTACGTGTTCTTCGAGGTCATGCTCGTGCCGATGTACTTCCTCATCGGCTCCTACGGCGGGCAGCACAAGCAGTACGCCGCGGTGAAGTTCTTCCTGTACTCGCTGCTCGGCGGCCTGTTCATGCTGGCCGCGCTGGTTGGGCTGTGGGTGCTGGGCGGGGAGACGTTCGACTGGCAGACCCTGGTCCACGCCGACTTCTCGGCCAACACCGAGCGGTGGCTGTTCCTCGGGTTCTTCATCGCGTTCGCGATCAAGGCGCCGTTCTTCCCGTTCCACACCTGGCTGCCGGACGCCGGTGGCGCCGCGCCGGCCGGTGCCGCCGCGCTGCTCGTCGGCGTCCTGGACAAGGTCGGGACGTTCGGGATCCTGCGGTACTGCATCCCGCTCTTCCCGAACGCGTCGAAGGACTTCGCGTGGCTCGGGCTCACGCTCGCGCTCGTCGGCATCATCTACGGCGCCCTGGTCGCGATCGGGCAGAAGGACCTCAAGCGGCTGGTGTCGTACACGTCGATCGCGCACTTCGGCTTCATCGGCATCGGCATCTTCGCCTTCACCACGCAGGCCGGCACCGGCGCGGTCCTCTACATGGTCAACCACGGCCTGGCGACCGGCCTGCTGTTCCTGGTTGTCGGCATGCTGGTGGCCCGCCGGGGCAGCGCGCTGGTGACCGACTTCGGCGGCGCGGGCAAGCTCATGCCGGTGCTCGCCGGCGTCTTCTTCATCGCCGGTCTCGCCTCGCTGGCGCTGCCCGGCACCTCGCCCTTCGTCTCCGAGTTCCTGGTGCTGATCGGCACGTTCACGGTGAACAAGACGGTCGCGATCATCGCCACCGCCGGCATCATCCTGGCGGCCGGGTACGTGCTCTGGATGATCCAGCGCACCACCCAGGGCACCCCGAACCCGAAGCTGGCCGAGATCAAGGCCATGGGCCGCGACCTCTCGCTGCGCGAGGCCGTCGTGGTCGCCCCGCTGATCGCCCTGATCCTGCTGCTGGGCTTCTACCCCAAGCCGGTGATCGACGTGATCAACCCGGCGGTGAAGGCGACCATGCTCGACGTCGGCAAGACCGACCCTAAAGCCACCGTGGGTACCGTGGAGGCCGGCAAGTGAACGACACTCTCCAACTGCCGCACCTGGATTACGCGGCGCTCGCGCCGATGCTGATCCTCTTCGGCGTCGCCTGCGTCGGGGTCCTCGTCGAGGGCTTCGTGCCCCGGCGGGTGCGGCACAGCGTCCAGCTCACGCTGGCCCTGGCCGGCCTGGTCGCCGCGCTGGTCATGGTCATCCGGCAGAGCGACAGGCCGGTGATCACCGCCTCGACCGCGGTCGCGGTCGACAAGCCGGGCCTGTTCCTGTCGGCCGCGATCATCGTGCTGGGCATCGTCGCGCTGCTGCTCATCGGCGAGCGCACGCTGGAGCCGGGCGGCGCGTTCGTCGCGCAGGCCGCGGTCACCGCCAACACCGATCGCGACCGCGAGCAGGCGGCCCGCGTCGGCGGCGCGACCGAGGTCTTCCCGCTGGCGATGTTCGCACTGGGCGGCATGCTGCTGTTCAGCACCGCGAACGACCTGCTGACCATGTTCGTCGCGCTCGAGGTCTTCTCGCTGCCGCTGTACCTGCTCTGCGCGCTGGCTCGCCGCCGGCGGCTGCTGTCGCAGGAGGCCGCGATGAAGTACTTCCTGCTCGGCTCGTTCGCCTCGGCGTTCTTCCTGTTCGGCATCGCGCTGGTCTACGGCTACGCGGGCCAGGTGGACTTCAAGTCGATCTCCACCGCGATCCATGCCGGCGGCAGCGGCAAGGACGACATCCTGCTCTACGTCGGCTTGGCGATGCTGGCGATCGGCCTGCTGTTCAAGGCGGCGGCGGTGCCGTTCCACGTGTGGACGCCCGACGTGTACCAGGGCGCGCCGACGCCGATCACCGCGCTCATGGCGGCCTGCACCAAGGTCGCCGCGTTCGGCGGGATGCTGCGCCTCGTGTACGTGGGATTTGAGGGCACCAAGGTGACGATCCAGCCGGTGCTGGGCACGATCGCGGTGCTGACGATGCTCATCGGGGCGATCCTGGCGGTCACCCAGACCGACATCAAGCGCCTGCTCGCCTACTCGTCGATCGCGAACGCCGGCTACCTGCTCATCGGCGTGATCTCGCTCAACGACAAGGGCCTGTCCAGCTCGATGTTCTACCTGGTGGCGTACGGCTTCACGGTGCTCGCCGCGTTCGCCGTGGTCACGCTGGTGCGCGACGCCGACGGCGAGGCCACCCACCTGTCACGCTGGGCCGGGCTCGGCCGCCGCTCGCCGCTGTACGCCTCGCTCTTCACCTTCATCCTGCTGGCCTTCGCCGGCTTGCCGCTGACCAGCGGGTTCACCGCCAAGGTGGGCGTGTTCGCGGCGGCGGTCGACGGCCACCAGACCTGGCTGGTGATCGCCGGCGTGGTGAGCTCCGCCATCCTCGCCTTCCCTTACCTGCGCGTCGTCGTCATGATGTGGCTGTCGGAGCCGGGCGAGACCACGCCGGCCGTGTCCATCCCGGGCGCCATGACGGCGGCCGCGCTGGTCATCGGCACGGTCGCGACGCTGGTCCTGGGCGTCGCGCCGGGCGCGCTGCTCGATGTGACGCAGAACGCCGCAAAGTTCCTCAGTTAGCTGCTGTTTGTGTAATACCGACAGCGACGTCCCCCGTGGGCTTCCACGTGGGGACGTCCCTGTCTCCGGAGACCGAAGTGCATATGGCATCGTTGGAGCTGTGGTGAGTACGGGAACCGTGCAGTCGAGTGCCTCCGTCGGCCTGACCCTGGCCGATCCGGAGCTGGAGAGCAGCGTCGCCGCGATCCTCCGGGACGTCGAGGCGGTGCTGATCGACTCCGTGCACAGCGCCAACCCGCTGGTCACCGAGGCGGCCCGGCACCTGGTCGACGCCGGCGGCAAGCGGATGCGCCCCATGCTGGTCGGCCTTGCGGCGCAGTTCGGCGACCCGACGTCCCGCGAGTCCCGCGAGGTCGTCATCGCCGGCGCCGTGGTCGAGCTGACCCACCTGGCGACCCTCTACCACGACGACGTCATGGATGAGGCCCCCGTGCGCCGCGGCGCGCCCAGCGCCAACTCCCGCTGGGGCAACGCGCTGGCCATCCTGGTCGGCGACTACCTCTTCTCGCGCGCCGCCGACCTGGCCGCCGAGCTGGGCCTGGAGGCCGTGAAGATCCAGGCGAGCACCTTCTCGCGGCTCGTGCACGGCCAGATCGCCGAGACCGCTGGCCCGCTCGACGGCGAGGACGCGATCCGCCACTACCTGCGCGTGCTGGAGCAGAAGACCGGCTCCCTGATCTCCGCCAGCGCCCGGTTCGGTGCGATGTTCGGCGGCTGCACCCCGGATCAGGTCGACGCCCTGGCGACCTTCGCCGAGACGTTCGGCATCGCGTTCCAGCTCTCCGACGACCTCATCGACATCGCGAGCGACGGCAGCCAGTCGGGCAAGACGCCCGGCACGGACCTGCGCGAGGGCGTGCCCACGCTGCCCGTCCTCTACGCGCTGGCCTCCTCCGACGACGACGCGGCCGCCGTGCGGCTGCGCGAGATCCTCTCGGCCGGCCCGGTCACCGACGACGCACTGCACGCCGAGGCGCTGGGCCTGCTGCGCGAGTCCGCGGCCCTGAAGCAGGCCCGCGAGACCGTCCGTGGCTACGCCGACAAGGCCCGCGCCGCGCTGTCCGTGCTGCCGGACGTGCCGGCCCGCGCCGCGCTCGACTCCCTGTGCGACTTCATCGCCGATCGGACCAACTGACGCAATAGCGCTCCGACCGACGCCGGTCAATGTTGATTTCACTCGGCGTCGGTCGGATTTTTCGTGCCTTCGCACGGCATGTACCGATTTTTGCTGCCGGAGTGCACGTTGCTCAATGCCATCTGGCGCGGTACCCGGGCCGACGACAAGTCGCTACGACGCGATGACGGGCCGGAGCGGCGTATGCGCACTTTGGGTCCAACCACTCACTCACGGCACCATTACTTACTCAGGTGCGAAGATCGACTGTGACGTACTACTCAAGTTCTTCGGCGTGTCGCCACGGGTCGATCACGATCGTAGTGTCCAGTATGGTGTATTCATCGCTATGTGCTGACGGCCGGCATCCCCCCACCTCGCGCCACAAATGATCAGATTGTTCCCTCGACCCTCTCCGATTTCATATGGTGTGACTCCAGTTACTGCTGCGGCTGGGGAGGGCGGCGGTGCGAGATCCACAAGCCGAACCCTCGGATCTCATCCGGAGCGTTTCGAGGGCCCTACGAGTGCTGGAAGCGGTCGGTCAGTCGCCGCGCGGCCTGACGGTGAAGCAGATCGCGAGACGATGTGACTTCACCGTGGCCACCACCTATCACCTGGTCCGGACGCTGGCCTACGAGGGTTATGTGATCCGCCGGGAGAACGGCACCTACGTGGTCGGGCTGGAGATCGCCGACCGCTACCGTGAGCTCGTGCTGGCCTTCCGCGGGCCGGACGCCGTCATCGACCGGCTGCGCCGAGCCGCCGCCGAGACCGGGTACAGCCACTATCTGGGCCGGTTCGTCGGCGGGCGGATCGCGGTGACCGCGATGGCCGAGGGCCCGCGCACGCCGCCGTTCGACGACCTGGTGCCCGGCTACGACGAGGCCGCGCACGCCACCGCGCTGGGCAAGGCGCTGCTCGCCACGATGAGCCCCGACCAGCGGTGGCGGTTCCTCAAGGAGTACGGCATGCGCGCCTGCACCTCGGCCACCCTCACGTCGCCGGAGGCGCTCGACGCCGACCTGGCCGCCGGTGACCGCCGGGGCATGCAGATCGAGATCGGCCAGTTCCGGCAGGGCCTGGCCTGCGCCGCCGTCATGGTCGTCAACGACCGAGACCCGGACCGCCGGGTCGTGCTGGCCTGCGCGCTGCCGCCGGCTGAGCTGATGTCGTCGGCCAAGGTCGTGCGCACCCGACTGCTCGCCACCGCCCACCACCTGGCGACCGCGCTCGCCGAGTAGGGCGCGTTCGGCATACGCTCAGGTCATGTCGCATCGGGGACATGTTTCCTCCGGCTGAACCTCTGTGCGTATTCGTGCGTACAAGCTGGTGGAAGGGATCGGAAGCATAGCGAGGCGTGAGTAGAGACGATGCTGAACTGCTGAGGGCGCTCCATGCGGAGCACGGAGACGCGCTGTTCGGCCATGCCTTGCGACTGACCGGCGGCGACCGCCAACGGGCCGAGGACCTGGTGCAGGAGACCCTGCTGCGGGCCTGGCAACACCCGGAGAGGCTCGACCCGGCCCGTGGCTCGGTCCGAGCGTGGCTCTTCACCACCGCCCGGAACCTCGCCATCGACGCGTGGCGGCGACGTTCCGCGCGGGTGGGCGAGGTTTTCACCGACCAGATGCCGGAGACACCGGTGGTGGTCGACGAGACCGAGCGCGCGGTGGAGTCCTGGGTCGTCGCCGAGGCGTTGACCCGCCTCTCCCGACCGCACCGCGAGGTCTTGGTCGAGTGCTTCTACCAGGGCCGTTCCGTCGCCGAGGCGGCGGAGCGCCTGGGCGTGCCGGCGGGCACGGTCAAGTCGCGGACGTATTACGCACTGCGTTCGCTGAAAGTCGTCCTGGAGGAGTTGGGGGTGACGCGATGAGGTGTGAACACCTCCATGACTCGGCTGTCTACGTGCTGGGGGCGTTGTCGCCGCCCGAGCGCGAGGCATACGAGCGGCATCTCGCCGATTGTGCGGAGTGCCGTGCGGAGGTGGCGGAGTTCTCCGACCTGCCGGGCCTGCTCGGCCGGCTGGATCCGGAGATCGCCGCGCAGATCGCCCTGGCGTCGGACCCGCCCGACTCGCCTTCGCCGTCCCGCTGGGCCGGGCCGAGCGTCACGACCTCCGGCTCCACGGTCTCCGGGTCCGGGGACTCCGTCGCTGCCGGCTCCGCCGCGAAGATCAACGGCGTGGCCGTGGACCCCCTGCTCCCGCGGGTGCTCGACCGGGCCCGCAGCGCCCGGCGCACCGAGCGGCGGCGGCGCCGCTGGCGGACGGCCGGCACCGCGCTCGTGGCCGCGTTCCTGGGCGTAGTCGCGGTGATCGGGGTTCGAGCCCTGGGCATCGGGCAACCGGACTACGAGGCGATGCGCGAGGTCGCCGCGACCGTGCCGGTGACCGCGTCGCTCGCGCTGGACTCGGCGCCGGACGGCACGGTGGTGCGGATGCGCTGCGCGTACAAGGCCGGCGAGGGGCCCGAGTACGCGAAGTGGACCTACAAGCTGGTCGTCGTACCGAAGTCCGGGGACCCCGAGGAGATCGACACCTGGACGGCCCGTTCGGGCGACGAGCTGCAGCTGACCGTGCACAGCTCGATCCCGCGCTCCGACATTCAGCGGATCGAGATCCGCAAGGGCGACGGCACCCCCTTGCTCTCGCTCACCGCCTAGTTTTGTCCCTGCTCACACCGACTCTGTGGCCGGGGCGGTGTCCCGCTGCGGTGACGGCTCGGTCACACCGACGTCCCCGGCGCCGCGCTCGGCCCGGCTCCGGCGCGCCGCCCGGAACGCGTCCCACGTGAAGATCGCCAGCGCGCACCACACGATCGCGAACCCCACCAGCCGCACGGGCGGGAGCGGCTCGCCGAACACCACGACGCCGAGGACCAGTTGGATTGTCGGCGTCAGGTACTGCATGATGCCGAGCCCGGACAGCGGCACGCGGTTGGCGGCCTCGGCGAAGAGCAGCAGCGGCATCGCGGTGAGCAGGCCACAGCCCGCAAGCATGATCGTGTGTGCCGTCGACACCGTGCCGAACGTCGACTGATGGTGCGCGGTCAGCCACGCCAGGTATCCGAGCGCCGGCAGCGTGAGCACGCCCGACTCGAGGAACAGCCCCTCGGCCGCCGGCAGCCCGAGCCGCTTCTTGATCAGCCCGTAGCAGCCGAACGTGGCGGCGAGGGTCAGCGCGATCCACGGCAGCCGGCCGTAGTCGACGCTCAGGATCAGCACCGCGACCGTTCCGACGCCGAGCGCGACCCACTGCGCGGCCCGGAGCTGCTCACGCAGGACGAGGACGCCGAGCAGGATGACGAAGAGGGGGTTGACGAAGTATCCCAGGGAGGCCTCGACGACCCGGTCGGTGTTTACCGCGAAGATGTAGACGCCCCAGTTCACGGCGATGAACACCGCGGCGACCGAAATGCCCGCGACTAGGCGCCCGTTTCGCAGCAGCGCGCCGAGTTCGCGCCAGCGCCGGACCACGGCGAGCAGCACCGCCATGCAGGCGAGCGACCACACGATGCGGTGCGCGAGCACCTCGACGGCTCCCGCGGGCCGCAGGGCATGGAAGTACAGCGGGAAGATGCCCCAGAGCAGGTTGGCGGAGAACGCGGAGAGATAACCACGGCGCAGCGGGTCCACGCCCTACACCGTAGGCCTTGACGCCGTAAGGGGCAGGAGCCTGCCCACCCCTCACACAATGGCGTTCGTCACCGGTAGTTCTGGTACCCCCCGCCGTACTGCTGCCGAGGCGGCCCCACCTGCCGGCGGTCGTTCCGCTTGCGATCCTTGTCCCCGCGGTCCGGGATCAGGAAGTTGATGAGCCAGCTGACCACGCCGATGAACAGCGCCCCGAGCACGGCGGTCGGCCAGAACCTGTCAACACGGAACGAGAGGTCGAGCGCCTCGGCGATCTTGCTGGTGAGCAGCAGCAGCGCCCCATTCACGACGAGCGACACGAGCCCCAGGGTCAGCATGTACGCCCAGCACCCGATCGTCTTGATGATCGGCCGCAACACGGCGTTGACGACCCCGAAGATCACCGCGACCGCGACCAGCGTGAGCACCTTGCGCCCGGTGTCACCCTCGACGGTGATCCCCGAGATCACCAGCGTGGCCAGCCAGACCGTAAACGCGCTCACGGCGAGCCGGATGAGGATTCCCATGCGGGTGATCGTGCCATGCCCGCGCCAGCCCGGAACACCCCGCTATCACCTCTTCTTCCGCCGATCGCCCACCCACCCCTCCGACGATCGTCCACCTCGCGAGCCGCGTGCCCTGCCCTTCGCGTCACCCCGCCGTTCTCACACACCGCCGGCCCCGTGGCCCTGGTGCCGGCCCGGCGACCCGGCACAGCGGCGCAGCCCGGTGCCGCGGACCCCTGGCGCGGCCCCGCGCGGCACCGGGCTGGCGGCATGGCCCCGCAGTGCGGCACGAGGCTGGCGGTGCGACCCGGCGCGGTGCACAGCAAGGCGGCGCCCGGTTGGCCCGGTGAGCTGGGCCCGGGCCGGCGAGCCCCGCCAGCTGGCCGCCCGGCGGCCTCACCCGCTGAGCGCCGGCCGACGGCCCCCTGCCTTCTGAGCCGTCGCCGTGCCGCCGGGCTGCCGCCGCCGTGCCGCTGCCGCCGGGCTGCCGCCGCCGTGCCGCGCGGCGCCGCCGGGCTACGCCGCCGCCGTGCCGTGCAGTGCCAGGCCGCGCCGTCGGTCGCTGTGGCGCGGGGCCGCGGGGTCGCCGGGTCGGGTCGGTTGGCGGGGTTCAGCGGGCGGGGCCGCCGGTCAGTTGGTGTTCGATCGGGGTTGTTGACAGTCGGGTCCAGCGGACGGTTTGGCGATTGACGACGACGCCGAGCATTTCGGGGGAGATCTTTGTCAGCCAGGTTTGGGAGTCGCCCAGGCCGAGGGCTTGGCCGGCCAGGGCGGCCTCGTGCGGGGTCAGTGGTTGGAGCAGGGCCAGGTCGGAGCGGGTCAGCAGGTCGATGTCGGCCGTCGTGAGGTCGTCGCGCAGGAACAGGATGGTGCGCCAGGCGCCCTCCGGGACCGGGACCGCGCGGCCGGGGACCGGGCCCACGTCGAGGACCAGCAGCTGGGGGCTGGTCGCGGTGGCCGCCGGCGGCTCGCCCAGCCGACCCGTGGGGAGGAACGCCAGCGCCTCGGCGGTGCCCAGGCCGCGCTGGAACGACTCCCACGCGTGCGGCCTCGTCGACTGGACCACGACCCGCGCGCCGGTAGCCAGAGCGCGCAGGATCACGAGCTGGGCGCAGCGCATGCCGCCGACAAGGGCGGCGCGGGTGGGCTCGGGGCGGAACAGGCGGATCACCACCGGCTCGCCGCGGCGGTTGACGCCGAGCATGACGCCCTCGCCGCCGACGACCGGCTCGATGGCGGACAGGCGCGGGGCGGTGACGCTCGCCGAGCGCCCGCCGTCGAGGGTCAGGCCGTCGCGGCCGGTGACCAGGCCGGCGAGCACGGCGTCGTCGCCGGTCGCGCCGCCGCCCAGCGGGAGCGTGGCGGCCAGGCCGTCGAGCTGGACACCGTCGAGCCGGGCGACCCTGGCGTCGAGGCTCGTGGCGAGCCGGTGCAGGGCCGTCGTCGCGTGGGCGAGTGTCGTCGCGGTCGGGGCGGCGAGCCTGATGACGAGCTCGGCCCGCACCACCTGCGCACCCAACGAGCCGCCCGCTGGCACACCCGCCAGGCCGCCCGCTGGCACACCCACGAGGCCAGCCGCCGGCACGCCCAAAGGGGCGCTCGCTGAGGTGGCGAATTGGGCTGGTGCGCGGGCTGGGGGCGGGTCCGGGGACTGGGCGGCGAGCGAGAGCGTGGTCATCGAGGTCGGCAAGGTCAGCAGCTGGCTCATCGGCGGGCCCTGCTCGGGCCAGCGGCTCAGGCGGAACGTGGCCTGGTGCAGGCCGCCGACGCGCAGGCCGGTCCACGTCTCTTGCACCGGATGGGCCGGGTCGTGCTGGGCGGCCTCGGTCACCGCGGCGAGCGCCGAGGTCGCCGACAGCGGCAGTGCCGGCAGGCCGGCCTTGGCGAGGAGGCGGCACACGCGGCGCATGGCAACGACGAGAGACTCCTCCAGATCCGCGCGTCGATATCCGCCGGCCCGGCGCACCCGCACCGCCACGAGCACCCGCTGGTGCGCGAGCACCCGGCCGTCGGTGAGCTGCCGATAGGAGGTCGCGGCCGGTGTCGTCGACGGGGCCGGGACGGTGACGGCGCTGACGAGGAGCTGGACGCGCACCTCCGGGACGTCCCGGGCGGGCGCCGGCAGCAGCGCGCTGAGTGGCGGCAGCGGCGGCAGGGTGGTGCCCAGAAGGCCCGACAGGTCGCCGACGCGCACGATCGCGGCCAGGCCGTCGGTGTCCTCGAGCACGCCGACGTCGGTGCCGTCGACGTCGATCGACGAGGTCGCCGCACCGGGGCGGACCAGGGCGAGCAGGCCCGCGCCGCCGGCGCCCGCGGGCAGCGTGCGGCGCCGGCCGAGGAAGCGGATGCCGTCGCCGATCCACGAGGACAGCGGGCGGTGCCGGAAGCGCGCGACGGCCAGGACCAGGGCGGCCAGGGCGAACGGCAGCGCGACCAGCGCCCAGGCCGGGCCCGTCGCCCAGGCCACAACCATGAGCGCGATCGCCGCCTGCCCGAGAACTATTCGCGTCCGTGTCGACATATCGTCCCCCGCCGATGTCAGTGACGGGCTTATCGTAGGGCGCCGGTACGACAGTTTTGGGGGGCCGATGGCGTCGCGGCAGGACCAGCTGCATTCGTACCAATTCATGGTCCAGCGGGTGGTGTCGGCTCTGGTGATGCGGGACACCGACCCCGCTCAGCCGCCGTTTCGCCGGGTCGCGGGCGCGACGCTGGTCGGCGTGCTGCTCGCGGCGCTGGGCGTGGGCGGGGCGGCGGCGTTCGCGGTCCTGCGCCCGGGAGGTTCCGGCAAATGGCGCAACGACAAGGCGATCATCGTCGAGCAGGAGTCGGGAGCGCTGTACGTGTTCCGCGACGAGGTGCTCCACCCCGTCCTCAACCAGGCGTCGGCGCTGCTCATCCTCAATGCCGCCGGCGCGCCGACGGTCGTGGTGCCGCGCGGTGCGCTGGCCGGCGCGCCCCGGGGCGAGACGCTCGGCATTCCGGGCGCGCCCGCCTCGCTGCCCGCCGCGAACGGCCTGCGCAAGGGGGCGTGGACGGTCTGCTCGACCGCCGACGGATCGGTGCTCTTCGTGGGCGGCGGGCCTTCCGGCGGTGCACCCCTGGGAGAGAAAGGCCTGCTGGTGAACGGTCCGGGCCAGCAGACATACCTCGTGTGGCACGGCCACAAGCACCTCATCCGCGAACCGGGCGCCGCGCTGCCCGCCCTGGTATGGTCGGCACGCCCGCAGGTCGCGGTGGCCCAGGCGCTGCTGCATGCCGTGCCGTCCGGCACCGACCTCGTCACGCCGGCCGTGCCCGACCGTGGCAGGACCGCCCCGGCCGGCAAGGTCGGCCAGCTGTACGGCGTGACGTCCGGCTCCCGCACCGACGCGTTCCTGGTCACCGCCGACGGCCTCGCCTCCGTCACGCCGCTGCAGGCCGCGCTGCTGCTCGCGGCCCCGGAGACGCAGAGCGTGCAGGGCGGCGGCAAGCTGATGCCGCTGAGCCCGGCCGAGTTTTCCGCGCTGGTCCGGGGAGGGCAGGTCAAGCCGTTCGCGCCGGATCGCGGCGGAGACGGCGCGCTGCCCGCCGCGCCGCCGGAGCTGCTCGACACGCAGCCCAACGAGGTGTGTACCGCGGATGCCATCACGGTCGGCGCCACCCCGCCGGACCTGTCCCACGCGCTCAGGACCGCCTCGGCGACGGCGGAGGGTGCGGTGCTGGCGGACCGGGTCGTGGTACCAGCCGGATCAGGCGCCCTGGTGCGGACCGAAACGGGCGTGTTCATGCTGGTCACCGACCTCGGCCGGCGGCACACCGTGCCGGTGCCCGATGCGCTGGGCGCGCTCGGGTACGCGGGTCAGCAGCCCGTCGACGTGCCCAGCCAGGTGGTCGCGCTGCTGCCCGCCGGCCCGGCACTCGACCCGGCCGCGGCCGCCCAACCGGCCCAGTAGTCGCTCAGTAGCCGGCTCAGTAGTTGGCTCAATAGTTGGTGAGGACCAGGTCGAAGCTTGCCCGGGCGGCGGCGCGCAGGTTGATGTCGCGCCGGGTCGCCATGCGGGTGGCGTGAAACCCGGCGTAGATGCGCCGCGTTGCCTCGGTGTCACTGTTGGTCATCGTCAGCAGTACCCCGCGATCTGACGCGTCGCGCATCTCGGCCGCGAGCCGCTCGTGGTCGGCGTCGCGGAACTGGCCCGCGGTGTACCGCTTGAAGTCGGCGAACCCGCCCTCGGGCAGGTAGGGCGGGTCGAGGAACACCCAGTCGCCGGCCGCCGCCTCGCGCAGGGCGTCCGCGAAGTCGCAGAGCCGCACGTCGACTCCGGCGAGCGCGCGGGAGGCCTCGAGCAGCGTTTCGCGGCGATAGTACGGCCTGTCGTAAGCCCCGTACGGCACGTTGAACCCGCCGCGACGGTTGACCCGCCACAGGCCCCGGAACGCGGTCTTGTTGAGGTAGATGACCCTGGCCGCGCGCTCGACCGTGCCGAGCCGGGCCGGGTCCTGCCGCCTGACCAGCTCGAACTGCTCCGGCGTGTTTGGCATGGCGTCGAGGCGCGCCATCACCGTCTCCGGGTCGGCGGCGACCGCCTGGAAGCACGCGACGAGCTCCGGGTTGGCGTCGGACAGCACCGCCTTGGCCGGCCTGAGCTCGAAGAAGACGGCCGCGCTGCCCATGAACGGCTCCCAGTACCGCCCGGTGAACGCGGGGGCGGCCGCCACCAGTTGCGCCGCATAGCGTGTTTTGCCGCCGGCCCACTTGATGAACGACCGGCCCTCCGCCATGCCGCACATCATAAAGGCGAAATGCCGGAAGTTATCCACAGCTTGCGATCGGGGGTGGTGAGGCATCGCCGGTTGCCGATACCGTCGGGCGAGGCCATGCCAAACGTCCACTAACGAGAAACGGGGTGATCGCCGGTGGCCCAGACGACACAGGCCCAGCAAGCCGAGCTCAATGCGGCGGCCCAGCGGTTCGAGCAGGTCAACGGGGAACTGCAGAGCATGCTCAACACGCTGATGCGCGAATTGGAAGTGACGCGCGGGGGCTGGCAGGGCGCCGGCGGCCGGTCGTTCGAGGCGGTCAAGGCCGCATTCAAGAACGATCAGGATGTGCTCAACCGAAGCCTTCTGGACACGGCGGAGGGGCTCCGCACGGCGGGGCAGAACTACGACTCCACCGACACCGAGGCGGCGAGCACCATGCGCCGCGCCGGCCGCGCCGACCTTTCCGCACTCGGCTGACCTGGAGGCATCTCACATGGACGACATGCTGGTAGTCGACTTCGGCGCCCTGGAGCACGCGAGCCACTCCATCCAGTCCGCGCTCAACACGCTGCACGCCCGCCTCGACGAGGTGTCCCAGCTTGGCAAGCGCCTCACGGCCGGCTGGCAGGGCGACGCCAAGGACGCCTACTCGGCACGCCAGGCCAACTGGGAGCGCGCCGGCGCCGACCTGGCCCAGATGCTGCGCGACATCAAGGTCGGCGTCGAGGACTCGATGCAGCGCTACCGCGAGACCGAGCTGCGCAACACCCACCTGTTCCCGGGCGGCGGCAGCTGAGCCATCGCGATCGGTAACTCCGGCGGCGCCCTCCTCCGTTCACGCGGCGGGCGGGGCGCCGCCTTGCCTTCTCCAGGTGCCGTCGCCCCCCGGCTCCAGGGTGCCGTCGCTTCCGAAAGTCAGGCGCAAGCGCCCAACTTTCGGAAAAATCATCATTCTGAGCGCCCCGTTGGCATCTCGATGAACCAAGTCCGGGCGGCGCTGGCCGGGCGTGCGATCTGCGCCGACCGGCGTGCGCGGTTCGCCGTGATCACGGAGTCAACGTGTACAAGGAGCAGCACGTTCACTCTGTGATGATGGAAGACCCCGCGCGCCGCGACCGCCGCGATCGGCGGGGACTCAGGGCCAATTCCGCTCGGCAGGCGTTTCCAGTCGGCCGCGCGGGCGTTTCGGGCCAACCCCGGGGCGGAGTCATGGGCCGCCGAAGGCTGGGGCGGTCGGGTCGGGGTCGGGAGCCGTGGCTGGCGGGAGTTCGCGCACGCCGGGGCGCCAGGCGCGGCGGCGGCCGCGGGGGAGTACCGCGGCGATGAGGAACGCGACCAGGACCGCGCCCAGGCCGGTCAGGGCCAGGAGGATCGTTCGGTGGCGGGCCTCGGACTCGCGGTCGGCGTTCGGGTGCCTTGCGGTCTGGGCCAGAGGCTGGGCGGCCGGCTTCGGGGAGGCACCCAGGTGCTCGGTCAGAGCGCGGTACGGGTTGAGCAGCCCGGCGCCGTAGCCGGGGCCCGCGCGGCCGCCGTCGGCGGTGGCCTTCAGCTGAGCGGAGACCTGGGCGGCGGTCAGCTCGGGGCGGTACTGGCGCAGCAGTGCCGCGGTCGCGGCGACGAACGGGGTGGCGAAGCTGGTGCCGTCCATGGTCGTCCAGCCGTCGGGTGTTGCGGTTGTCACAATCTGCGTGCCGGGGGCGACCAGGTCGACGTACGGGCCGGTCTGCGAGGTCGGCAGCCGCTGGCCGTCGGGGGCGGTCGCGCCCACGCCGATGACGCCGTCGTAGGCGGCCGGGTACGGGGTCCTGTTGCCCTGCTCGGCGCCGTTGCCCGCGGCGGCGACCACGACCACGTCGTTGTCCAGGGCGAACCTGACGGCGTCGCGGACGACGGCGTCGTCGCGGTAGGAGACCAGGGAAAGGTTGATCACCTGGGCGTGCCGGGCGACGGCGTCGCGGATCGCGTTGGCCAGGCCGGCGGGGGTGCCGGGCCGGCCGGTCGCGCCGCCGTCCTCGCCCTCGATCAGCTCGCTGACGCGCAGGGCCAGGATCGTCGCGGCGGGGGCCAGGCCGCGCAACGGGGAGCCGGCGACCGGGCGGGCGGCGATGATGCCGGCCACGCCGGTGCCGTGGCCGACGCAGTCGAGCACCGAACTACCGCCGTCGAGCTGGTCCGGGCCGGCCTGCACGGCGCCCTGGAGCTGGGCGTTGCGCGCGTCGACGCCCGAGTCGATCACCGCCACGACGATGCCGCGGCCGTCGGCGAGGGCGTTGAGGCGCGTCTGGTCGTACCGCTGCTGGGTCCATGGCGTCCCCGACGGCGCCGGGGCGGGCCGGCGGACCGGGCCTGGGCAGGCGGCCGGCGCCCGGGCGGCAACGGGATCCGCGGCGAGACATCCCGCGAGGCTCAGCAAAACCGCCAAACCGGACATCGCGTACCTCCGCGGCATGCGCACCATGCTAGGCAATCGGGCATCGATGGGTTGCCCCGCCGGAAACTCCCCCGTGCGGGTGCCGCGAATGAGACAGCGCTGTGAGCGGCGGGGCTTCGATCGCTATGCTGGCCGGAGCGCTTGCCCGCGTCGTACCCCTCGAATTGCCGTGGCCATATAGGTTAGGTTTCGGCGACGCGGCGGTTTCCGAGCCCGAAGAGGGGGTGGCCGTTGAGCGAGTGGGAGCCGGCCACCGAGGCCGAGGTCGCCATGCGTGACGCGCTGCGCACGAACGACCAGGAGCAGTATTTCCGCATCCTGGCGCGCACGGACGTCCTGCTGCCGATCGCGCCCGACGGTTCAGCCTCCAGCGAGGGCGGCTGGGGCACGTGGACCACCGAGGGCCGCACGCATGTGCTCGCCTTCACCTCGCCGTCCGCGCTGCACGAGTGCCTGGCGGGCCATCCCGGCACGCACCGCCGGGTGCCGTTCCGTGATCTCGCCGGCATCTGGCCCAACGTCGACTGGTGGCTGGCGGTCAATCCCGGGCTGCCGATCGAGGGCTACCTGCCGTCGTGGTTCGTGACCCAGATCAGCCGCGGCGACGTGCGCCTTCCGGGCCGCACGCTGGGCGCGCGCGCCCGCATGGAGCAGGCCAGCTCGCGCACCCGGGCGGTCGCGCAGGTACCGGTGCGAAGCGTGCCGAACCAGCCCGCTCCCACGCCGATCGAGCGCCAGCGGATGAAGGCCGACCAGGCCGGGCAAGCCGGGCGTGCGGGACAAGGCGGACCTGCCTCGGGCCCATTCGTCGCGCCGGTGTCGAGCGCCCCGCCTGGGTCGTCTGTGCCCCCGTCATCTGCGCCGCCTTCGTCCGTTCCGCCCCGGCGCGAGGTCCCGCCGCCCGACGTGGCGCCTCCCGGGGCGTTTCTACCGACCCGGGCGGATCGCCCCATTCACTTCGAGCGCTCCGCGGGTCGTTCCGCGTTCGCGCCAACGCCGCCGAGTTCATTCGCCGGCGGCGCGCCCGCGGTCCCGCCGCCGGCCGAGAACGGCGCGCCCACGTCCCCGGCGCCGACCTCGGGTGCCGGCGCCGCGCGAGGCCGGGCCTCCTTCCCCGGCGCCGCCTCCCGCGGGCTGTTCGACGAGTCCGACCGGCTGGACGTACCGGGCGAGCGCGAGCTGTTCGCCGGCCTCGACCGCGGCCCAGCGGCGCGCACCGACCTGCCCACCCGGCCGCAGAACGGCGCCCCCTCGTCCGGCCTGCCGACTCGCCCGGTCGGCGGCGGCGATCCGGGACTTCCGGCCCACCCGGCGCGACCGATGGGAGGCGAGTCGGGCCTGCCGAGGCGCCCCGCCGGTGGGGGCGATCCAGGTCTGCCGTCCCGCCCGGTCGGCGGCGGTGAACCGGGTTTCCCGTCGCGGCCCGTCGGTGGTGGCGAGTCCGGCCTGCCGTCCCGCCCCGTCGGCGGTGGCGAGTCCGGCCTGCCGTCGCGGCCCGTCGGTGGCGAGGCGGGCGGGGACGCCGGGGGCGACCCGCGCCGGTACTGGCCGCGCCGCGAGCCCGCGCGCAGCCTGGGCGAGATCTTCACCGAGCACGCCGAGCCGGTCATTCCGGCCGCCTGGCAGCCGCCGCCGGACCTGCCGCGCCCGGCGGGCCCGCCGCTGCCGACCCGCCAGCCGCAGCCCAGCCGCATCGAGCCGGAGCCACCGACCGCGTTCCGGCCCGGGGGCCAGTTGCCGCCGCGGCCGGGCGCCGAGGATCCCGCCGCGTTCCGGTCCGGGGGGCCGTTGCCGTCGCGACCCGCGTCCGGTGAGCCGGTTTCGTACCGCCCGGGCGAGTCGTTGCCGCAGCGCCCCGGTTTCGAGGACCCGTATCGTGCGGGCGAGTCGCGACCCGTCTCCGGCCAGCCGGCGACCTACCGGGCCGGGGAGTCGCGGCCGGTGTCGGGCGAGCCGGTTTCGTACCGCCCCGGCGAGTCGTTGCCGCGCCGCCCCGGTGCCGATGACCCCTACCGCCCCGGCGGCGCGCTGCCGTCGCGGCCCGACCTGGTCGATCCCGGCGCGTTCCGGCCGGCCGCCGACGAGCGGCCCGCGCTGGGCGACACCATGCCGCCCGGCGAGAGCACGCAGCCGATCAGGTCCGGGTGGGCGGGCTCCGCCGAGGTTCGCCCCGGCAGCGCCGGCGAGGCGCCCGTCGCCGAGCCCGGTCCGGCGCCGTTCGGTGACGTCGCAGCCGGGGCGCGGAGCGCCGGGTTCGGGCGGGCGGCCCTCGACGACCATCCGTTCTTCGCCGATGAGCCCGCCGCAGGGGCGTCCGGGCCCGCCGCGTTCGAGCCGCGTCAGGAGCCTTCGTCGCAGTCGTGGACGGCCGCGACGAGCGAGCCGCGCGAGGAGCAGGCGTCGCCGTCTTGGACGGCCATGAGCGAGCCGCGCGAGGAGTCACCGTCTTGGACGGCGACGAGCGAGCCGCGTCAGGAGCCTACGTCGCAGTCGTGGACGGCCGCGACGAGCGAGCTGCGTGAGGAGCAGGCGTCGCCGTCTTGGACGGCCGCGATGGGCGAGGCGCGTGAGGAGCCCTGGACCGGCGCGGCTAGCGGGGCGCGTCAGGAGCCGGACGGGGACTCGTGGCCGGGGGCCGAGGCGCATCGGGAGTCGGGTGCGGAGCCGTGGTCGGCTGCGGGGAGCGCCGAGGTGCGCCAGGAAGGCGCCGCGCAGCCGTGGCAGGGTGGCGGGGCCGAGCCGCGCCAGGAAGCCGAGCCGTGGCAGGAGCAAAGGTCCGGACCTTCGACCGAGGCGTCGTCGCTGTTCAGCGGGCGGGCCGAGGTGCAGTCGTCGTTTTTCCAGGATCGGGCCGAGCCGACGCGGTCGTCCTTCGGCGGCGAGGCCGACGCGCCGCGGTCGTTCCTCGGGGACCAGGGCGAGGCGCCGCGGGAGGACGAGCAGCGGCCGTTCTTCGACGACGAGCCGGAGGCGCGGCCGTTCAACGCGTTCGCCGACTCGCGGCCGGACGAGCCGCCGATCCGGGACCCGTACGCCGCCCTTGCCGACCTGCGCTCCGACCCCGATCCGGACGACCTGGCCCAGCCGTCGTTCGCGTCCGGCGTCGAGTCGCTGGCGAAGACCGGACTGGTCGAGCCGCGGCCGGAGGAATCGCAGCCCACCGAACCGCCGGCGAGCGAGGCGCGGCCCGCCGAGCCCTGGTCAAGCGAGCCGTGGACCAGCGAGCCCTGGTCGAGCGAGGCGCGAGCCAGCGAGCCGTGGGCGAGCGAAACAGGGGCCAGCGAGCCCTGGTCGAGCGAGGCGTGGTCGAGCGAGCCATGGGCCAGCGAGCCACGGGTCAGCGAGCCGTGGGCGAGCGAGGCGCGGTCGAGCGAGCCGTGGGCGAGCGAGCCACGGGCCAGCGAGCCGTGGGCGAATGAGGCGCGAGCAAGTGAGGCCTCCGCCAGTCCGCAGTCGAGCGAAACACGGGTCGGCGAATCGTGGGCGAGCGAGGCGTCCAGCAGCGAGTCGTGGGCCAGCGAAGCGCGAGCGAGCGAGGGGTCCACTCCCGAGACCCAGGCTGACGAGTCGTGGGCCAGCGAGGCGGACAAGGAGAACAGCGGGTCGTTCTTCCTGCCCAAGGCGGCTCGCGAGGCGGCGCCGTCGGGGGCTGAGCCGTCGCCCGAGCTGCGGTCGTTCTTCGAGGAGGGCGCCGCCGAGCGGCCCGACTTCCAGCAGGACTTCGCGGACCTTCCGGTCGCGGGCGGGGACCCCACGCCGGGCGCGAGTGGGAGCGAGGCCGGGTTCTCGTGGACGTACGAGGGGGAGCGGGCCGAGCCGACCACCTATCACGTCGATCCGGTCCGCGAGCCCACGCACGAGCCGGTGTACGAGCCGGAGGTCGTCGAGGACGCGCGGTTGCGGCTGCACGAGGAGATCGTCGACGCCGAGGTCGTGGCGCCGGTGCGGCCGCGGCCGAAGCCGGCCGACTCGGACTTCCGCCCGGCGAACACGGTGGAGAAGGACCTGCTCGAGGCGGTGCAGGCCAACAGTACCGACCGGTTCCTCTCGACGTTGCTGCTGGCCAAGGTCCTGATTCCGTTCTGGACCGGCGATGGGCCCGTCACCCCGGCGAACTGGCGCACCGAGCACATGAACGGCCTGCCGCACCTCGTCGTCTTCACGTCGCAGGAGCGCATGACGGAGCGGCTCGGCGCCGATGCGCAGGGCAGCTGGATCAAGTTCACCCGGCTCATCCGGCACTGGCCGCCCGGCGACCAGCTGGCGGTCGCGATCAACCCGGAGTCGCCGGCCGGGGCCGTGCTGCCCGGCACCGAGGTCGTGCAGCTCGCGACGTGGGCGACCGAGCTCGGGCTCGGCGTCGACGACCCGGATGAGCAGCCCGCCCCGGAGTCGTCCAGGCCGGCGCCGCAGGCCGCCCCGCGGCCCGCGTACGAGCCGCCGGGCTCCGGGCGCGAGCAGGTCATGCAGAAGCCGATCTCGCCCGAGCAGCTCTCGCACTATCTCGAGCGCAACTACGACCGGGTCTCCGGGTTCGTGCACCGCGCCGGCGAGGTCGCGCACCTGCAGACGCCCGAGCAGTTGTACAACGCGCTCGGGCTCGGTTACGCGGGGTCCTCGTTCAAGCCCGACGCCGACGAGGCCTACGTGCTGCGCTGGATCGCCTACCGCGGCGACCTGTACCGCATCCCGTACGGCGGGTCGTCGCACGATGCGATGCGCGCGATGGAGGGCTGGGTCATCGAGCGGCCACCGTTCCGCGGCAACGGCTTCGCCCCGAGCGAGACCGGTGACGTGATCGCGGAGTTCAAGGTCGACAGTGCGCGGCTACCGCACAACGCCGAGCTGTGGCGCGTGCGCCGGGACGGGCGGGAGGACCTCATCGCCCGCCTCGACGCCGACGGGCCGGCGTGGCGGAAGGCCGGCCGGTCGTGATCCGCGACGGTTACGCGGCGCGCTGGCACGGCGCCGAGTACGAGGCCAGCCCCGACGGCGACGACGTCCGGCTCTACCGCCCGGACGCGAGCGACGGCTTCGAGGAGGTGCGCCCCGGCCGGCACCGCCGCATCGTGCCCCGCGACGAGGTGGACGACCTCGTGTACGTGCGCACCACCTGCTTCTGGCGCGACCAGCCGTTCATCGTGCTCGGCGAGCACGACGGCTGGTTCCGGGTCGAGTACACGGGCGGCCGCGCGCCGGTCGCCGCCGAGCTGGGGCTCGAGGAGTTCGACTACGGCGTGTACCAGGGCTGGGCGCCGCGCGCCGAGGTCAGCGAGCTGCGCGAATACCGCGTGTAACGGCTCTTGGCACCGCGGACCTGGCAGGGAGGGCCGCCAGGCCCGACCGCTTCGCCCAGTCTGGCTCGATGAGGCTTCGCGCCGACCGACCCAGACCAGGCGCTCACGGGAGGAACGGTCGTGAGTCCTGGGTTCCGCGCTCGGCCGTCGATATAGTCTGCGGAAACGCTGCTTGAGCTCGAAGAACGCGCTGATACTAGGCGGCGGGCCGTGTCACTAGGCGGTGCCATAGTCCCAGCTCACGGCGTCGGCGAGAGCCACCTGGAGATGGCATCGAATGCTCGGTCGGCTCCCGTTCCAGCGATGTTAGACCCCGCCCTGCCAAGCCGTAACTCGCGGCGCCCCCATCCGCGGCGCACATCGGTTCGTTACGATGATCGACACCGACCGGTCGCGGAGCGGTTGTTCTCGCCGGAGCGCAGCGCGCTGAGCTGCGAGAACGTCCGACCCTAGTGACACGCCGTGTCACCGGGGATAACCGTGTCTGTCCAGCTCAGCACCCGTATTCATCGACTATATCGACGGCCGAGCGCGGAACGCCGGTGAGTCGCGCGGACCCGAGCCATAGCAAAATCTCAACCGGCCTTGGCCCACCGGATGATCTCGCCGTTGATCAGCTCGGGCTGCTCGAGGTGCGGGAAGTGCGCCGCGTTCGACAGCAGCCGCCACTCGTACTCGGCCAGCACGTATCGCCCGGAGCCCTGCGCCGTGCGCGGTAGCACCGCCGGATCCAGCGCCCCGTGCAGCTGCAGTGTCGGCGCGGTCACGGGTTGTTGCAGGAGCTTCACGAAGCGGTACCCCTGCAGGCGCAGCGCCGACCGGACGGCCCACCGGTAGGTCTCCAGCGCGGAGAACGCCGCCTGTGGGATCCGCATCGCCGCGCGGCAGTACGCTTCGTAGTCGCGGTATCCCTCGCGCGTGACCCAGTCCGGCGCGCCCCAGCGGCGCAGGTATTCGCCGACCAGCGCCGCGTCGTGCCTGGTCAGGACGTGCTCGAAACGCGGCACCTGGAAGCGCAGGACGGGCTTGGCCGCCGCCAGCTGGCCCCGCGGGTCGGTGGCCAGGCCGGCGCGCAGCCGCAGCGGGTGCGCGGCGCCCAGCACGACCAGTCGCCGGACCATCTTCGGGTGGAACGCGGCGGTCGCCCAGGCGATCATGCCGCCGTAGCCGGCGCCGACCAGGATCGCGCTGCGCTCGCCGAGGGCGCGGATCAGCCCGGCGACGTCGCCGGCCATCGTGTACCCGTCGTAACCGCGCGGTGGCTTGTCGCTCGCGCCGTAGCCACGCAGGTCCACGGCGACCGCGCGGAAGCCGGCGTCGGTCACGGCCGGTAGCTGGTTGTGCCAGGCGTACCAGAACTCGGGAAAACCGTGCAGGAACAGCACCAGCGGCCCGGTGCCCGCCTCCACCACGTGGAAGCGCGTGCCGTTGGCGCTGACGAAGCGGTGCGACCACGGCCCGTCGATCATGACGCACGTGTCGTCAACCGTGGGCTTCATGTGCTCAGCGTAGGGCTAATCCGTTCGAAAACCTGCGAGGCGAGCGGCTAGCGTTCTCGCCATGCAGCCGCCGCTCCCCCTGATCGATGTATCCGGCACGCCGCGTGAGTGCGGCATCGCGTACGGTGCGGCGGCCGCCGACCTCATCGCGGCGAACACGGCGAGCTACATGGCCCGGTTCGCCGGCGTCGCCGGCATCGACGCCGAGCGGGCGCGCGGTTACGGTGCGTTGTTCCGTGAGGCGTCGCGCCGCCATGCGCCGCGGGTCGCCGAGATGCTCGACGGCGTGGCCGAGGGCTCGGGCGTGGCGGTCGACGAGGTGTACGCGCTGAACGGCCGCACCGAGCTGATCTACAGCGGCGAGCCGCACGAGTGCACCGCGATCGGCGTGCTCGGCGAGCGCACCGCGAGCGGCCACACCCTGCTGGCGCAGAACTGGGACTGGCACCCCGACCAGCGGCCCTACGCGCTGCTGCTCGCCACCCGTGACGAGCGCGGCGGCGAGGTCCTGGCCCTGACCGAGGCCGGCATGCTCGCCAAGGCCGGGCTCAACGACGCGGGACTGGGCGTCTGCGTGAACATGCTCGGCACGCACCGTGACCGCCGCGACGGCGGGGTGCCGTACCACGTGCTGCTGCGCGCGGCGCTGGAGGCGCGGCACCTCGGTGCCGCGATCAAGGCCGTCTGCGCCCCGCCGCGCGGCGCGAGCATCAACCTGCTGGTGGGTCAGGCATTTCCCGGCGGTACCCCGGGTGAAGTGATCGACCTCGAGGTCGCCCCCGGCGACGTCGGCTTCCTGCATCCGGCCGACGGCGTGCTCACGCACACGAACCACTTCGAGACCGCGCTGTCGGCGCTCGACACGCTCAAGGGCATCGGCGGCTCGTCGTTCTTCCGCTCCGCCCGGGCGCGACGCCTCCTCGGCGCCGGGCCGATCGACGAGCCGTTGCTGCGCGCGGTGCTGCGCGACCACGGCGGGCATCCGCAGTCGATCTGCCGCCACGACGAGCCCGATGCTCCTGAGGGGGACCGGACCGAGTCGCTCTACTCGCTCGTGATGGATCTTGACGAACGGCGCATGTCGATCGCCGCCGGGCCGCCGTGCACGGCGGGTGCGTACCACGACGTCTGGGTGGGCAAAACCGCCTGAATCGGGCGCTTTGAGAGATGCAAAACAGTCTTAAATGTATCTGTGCTGATGTCTGCCGGAATGATCTCTTGTTACGCGTGTTTCAGCAGCTCGGACGCGGTACGTGAGGGCGCTTCCCGGCGACCGTGACCTTGGGTCACCGGCCGTGTCTTAAGTCCTGATCAGCGCGCTTCAGGCGTGGGTTGAACGGCTCCTGAGCAGCCACTACCTTCCGCTAACGACACGCGCGCCCCACATCGTCTGATCGGGACCTGTAGATGAACGAGCGTTACGACCCGTACGCCGACCCGTACTACGAGTCCGGGTACGAGGACCAGACCGGTCGATACGACCGCCAGGGTTACAGCGACCCCCGCGGCGGGCGCCGCCAGGGCTCGATGCGGGCCGACCGTGGCGGCTCCGGCCCGCACTTCTACGACCCGAACGCGACGCCCCGCGGCCGCGGCGGCCTGCCCGACCTCGACGAGGACGACGACTACGACGACAAGCCGCCGAGCTGGCGCCGCCGCGCCGCGATGGTCGCCATCGGCGGCGGCGCGGCCGCACTGATCGGCGGCGGCGCGTACGCCGTCACCCAGTTCTTCGGCAAGGGCTCGCACCCCGGCGGGAGCGACGCCGACGCGGCGGCACCGGCGGACGCGGCCGCGGACACCACCACCCCGGCGTACGTCGACCAGAACCAGAGCCTCATGAACGGCAACGCCGGCCTGGGCATCCGCAAGAACACCCCGACGACGGGCTCCTCGTTCGGCACCCCCGCCGACGCCGCCAAGAACGCGGTCGTCAAGGCCAACACGGTGCTGCCGAAGAAGGACTCGGTCCGCCACCTGGCCAGCCGGCTCACGTTCGGGCCGAACAACAAGGTCATGAGCGACATCAACAAGCTGGGCATCAACGGCTGGATCGACAAGCAGCTCAAGCCGGAGACGATCCCGCTGACCCGCGGCGAGCAGAAGGCCGACGCCGAGCTCGTCACGTGGAGCATGACGTACGAACAGCTCAAGGCGCAGCGCGACGACCTGGACAAGAAGGGCATTCACGCCGACGACCAGAACGTCCGGTACGCGATCGCCAAGCAGCTGTTCTCCGACCGCCAGCTCTTCGAGATGATGGTCGACTTCTTCGGCGACTACCTGCACGTGGCCGCCTTCCACGACGGCAACGAGCTGACCCGGGCCGCGTTCGAGCGCGACGTCATCCGCAAGTACGCGCTGGGCAACTACGTCGACATGTTCGTGGCCGCGAACCGGCACCCGGCGCTGCTGCGCTACCTCGACCAGCAGGACTCGACCAAGGACCAGATCAACGAGAACCTGGCCCGGGAGAACCTCGAGCTCTACACGGTCGGCGCGTTCAACGGGTACAACGAGACCGACGTGCGCCAGGCCGCGATGCTGCAGACCGGCCGCAGCATCCGCGACAACCAGTACGTCTACCGGCCCGAGCAGCACTACGTCGGCCCCGTGAAGATCATGGGCTTCTCGCACCCGAACGGCGACGCCGCCGGGGGCGAGGCGGTGCAGGAGGCGTACTTCCGGTACCTCGCGCTGCACCCGAACACCGCCCGCTACATGGCGCAGAACCTGGCGACCCGGTTCGTCTCCGACGTCCCGCCGAAGACCCTCGTCGATGCCATGGCCAAGACGTACATCGACAAGAAGAGCAACATTCCCGCGGTACTGATGACGATGCTCTCCCGGACCGAGTTCTGGGAGTCCGTCGGCCAGAAGGTGCGCCGCCCCGGCGAATACCTCACCGCCACGTACCGCGCGCTGGAGATCGGCGCCGACGCCCCGGCCGGTTTCACGTCGAACAACACGAACGTGAGCCCGATGGTCCAGGGCCTCGGCGACATCATGCGCAAGCTCGAGGAGTTCGGGCACGCGCCGATGGAGCTGCCGACGCCGAACGGCTACCCGGACGTGTACGTCGCGTGGACCTCGGCCGGGACCATGGTCAACCAGTGGAACGACGCGTACACCGCGATCACCGGCGGCCGGCGCCAGTTCACGTGGGCCAAGCCCGAGGCGCTCATCGCCAACCCGCCGGGCACCGCGGGCGCCTACCTCGACGCGCTCACCAAGAAGCTCATCAACGTCACCCTCGACAACGACCGCAGGACCGCGATCCTGCACATCGTCAGCCCGACGACGACCGCCACCACCCCGGTGGACGCAACGTTCAACGGCGCGATCGCCGCCGTCGTGCGCGCGATCTTCGCCACTCCCCACCACTACCTGCGGTAGGCGGCACACCATGGAGAAGCCAGTGCGGAAGCAGAAGTCGCTCCATCCGGAGTGCCCGGACCTGCTGCGGCTCGGTCCGAACAGGTTCGAGGCCGCGCTGCGGGCCGAGGCGGTCGCGGTGCGGGAAGAACAGAAGAGCGTCCGGGATTCGTACCTCGACCTCGCGCGCCAGGAGGACGAGCAGGAGGACGGCCGGGGCGTGACCCGGCGCCGGTTCTTCGTCGGCGCGGCGGCCACCACGACGGCGCTCGCGACCAGCCAGTTCCTGACCACGCAGGCGTCCTTCGCGGCGACCCCGACCGGCACGCTCATCCACGTGTTCCTGTACGGCGGGGCCGACGGGCTCTCGCTCTTCGCCCCCATGGACGACGCGGTCCTCAACCGCGTGCGGCCCAGCTTCACGCTGCCGGCCAGCACCTCCATCCCGCTCGATCGCGGGTTCGGGCTCAACGAGTCGTTCGCGCCGCTCCAGAAGTACCTGGACGCGGGGCAACTGGCCTTCATCCCCGCGGTCAGCGACCGGCGGCTCGACCGCAGCCACTTCGCGGCGCAGGACATCTGCCAGCTCGGCGGCCTGCCGGCCGAGACCGGCGGCATGGGCTGGCTGACCAACCTGGCCGACAAGCTCGGCCCGGGCACCGCCTTCCGGGCGATCGGCATCGGCTCGACGCTGCCGCGCTCCCTGGTGGGCGGCGGGGGCGCCCTCGCCCTCAACAGCGTGGCCTCCCTGAACGTCAACGGCGACGGCAAGTACCGGCAGCCGACCGTGGACGCCATCAAGACCCTCTTCACCGGGATCAACCACCCGATCGAGGCGCCGGTCCGGGCCGGCATCGACGCGCTCACGCTCGCCAGCAACCTCGCGCAGAAGGGCTACACCCCCGCCAACGACGTCAAGTACACCGGCGTCGGCAACGCGTTCCGCGAGCTGGCCCAGCTGATCAAGGGCGGCGCGAACGTACGCATCGCCACCGTCGGCATGGGCGGCTGGGACACCCACGAGAACCAGGGCACCCGCGGCGGCTACGTGGCCCAGCACTTCGGCGAGCTAGCCTCGGGCATGGCCGCGTTCTTCGACGACCTCGGCCCCGACCTGGCCTCGAACGTGACAATCATGGTCTCCAGCGAGTTCGGCCGCCGCGTCGCCGAGAACGGCGGCGGCACCGACCACGGCCACGGCGGCGGCGTGGTCGTCTTGTCCGGCAAGAAGCTGGCCGGCAAGCTTCTCGGCACCTGGAACGGCCTGGACACCCTGGTCAACGGCGACCTGCCGGAGATGAACAACATGTTCTCGGTGTTCGGCTCCGTGGCCCAGGGCCGCTTCGGCCTGACGGACGCCGAGGTAGGCCAGATCTTCCCGCGCCAGACGTACACCCCGATCAAGATCTACGCGTAGCTCCACCTACGCGTCCTACGGGGCGGCCCCGGTCCCGGGGGCCGCCCCTTTTTCACCCGTCTTCGCGCGGCTTTTGTGCACCTTTGCGCCAACGGTGTCGGGGACGCCGGCAATCGACGGCTTTCGGCGCGGCGATGGCCGCAACGCGGACACTCATAGCTCGGACCGTCGGCAGGAAGTCTCCGCGATCATGCACAGACGAAGCCAAGGCCGAGCGACGATGGCCGCGCCTGCGATCTCCGCCGACCGGCCGGCACGTTCTCCATGATCGTGGAGTGGAAGTGTACAAGGACCAGCACGTTCACTCCGTGATCACGAAATACCGCGCGCCGTCGCCGCTGAGCGCATGATCACGGAGACTTGCTGCCGGCCGACCGCCACCAGCCAATTGACGGTCGTGGAGTGCGCTGCAGCGGTGACAGAGTGTGATGGCGGACTGTGCTGCGGCGGCGGTGGCCCACGGCGGCGGTGCGTGGTGGCAGCAGGGCATGGCGGGCGAAGCGGCGACGGTGCGTGGCGATGACATGACGTGGCATGGCGGGGGCTGCGACGGCGGCGCGTGGCGGCGGAGCGGCGGTGGTGCGCGGCGGCAGCAGGGCGTGGCGGGCGAAATGGTGGCGGCGGCGGTGCGCGGCGATGACGGGGCGTGGCGAGGCGGCGATGGCAGCGCGTGGCGGCGGAGCGGCGTCGGAGCTTGGCCGCTGCGGTGCGTGGCGGCGGCGGTGCGCGGTGATGGCAGGGCGTGGCGGCGGAGCGGCGTCGGAGCTCGGCTGCTGCGGTGCGTGGCGAAGGTGTGGCGTGGCGGCGGTGGAGCGTTGCGTGGCGGTGGCGGGGCGCGGGACCCGGCCTGTGGCCGGGGCCCGCGCCGCGAGGGTCAGTCCTCGGACTTGCCGGACTGCAGGCCCGACGCGATCAGGTCCATGACCGTCGAGTCCTGCAGGGTGGTGACGTCGCCCAGGCTGCGGTTTTCGGCGACGTCGCGGAGCAGGCGGCGCATGATCTTGCCGGAGCGGGTCTTCGGGAGCTCCGGGACCAGCATGATCTGGCGGGGCTTGGCGATCGGGCCCAGGGTCTTCGCGACGTGGTTGCGCAGCTCCTGGATCAGGGCCTCGCCGGCCTCGCCGTCGGTTTCGACGCCGCCGCGCGGGATGGTGAAGGCGACGATCGCCTGGCCCGTGGTCGGGTCGGTGGCGCCCACGACCGCGGCCTCGGCCACCTTCGGGTGGCTGACCAGGGCCGACTCGACCTCCGTGGTGGAGATGTTGTGGCCCGAGACCAGCATGACGTCGTCGACCCGGCCGAGCAGCCACAGGTCGCCGTCGTCGTCCTTCTTGGCGCCGTCGCCGGCGAAGTACATGCCGTCGAAGCGCGACCAGTAGGTCTCCTTGAACCGCTGGTCGTCGCCCCAGATGGTGCGCAGCATCGACGGCCAGGGCTCGCGGAGGACCAGGTAACCGCCGCCGCCGTTGGGCACCGAGCCGGCCTGGTCGTCGACCACGTCGGCGGTGATGCCGGGCAGCGGGCGCATGGCGCTGCCGGGCTTGGTCGCGGTCACGCCGGGCAGCGGGGAGATCATGATCGCGCCGGTCTCGGTCTGCCACCAGGTGTCGACGATGGGGCAGCGGTCGCCGCCGATGTGCTTGCGGTACCACATCCAGGCCTCGGGGTTGATCGGCTCGCCGACCGAGCCCAGCAGCCGCAGCGAGGACAGGTCGAAGCCGGCGGGGATGTCGTCGCCCCACTTCATGAAGGTGCGGATCGCGGTCGGCGCCGTGTAGAGGAGCGTGACCTTGTACTTCTGCACGATCTCCCAGAACCGCCCGCGGTGCGGGGTGTCGGGCGTGCCCTCGTACATGACCTGGGTGGCGCCGTTGGACAGCGGCCCGTAGACGATGTAGCTGTGGCCGGTGACCCAGCCGATGTCGGCGGTGCACCAGTACACGTCGCTGTCGGCCTTGAGGTCGAAGACGGCGTGGTGCGTGAAGCTCACCTGGGTCAGGTAGCCGCCCGTGGTGTGCAGGATGCCCTTGGGCTTCGCCGTGGTGCCGGACGTGTAGAGGATGAACAGCGGGTGCTCCGCGTCGAACGGCTGCGCGGCGTGCTCGATGGAGGCGGTCTCCACGACCTCGTGCCACCACAGGTCACGCTCGGCGTTCCACTCGACGTCCTGGCCGGTGCGCCGCACCACCAGCACCTTCTCGATGCTCGGCGTCCGGGCCACGGCCTCGTCGACGATCGACTTGAGCCCGCTGGGCTTGCCCCGGCGGAAGCCGCCGTCGGCGGTGATGACGATCTTGGCGCTCGCGTCGTCGATGCGGCCGCTGAGCGCGTCGGCCGAGAAGCCGCCGAAGACCACCGAGTGGGTCGCGCCGATGCGGGCGCACGCCAGCATCGCGACCGCCGCCTCCGGGATCATCGGCATGTAGATCGCCACCCGGTCGCCCGCGATGACGCCGAGGTCGGTCAGTGCGTTGGCGGCCTGGCAGACCGACCGGTGCAGGTCGGCGTAGGTGATGGTGCGGGTGTCGCCCGGCTCGCCCTCGAAGTGGATCGCGACCTTGTCGCCGCGGCCGGCCTCGATGTGGCGGTCGAGGCAGTTGTACGCCACATTGAGCTGCCCGCCCACGAACCACTTCGCGAACGGCGGGTTGGACCAGTCGAGCACCTGGTCCCACTCCTTGGCCCAGCTCAGTCGGTGCGCCTGCTGCTCCCAGAATGCGAGGCGGTCCGCCCGGGCCTCGGCGTAGGCCTCCTCGGTGAGGTTGGCGGCGGCGGCGAACTCGGCAGGGGGCGGGAACTGCCGTGTCTCGTTGAGAAGGTTTTCCAAGGTTTCGCTCATCGGTGATGGCTCCTCGATGTGGTCCAGCTCTCGCAAGCAGGCTAGTTCGGGGGTACGACAGAAAAGAAGCGGGCTTTTCTCTAAACTTTGTTCACAGTAGTGGCACGATACCGTCTGAGGGTGCCATCCGACCCCCTCGCACCGCTGCTCGACCTCGCCGATGTCGCGCCCGCCCTCGAGCAGGCCCGCGCGGCCGTCGACGCCGCCATGCGCCACCGCGCCCTGCGCCGCTCGGGCGGTCCGGTCGCCGCTGAGGTCGCGCTGCGCACCTCGGTCGCCAGCGCCGCGCTCGACACGCACGGCTTCGATCTGGAGGGCGTACGCGCGGGGGTGGTCACCGACCCTGTCGTGCACGGCGCGCTGCGCGCCACGGCGGCCCTGGACGGCCTGACGGGCACGTGGACGCGGGCCCCGAGGCAGGTGCTCGCCAGGCTGCACACGCTGGTCGCGCGAGACGTTGTGGGCCCCGGCGAGCTGGGCCGGCCGGTCAACCCCGAGGTGGCGCCCCGGCTGGACGCCCTGGCCGCGCTGGTGGCCGGAGGCACGAGCGCCCCGGTGTTGTTGCAGGCGGCCGTGGTACACGGGGAATTGCTGGCCTTGAAGGCCTTCGCCGGGCCCAACGGAGTCGTGGCGCGAGCCGCCGCCCGGCTGACCCTGATCGCAGGCGGGCTCGACCCGCGGGGACTGCTCGCGATGGATGTCGGGCACCGAAGCCGCGAGCCCGAGTACGTCGGCTCCGCCAACGCCTTCGCCACGGGTACACCCGATGGGGTCCGATCGTGGCTGCGCCACTATGCGGCGGCGGCCGAGCGGGCCGCGGAGGAGTTGGTCGAGGTCTGCGAGAAGGCCATCGACGGCGGGTGACAGACCCGGACGTAGTGGACGGCGCCTCGATGGGAGGAGGCGCCGTCACACACGTCCGGCCGGGTTACCAGGCGTGCACCTCAAGTCCGTTGACAACGGTCCTCGCGGATCCGCTGCAACGCGCCTACCGCGGCTGATCGCTCGTGGGTGCCCGGCGGCCGTGCACGAGATCTGCCGGTGTGGTCCGTCTGACCTCGCACTTCTTTTCTACGCCGCTCTCGCCACGATCGGAACCCCCGCCCCGCAGAATGTGACGGGTGGGGTCTGCGTGGCGACGGTGCGTGAGCTCAGGCCGCGGACGCGGCGGCGAGCTGGGCGGCGCGGGCCCGGCGGTATCTGCTGTACAGCGCGAATCCGATCGCGACCACCGCGCCGAGCCCGATCGCGGCCGCGGCCACCGGGACGGCCGGGCGCTCACGCAGCCGCTGGCTCAGCGGGATCGGGTGGCGGAACTCGAGCATCGGCCAGCCGCGCTCGACGGCGATGCGCCGCAGCCCCCGGTCCGGGTTGACCGCGGTCGGGTGCCCGACCAGGCTGAGCAGGCTCGCGTCCGTCACTGAGTCGGAGTACGCGTAGCACGCCGACAGGTCGTAGTCACGCTCGGTCGCGAGCTCCTTGACCGCGACCACCTTGTTCGGGCCGGCCGCATAGAAGTCGATCTCGCCGGTGTAGCACCCGTCCTCGCCCACGTTCATGCGCGTGGCGATGACATCGGTGATGCCGAGCTGCTCGCCGATAGGTCGGACCATCTCGTCGCCGGAGGTCGATACGAGGACCACGTCGCGGCCTGCGGTGCGGTGTTCCTCGATCAACGCGGCGGCCTCCGCATAGATATACGGGCTGATCAGCTCGTCCAGCGTTTCCCGCACGATCTGGCGCACCTGCTCGGCGCGCCATCCTTTGACCAGCGCGGCCAGGTAATCCCTGGTGCGCGCCATGGTCTGCTCGTCGGAGCCGCCTCCGACCCGGAAAATCAGCTGCGCGTAGGCGCCTTTGATGACATCGCGGCGGCTGATCAGCCCGTCGCGATAGAACGGTCGACCGAAGGCCAAGGCGCTTGACTTGGCGATCACCGTTTTGTCCAGGTCGAAAAACGCGGCGCTACGCCCCACGGCGGGCAAGTGTAGCGGCGCGGGGCCGTCCGCGGAGTCCGGACTTGTCTCAAGCCGGTCCGAAGCCCGACTGGATCACGGTCGGCTTGCGGGCCGTCACGTCGGAGTTACTCCAGAGTGAAATATTGATTGGTGTCCTGGGCGTGTTGCGGGCCGGTCCTACTCGACGTATGGCGGTCGACTCAGGCATGCTTATGTTTGCGAGGTTTCATGTCGTCGAGACAGAGGCCCGTTATTGAACCCTCGGCGGTTGCACCCCCCGTGACCGCTGAGCGGGTTCGGCTCGACCCCCCCGGAGCCGAACCCCCGGCGACCCCCGTCACCCCCCGGCGGGGGTCGTCCCCTATATAGGGCGCTTCCGTGCAGGTTGCCGGATTTCAGCCAGATGGCCTATTGGATGGTGGCTGCCGACTTTCGCCGCTATCGGTGGCGGTAGCCAGCATTGACGCCCGGTGCTTTGTTGAGCGTTCACGGTTCGGCGTGCACGCCCACACTTTTTTCATTCGGTACCGCCGGAAGTGAACGCCCGTCCTGGGGTGATTTGTAGGGGTTTTCATAGCAGATCAACTTCGTCGGCGGGGGTTATCCACAAGCGGTGGGTTATCCACAGATTCAGCCTCGACGGCCGGCAGACGACCGCCCGGTGGCGCCAGGGTGAGCGCAGTTTGTCGAACCGCTCACGACCGTGGAGCCTCCCGTGCACCGACCATTGCTCGTCTCCGACGATCCCGCGCTGCTGGAAGAGGTCGTCGACCTCGCCGCCGAGCTCGCCCTCGACCTCGACATCGCGTCCGGCCCGGATGCGGCCCGCCACCGATATCCCTCCGCACCGCTCGTCCTGATCGGCGACGAGGCGGCACCGGCGTGCGCCCGCGCCCGGCTGCCGGAGCGCCGTGGCGTGCTGCTGGTCAGCCGCAGTCAAGGGATGGATCGGCTCGCCGCCCTCGCCGAGGCCGTCGGCGCCGACCACATCGTGCGGTTCCCCGACGGCGTCGGATACCTGGTCCGCCGCCTGGTGCGGCTGTCGTCCGACGCCGCCGTCGCCACCGCGGCACGCGGCCGCGTCCTCGCCGTCGTCGGCGGCCGGGGCGGCGCCGGCGCGACCGTGCTCGCCGCGGGCCTGGCGGTCACCGCCGGCAACGTCGGGCTGCGCTCGCTGCTCGTCGACGCCGACCCCCTCGGCGGCGGCGCCGACCTGGTCCTCGGCTGGGAGGACGTGGCCGGCCTGCGCTGGCCCGCGCTGTCGGCCACCAGCGGCGCCGTCCACCCGCCCACGCTGGTCGGCGCCCTGCCGAGCCGGGGCGACGTGGCCGTGCTGTCCTGCGACCGCAACGCCCCCGGCGGCCTGCCGCACGAGGCGATGGCCACCGCGCTGGACGCCGGCAGCCGCGGCCGCGACCTGGTCGTGGCCGACCTGCCGCGCCGCCTCGACGACGCCGCGGTCCTCGCGCTGCGGGCCGCGGACCGGGTGCTGCTCGTGGTCCCCGCCGAGCTGCGGGCCTGCGTGGCCGCCGCTCGGGTCGCCGCGACGCTCACCCCGCACACCGACGCGCTGCACCTCGTCGTGCGCGGTCCCGCGCCGGGCCGGCTGCGCACCAGGCACATCGCGCGCTCGCTGGGCCTGCCGCTGGCCGGCACGCTGCGCGCCGAGCCCGGACTGCCCCGCCGCCTCGAGCACGGCGAGCCTCCAGCCGCGGGCGGGCGCGGCCCGCTCGCCGGCCTGTGCCGCCGGATCCTCGAGGACGTCGGCCTCGGCAGTGGCGATGGCCTCGGCAAGGGCGACGGCCTCGGCTCCGGCCGGGGAGCGGCGGCATGAGGACCGGCCCGCGCTCACGGGGGAGGGTCGGCCCGCGCCTGGCGACCTCTCCCGCGCTGCCCGCACGCCTCGCGGCCGGCGCACCGGACTCCGCAGCGGGCCCGGCACCGGATGTGGCCCAGGCGCTCGTACCGGACGCGATCCTTCCCGCCGGCGCCGTTCCCGGGCTGCCCGGGGGCGCTGTTCCCGCCCTGGCCGAGCGTGTGCGCGCCCGGATGGCCGTCGAGGGCGCCGACGCGACGCCCGGCGCCGTGGCCGCCGCGGTGCGGGCCGAGCCGGGCGCGGTACTGCTCGGCGAGAAGACGCTGCGCCAGGTCGCCGGGCGGCTCGCCGGCGAGATGATCGGCGCCGGGCCGCTCGCCCCGCTGCTGGCTGACCCGGCCGTGACCGACGTGCTCGTCAACGGCGTCCACGTCTGGGTCGACCGGGGCGGCGGCGGGCTGCGCCGGGTGATGGGGACCCTGGGCGACGCGGCGGACGTGCGCAAACTCGCGCAGCGGCTCGCGTCCACCGCGGGCCGCCGCCTCGACGACGCGAGCCCGTTCGTGGACGTGCGCCTGCCCGACGGCACCCGGATGCACGCGGTCCTGCCGCCGGTCGGGCTCGGCGGGCCGTATCTGTCGCTGCGCACGTTTCGGCAGCGGGCGTTCTCCATCGACGAGCTGGTCTCGTGCGGCACCGTCGACCCGGGCGCGGCCCGGCTGCTGCGGGCCGTGGTGGCGGCGCGGCTGCCATACCTGGTGACCGGGGGCACGGGCAGCGGCAAGACCACGGTGCTGTCGACGCTGCTGTCGGTGGTGTCGCCCGGCGAGCGGCTGATCGTCGTGGAGGACGCCGCCGAGCTGCGGCCGATGCACCCGCACGTGGTGTCGCTGCAGACCCGGATGGCCAATGTGGAGGGCGCCGGCGCCGTGTCGCTTCGCGACCTGGTCCGGCAGGCCCTGCGGATGCGCCCCGATCGCCTGGTCGTCGGCGAGTGCCGCGGCGCGGAGATCGTCGACTTGCTCGGTGCGCTCAACACCGGCCACGAGGGCGGGGCGGCCACGCTGCACGCCAACTCCCCGGCCGACGTGCCCGCGCGGCTGGAGGCGCTCGGGCTGCTCGGCGGGGTGCCGCGGGCCGCGCTGCACGCCATGGTGGTGTCCGCCCTGCGGGTCGTCATCCACCTGCACCGCGACCCGTCGGGCCGGCGCGAGCTCACCGAGATCTGCGTGATCTCGCCGCACCCGGAGCGGCACACGGCCGGGGTGGTGACGGCGTGGCGGCGCGGCAGTGGCCCCGGGCCCGCCGCCACGGACCTCGACGAGCTGCTGTCGCGCCGTGGCGTGGAGCCGCCCCGGCCCGAGGGGCACCGGCGATACACGCCGGGCGGAGGCTGGTCATGAGCGCCCTCGACCTGGCCATCGCGGCCGGCGTGGCGCTCACCGCCGGCTGGGTGGCCTACTGGCTGCGCCGACGACGGGCGGCGACCCGGCTGGCCCGCCTGACCCGCGTCTCCGCTGCGGGGAGCGACGCCGTTCCCGGCGGGCGAGTGGCGCGCCGGACCCGTCACGGCGATCTCGGCCGGCGGGCCGGGGTCGCGCTGCTGCGGCGCCCGGTCACGGCCGGTGGCGCGGTCATCGCCCTGCTGTCCGGGGCGGCGCTGCTGCTCGCCGGGCCGGTGGCGGCCGTCGTCGCCGCGCTCTACGCCCTGATGGCCCTCGTCACCGTCCGCCGCCGGCTGGTCCGGCAGGAGGCCGAGCGGCGGGTCGCCGCGCTGCTCGACGCCGTCGACGCGACCGCCGAGGGACTGCGCGCGGGCACCATCCAGGACGGCGCCGCCGCGCAGACCTCGACGAGCGCCCAGACGCCGAAGACCAACGCCCTGGTCCCGAAGGCCGCCGGTGGAAAGGCTGGCGATGGCGATCGGGGCGCGGCGGCGGTCCGGCACGGGCGCTGGGCGGAGGCGGCGGCCGAGGTGGCGCAGGCGCGGCTGGAGGCGGCATACCGGCTGAGCGAGGCTCTCGGCGTCCCGCTCGCCGACCTGCTCGATCGGGTCGACGCCGACCTGCGCTCCGGGCAGGCGCTGCGTGGCGGGGTCGCGGCCCAGTTGTCGGCCGCGCAGGCCACGACCGCGGTGCTGCTGGCGCTGCCGCTCGCCGGGCTGTGGGTGGGCGCGGCGCTGAACACCCATCCGGTACGGCAGCTGCTGCACACCCCGCTCGGGGCGGCCTGCGCCGTCGTCGCGGTCGCGCTGCAGTGCGGCGGGTTCCTGTGGACCGCCCGGATGGTCCACGCGGCCACCACGGAGGTGCGCTGATGAGCCCCTGGCTGCGGTGGCCGGCGGCGGTGCTGGCCGGGCTGAGCATGGCGGTGGGGATCGGTGGCCCGGGCGGGCTCGTGGTCGGCGCGGCGGTCGCCGTCGGGTGCGGGCTGCTGCTGCGGCGGATCGAGCCGGCCTCGGCCCGCCGGGAGCGCGCGACCGCGCGGTCCGACCTGCCGTTCGCGGCCGATCTGCTGGCCGCGGCGCTGCGGGCCGGCGCGCCGCCCGACCTGGCGGCGGTCACGGTCGGCGAGGCGCTCGGCGGGCCGGTCGGGCTGCGACTGGCCCGCACCGGGCGGGCGCTGCGGCTGGGGGCCGCCCCAGACGCAGCGTGGGCCCACCTGGCGGACCTGCCGGGCGGGGCGCGGTTCGCCCGGGCGGCGACCCGCAGCGCCGAGCACGGGATCGCGCTGACCCGGACCCTCGATCGCCAGGCGGCGGACCTGCGTGTGGCCAAGGCGGCCGCCGCCGAGGCCGCGGTGCGCCGGGTGGGCGTCCTGGCCGTGCTGCCGGTGGGCCTGTGCTTCCTGCCCGCGTTCGTGCTCGCCGGGGTGGTCCCGGTGGTCGTTTCCGTCCTCCACGACGTGTTCGCCGCGCTGTGAGACGCGGCGTGCAGACCCGAAGACGTGGTTCCGATCCAGTCCTGTTCCGATCCAGAAGGAGAGATCTGACCGTGTACTCCATCAAGGCCCGCCTGCTCGCCGTTCGCCGCGGGGAGGAGGGGTCGATGACCGTCGAATACGCGATGGTGATGATCATCTGCGTGGCCCTCGCCGGCGTCCTGCTGGCCATCGTCACGTCCGCGGAGGTGCGGGCGCACCTGACCGGCATCGTCATGCGGAGCCTCGCATGATCGCCCGCGGCCGCGCCGCACTGCACGCCGCCCTGCATGCTGCTGGGCCGGCGCCTGCCGCCGACCCCAGCCCGAACCCGGGCCTCAACCCGGGCCCGAACATCAAGGTCAACCCCAACCTCGGTCCCGGCCCGGCATCGGCGCGGCGTCGCGGTGCCGATCGGCGGCGGGCCGAGCGGCATGTGCGCGGGCACCGCGGGACCGCCCGGCACCGGCGCAGCCGGGAGCGCGGCTCGGCGGCGCTCGAGGTCGCGATCGCGATGCCGGTGATCGTGGTCCTTCTCGTGACCGGCATGGTCACGTTCACGGCCCTGTTCGCGAAGCTGAACTGCCTCGACGCGGCCGGGGTCGCGGCCCGGGCGGTGGCGCGGGGCGAGCCGGTGCCCGACCTCGTGGAGGGCGCCGACGTGGCGGTGGAGCACGACGGGGACCTGGTGCGGGTGACCGTACGCATGCGGGTTCCCGCGCCGATGCTGTCCGGGTTCACCGTCGAGGAGCGGGCGGTGGCGATGACCGAGCCGCAGGCCGTCGCCGGGCCGTGAGCGGGCCGGGCCGCGGCGATCGGGGCTCGGCCTCGCTCCTGATGCTCGGCGTCGGGCTCGCGCTGGTGCTGTTCGCGCTCGGGTTCGTGACCGGCGGCGGGGTGGTCGTGGCCCGGCACCGGGCCCGAAACGCGGCCGATGCCGGGGCGCTCGCCGGGGCGATGGCGGCGGTCGAGGGCGAGGGCGAGGCGGCGGCCTGCGCGGCGGCGGGGCGGCTGGCCGGCGAGAACGGCGGGCGGCTCGCCTCCTGCGCGGTCGCGGGGCCGGTCGTCACGGTGACCGTCGAGGTCCCCACGCTCACGGGCCTCGCCGCCAGGGCCGAGGCACGGGCCGGCCCCGTCATGACCGCATGAGGCCGGCGCGGTCCGCGCCGGGTGTGTGAGGCCGGCACGTGACAGACCTCGGTTCGCGGCGTTCAGGGAGCAGAGCGCCGCGGGACCGCGATCGGAGGGAGAAACGGAGGTGTGGATGAGGCGCTGAGTCTGGCACGCCGAGAGGGGTTCGGGTTTGGCGATGTCCGAGTCCCTCACGGTGGCGGGAGGTCATGGCGATCGGAGGTGGGTGAGTACCAGGGACAGGACGCGGGCGGCCTCGGGCTTGTTCAGGGGGTTGTTGCCGTTGCCGCACTTCGGGGACTGCACGCACGACGGGCAGCCGTGCTCGCAGCGGCAGCCGCGGATGGCGTCGTGGGTGGCGGTCAGCCAGGTGACGGCCGTGGAGTAGGCGCGCTCGGCGAAGCCCGCGCCGCCGGGGTGGCCGTCGTACACGAAGACGGTCGGCAGGCCGGTGTCTGCGTGGGCCGCGGTGGACAGGCCGCCGATGTCCCAGCGGTCGCAGGTGGCCACGAGGGGCAGGAGGCCGATGGCGGCGTGCTCGGCGGCGTGCAGGGCGCCCGGCCATTCCACGTCGGGGATGCCGGCGTCGTCCAGGGCGTCGGGGTCGATGGTCCACCAGACGGCGACGGTGCGCAGGATGCGCTCGGGCAGGTCGAGGGGGCAGGTCTCGATGACCTCGCCGGAGATCAGGCGGCGGCGCTGGTAGCTGACCACCTGGTTGGTGACCTCGACCTCGCCGAGGGACAGGGTGACCGGGCCGGTGGTGCGGGACTCGCGCACGGCCAGGACGGTCATCGAGGTGACGTCGCGCGGGTGGGTGCTCCAGTCGGGGTCCTCGGCGTGCACGAGCGCGGTGGAGTCGGCGAGGTCGAGCTTGTCGACGACGTAGGTGGCGCCGCGGTGGAGGTACACGGCGCCGGTGTGCACCTGGTGGTGCGCCGAGCCGGTGTCGACCGTGCCGAGGAGGCGGCCGGTGGCCGACTCCACGACGGCGATCGGGCCGCCGCCGGCGCCGCGCAGGTCGACGTCCGGGCGGTCGCGCTCGGTCCAGTACCAGCCGGACGGGCGCTTGCGCAGCAGGCCCGCGGCGACCAGGGCGTCGAGCACGGCCGGGGTGCCGTCGGGGAAGAGGGCGAGGTCGGCGGGGGTGAGGGGGAGGTCGGCGGCGGCGCAGCACAGCTGCGGGGCGAGCACGTGCGGGTTGGCCGGGTCGAAGACGGTGGCCTCGACCGGGCGGCCGAAGAGGGCCTCGGGGTGGTGCACGAGGTAGGTGTCGAGGGGGTCGTCGCGGGCCACGAGGACGCAGGTCGCGGCGCGGCCGGCCCGGCCGGCGCGGCCGGCCTGCTGCCAGAGGGAGGCGAGGGTGCCGGGGTAGCCGGACATGATCACGGCGTCGAGGCCGGTGAGGTCGACGCCGAGTTCGAGGGCGTTGGTGGAGGCGAGGCCGAGCAGCGTGCCGTCCATGAGGTCGCGTTCCAGGGCGCGGCGGTCTTCGCGCAGGTAGCCGGCCCGATACGCGGCCACGCGCGAGCCGAGGCCGGGTGAGGCCGCGTCGAGGCTGTGCCGGGCCATGGTGGCGACCAGCTCGGCGCCCTTGCGCGAGCGGACGAAGGCCAGGGTGCGGACGTCGCGGGAGACGGCGTCGGCGAGCAGGATGGCCGTGTCGGTGAGCGCGGAGCGGCGCGGGCCGTCGGGGGTGGCTGGGGTGGCTGGGGGCGGCTCCCAGAGCTTGAACGTGATCGGGCCGCGCGGGGAGGAGTCCTCGGTGAAGGCGGTGGCCGGCAGGCCGGTGAGCCGCTCGGCGGAGGCGGCCGGGTCGCCGGAGGTCGCCGAGGCCAGGACGAAGCAGGGGGTGGCGCGGTAGCGGGCGGCGATGCGGCGCAGGCGGCGCAGCACGTGGGCGACGTGGGAGCCGAAGACGCCGCGGTACGCGTGGCACTCGTCCACGACGACGAAGGCGAGCCCGCGCAGGAACCGGGCCCAGGAGGCGTGTCCGGGCAGGATGCCGTGGTGCAGCATGTCCGGGTTGGTGAGCACGACCCGGGCGTGGCGGCGGACCCAGTCGCGCTCCTCGCGGGAGGTGTCGCCGTCGAAGGTGGCCGGGTAGAGGCCGGGCAGGCCGAGGTCGGTCAGGGCGCGCAGCTGGTCGGCGGCGAGGGCCTTGGTCGGCGAGACGTACAGCACCGTGGCCCGCTCGTCGGTGAGGAGGCGGGCGAGCGCGGGTACCTGGTAGGCCAGCGACTTGCCCGAGCCGGTGCCGGTCGCGACCACGGTGTGGGTGCCCTCCCAGGCGGCGGTGGCGGCGAGGGCCTGGTGGCGCCAGGGCTGGAAGCCGAAGGCCGTGCGGACCGGCTCGGGCACCCACTCCGGCCAGGGGACGACGACGCCGTCGCGGCGGGGGAGCGTTTCGGTGTGGAGCAGCACGCCCAGCACTCTAAAACACCTGTTCGAAAGCCGGATTGCGATACACGCCGACCAAATGTGGGAAAGGGGGTGGAGCGTCGCCCGGCTCGGGCGTCGATGGTTAGATGCCCGTGGAGGGCTCGCACATTTTGGCCGCCAGAGGAGGAGGTCCGCATGGAGCTGTCGTTGTCGACGTACGACTCCGGCGACCATACGGTGCTTGAGGTCGGCGGCGAGGTTGACGTCTACACCGCGCCGCGACTGCGCGAGAAGCTCGTCGAGCTTGTCGAGCAGGGTGCCCGGCACGTCGTCGTGGATCTCAGCCGGGTGGAGTTCCTCGACTCGACCGGGCTTGGCGTGCTGGTCGGCGCGCTCAAGCGGCTCCGTGGGGTCAACGGCACGTTCGGCCTGGTGTGCTCGCACGAGCGGTTGCTCAAGATCTTCCGGATCACGGCGCTGGACCGCGTGTTCCAGCTGTACGACACCGTGGCCGCCGCGACCGGCGCGGGCACCGAACCCCCCCCGGCGTAGGTCCATGCCGACGGTACGTCTCTCCTTCTCGCCGGCGCCGGCCCACGTCCGCACGGCGCGCCTCGTCGGCGTCGCCGTCGCGCGGCGGGCCGGCGTGGGCGAGGAGCTGCTCGAGGAGGTCCGGCTCGCGATCGGTGAGGCCTGCTCGCGGGCCGTCGCGCTGCACCGTTCGCACGGCCTCGACGACCTGGTCGACGTCGCCATGGCCGACGGCGACCGGTTCACCGTCCGCGTGGTCGACCGCGCGGCCAATGGCGCGATGGTCTCCCGCGCCCCTCAGGACGAGGCTGTTGTCCTGCTGTCCGACCCGGCCCTGCCGCTGACCGCCCCGCCCGACCTGCTGGCGGAGGAGGCGGTCGCCGCACGGATGGGTCTGGCCCTGCTCGCGGGCCTCGTCGACGACCTGACTGTGTCCGAATTATCCGATGGTGTCGGGACTGAGGTCCGTATGTCGTGGCCTCTGGAGCGGTCCAGCGACTAGCGACGTGAGCAAATCGACAGGAAGCGATTTGTTTAAACGTGCAAGTCGGTGTGACCACGAACACGCAGGGCGGCTAGAGTACTGCGATCGTGTATGACGTCCCTGGTCATTGGGTACCTCGGTCGCTCAGCACGGCTCCCCGCGTGGAGAACCCGCCGCCGGCCTGACCGCTCGCGGCGCTGTCATGTGTCGGTACAGGAGGACAACGAATGTCCGGATCACTCGTCGCTGGCGGCGAGATTTCCCTTTCCGGGAGCAACCTGACCTACGTCGCTGTCGCGCTCGTCATCGCCTTCGTGGCGCTGGGCTTCGCCGCGGCACTGGTCAAGGCGGTACTCGCGACCGGCCGGGGCACACCCAAGATGCAGGAGATCGCCGGGGCGGTGCAGGAGGGCGCGTCCGCGTACCTCACGCGCCAGTTCAAGACCCTGGGCATCTTCGTCGTGATCGCGGTGGTGCTGCTGTTCCTGCTCCCGGTGAACGACGCCGGAACCAACGAAACCATGATCAAGATCGGCCGGTCGGCGTTCTTCGTCGTCGGCGCGGTCTTCTCGGCCTTCATCGGTGGCGCCGGCATGGCGCTGGCCACCCGCGCCAACCTGCGCGTCGCGGCGGCGGCCCGGGAGGACGGCGGCCGGGAGAAGGCGATGCAGATCGCGTTCCGCACCGGCGGCGTGGTCGGCTTCCTCACCGTGGGTCTCGGCCTGTTCGGCGCGTCCCTGGTGGTGCTCATCTTCAAGGACAAGGCGCCGATCGTGCTCGAGGGCTTCGGCTTCGGCGCGGCGCTGCTCGCGATGTTCATGCGGGTCGGCGGCGGCATCTTCACCAAGGCCGCGGACGTCGGCGCCGACCTGGTCGGCAAGGTCGAGCAGGGCATCCCCGAGGACGACCCGCGCAACGCGGCGACCATCGCCGACAACGTGGGCGACAACGTCGGCGACTGCGCCGGCATGGCGGCCGACCTGTTCGAGTCCTACGCCGTCACGCTGGTCGCGGCGCTGATCCTGGGCCGCGCCGCCTTCGGCGAGCAGGGCCTGGTGTTCCCGCTGATCGTGTCGACCATCGGCGTGATCATCGCGATCCTCGGTGTCGCGCTCACCCGCCTGCGCAAGTCCGACCGCAACGGCCTCGTCGCGATCAACCGGGCGTTCTACATCTCCGCGGTCGCCTCCGCGATCCTGGTCAGCGCCGCCGCGCTGTTCTACCTGCCGAGCACGTGGGCGGGCCTGTCGGGCGACACCGAGGGGCTCAAGAGGATCATCGAGCTCAAGGGCGGCGACGCCCCGCCGTTCGGCCCGCACGTCACCGCCATCATCGCCGTCGTCATCGGCATCGCGCTCGCCGCGATCATCCAGGCCCTGACCGGGTACTTCACCGAGACCGAGCGCCGCCCGGTCAAGGACATCGGCAAGAGCGCGCTGACCGGCCCCGCCACGGTCGTGCTCGCGGGCGTCAGCGTCGGCTTCGAGTCGGCCGTCTACTCGGCCATCGTCATCGGGGCGGGCGTCTTCGGCGCCTTCCTGCTCGGTGGCGGCTCGATCACCCTGTCGCTGTTCGCGGTCGCCATGGCCGGCACCGGCCTGCTCACCACGGTGGGCGTCATCGTCGCCATGGACACCTTCGGCCCGATCAGCGACAACGCGCAGGGCATCGCGGAGATGTCCGGCGACATCGACGAGCGGGGCGCCCGCACGCTGACCGAGCTCGACGCGGTCGGCAACACCACCAAGGCGATCACCAAGGGCATCGCGATCGCCACCGCGGTGCTCGCCGCGACGGCGCTGTTCGGCTCCTACACCGACACGATGAAGACCGCCCTCGGCAACGCGGGCAAGGCGGCCGACGACGCGGCCACCGCGATCCTGCTCAACGTGGCCAACCCGGGCAACCTGGTCGGCCTGCTCATCGGCGCCGCGGTCGTGTTCCTGTTCTCCGGCCTCGCGATCAACGCTGTGGCCCGCTCGGCGGGTGCGGTCGTGTTCGAGGTCCGGCGGCAGTTCCGCGAGTTCCCGGGCATCATGGACGGCTCGCAGCGTCCGGAGTACGGCAAGGTCGTCGACATCTGCACCCGCGACGCCCAGCGCGAGCTGGTCACGCCGGGCCTGCTGGCGGTCATGGCGCCCATCGCCGTCGGCTTCGGCCTCGGCGTCGGCCCGCTGGCGGCCTACCTGGCCGGCGCGATCGGCACGGGCACGCTCATGGCGGTGTTCCTGTCCAACTCCGGTGGGGCGTGGGACAACGCGAAGAAGCTGGTCGAGGACGGCGTCCACGGCGGCAAGGGCTCGCCCGCGCACGCCGCGACGGTCATCGGCGACACCGTCGGCGACCCGTTCAAGGACACCGCCGGTCCGGCCATCAACCCGCTGATCAAGGTCATGAACCTGGTCGCCCTGCTCATCGCGCCCGGCGTGGTCACGCTCACGGTCGGCAACGGCAACCACGCGTTCCGCTACGTCATCTCGATCGCCGCGGTGCTGGTCATCGTCGTTGCGGTGGTGCTGAGCAAGCGCAAGCCGGTCGCCGTCGACGCCGGCAACGGCACGGCCTCGGAGGAGTCGGCTCCCGAGAAGGTCACCGCCTGACCCCATCGATCCGCAACACCGCGACGCTCCGGCCGGTCTCGGCCGGAGCGTCGCGTTTTCTCGAACAGACGATCGGTTCTACGCTGCTCACCATGCGCGCCGCCCGCCTCCTCGCCGCCGCCGTCCTGCTGTGCGTGGTGGCCGGGTGCGGCGGCGACGGGATCGAGCCGAAGCGGTGGGCGAAGTCGGTCTGCACCGCGCTGGCCCCCTGGCGCACCGAGATCGCCGACCTGACCGCGAAGGCGCAGCAGCAGCTCCAGGCGGCCAAGACGCCGGCGCAGATCAAGACCAACATCGTGGACCTGCTGGCCGGGGCCGAGTCGGCCAGCGAGAAGGCCCGGGCCGGCGTCGACGGCGCAGGTGTGCCCCGGGTCACCGACGGCAAGAAGGTCGCCGAGCAGTTCACGGCGTCGCTGGCCAAGGCCCGCGACGCGTACGGCAACGCCAAGCGCACCGTGTCGGGCCTGCCCACGGCCGACGCGAAGACCTTCTACGCGGCCGTCGGTTCGGCGTTCGCGACGCTGAAGGACGAGTACGAGCGCAGCGCGATCGACCCGGCGCACGTCGGCCCGGCCGATCTGCAGCAGGCGTTCGACGAGGTACCCGAGTGCCGATGACGCCGGCCCGCGGCCGGCAACTGTCGCTGTTCGGGGTCGAGGCGCGCCCGTCCGCGCCGATCGACCTGGAGGGGCTGCTCGCCGGCGCCGGCCAGGTCGGCCGGATGGGCGGCACCGGCCGGGTGTCGATCGTGGTCGACGACGCGTGGCGGTGCGCGGTGGTGCGTGCCGAGCTCGAGGCGCGCGGCCTGGTGGTGAGCTGCGAGCCGACCGGCGAGGAGGACCGCTGGCAGCTTCGCACCGCGTACTCGGCCGCCCTGGCCCCGCTCGCCGCGCGGTGGCTCGACGACGAGGGGACCAAGGTGTCGCCGCGCGGGCTCGCGCTCGACGGCCGGAGCCTGCGGCTGTGGGTCGCGGCGGCCGGCAGCTACGACGGGCCGCGCGCCTACCTGCTGCGCCTCGCGCCGCGGCCCCTGCGGCCCCCGGAAGATCCGGATGATCCGGGCTATTCGGACGAGCCTGGGGAGGCCGTCGCGATGGAGGCGGCGGAGCCGGATCCGGCAGCGCCGCCGGCCCCGGTCCCGGCCGTGCGGCCTCCGGCCCGGCCGCAGCGCGCCGAGCGGCCGAACGTACGCAAGCGCAAGAGCGAGAGCAAAATCACAGCCTTCGATCCTGGGCCCGACGAGTTCGCCGACGCCGAGGAGTTCTTCGGCGACGACGCCGCGGATGAATGGCCCGATTCCGGGGTCGGTGACCTGCCCACCGTCGTGCTCGACCCGGTGTCGGAGCGGGTGACCGAGCCCGTCGCGGAGGACGTGGCGGGGGAGGTCGAGGAGGAACCGGTGGGGATCGACCGGCAGGTCGCCGACAACTGGATCGCGGTCGGCGACGCGCTCATGGCGGTCGGGCTGCCGGCCGTGCTCGTCGGTGCGGACTCGGGCGGCCCGGCGTACCGCATCGTGGGACTCCGGCGCATCACTCGCCTTGCGGAGCTTGTGGGTGAGCCTCCGGTGGACGCGCCGGAGGGGTGCTGGCCGGCATAGTGCCAGGCGGCGGCTGGGCTACTCCGCGTAGGGTGGCGGTGCCGTACCGGTGATGTGATTTGCGGAAAACTGGCCCCTCGCGCTGGGGACAAAACACCACAAATACGGCAGGCAGTGCGACACGTTCGCAAGATCGGGCAGGTCGCGGTTGTGCATGGGTGTACCGTGGCGCCGATCGGCGTGTCGCAAGCCGCGCCGGGGCGTCCTATTGCGCAACTCGGCGCAAGGGCGCGCGTTACCTTTGACGTCTGTCCGTCCGCACCGGGGAGAACTGTGCCGAACTCCGCCAACACGAAGCGGCTGGTGATCGTGGAGTCGCCGGCGAAGGCCAAGACGATTTCGGGCTACCTCGGCCCGAACTATGTCGTCGAGGCGAGTTTCGGCCATGTCCGCGATCTGCCGGTGGGCAAGAAGGACATGCCCGACGCGCTCAAGGGCAAGCCGTGGGCGTACCTCGGCGTGGATATCGACAACGATTTCACCCCGGTCTATATCATCTCGGCGGACCGGCGCCGGCAGATCACCCGCCTCAAGGACTTCCTGAAGCAGGCGAGCGAGGTCTACCTCGCCACGGATGAGGACCGCGAGGGCGAGGCCATCGCCTGGCACCTGCTGGAGACGCTCAAGCCGAAGGTGCCGGTCAAGCGGATGGTCTTCCACGAGATCACCCGGCCGGCGATCCAGGCCGCGGTCGCCAACCCGCGCGACATCAACCGCTCGCTGGTCGACGCCCAGGAGGCGCGGCGCATCCTGGACCGCCTCTACGGCTACGACGTGTCCTCGGTGCTGTGGAAGAAGGTCCAGCCCGGCCTCTCAGCCGGGCGGGTGCAATCCGTGGCGACCCGCATCGTCGTCGAGCGGGAGCGGCAGCGGATGAAGTTCCGCTCCGCCGACTACTGGGACATCGTCGCCAAGCTGCTGGCCGAGAACGACCCGCGCACGTTCAACGCGACGCTGATCGCGATCGACGGCGACCGGGTCGCCACCGGCCGCGACTTCGACCCCGAGACCGGCCAGATCCGGCCCGGCGCCGGGGTCATCCACCTCGACGAGACGGGCGCCCGCGGCCTGGCCGCGCGCCTGGAGGGCCGGCCGTTCACGGTCACCCGGGTCGAGGAGAAGCCCTACCGCCGCAAGCCGTATCCGCCGTTCATCACCTCGACGCTGCAGCAGGAGGCCGCCCGCAAGCTGCGGCTGTCCTCGGCGAACACGATGCGCACCGCGCAGCGGCTGTACGAGAACGGCTACATCACCTATATGCGTACCGACTCGGTGAACCTCTCCGAGTCGGCGATCGCGGCGGCGCGCCAGCAGATCCACGACCTCTACGGGGCCGCCGCGGTTCCGGCGCAGCCCCGGCGGTACACCGGCAAGGTCAAGAACGCCCAGGAGGCGCACGAGGCGATCCGCCCGGCCGGCGACTCCTTCCGCACACCCGGCGACGTCGCCAAGGAGCTCAACGGCGAGGAACTGCGCCTCTACGAGCTCATCTGGCAGCGGACCATCGCCTCGCAGATGAACGACGCCGTCGGCAACTCGACCTCGGTGCGGATCAACGCGGTCACCCCGCAGCAGGAGTCGGTCGACTTCGGCGCCACCGGCAAGACGATCACCGACCCCGGCTTCCTGCGCGCCTACGTGGAGTCCACCGACGACGAGTCCGCCGAGACCGACGACACCGAGCGGCGGCTGCCGGTGCTGGTCAAGGGCCAGCCGGTCACCGAGCAGGGGCTGACCCCGACCGGCCACACCACCCAGCCCCCGCCCCGCTACACCGAGGCGTCGCTGGTCAAGGCGATGGAGGAGCTCGGCATCGGCCGCCCGTCGACCTACGCGTCGATCATGGAGACGATCAACAACCGCGGCTACGTGTTCAAGCGCGGCCAGGCGCTGATCCCGTCCTTCCTCGCGTTCGCCGTGATCGGGCTGCTGGAGCAGCACTTCCCGCGGCTGGTCGACTACGACTTCACCGCCTCGATGGAGAACGTGCTCGACGAGATCGCCAACGGCGACGAGAGCACGGTGGACTTCCTGCGCCCGTTCTACTTCGGCGGCGACACCGGCGACGAGGGCTCGGTGGCGCGTCAGGGCGGCCTCAAGCGGATGGTGACCGAGCGCCTCGGCGAGATCGACGCGCGCGGCATCAACTCGATCCCGCTGTTCCGCGACGACGCCGGCCGCGACGTCGTGGTTCGCGTCGGCCGCTACGGCCCGTATCTGCAGCGCTTCGTCCCCGGCGCGCCCGACGGCGACGAGGGCGACCGCGCCCCGGTGCCCGAGGGCATCGCCCCCGACGAGCTCACCCCGGAGAAGGTCGGCGAGCTGTTCGTGGGCGGCACCGGCGGCGAGCGCAAGCTGGGCGAACACCCCGAGACCGGCGAGCCGATCGTGGTGAAGTCGGGCCGGTACGGCCCGTACGTGTCCAGCGGCGACAAGACCACGTCGCTGTTCGAGACGCAGAACCCCGAGCAGCTGACCCTGGAGGAGGCGCTGCGGCTGCTGTCGCTGCCGCGAGTCGTCGGCCACGACGCCGAGGACCAGGAGATCACCGCCTCGCCAGGGCGCTACGGGCCGTACATCAAGCGCGGCTCCGACACCCGGTCCCTGGAGAACAACGAACAGCTGTTCACGCTCACGCTGGACGAGGCGCTGACCCTGCTGGCCGCGCCGAAGACCCGCGGCCGGCAGGCGGCCAAGCCACCGCTGCGCGAGATGGGCAACGACCCGGCGACCGAGAAGCCGCTGGTCATCAAGGACGGCCGGTTCGGGCCCTACGTGACGGACGGCGAGTTCAACGCCTCGCTGCGCCGCGGCCAGACCGTCGAGGCCCTGACGCTCGACGAGGCCAGCGAGATGCTGGCCGAGAAGCGCGCGAAGGGCCCGGCGCCGAAGAAGGCCCGCTCGACGGCGAAGAAGGCCGCTCCGGCGGAGAAGAAGGCGACGGCGGCCAAGAAGACCACGACCGCCGCGAAGAAGACCACGGCGGCGAAGAAGGCGGCCCCGGCGAAGAAGACCGCGCCGAAGAAGGCCACCTCGACGCGCAAGGCGGCCCCCTCCGAGGACTAGCCCTGGACTAGGCCTGGACTAGCCCAGGACTAACCCTGGACTAACCCAGGACGCACTCGGTGTAGGCGTTGGCGAACAGGCGGTTCGGGTCGAGCTTGTCCCGGACCGCCTGAAAGTCGGCGAAGCGGGGATACGCCCGGGCGAGCGACTCGGCGGTGCGGAAGTTCATCTTGCCCCAGTGCGGCCGCCCGCCCAGGGGCGTGGTCACCGCCTCGAACCGGCGGAAGTACTCCTCGTAGGGCGCGCCGACGTACTGGTGGATCGCGATGTACGCGTTGTCGCGCCCGTAGCCGTGCGACAGCCAGATGTCGTCGGCGGCGGTGAAGCGGACCTCCACCGGGAATTGGATCTTGTACGGCAGGCCGGCAATCACCGCCCGCAGCCCGTCGAACGCCTCGCGCAGTGCCTCGCGGGGCAGGCCGTACTCCATCTCCACGAATTTGACCCGCCGGGGCGTGCAGAACACCTCGTGCGAGGATGCCGTGTAGGTGCGCGCCGACAGCGCACGCGCCGAAATGCGGCTGATCGGCGGTACCGTCGCCGGAAATGCGCGGCCGAGACGGCAGGCGGCGCCGAAGACCGTGTTGGACAGGAAGTCGTCGTCGAGCCAGCGCCGCCAGCCCGGCAGCGGCGAGTCCGCGGCCGGCACCCGGTTGTTGCGCTTCATCTGGACCCGGTCGGTGTACGGGAACCAGTAGAACTCGAAGTGGTCGTTGGCCCCGATGTGCTCCGGCAGGCCGGACCACACGTCGCCGAGCATGGCCGGGCGCTCGTCGGCGCGCAGCGTGAACGCCGGAGCGCAGCGCAGCGTGACGGTGCTCAGCACGCCCAGCGCCCCGATGTTGACCCGCGCCGCGGCGAAGAGGTCCGGGTTGTCGGTGGCCGAGCAGGACAGCTCGGCGCCATCGGCCGTGACCAGCGTGAGCGCCTCGATGAACGTGGACAGGCAACCAAATCCGGCACCGGTACCGTGCGTGCCGGTCGACAGCGCGCCCGAGATCGTCTGCGCGTCGATGTCGCCGAGGTTGGGCATGGCCAGGCCGTGCGCGGCGAGCGTCGCGTTGAGCACCGACAGGGGCATGCCGGCCTGCACCGTGACGAGGTCCCCGTCGACCCGGACGAGGGACGCCATCCGGTCGAGTTCGACCCGCACCCCGTCGGTCAGGGCGGCCGGCGTGAAGGAGTGGCCGCTGCCGACCGCCTTGACCCGCAGACCGTCGCCGGCCGCGGCGCGGAGGAGTTCGCCCAGCTCGGCGGCGGTGGCCGGGTGCGCGACGCGGGCGGCGGTCGCGGTCTGGTTGCCGGCCCAGTTGGACCACGGAGATGTCACGAAACCTGAGTACCCTTCACGTATGCCCCCAGTCAATGCTCCCGGCGTGCAAGACCCAGGTCAATCACAAGGGTGAAATGGGCTATCCGTCGATCGTGCCCGGTCGTTGACGTGAGTAGGTTTCAAAGGCGGGTCTGAGCGGGAGTTACCGGTCAGATCCGACGAGACAAAGGGGGGAAGACCGGGTGGCGACGCAGACTGTGGCCGGCGCCGGTACGAAGCCGCTGCGCCGGGTGCCGGTGCAGGGGCGCAGCGTGGCGCGGGTCGGGCGGATGCTCGACGCCTGCGCCGAACTCGTCGACGAGGTTGGCTACGACGGGCTCACCACGACGCTACTGGCGGAGCGGGCGGGGGTGGCGATCGGCTCCGTCTATCAGTTCTTCCCGGACAAGCGGGCCATCGTCCAGGCGCTCACGCTGCGCAGCCTGGAGGGCTACCTGGAGCGCCTCGGCGCCCGGCTGGCCGACGAGGACATTTCGCACTGGTGGGACGCCGTCGACGCGGCGATCGACGAGTACATCGACATGCACCGCACGGTGCCGGGGTTCCGCACCCTGCACTTCGGCGATGTGGTCGACATCCATCTGCTCGACGACGAGCGGGACAACAACGACGTCATCGTCTCGCAACTCGCCGGACTGCTGATCGAGCGGTTCGGCATCCTCGACGCCCAGCGCCTGCAGTTCGTGCTGGCGATCGCGGTCGAGGCCGCCGACGCGCTGATCAAGCTCGCGTTCCGGCGCTCGCAGGACGGGGATCCCGTCGTGCTCGGCGAGGCCAAGGCGCTGATCAGGGAGTACCTGCACCACCGGCTCTAGTGCTGTGACCACAAACGTTTACCGGGTTGGGTTGGGGTTTGTGGTTCCTCGCCGCGGGGTGCGGTCGAGCGACTCCCCACCGCTGTGTGCGGTGGGGCGGGCCTCAGCCGGCCAACCGACCCCATGACCGCCGCGCCGGCCGCCACCGCTGGTGCGGGTGGTGGTCGGTGTGGTCGGCGGGGGTCACGCCGGGACCGACCGGCACCGGGCAGGTGCCGTCCGGCTCGACGGTGCGTGATCACGTGCGGCAGGACCGCCGCCGTGCTGCTGTTGCCGCCACCGGCAGGGGTCCGGGTGGCGATGGTGGCCGCCGCGAACAGGTCACGGTGCCCCGAGGTGTGGCAGGTGGTGCAGGTCATGGTCCGCCCGGCCGGTTTGCGGATGCGCTGCCGGCAGGCGGGGCAGGTCGAGGACGTGCCCCGCTCGTCGACCAGTTGGACGGTGATGCCGGCCAGTTCGGCCTTGTCCCGCAACACGGCGATGGCCCGGCCGATCTGCCACTGCCGTAGCCGCAGGTTGTGCCGCCGCCCAGCGTCCAGGGCGAGGACACCCCGCGGGTCGCCGACGGTCAGGGTGCCGATGCGGTGTTCGACGGCCCAGGCGATGACGGTCTTGGCGGCCTCGTGCTGGGCCTGCCGGACCCGCCGCCGGTGCCGGCCCTCCACCTGCCGGGCTCGGCGCCGGTACTGCCGCCACCGCCTGGACCCCCGCTGCCCAGGCGTGGGCGCCCGGCCCGCGACCGCACGGCGGCGGGCCTTGGAGTCGGCCAGGTGCATGCGATGCTCAGCGCGGATCGCCCGCCCCGACACCAGCAACCCCTGCCCGTCCGGCCCGGCCACCGCATACGGATGGATGACCCCCAGATCGACCCCGGCCACCCGGCCCGCATCCGGACCGACACCCGGCGGATATGCGGCGATGGGGACTTCGGCGGTGACCTCCACCCACAACCGGCCACCCTCGGCCAGCAACGTCACGGACCGCACCTGCCCCACCGGGTACGGCACCGCCCGGTCCAGCCGCAGCCACAACGGCGCACACCCGACCGCGGCGGGCAGCCGCAGCCGCTGCCCGTCGAGGGTGAACGTGCCGTGATACCAGCGCACCGGCACCAGGCCACGTCGCCGCCGCGGAAACCGCGCCGTCACATCGCCGCCCCGGCGGCGTTTCGCCGCGGCGAACCAGGCGTCCGAGTAGCGGCGCAGCACCGACCGGGCACCCACACTGTCCAGTTCGCCGAACGTGCCCGGCCCGGCCGCCGCCAACTCCCGGCACAACGCCTGATAGGCCACCAGCGGCGGGTCGCGGCGCTGCCGCCGCCACGCATTGACCTCGAGGACGCACGCCCAGACGTCGCCGGCCGAGCGCAGCAGCCCGAAACAGCGGTGCCGCTGCGCCCGGGTCAGGCGCAGGCCGACCCGGGCGGTGCGGTACACCACCCGCGGCGCATCCGGATCCCGACGACGAGGCACCCACAGGTTCTAGCACACACGTACGACAGAACCCGCCCCGCCGCCACCCTGCCAACGTTTATGGCCACCGCACTAGCTGCGGTTTTGCGGGGGGTGAGGCGGACGAGACGCGCTGTTGACAATCCCACAACGCCTGTCCGCTTTGCCCGCTGCAGCGCATACTTCTGATCGACCGGTACCCCGTTGAAGAGGACTGGATCTTTCCGATGAACAGCGCTGTGAACAGGCAAAACATCGGCATCATCGGTGCCGGTCGAGTCGGTGCGGTGCTCGGCGCCGCGCTCGAGCGAGCCGGGCACACCGTGATCGCCGCGGTGGGCGTCTCCGCCGCCTCCAAGTCCCGCGCCGAGCGCCTGTTGCCGCACGCGCGCCTCCTGCCCGCCGACGAGGTCGCCGCCGCCGCGGGCCTCGTGCTGCTGGCGGTCCCCGACGACGTCCTCGCCGGCCTGGTCAAGGGCCTGGCCGAGACCGGCGCGCTGCACCCCGGTCAGGTCGTCGCACACACCTCCGGCGCGCACGGCCTGGCGGTGCTCGCCCCCGTCGTCGCCGCCGGCGCCCTGCCGCTGGCGCTGCACCCGGCCATGACGTTCACCGGCACCGAGGCCGACCTCGACCGGCTCGCGGCCGGCGTCTCCTTCGGCGTGACCGCCCCCGGCGAGCTGCGCGCCATGGCCGAGTCGCTGGTCGCCGACCTGCACGGTGTCGTCGAGTGGATCGCCGAGGAGCGGCGGCCGCTGTACCACGCCGCGCTCGCCCACGGCGCCAACCACCTGGCCACGCTCGTCAGCGAGGCGATGGACCGGCTGCGCGACGCCGGCGTGCAGGAGCCCGAGCGGGTCCTGGCGCCGCTGCTGGGCGCCGCGCTCGACAACACGCTGCGCCTCGGCGACGCCGCCATCACCGGCCCGGTCTCCCGCGGCGACGCCGGCACCGTGGCCAAGCACCTGCGGGCCCTCGACGCCGTCGCGCCCGGGTCCGTGCCGCCGTACCTGGCGCTGGCCCGGCGCACCGCCGACCGGGTCATCGCCGCCGGCCGGCTGCGCCCGATCGACGCCGAGCCGATGCTGGACGTCCTGCGCGACGCGGCCAAGGAGCGTGCCGCGTGAAGGTCGTCTCCACCCGTCCGGAGCTGCGGGCGGGGCGCGCCGCGCTGACCGGCGACGTCGCCGTGGTGATGACCATGGGCGCGCTGCACTCCGGGCACGAGGCGCTGCTGCGCCGGGCCCGCGCGGAGGCCGGGTCGCTCGTGCTCACCATCTTCGTCAACCCGCTGCAGTTCGGCCCCACCGAGGACTTCGAGCGCTACCCGCGCACGCTGGAGGCCGACCTCGACATGGCCCGCGACTGCGGCGTGGACCTGGTCTTCGCCCCGACGCGCGAGGTCATGTACCCGTCCGGCGAGCCCGCCGTGCGCGTCGACCCCGGCCCGCTCGGCGTCGTGCTGGAGGGCGCCAGCCGGCCCGGCTTCTTCCACGGGGTCCTCACCGTGGTCAACAAGCTGTTCCAGCTGACGCGGCCCGACCAGGCGTACTTCGGCGAAAAGGACTACCAGCAGCTCGGCCTGATCCGGGCGATGGCCCGCGACTTCGACCTGCCGATCGACGTGCGCGGCGTGCCGACCGTGCGCGAGCCCGACGGCCTGGCCCTGAGCAGCCGCAACCGCTACCTGGCCCCGGCCGAGCGGGAGGCGGCGCTGGTTCTGCACCGCGCGCTGCGGGCGGCCGCGGCCGCGGGGGACGTCGAGGCGGGCCTGGCCGAGTTCGCCAAGGTCCCCGAGGTCAAGCTCGACTACCTGGTGCTCACCGACCCGATGCTCGGTCCCGCGCCGCAGCACGGCCCGGCTCGGCTCCTGACCGCCGCCTGGGTGGGCGCCACGCGACTGATCGACAACCTTGGAGTGGACCTGCCGTGATCCGCACGATGCTCAAGTCGAAGATCCACCGGGCCACGGTGACCCAGGCCGACCTTCACTATGTCGGATCCGTGACAGTCGACGAGGACCTCATGGAGGCCGCCGACCTGCTCGCCGGCGAGCAGGTCGCGATCGTCGACGTCACCAACGGGGCGCGGCTGGAGACGTACGTGATCGCCGGGCCGCGCGGGTCCGGCGTCATCGGCATCAACGGCGCCGCCGCCCACCTGGTGCACCCGGGCGACCTGGTCATCCTGATCTCGTACGCCCAGTTCGACGACGCCGCCGCCCGTGCTTACCAGCCCCGCATCGTGCACGTCGACGCCGACAACCGCGTGATCTCGCTCGACCAAGACGCGGCCGGCGCCGCGCCCGGAATGGTGGGTGCTCCCGTCCGGGGCGACCTCGTTCGGCGCTAGCCGCCTTTGTCGAGTTCGTCGCTTTTACTGGTTTCGTCGCCTTCATTGGCTTCGTGGCCTTTATCGCGGTGTTGCCAATCGCGTCTATGGTTGGGCAGACTGCCTGCGCCCGGTCCGGCTCCTGGCCGATCGGGCATCGGACAGGATGGCATCTGCCGAGCTGGGGGAGGACGGACGAGGATGGCGCGCAAGCTGATCTCGGCGCTGGTGCCGGCGATGGCCCTGGCCCTGCTGGCCGGCTGCGGCACGCCCGCCGGCACGGACCGGGACCTCACCAACAACTGGCAGATGCTCGCCACGCCGAAGGTCCCCTTGCCGCCGGTCGACGCCTGCTACACCACCTCCGTCGACTACTTCGCGACCGACACCACCACGCTGTTCTCCTTCAAGCCGGCGGACTCGTGCTCGGCCTCGCACGGGAGCGAGACCTTCTACGTCGGCGACCTCACCGGCAGCGCGGCCAGCGGCACGACCCCGCCGAAGGGCGCGGCGCTCAAGGACGGCTGGACCAAGTGCGCGACCGAGGCCGAGAAGTTCCTCGGCGGCGACTACCACGACGGCCGGCTCGAGCTGCTGGTCCTGGTCCCGTCCTCGACGCAGTGGGCCAGCGGCGCCCGCTACCTGCGGTGTGACCTGGCCGAGGTGGTCAGCGACGGCGACAAGCCGGTCAACCGCACCGGCAGCCTCAAGGGCACGCTGACGGGGGACAAGCCGCTCGCGCTGACCTGCGCGATGGAGGTCTACGACACCGACGGCAAGACGTGGCTGGACTACACGCCGACGGCGTGCACGAGCACACACAACATGGAGTACGTCGGGACGTACACCTCGAACGACCGCCCGTTCCCGAGCAACGCTGACGAGCGCAAGACCGCGATCCGCCCGGGCTGCGAGGCGCTGGGGGCGAAGTACCTGGGGATGACCGCGTCGCAGCTCACCAACCACCAGCAGGTCGGCATCGGCTTCTGGATGGTCGACGAGGAGAACTGGAGCCGCGGCAACCGCTCGGCACGCTGCTACGCGATGCTCTTCGACAAGAAGACGGTGTCGCGCTCGATCAAGAACGTCGGCAGCGGCACGATTTAGCGCCGTCTCACGCCGGGCGCGTGACTGGACAGTTACCGGCGGGTAACGCAGACTGCTTCCTCATGAAGCGGGTGGCCCTCATCGTCGTGGTCGTGGCGCTACTCGGCGGCGGCGTGTATTGGATGTACGAGCGCGGACAGGGGCGGGACATCCCGAGCAGCCCGCCGGCCGGCGCGCCGAAGGCCGGGACCTGCTACAAGGTCGACGCCGACGGGGTCAAGGCGGCGCTGCCGTGGGTCGGTGACCCGGTCGACTGCGCCGGGGCGCACACCGTCGAGCTGTTCTACGTCGGCCAGGTCGGCAAGGACCTGCTGCATCGCCTCGACGACGCGAAGGGCGACGACGTCAAGATCACGCAGGCGCTGCTCTACGCCCAGGCGCGCCGCGCCTGCCTCGTGCAGGGGCCGCTCTTCCTCGCCGGCGGCTGGCACGAGGCGCGGGTGCAGATCGTGGCGTCGTGGGTCAAGCCCGCGACCGACGGGTTCTTCGGCTGCGGCGTGGCCGAGGTGACCGGCCCGACCGGCGATCAGTTCGCCGCCCACGAGGGGACGCTCAAGGGGGCGCTCGCGCAGGATTCACCGCTCGCGATCGCTTGTGTGCAGCGGAGCGGAGATCTGCTTCGGTACGTCGGGTGCTCCGAAACCCACGACGGTGAGTACTCGGGCGTGTACACGATCACCCCGCCGGAGGCCCCGTTCGACGAGGCGGCCGTCAAGTCGGCGACGGCGAAGGGTTGCACGACGGTCGGCCTCAAATACCTGGGCCTGCCGGAGAACGGTTCGCGCGAGGATCTGGCGCCGGGCTCGGCCGGCCCGAAGACGGCGTCGGACTGGCTGGGCAGCGACCAGGCGTTCGCGTGCTACCTGATGAGCCCCAAGCCGTTGAAGGCCACCGTGCGCGGCATCGGCTCGGCCCCACTCCCACTGGCCTGACGACCCGCCGGACCGGTGACCTCGTGGCATTACCGAGCGTGAGAAGGGGATACGGGAGGGCGACGAGCATCACCACCCGCCGTCCGTATGAGTGATGTTGACTGTAGGGATGACTCAAGGCATGAACGGGCCGATCGTGCCGCGCCGGCTTGACGGGCCACAGCCCGGGTGGGCCGAGCCGACCGACGTCGTGGTCATCGGATCCGGGGTGGCGGGGCTGACCGCCGCGCTCCACCTCCGTGAGGCCGGGCTGCACGTCACCGTCGTTACCAAGGTCAACATCGATGACGGGTCGACGCGGTGGGCTCAGGGCGGGATCGCAGCGGTGCTCGATCCGCTCGACACGCCCGAGGCGCACGCGCAGGACACGCTCGTCGCCGGGGTCGGGCTTTGCGATCCGGCGGCCGTGGACGTGCTCGTGCGCGAGGGGCCGACCCGGGTGCGCGAGCTGATCCGGTGGGGCGCCGAGTTCGACCGGAACACCGACGGCTCGCTCATGCTGACGCGCGAGGGCGGGCACCACGCCAACCGCATCATCCACGCGGGCGGCGACGCGACCGGGGCCGAGGTGCAGCGCGCGCTGCACGCCGCCGTGCACCGCGACCCGTGGATCCGCCTCATCGAGCACGCGCTCGTGCTGGACCTGCTGACCGACGCCGGCGGGCGGGCCTGCGGGGTGACCCTGCACGTGCTCGGCGAGGGCGCCGAGGACGGCGTCGGCGCGGTCATGGCGCGGGCGGTCGTGCTGGCCACCGGGGGCATGGGGCAGATCTTCGCCGCCACCACCAACCCGATCGTGTCGACCGGTGACGGCGTCGCGCTCGCGCTGCGGGCCGGGGCGAGGGTCACCGACATCGAGTTCGTACAGTTCCACCCGACCGCGCTCGCGCTGGGCAACCGCGACTCCCAGCAGCCACTGGTGAGTGAGGCATTGCGTGGCGAGGGCGCGTATCTGCGCGACGCCGAGGGCAACCGCTTCATGGTCGGCCGGCACGAGCTCGCCGAGCTGGCGCCGCGCGACGTCGTGGCCAAGGGTATCTACCGGGTCATGCGCGCCGAGGGCACCGACAACGTGTGGCTGGACGCGCGGCACCTGGGCCGCGAGTTCCTCGAGACGCGGTTCCCGACGATCGTGGCGTCCTGCCGCGCCGCGGGCGTCGACCCGGCCGCCGACCTGATCCCGGTGTCGCCGGCCGCGCACTACGCGTCGGGCGGCGTGCGGACCGACCTGCGCGGGCGGACGTCGATCCCGGGCCTGTACGCCTGCGGCGAGGTCGCCTGCACCGGCGTCCACGGCGCGAACCGGCTGGCGTCCAACTCGCTGCTGGAGGGGCTGGTCTTCGCCCGGCGCATCGCCGAGGACATCGCGCGCGACCTGCCCCGGCAGGCGGACCCGGCCACCCCGGAGCGCGCCGCCTGGTCCGCGGACCCGTCGATCCGGCCGCACCTGCAGGCCGCGATGTCGGCGCACGCGTCGGTACTGCGCAGCGCCGAGTCGCTCGACCAGGCCGGGCAGGCGCTCACGAAGCTGTCGCTCGATCGCACGACCCCGAACGTGGCCGCCTGGGAGGCCACCAATCTGCTCACCGTCGCCAGTGCCCTGGTCGCCGCCGCAACGCAGCGGCAGGAGACCCGGGGATGCCACTGGCGGGAGGACTTTCCAGACGCCAGCGACGTCTACCGGGGCCACTTCCTCGCCGCCCTTGACGACGCCGGCGCGCTGACCGAGACCTGGGAGGACGCGTGAAGACGCAGTGAGGATCCAGACCGAGGCCGAGCTTCGCAAGGTGGGGCTCGACCCCGCGGCCGTGGACGAGATCGTACGGCGCACCCTGGCCGAGGACCTCGGGCCCGAGGGCCTGGACGTGACCAGCGTGGCGACCGTTCCGGAGGACCAGACCGACGAGGCCGACATCGTGGCCCGGGCCGACGGCGTGGTGGCCGGCCTGTGGGTGGCGGTGGCGGTGTTCGAGGCGGCGTCCGGCGGTACCACCGCGGAAGTGAGGAGGCGGGACGGCGAGCGGGTGGCCCGCGGTGATGTGCTGGCCACGGTGAGTGGGCCCACCCGGGCACTGCTCACCGCCGAGCGCTCCGCCCTCAACCTGCTGTGCCGCATGTCCGGCGTCGCCACCCACACCCGCCGCTGGGCGGACCTGCTGGAGGGCACCAAGGCGCTGGTCCTCGACACCCGCAAGACCACGCCGGGCCTGCGGGTCCTGGAGAAGTACGCGGTCCGGGCGGGCGGCGGCACCAACAAGCGCATGGGGCTCTACGACGTCGCCATGATCAAGGACAACCACAAGCTGGCGGCGGGCGGGATCACGGCCGCGTACGAACGCGTTCGTGAGGCGTTCCCGGATGTGCCGGTGCAGGTGGAGATCACCACGGTCGGCGAGGCCGTCGAGGCGGTCACGGCCGGCGCGACGTTCCTGCTGCTGGACAACATGCGGCCGGAGCTGCTGCGCGAGGTGGTCAGCGCGGTCGGCGGGCGGGCGGAGCTGGAGGCGACGGGCAACCTGACCCTGGCCACGGCCGCGGAGTACGCGGCGACCGGCGTCGACTACCTGTCGGTCGGCGGCCTCACCCACTCCTCGCCGATCCTCGACATCGCGATGGACCTGCGGCTGCACTGAGTGACGGGAGCCTAACGGGACGGAAAGGCCGTCGTCACGAACTGGTCGATGCGGTTGTACCGCCAATCCTGCGGCACGATGCCCCGGCACAGCTCCTGGGTGGAGACGCAGATGACCGCATCGACCGTCGTGACGCTCCCGGCCGGCTCGCTGGGGACCCGGGACTCGAGCTCGATCAGCTGCTTGTCGCGCAGCTCGATCTGGAGGGGGTACTCCCAGAGGTCCCCGTCCAGCACGAGCCCGACCCGCCGGGCGCCGCTGGCGCGGACCTGGTCGATCGCGGTGCGGTACCCGGCGGCCTGGTCGGGCATGCGCACGAAGCGCTCCTGCCAGTCGTCCAGCGTGAAGACCGACCCTTGCCCGACGAGGCGGCGCGGCTGGCCGTAGAGCACGGCGACGTATCCGTGGACGGCGCCGGCCCCGACGACGACCGCCGCGAGCACCCCGGCGACGATCCGGCCCGCCCGGCCGGCCCGGCCGGCTCGCCCGCCCGGGTCCGCGTCGTCGTTCGGGCCTGTCACCTTTTCCAGGTAGAAGCCGACCAGGGGCGTCGCGACGGCGAAGGCGGGAAGGATCAGGCGGTTGCCCCAGTCCTGCCACTTCACGATCGCGGCCGTCAGGACGAGGGCGCCGAGCACCATCGCGGCGTAGCCCCGGGTGCGCCGGAAGCACAGGCCGAGCGCGGTGGCGAGCAGGGCGAGGGCGGACTGGACCGGGTACGGCGAGCGGTCCTCGTCGGGCTTCCACCGGTCGCCGGGGAACACGCTGCGCCACTGGGTGATCGCCGGGTCGTTCGGGTCCACGCCGACGAGGCCGGCGATGCGCACGACCGCGCCGCCGACCGCGGCGTTGACCTGCGGCACCGGGGTGAGCAGCGTCGAGGCGCCCAGCCGCAGGCCGTTGACCAGCACCGCGGGCGGGTCGTGGCGGGTGGTGGAGAGCGCGGTGCGGTAGCCGGGCGGCCCGAACGGGGAGCCGAACGCCTCCTGGACACGCAGCAGCGAGGGCCCGGCGAGCAGGGCGCAGGCGGCGGCGACGGCGCACCCGCCGTACAACGTCGGCTTGATCTTTTTTCGCCTGAGCTGGCAGACCGCCCAGTAGGCCAGCACCGGCAGCAGCGCCATGAGGCCGGTGGACTTGGTCACCATGACCAGGCCAGCGGCGCCAGCGAGGGCGAGTACGTCGGCGGCGGTGGCGGGGCGGCGCCGCGCGTCCAGGGCGATCGTCGCGGCGCAGGCGATCCAGGCGGTGACGACCAGGTCGTTCTGGGTGCTGGTGGACTCCAGGACGATCGCGGGCGCGGTGAGGAAGACGGCCGCGGCGAGCCACTGGCCGGCCCGGCCGGCGCCGAGCTGGGCGGCGCAGCGGGCCAGGGCGAGCGCGCCGAGCAGGCCCGCGGCCCACTGCAGCAGGTTGAGGGTGCCGTCACCGCCGGTGAGCAGGCGCAGCTGGAGCAGCAGGAACTCGGCGCCGGGCACGAGGATGAGCTGCTGGGTCTGCGCGGTGGCGAAGTTGCCGACGTTTCCGTCGGCGATCCAGTGCTCGATCTTGGGCAGGTGGTAGCTGTTGGAGTCGTAGTTGTTCGGCGACGAGGCGAGGGCCAGGACGAGCTCGGCGGCGACGAGGAGCCCGACAGCGCCCATGAGGACGCGGACGCGGGCGTCGGGTGGACTTTTCGTGAAAAACGACCGGATGTCGGTCTTGCCGCGCCAGGCCAGCCAGCCCGTCGCGGCCGCCGCAACGCACCACACGGCGATCACCGGGCCCGCGGAGACCAGGTTGAGCAGGGAGAGTAGCTCGACGCCGAGCACCGTGCCGCACGCGACGGCGATGGCGGCGCGGACGACCGCGAGGCGACGATCGGCCTCGGCGCGCGGGCGGAGCGCGACGGCGGCGAACGCCAGCGTGACCACCGGGAGCAGTGCGAGCAGCGTGCGGGCGTTCGAGATCATTGGCACGCGATCGTAATTGAACGGTCGTTGGTTAGGCTTCCGGGGTGCTGCTGTGCATCGACATCGGAAACACCAACACGGTGCTCGCCACGTTCGAGGGTGAGAAGATCGTCCACTCGTGGCGGATCAAGACCGACGCCCGCGCGACCGCGGACGAGCTCGGCCTGCTCTACCGGGGGTTGCTGGCCACCGACGCCGTGTCCCTGACCGGGATCGCGGCGTGCTCGACGGTCCCCGCCGCGCTGCGCTCGCTGCGCACGATGCTGCAGCGGTACTACGGGAACGTCCCCACGGTGATCGTGGAACCCGGCGTGCGCACCGGAGTTCAGCTCGCCATCGACAACCCGAAAGAGGTCGGCACCGACCGGGTGGCGAACACCCTGGCGGCGTACACCCTCTTCGGCGGCCCCTCGATCGTCGTGGACTTCGGCACCTCGACCAACTTCGACGTGGTGTCCGCGCGGGGCGAGTTCCTGGGCGGGGTCCTCGCCCCGGGCATCGAGATCTCCGTCGACGCGCTGGCCGACCGCGCCGCGCAGCTGCGCAAGGTCGAGCTGGTCAAGCCGCCGCGGGTGATCGGCAAGAACACGGTCGAGTGCCTGCAGGCCGGCGTCGTGTACGGCTTCGCGGGCCAGGTCGACGGGGTGGTGCGCGGGGTGACCGCGGAGCTCGGCGGCAACGTCAAGGCGGTCGTCGCCACCGGCGGGCTGGCGTCGATCGTGATCGGGGAGTGCGAGAGTGTGACGCATCACGAGCCGATGCTCACGCTGATCGGTCTCCGCCTGATATTCGAGCGCAACACCTAGACCTTCGCGGCGCGATATGCGTATGTGACATATGGCAGATCGAAGTATTCCCGTTCGCCAAACTCGCGCGAAGCCAGCTCGCAGACCTGCCGCTCCAGGGCGGCGCGGGTGTCGTCGTCGGAGACGAGATAATAGGAGCGGGATCGGATCAGCTCGACCAGGGAATCGGCGGTGTGCGGCGTGCTCCAGTGGAAAAGGCGCAGCTCCGCGGCGGCGAATAGGGGTCCGAACTGCTCCGGGGGCAGATGGCGCTCGTCGATGACGGAGCGGGCCCGGTGGCCGTCGAACACCTCGGACAGCTCGGCCACCCACGGCACCGACTCGTCGCGCACGTTCCAGATCGGCACGAAGAAGCCGCCGGGGCGCAGCACGCGGACGATCTCGGCGTGGGCGGGCTCGCCGGCGAACCAGTGATATGCCTGGCCGGCGGTGACGGCGTCCTGTGTGGCATCGCCGAGCGGAATTGCGGTGGCGCTGCCGGGCCGGGCATCGCCGCCGATCTGCCGGCGCATTTCGTCGTCCGGCTCGACCGCGATGACGCGGTGGCCCAGTTCGGCCAGCTGGCGGGTCAGAATGCCGGTGCCGGCGCCCAGGTCGACAATGGCGCGTGGCTCGTCGCCGAGCGCCCAGCGCAGCGCCGCTTCCGGATAGCGCGGGCGGATTCGGTCGTAGAGGGCGGCGGCCGCGCCGAACGAGGACGCGTGTTTTGCGAAGTCCACGCCCCAACCGTACGCGCCTGCCGAATTCTCCTCCGGTGCCATGTTGCAGTTGCTAGATGACACTGCACTTGGTCACACATAGCAAGGTGCCCGACACGGATCTGTACGCCCGCATTGCTTCCGGGCTATTTCCGACGCGCTGACCTGCCGGGTGGCGCCGGGCGGGGCTTGGGGATCGGCGCCGACTTGCGCATTGCGTCAGCCCGGTGGCATTCCGTACATCCGCGCCGGTGGTCGGTGGCGGGATGGCACGGAATCGATCGCCTTCGCGTGCCGGAAACGATCGCTTTCTTCTGGTGCGGGCGAGGTAGTTTCGGCGTACCGTTGACGTAGCGCGGCCTTACTGCGTTATCTTTGCATTCGCACATCGCGGGCGGGCTTCTTTGAAGGGAATATGACAGTGGCCAAGCGGACCATCCACGTGCTGGTCGACGACCTCGACGGCGGAGAAGCCGACGAGACGGTGAAGTTCGCGCTCGACGGCGTGCAGTACGAGATCGACCTGTCCAAGAAGCACGCAACGAAGCTGCGCGATGCGTTCGGACCGTTCCTGGCCGCCGGGACCAAGGTCGGCAGGGGTGGCGTCGTTGTCGGCGGGCGCGCGGCCAGCGCGCGCGGCCGGGGTGGTGCCGCCGCGGATCGCGAGCAGAACAAGGCGATTCGGGAATGGGCGCAGAACAAGGGCATCAAGGTGTCCGACCGGGGTCGCATCAAGCAGGAAATCGTTGACCGCTATAACGCCGAAGCGGGCCGATAGCCCCCGTTGACCGTTTCGTCCGGTCGAGGTCTGCTAAGGGGACGTTCAGGCCAAGCTGTTCGATTCTAGAGAGTTCAGACACCCATCGTAGCGGTTCAGTTACGGTGGGTGTTCGCCGTTGGGTCGCCCGATTTCGCTCTTGGCGTACCGGCGGGAGTGCTGGAACAGGCCAGGAGATGCGAACGTTGGGCAGAAGCACCGGGTACACGCGGTTCCCGGAGGGTAGGCAACTAGAGATCGTGGGTCCCGGCGCCCCGGATGTGGAGGTGCGGCAACGCCGCACACCCGCAATGTGTCGGCCCGCGGCGATAGAGTGATGGCACGGTCACGTTGGCGTCCGACAGAGCTTCGGCGTGGCGACCCCCGCTCGACGGGGGTTCCGCGTAGAAGCGGCGGCGACGGACACGGCACGTGAGGAGCAGGGATGTTCGAGCGGTTCACCGACCGAGCACGACGGGTTGTCGTCCTGGCGCAGGAAGAAGCCCGGATGCTCAACCACAACTACATCGGCACCGAGCACATCCTGCTCGGCCTCATCCACGAGGGTGAGGGCGTGGCGGCCAAGGCGCTCGAGAGCCTCGGCATTTCGCTGGAGGGTGTCCGCCAGCAGGTCGAGGAGATCATCGGCCAGGGCCAGCAGGCGCCGAGCGGACACATTCCGTTCACGCCACGCGCCAAGAAGGTGCTGGAGCTGTCGTTGCGGGAGGCGCTGCAGCTCGGGCACAACTACATCGGCACCGAACACATCCTGCTCGGCCTGATCCGGGAGGGTGAGGGCGTCGCCGCCCAGGTGCTGGTCAAGCTGGGCGCAGACCTCAACCGGGTCCGCCAGCAGGTCATCCAGCTGCTCTCCGGCTACCAGGGCAAGGAGCCGGCCGCGGCCGGCACCGGCGCTCCCGGCGAGGCTGCCCCGTCGACGAGCCTGGTGCTCGACCAGTTCGGTCGGAACCTCACCCAGGCGGCGCGCGAGGGCAAGCTCGATCCGGTCATCGGCCGGGAGAAAGAGATCGAGCGGGTTATGCAGGTGCTGTCCCGCCGTACCAAGAACAACCCGGTCCTCATCGGCGAGCCCGGCGTGGGCAAGACCGCGGTGGTCGAGGGGCTGTCCCAGCGGATCGTCAAGGGTGAGGTGCCCGAGACGCTCAAGGACAAGCAGCTCTACACCCTCGATCTGGGCGCGCTGGTCGCCGGCTCCCGCTACCGCGGTGACTTCGAGGAGCGGTTGAAGAAGGTTCTGAAGGAGATTCGCACCCGCGGCGACATCATCCTGTTCATCGACGAGATTCACACGCTCGTCGGTGCGGGTGCCGCGGAGGGCGCGATCGACGCGGCGAGCATCCTCAAGCCGATGCTGGCCCGTGGCGAGCTGCAGACCATCGGTGCGACCACCCTGGACGAATACCGCAAGCACCTCGAGAAGGACGCGGCGCTGGAGCGGCGCTTCCAGCCGATCCAGGTGGGTGAGCCGTCCCTCGCCCACACGATCGAGATCCTCAAGGGCCTGCGGGACCGCTACGAGGCGCACCACCGCGTGACGATCACCGACGCCGCCCTGGTGGCCGCGGCGACCCTCGCCGATCGCTACATCTCCGACCGTTACCTGCCGGACAAGGCGATCGACCTGATCGACGAGGCCGGCGCGCGGATGCGCATCCGCCGGATGACCGCTCCGCCAGACCTCCGCGACTTCGACGAGCGCATCGCTCAGGTGCGCCGCGACAAGGAGTCCGCCATCGACGCGCAGGACTTCGAGCGCGCCGCGCAGCTGCGGGACAAGGAGAAGCAGCTGCTCGGCCAGAAGGCGCAGCGCGAGAAGGAGTGGAAGGCCGGCGACCTCGACGTCGTCTCCGAGGTCGACGACGAGCAGATCGCCGAGGTGCTGGCCAACTGGACCGGCATCCCGGTGTACAAGCTGACCGAGGAGGAGACGGCCCGCCTCCTGCGCATGGAGGACGAGCTGCACAAGCGCCTCGTCGGCCAGGAGGACGCGGTCAGGGCGGTCTCGAAGGCGATCCGGCGCACCCGGGCCGGCCTGAAGGACCCGAAGCGCCCGTCCGGCTCGTTCATCTTCGCCGGCCCGTCCGGCGTCGGGAAGACGGAGCTGTCCAAGGCGCTCGCCGAGTTCCTCTTCGGGTCCGAGGACGCGCTCATCCAGCTCGACATGTCCGAGTTCCACGACCGGTACACGGTGTCCCGCCTCGTCGGCGCGCCTCCCGGATACGTGGGCTACGACGAGGGCGGCCAGCTGACCGAGAAGGTCCGCCGCCGGCCGTTCTCGGTGGTCCTCTTCGACGAGATCGAGAAGGCCCACCCGGACGTGTTCAACACCCTGCTGCAGATCCTCGAGGACGGTCGGCTCACCGACGGTCAGGGTCGCATCGTGGACTTCAAGAACACGGTGATCATCCTGACCACCAACCTGGGCACCCGCGACGTGGCCAAGGCCGTGTCCCTGGGCTTCCAGGCGTCGGAGGACAACGAGTCCAACTACGAGCGGATGAAGCAGAAGGTCAACGACGAGCTGAAGCAGCACTTCCGCCCGGAGTTCCTCAACCGTATCGACGACACGATCGTCTTCCACCAGCTCATGCAGGACCAGATCCTCGGCATCGTCGACCTGATGATCGCCCGGATCGAGACCCAGCTGCGCAACAAGGACATGGGTCTGGAGCTGACGGACAACGCCAAGAAGTTCCTGGCCAACAAGGGCTACGACCCGGTGCTGGGCGCGCGGCCGCTGCGCCGCACGATCCAGCGCGAGATCGAGGACGCCCTGTCCGAGCGCATCCTGTTCAACGAGCTGCGCCCGGGCCAGATCGTGGTCATCGACTGCGAGGGCGACCCGGCCCAGTTCGAGAAGGCCAAGCTGGTCTTCGACGGCGCCGACCGCCCGGGCGCGGTGCCCGACGCGGTCCCGGCCGAGCTGTCCGGCGGCGGCTCCGCCGACGAGCCGGCCGCGTAACGTCTGACGGTCCGCGCGGCGGGGTCTTTCCCCGCCGCGCGGCTTCCGCGCAGATCGGCTACCGCGGTCCGGCCACGAGCGTTTGGAAAGGCCCTCGTCCTCTTTGGGACGGGGGCCTTTCCGCGTCGCTCTTCCGCCACCGCGCAGCTTCCCTGCAGCGGCCACCGCGGTTGCTGCTTCTTTCGTGCGAGGCGGCGAGTCGCGATGCGGCGCGGGAGGGGTTGAGGGGGACGCGGCGTGCGTTTGCGGGGTGAGCGGCGGGTATGTTGCCCGCGTGAGTAAGGGGCGCCCTTCGTTCGGGTCCGGACGATTCGGGCGGCGGTCCGGCGCGCGGCCGATTCTGCGGCCCGCGCTGATGGGACGGCTCGACGCCGCGGACGGCATGGTCGTCGTCGTGGGCGGGGCGGGCGCCGGGAAGAGCACCCTGCTGGACGCCTGGGTGGCCGCCCGGGGCGGGGCGATGGTCGATCTCGCCGGCTGGAACCACGGCGAATGGGAGCTCGCCGAGGAGAGCCCGGGCGAGTGGGAAACGGGCGGGGTGCTCGCCATCGACGGGGTCACCGTGGCGGACGGGTCCGGGCTCGAGTGGTTGGCCAGGCGGCGCGGGGTCGTCGTGGCGGCCGACGACGAGCCGGGGATCGCCGGGGTCGAGCGGATCTCGGCGCGGGAGCTGGTGTTTGCGGAGGACGAGACGTACCAGGTGCTGGCGGGGGCGTTCGGGGACGCCGAGGCGGCCGATGCGCTCGCGCCCGACCTGCACCTGCTGACCAACGGGTGGCCCGGGCTCGTCGCGCTGGCGGGGGTGTGGCTGGCGCAGCAGCCGGACGCGGAGCGGCGGCAGCGGCTGCGGACACTCGCCCGGGTCGAGCAGGGACTCGCGGAGTATCTCGTGCCGGCCGTGCTCGCGGGGCTGGACGGCGACGACCGGGAGGTCGTGCGACGGCTCGCGCGGCTGCCCGCCGTGGACGCGCGGCTCGCCGTACGGCTCGACATCGCCGAGGACCTGGGGGCGGTGCCGCCGTTCGTGCAGGGGCTGGCGCGCCGGCCGGGGTGGTTCGCGGTGCCCGACGGGTGGCGGGCCGCGATCGCGCGCGAGCTGCGGATGCCGGTGACCGAGGTCGCGACACTGCGCGCGGCCTACGCGGCCGCCATGTAGCGGCCATCCACGCCGGGTGCAAGCAAGCACGCGGGCAGAGCGGCGTTACGCGGCTGGCATGTAGTCGGCCAGCAGGGCCGGGGTCAGGCCGGCGGCGGAGATCGCTTGGAGCGCGGCGATGAAGTCGTCGACGAAGCGGTCGCGGAAGTGCATCAGGATGATGTCGCCCTTCTGGATGGCGTGACCCTCCTGGTAGCGCACGATGCCCTTGTCGACGGTCTCCTTCCAGAAGAAGCCCGCCCGCAGGCCGCAGTCGTGCGCGACCTTCAGCGTGGTCGCGTCCTTGTCGCCGAAGGGCGGGCGGAACAGGGTCGGGCGCTTGCCGTAGAGGGTGCCGAGCTGGTCCGCCGAGCCGCAGATCTCGCGCTTCTGGAAGTCGTACGACTTGCCCTTGAGGTTGGGGTGCGTGAGCGTGTGGGCCTCGATGTCGGCGCCGGCGTCGCGCAGCTGCTTGAAGTATCCCGGATTGTCCTTGATGGCGTTGATGGTGAGGAACAGCGTCACCTTCACGCCGGACTCGCGCAGCAGCTCCAGGGCCTCGGGGCGCTTGATCCAGCCGTCGTCGATGGTGAGGAACGCCACCGGCTGGTCGGTCGGGATGCGGGCGTAGTACGGGTCGCTGGCGCCCTCGGGGAGGTTGATCCGGTGCGGCACCGGCGGCTGGCCGAACTTGGGCAGGCGGCCCGCGTAGGTGTTGCCGGGCGGCGGCGCGGAGGTGCTGGACTTCGACGGCGTGGGCTTGCCCGCCGAGGAGCCGGCGCCGGACGGCTGTGGCGATCCGGGGTCGCCGGAGTCGTCGGGGTTGGCGCCGTCGGTGGACGGGGTGACCGCGCCGTGGGCCGAGGCCGAGACCGCCGGGGCGGCGCCGTTCGACTGTCCCCGGCCGGAGGCTTTGTCGTCGCAGGCGGCGACCACGACGGCCAGCGCGACGCACGCGCCGATCATCGCCGTGATCCGGCGCGCTCTGGCGGATACATGCACGAAAGTGAGCGTAGCGAGAACGAGCCATGATTTGAGTACCCGATTAGGGTATCCGTCCCGGTGAATAAGACCACCCGCCCGGGCGACAACCTACCCAGGCAGGGTGAACGTCTCCTTACGGCGCTTCACCAGGCCGTCGGCGAGCAGGCCGTCGAGCGCCCGGCGGCGCTGCTCCGCGTCTGGCCAGACGGCGTCGAGGCTCGGCGCCGGGACTGGGTCGTCGCTGGCCCGCAGCACGGCCATGAGCAGGCCGCGGACGTATCGGTCCGTCCCGTGGTACCGCTGCGATCGCCGAGCGGGGCCGTCCGGCGGCGGCGTCCCGGCCAGGCGCCACGCGCAGACCGCGGTCAGGGGGCACTCGTCGCACCGGGGCGCCCGGGCCGTGCAGACAACGGCGCCGAGCTCCATGAAGGCCACCGAGGCGCGGGCCGCCGCCTCGTCGTCCTCCGGCAGCAGGGCCTCGACGGCGCGCAGGTCGGCCGGGGTCGTGGCGGCGCCGCCGTCGGCAACCCCGGCGACGGCGCGCGCGACGACCCGGCGCACGTTGGTGTCCACGACGGGGTGGCGGCGGCGGAACGCGAACGCGGCGACGGCGCGGGCCGTGTACGTGCCGATGCCGGGCAGTGCGAGCAGCGCCTCCACGTCCTGCGGGACCTCGCCGTTGTGTCGCTCGACGATCGCCGTGGCGCACGCGTGCAGGCGCAGGGCGCGGCGCGGGTAGCCGAGCCGGTCCCAGGCGCGGATCGCCTCGCCGGGCGGGTCGGCGGCCAGGTGCGCCGGCGTCGGCCAGCGCTCCATCCACCGCTGCCACGCCGGCTCGACCCGCGACACCTGGGTCTGCTGGAGCATGACCTCCGAGACGAGCACGCCCCACGGGGAGGCGCCGGGCCGGCGCCAGGCGAGGTCGCGGGCATTTTCGTCGTACCACCGCGTCACGGTGGACGCGATGGCGGTCTGCGTGTTCTGGTTGATGGCGATACGCAAGGATAAAGCGGTGAACGAGTACGCCGTCACGGTCATCGGCCACGACCGGCCCGGCATTATCGCCGACGTCGCCGAGATCCTCGCCCGCCTGGGCCTCAACCTCACCGACTCGACCATGACCAGGCTGCGCGGCCACTTCGCGATGACGCTGGTGTGCTCCGGCCCGCCGGCCGCCGGGGAGATCGAGGCGTCGCTGGAGCCGCTGACCGCGGACCGCACGCTGCTGGTGACGGTGCGTGGGGTCATGGAGGAGCCGGTGCACGAGCCAACCGGCAGCCACCATGTGATCACGCTCCACGGCGCGGACCAGCTCGGCATCGTGGCCACGCTCGCCCGCACCGTCGCCGAGGCCGGCGGCAACATCACCGACCTGACCACGCGGCTGTCCGGCCACCTGTACGTGGTCGTCGCCGAGGTCGACGTCGCCGATCCGGCCGCGCTGGAGGTCGCCCTGGGCGCCGCCGCGCAGCGCCTCGGCGTCGAGGTGACGTTGCGCCCGGCCGACGCGGATCTGCTGTGACAGGGGTCGTCCTGCCGGTGTTGCGGGCGCCCGCCGCCGTCCTGGGCAACCCCGGCGAGCCGGTCGACCCGACCGCGCCGGAGATTCTGCAGCTCGCCGAGGACCTGGTGGCGACCATGCGCGTGTCGCCGGGCTGCGTCGGTCTGGCCGCGCCGCAGGTCGGCGTGGGCGCGCAGGTCTTCGCCGTGAACGTCACCGGCCACCCGAAGGCGCGCACGGTGCACGGCGCGTTCGTGCTGTGCAACGCGCGGATCGTGGAGGCCTCGCAGTGGCAGAAGGGGCGCGAGGGCTGCATGTCGGTGCCCGACCTCACCGGCGACGTGAAACGGGCCAACCGGCTCGTGGTGGCGGGGTACGAGCCCGGCGGTACCGAGGAGATCGAGATCGTCACCGACGCGTTCGAGGCCCGGGCGCTGCAGCACGAGATCGACCATTGCGCAGGGTTACTGTTCCTCGATCGCGTCGCCGGGGCGCACGCCGTGTACGCCCGCAAGGTCTATCTCTGAGCGTTCCTCACGGCGTGCCGCCACGATCACGGGCCGTTCCCCCGATACGGTGAGTGGCATCATGAAGCTGACCGTTGGCCCGCTGCCTGCCGGTGTCTACTGGCGGCGTCGAGCGATCGTCGGCGGGGTGCTCGTCGTCGCCTCGCTCATGCTGTGGACGTCCTGCGGCGGCAGCGATCCCAACAACAACTCGTTGGCGGCGTCGGGCGGGACGCCGACGTCCGACGCGGCCGAGCCGACGATCACCATCCAGGTGCCGACGACCGGCGAGCCGCCGGCGTCCTCGGCCCCGGCGGTCGCGGGCTCCTCGTCCGCGCCGGCGCCCACCGGGACCGTGCCCGCGTGCGCCGACGCCGACCTGTCGCTCGTCGCCACGCCCGAGCAGGCGGTGCAGTTCCGCGGCGCCTACCTGAAGTTCACGCTGAAGATCAAGAACATCACGACGCACGACTGCGTCAGGGACGTCGGCGCCGATTCCCAAGAGTTGTACCTCCAGGTAGGCGCCGCCAAGATATGGTCCTCCGACGCCTGCAACGCCCCGCACGGCAGCCACATGGCGGTGCTGAAGCCGAACATCGAGATGTCGTACGACAACGTCTGGAACGGCAAGGCCACGAACAACGGCTGCGCCAACCGGGAGACGCCGCCGGCCGGCAAGTACCAGCTCGTGGGCCGCCTCGACACCAAGTTCAGCGAGCCGGTCCAGGTGCAACTCACCTAGGGCGCGTCGGGCTGGCGTTTCCCGAGGTTGTTGGCGATCAGGACCTGGTCGGGTGCGAACGCGGCCAAGGCGGCGAGGTGGCCGTCGGGGCTGCCGTTGAAGTCCCGCAGGCGCACGGCGAGGCTCACGCCGCGCGCGGCGCGCTCGCTCAGTTTCGCCATCTCCCGCAGCACCGTCCGGTCGACCCACGCCGGGTCGGTGCCGGTGCGGTCGAGCCCCTCGTGCAGGCGGATCGCGAGGTAGCGCTCGCCGCCGACCTCGATCGCGGCCACCTCGCCGACCCGCGACCACGGCAGCACCAGCGTGCGCACCCAGCCGGGGCGGACCGTCAGCGCGAAGTGGTTGGCGCCGACCCTGGGCCGGCGCGCCACCGCGAGCGCGAGCGACACCCCGCCCGCCGTGGCGAGGCCGGCCGTCCTACGGGCTGGGTCGATACCGCACCAGCGCAGGATGTCCGACCATCCGTAGACTGTGCAGGTGCCGATTGACCGCGAGCCCGGCAGGGGCGGCGCCAACACCGGCCTCATCGGGGGCTGGGCCGCCGCCCTGCCCGGTGCCGACCCCATGCGCGCCACCCTGGCCCTGATGGCCCCGGGCACCGTGCTGCGCGACGGCCTGGAGCGCATCCTGCGTGGCCGGACCGGCGCCCTCATCGTGCTCGGCCACGACCGCGTCGTCGAGCAGATCTGCACCGGCGGCTTCCCCCTCGACGTCGAGTTCTCCGCGACGCGCCTGCGCGAGCTGTGCAAGATGGACGGCGCGGTCGTCCTGTCGAGCGACGGCACCAGAATCGTCCGCGCGGCGGTCCACCTCATGCCCGATCCGACGATCCCGTCCGAGGAGTCCGGCACCCGTCACCGCACCGCCGAGCGCGTCGCGAAGCAGACCGGCTACCCGGTGATCTCGGTCAGCCAGTCGATGCGGATCATCGGCCTGTACGTCAACGGCCAGCGCCACGTCCTGGACGACTCGGCCGCCATCCTGTCCAAGGCCAACCAGGCCCTGGCCACGCTGGAGCGCTACAAGCTGCGCCTGGACGAGGTCAGCGGCACCCTGTCGGCGCTGGAGATCGAGGACCTGGTGACGGTCCGTGACGCCGTGGCCGTGGTCCAGCGCCTGGAGATGGTGCGCCGCATCGCCGACGAGATCGCCGGTTACGTGGTAGAACTCGGCACCGACGGCCGCCTGCTGGCCCTGCAGCTCGAGGAGCTGATGGCCGGCGTCGAGGCCGACCGCACCCTGGTCATCCGCGACTATCTGCCCACGGGCCGCCGCACCCGCTCGTCGGACGACGCCCTGGAAGAACTCGACGCCCTCTCGGCCACAGAGCTGATCGACCTGGTGGCTGTGGCGAAGTCGCTGGGCTACCCGGGCGCGAGCGACGCCCTGGACGCCGGTGTCTCCCCGCGGGGCTTCCGCCTGCTGGCCAAGGTCCCGAGGCTCCCGACCCTGGTGGTGGACCGCCTGGTGGAGCACTTCGGCAGCCTGCAACGCCTGCTGGGCGCCACGGTGGAGGACCTCCAGGCCGTCGACGGCGTGGGCGACGCCAGGGCAAGAGGCGTCAGAGAGGGCCTGTCGAGACTGGCCGAGGCGTCGATCCTGGAGCGCTACGTCTAGGGTCGTCTGCTTTCACCGCCGCACCCTGCGCCCGTGGTTTCCCCGGAGCGCCCCGCGCGGGACAGCGACGTTTCCAAGGGGGCTGCCTCCCCGGCCTCGGTTCTAGACCTCCTCAGCCGTGGCTTTCACCGCATAGTGCAACGCCGTCCGCACGTCGTTGACCTCCAGCACCCGCATTCCCGGGGGAGTCACGCCGGTGGCCGCCGGCCCGCACCCCGGCGGCACCAGCGCGAACCGGAACCCCAGCCGGGCCGCCTCCGCCAGCCGCCGCGGCACGGCCCCCACGCGCCGCACCTCCCCGGTCAGGCCGACCTCCCCGAGCGCCACGAGATCCGGCGGCATCGGCAGCTCGTGCGCCGCCGAGGCCGCCGCCAGCGCCAGCGCGAGGTCCGCGGCCGGCTCCGTGACCCGCAGCCCGCCGACGGTCGCCGCGTAGACCTCCCGGTCGTGCAGCTGGATCCCGGCCCGCCGCTGCAGCACCGCGAGCACCATCGCGAGCCGCGCCGAGTCGAGGCCGCTCACGGTGCGCCGCGGCGAGCCCGGCATCTGGGCGCCGATGAGGGTCTGCACCTCGGTGACGAGCGCCCGCCGGCCCTCCATGGCCACGCAGACGCATGTGCCGGAGACGGCGTCGGCGTAGCGGGTGAGGAACAGGCCGCTCGGGTCGGGCAGGCTGGTGATGCCGCCCTCGTGCATCTCGAAGCAGCCGACCTCGTCGGCGGCGCCGAAACGGTTCTTCAGGCCGCGCACCATCCGCAGCGAGGAGTGCTTGTCGCCCTCGAAGTTGAGGACCACGTCGACGAGGTGCTCCAGCACGCGCGGGCCGGCGACGTTGCCGTCCTTGGTGACGTGGCCCACGAGGACGGTGGCCAGGCCGCGCTCCTTGGCGATGGCGACCAGGGCGGCGGTGACCGCGCGGACCTGCGTGACGCCGCCGGCCACGCCGTCGACGCCGGGCGCGGAGACGGTCTGCACCGAGTCGAGGATCAGCAGGCCGGGCTTGACCGCGTCGAGGTGGCCCAGGACCGCGGAGAGGTCGGTCTCGGAGGCGAGATAGAGCCGCTCGTGCAGGGCGCCGATGCGCTCGGCGCGCAGCCGGACCTGGCTCGTCGACTCCTCGCCGCTGATCACCAGGGACGGGCTGTCGCCCTGCATCGCCCACTGCTGGGCCACGTCGAGCAGCAGGGTGGACTTGCCGACGCCGGGCTCCCCGGCGAGCAGGACCACGCCGCCGGGGACGATGCCGCCGCCGAGGACCCGGTCGAACTCGCCGACGCCGGTCGGGCGCGCCTTGGCGGGCGCGGCGCTGATCTCGGCGATCGGGCGGGCCGGCTCGAGCGGGGCGCGGGACGGCACGGCACGCAGGGCCGCCGGGCCGGTGACGGCGGCGCCGCCGGCGAGCTCGAGGATCGCGCCCCACTCACCGCACTCCGGGCACCGGCCCATCCACTTCGGCGGCCGATGCCCGCAGACGTCGCACTGATAGATGGCGCCCTTGGTCTTCGTCACACCCCGAACCTAGTCGAGGGGTACGACAAAAACGGTCACTCGCCCTCGTTGTGCACCACGGCGCTGGGCTTCGGCAGCGGGGTGAGCGGCGGGGTCATCGGCAGGTTGGGCAGGGTGATCGTGGTGGTCTTGCCGTCGGCGTAGGTGAAGGTGAACACCACGTTCTTCAGCGCGCCGCCGGCCCGCAGCGGCTGGCCGGTGAGCTTGTCGACGGCGAGGTAGGTGTTGGTCGAGGGGCTGAGCACCACGACGCCGTTGACCGGGATCGCGACGGAGATGTTCGACGAGCCGGCCGAGGTCGGCGCCGGGGCCGCCACCGGCCTGTCGGCGGCCGGCGTTTCGTCCGCCGACGCCGAGGCGTTGCCCGACGGCTTCTTCGAGCCGGACGGCGAGGCGGACGAGGGCGCCGGGGCGGCCGCGGCCGCTGCCGGCTTGGCGCCGCCGACCAGGACGAACTTTCCGCTGTCGCTCGTGACGCCGGTCAGCTTGACCGCCTGCGTGCTGTTGTTGAACAGCCGGACGCTGATCGGGACGGTCGAGCCGGTCTTGTACTCGTCGGCGTAGGCCACGACGCCGTCGCGCAGCGCGACCTGCCCGTCGGCGCTGTTCACGTTGATGCCCGGCACGGCGGGGACCTGGTTGTTGGTCTGCGTGATCTGGCCCGCACCGCAGGCGGAGAGCAGGCCGGCGCCGAGCGCGGCCGTTGCCAGCAGCCCGGCGCGCAGCAGGGTGCGGCGGGCCAGCGGAGTGGCCGGAGTCGAACGCGTCACCTTGGTTCCTCCAAATCAAGGGGTGGCCGCACTACAGCCTAGATGCCGTTGATCGGTCGATTACGACCACCCTTGAGCTTGGTGACCTACGCCAGGTTGAGGCCGCTGATCAGCAGAAACACCACATCGATCAGCGCCACCGCAATGACGGACAGGAAGGGTGCGCGGGAGGATGGGTCGCGGCTCATGCGGTACCAACCCCAGGAAAGGGCGATGAGCGCGGCCGCGAGGGCCGGCCAGAACAGCACCGGCGGCGGGCCCGGCGGCCCGAACGCGAGCGCCGCGGTGGCGGCGAGCAGCAGCACCGCGGCGGCCGCCAGCGACCCCCGCCGGCCCAGCAGGTGTGGCAGGCCACGGACCCCGGTCCGCGCGTCGTCGTCCAGGTCGGGCAGCGCGTTGACGAAGTGCGCGCCCGCGCCGAGCAGGCCGCCGGCGGCCAGCAGCCACAGCGGTGGCGTCCGGCCCGCCCCGAGCACCACGAACGCGGGCAGGCACGTGAACGACACGGCGTAGGGCAGCACGGAGACGGGCGTCGACTTCAGCGGCCAGTCGTAGAGCAGCGCGGAGACGAGCGCCAGCGCGGAGACCAGGCCGGCGCGCGGGCCGGACAGGAAGCCCAGCGGCACGCACACCGCCGCGGCGAGCGCGCCCAGGACGAACACCAGCCGGCGCGACACCTTCCCGGTCGCGACCGGCTTGTCCGCGCGGCCGGTGGCGGCGTCGCGGGGCGCGTCGAGGGCGTCGTTCACCCACCCGATGGAGAGCTGGCTGGCCAGGACCGTCGCGGCCGCGGCGACGACGCCGGGCGCCGGTCGTTCGAGGCCGATCGACAGCAGCGCGGCCACCGCCGTGACGCCGGCCGCGGGCTCCGGATGACTCGCCCGCAGCAGCGAGATCGCAACCGACATTCGGCAAGTGTGGCCGCCGGAGGGGTTCCATGTCAGGCTCGTCTCATGCCTTCACGGCGGCGCGCTCGTAACGATCCCGGTCAGTACGACGACCTGGCCGGCGAGTGGTGGCGCCCCGGCAGCCCGCTGTCGATGCTGTACTGGCTGGCGCGTGCCCGTGCACGGCTGATCCCGCCGGCCGAGCGGGACGGTGCGGTGCTGGTCGACCTGGGCTGCGGCGGCGGGCTGCTCGCGCCGCATGTGGCCGGCAAGGGGTACACCCATATCGGCGTCGATCTGATCGTCTCCGGCCTGGAGCAGTCGGCTGCGCACGGCGTCACGCCGGTTCTCGCCGACGTGCGGCACCTGCCGTTCGCCGACGGCAGCGCCGACGTGGTGAGTGCGGGTGAGCTGCTCGAGCACGTGCCAGACATGCCGCGGGTGGTTGCCGAGGCGTGCCGGATCCTGCGGCCGGGCGGCTGGCTGGTGCTCGACACTCTCGCCGACACGGCGCTGTCGCGGCTCATCGCCGTGCGTCTCGCCGAGGCCGTGGTGCCCGCCGTGCGCGGCATCCACGACCCCGCCCTGTTCGTCGATCCGCGGCGCCTGCGGGCCGAGTGCGCCCGCCACGGGGTGCCGCTCGACGTGCGGGGCATCCGCCCGGCTCTGCCCGCGCTGGCTCGCTGGCTGGTGACCCGCCGCAATGCTGTGCCGATCGTGCCGACGTTCTCGACCGCGATCCTCTACCAGGGGCGCGGCAGGAAGGGGAGCCAGTGACAGGTGCCGCCATCGCGGGGATGCACGTGACGTTTCCCGGGCTGATGCGCCAGGACGAGGTGTGGGACGGTTTCTTCCAGCGGCACTACGACGGGCCCCGCCGGGGGCTGGCGAAGCGGATCTTCGCCAACTCGGGTGTGGTCACCCGGCACGGGGCGGTCAACCCCCTGGTCGAGGACGCCTCGTCCTGGTCGACCGCCAGAAGGATGAGCCGGTATCTCACCGAGGCCCTCCCCCTGGGCAAGGACGCCGTCGCCGGCGCCCTGGACGCCGCGGGCCTGCGGCCGGACGAGATCGGGCTCTTCGTGGTGTGTTCGTGCACCGGGTACGCGACGCCCGGCCTCGACATCCTGCTGGCCCGCGACCTGGGCATGGCGGCCGACACGCAGCGGCTCTTCATCGGGCACATGGGCTGCTACGCCGCGCTGCCCGGGCTCGGCGCGGCGTCGGACTACGTGGTCTCGCGGGGCCGGCCGGCCGTGCTGCTCTGCCTGGAGCTGACCAGCCTGCACGTCCAGCCGCCGACCGACGATCCGCAGCAGATCGTGGCGCACGCCCTGTTCTCCGATGCCGCGGCCGCGGTCGTGCTGGTCCCGGGCGCTACCGGCACCGGCGTTGCCGACATCGCGGCCGTCACCGACACGGCGACCGCGGACCACATGACCTGGGACGTCACCGACCTCGGGTTTCGCATGGGGCTGTCGCCGAAGGTGCCCGACGTGCTGTCGATCTACGTCGCCGACCTGGTCGGGCGGCTGCTCGCGCCGCGCGGGCTCAGCCTGGCCGACGTGGACGGGTGGGCCGTACACCCGGGCGGGCCGCGGATCCTTGACGTCGTGCGCGATCAGCTCGCGCTGCCGGAGTCGGCGCTGGCCGAGTCGCGCGACACGCTGGCGGCGCACGGCAACTGCTCTTCGCCGACGGTACTGCTGATCATCGACGCACTGCGCCGGCGCGCCGGTGGGCCACCACGCAGGACGGTGGCGCTGGCGTTCGGCCCCGGCCTGACCCTCTACGGGGTGCTGTTACAGCTTTGACAGGTCGGCTCGGAACTCGTCCGGCGAGGTGACCGAGCGGGTCGCCCTGATCACCCGGCCGTCGGCGTCGACCAGCACGGCGGAGCTGGTGCGGTCGCCGGCCAGGGCGGGCACCGTGGCGCGCACCGAGTTGTTGGGGTCGGCGAGGGCGCGGACGGTCACCTTCTCGTTGAGCCCGCTCGGCAGGGTGGGTGCGTGGACCGCCACGACGAGGACCTTCGCCGTGCTCGCCGAGCCGGCGACCGCTTCCGTGGTACTGCTGATGAGCTTCTCGCACGTGCAGCCCTCGACGAGCAGGATCACCGCGGGGGTGAGGTCTTTCAGCGCCACCGGCGCGCCGTCGGGGTCCTGCAGGCTGACGCCGGCCAGGGAGACGGCGACCGCCGGCGTGGTGGGCGAGCCGACGCGGGGCGTGGTCTTCGGGGCGCGCCCGGGCCAGGCCACGGCGAACAGGCTCACCAGCGTCGCGATGACGGCGATCGACATGATCAGCAGCGGGACGGCCAGGCCGGGTGAATCATCGGTGGTCCGGCGGAGGGGCTCGGGCCGCAGGTGCAGCCGGCGGCGCCAGCGGCGGCGCATTGCGGCGCGACGGAATTGCCGACGGATCGAAGCGCCTTCGTGATCGAGTGCGCCGGCATCGTCGGGAATGATGATCGTTCCCCACTCAGGCGGGAGGTCGGGCAGGCCACCGCCCTCTTGTGGTCGCTCACCACCGCCGTTGTCGCCGCGCAGCGTGCCCATCGCTGTTCTCCTCGCACCTGCCTCAACTTTCCCTCACGCGACCGCCTCGCGCCAGAGGGTGACTCCATCGAGATGTGTGCGTATCATCTACGCTCCGCCGCCGGTCACGTCACGGAGAGTGTCCGTGCTGGACGTTCAGCGTGGCCGGGGAGACACTTGCCGTAATCAATCGGATATGTCCGACTGCCAGGTCATTTGTGGGTGCTACGGGTTGTTGATCCGCTACACAGCAGGTTCCACGATATCTGTCAAGCGGGAGAAAGAGGACTCACATGTGTTCTGACCTGCGCGAATGCTGCTCTCTGGGGTGGGCCGACAGCGCGTGACCGTGTTACCCTAGACACAGCGAAAGGGGTTTCGAACCTATGGTTTTCAGTGTCGGCGAGACCGTTGTCTACCCCCACCACGGGGCCGCACTCATCGAGGCAATCGAGACTCGCGTCATCAAGGGCGAGGAGAAGCTATATCTCGTCCTCAGGGTCGCTCAGGGTGACCTGACGGTGCGGGTGCCCGCCGAGAACGCCGAGATCGTCGGCGTGCGGGAGGTGGTCGGCGAAGAAGGCCTGACGAAGGTCTTCGACGTCCTCCGCGCTCCGCACACCGAGGAGCCGACCAACTGGTCGCGGCGGTACAAAGCGAATCTGGAGAAGCTGGCCTCCGGCAATCCGCTCAAGGTCGCTGAGGTCGTGCGCGACCTGTGGCGTCGCGACCGTGAGCGTGGTCTGTCGGCCGGCGAGAAGCGCATGCTCGCCAAGGCTCGGGACATCCTTGTCGGCGAGGTGGCGCTCGCCGAGAAGAGCACCAAGGACGAGGCGGAGACGCTGCTCGACAAGGTGTTGACCGAGGCCTGACATTCCAGCCCGGCTATCCCTTCGACCGAGGACCGCGACGTGACGGCGCACGCTACTGTGCGTGGTGACGTTGCGGTCCTCGTGCCTGCCGCCGGGATGGGGGTCCGACTCGGGCCCGGCGGCCCCAAGGCACTTCGCCTCCTGGGCGGCGAGCCGCTGCTCGTGCACGCCGTGCGCCGATTGGCGCTCGCGCCGAGCGTCGGCTGCATCGTGGTCGCGGCGCCGGCCGACGCAGTCTCCTTCGTGGAGGAGCTGCTCGCGCCGGTCGCGCCGGTCACCGTCGTCGCTGGCGGGGCGACCCGGCAGGCCTCGGTGGCGGCGGCGCTGGCCGTCGTCCCCGTCGAGTTCGACATCGTGCTGGTCCATGACGCCGCGCGGGCGCTGACGCCACCGGAGCTGGTGGAGTCGGTCGCGGAGGCGGTTCGTGGGGGACACGGCGCCGTCATACCCGTTCTTCCGGTGGTCGACACCATCAAGCGGGTGTCCGATTCGGGCATTGTGGTGGACACGGTGGAGCGGTCGTCACTGCGGGCGGTGCAGACGCCGCAGGGGTTCCGGCGGGATGTGCTCATGAAGGCCCACGAGGCGGCCGTCGATGAGCACACCGACGACGCGGGACTCGCGGAGCGGATCGGGGTCGCGGTCTATACCGTGCCCGGCGCGGAGGCCGCCATGAAGATCACCCGGCGGTTCGACCTGGCCGTGGCGTCGCTGCTGCTCTGAGCCTTGTTCAATTGGCTGGTGGCGCTCCGTGATCATTCGCTCGGCGGCCACGGGGCTCTCCGTGATCACGGCAATCGACGCAGATCGCACGCCCGGGCGGGCTGTGGTGCGTCGCAGGGGCTCAGGCCGCCGCCGTCGCGGTGGCTGCGGCCTGTTGGTCGCCCGCCAGGGGGTCTTGATCCGAGGCTCAGGCCGCCGCGGTGGCCGCAGCTCCGCTCTTGCGCGGGCGGCGTCGCCACAGCAGGAAGCTGCCCACCGAGCCGCCGACGCCCAGCGCCACGATCATCGCGCCCGCGATCGACATGCCGAGCGCGTCGCCCCGCGCGGTGGCCGCGCCGAGCGCGGAGTACGCCAGCGTCGCCGGCAGCGCCCCCACCACCGTGCCCGTGAGGAACGCGCGCATCCGCACGCTCGTGGTGCCGAACACGTAGTTGGCGATGCCGAAGGGTACGAGCGGGATCATCCGCGAGATCGCGATCGCCAAGACGCCACGCTGTGCGACCGCCTGCTCCATCGCGAGCAGCCGGCCGCTGAGGTGGCGGGCCATGAAGTCGCGGCCGAGCAGCCGCCCTAGCGAGTGGGCGATCAGCGCGCCGAGGGTGACGCCGAGCATGATGTACAGCGCGCCGCCCGCGAAGCCGAACAGCACCCCGCCGACGCCGGCCAGCAGGGTGCGGGGGGCGAGGGCGGTGGTGAGCACGGCCGAGCCCGCGATCGCGATGATCGGGGCCATCGGATGGCTGGGACCGATCGCGTGCACCAGAGACGCACGGTTCGGGTGCACGATGATGATCACCACGGACAGGGTCGCCACAAGGAGGGCGAGCAGACCGAAGCGAAGAGCGGCTCCGGTGCGCCACCACTGCTTGTGGCTCGTCGGGGTCGTCTGGTCGCTGCGCACCCGATCCAGACTAGGCCCGGAACGCCGAGATGCCGAGTCCGAAATCGGTTCGGCAACCGGAAGTTCACGATCGCACACCGATCGTCGTACCCTCCCGACGTGATGCTGATCGGTAACGGCACGGACGTTCACGCCTTCGAATCCGGCCGGGAGTGCTGGGTCGCCGGCCTCAAATGGGAGGGGGTGGACGGACTCGCCGGGCACTCCGACGGCGACGTCGTTGCGCACGCGATCTGTGACGCTCTGTTGTCGGCGGCCGGCCTGGGTGATCTCGGGGCGAACTTCGGCACGGGCCGGCCCGAGTGGGCGGGCGCCGCGGGGGTCACCCTGCTGCGCGAGACCGCCCGCAGGGTGCGTGACGCGGGCTTCGAGATCGGCAACGTGTCCGTGCAGGTGATCGGCGTGAAGCCGAAGGTCGGCACGCGCCGCGCCGAGGCCGAGGCGACGCTGCACGACGCGATCGGCGCCATCGTACGGCTGTCCGGCACCACCACCGACGGCCTGGGATTCACCGGCCGGGGTGAGGGCCTGGCCGCCACGGCCGTAGCGTTGATCTACCCGATCGTGAAAGAGGGATAGATGAACGACACGCTTCACGAACTGCTCGACCGGCGGGCCTTCCTCGTGCTCAGCACCGTCAACCCGGACGGCGGCCCGCAGAGCAGCGTGATCTGGGGCAAGCACGACGCCGGTGACGTCGTGTTCTCGACGATCCGCGGGCGGCGCAAGACCCGCAACATGGAGCGCGACCCGCGGGTCTCGATCTGCGTGTACGACCCGGCCAACCCGTACCGCTACGTCGAGGTGCGCGGCACCGTCACCCTCACCGAGGAGGGCGGGCCGGAGCTCATCGACGAGCTGAGCCGGTCGTACGACGGCAAGCCCTGGGTCGAGAAGCACTCCGACAACGTCCGGGTGGTCTGCCGGGTGACCGCCGACCGGGTCAACGAACACTGAGCCGACTCACCCGTTGCGGGCCCACGTCCATGCGTAGCCGGCGTCCTCGATGGCGAGCGCCGGCTCGCACAGGTCGAGCGGCCGGAACGTGTCGATCATGACCGCCAGTTCGTCGAACGCCTCGGCGCCGATCGCGCGTTCGACCGCGCCGGGCTGCGGTCCGTGGGTGAAGCCGCTCGGGTGCAGCGAGATCGAGCCAAGCTCGATGCCGGAGCCGCGGCGGGCCTCGTAATTGCCGCCGGTGTAGAACAGCACCTCGTCGGAGTCGACGTTGTGGTGGTTGTACGGCACCGGGATGGCCAGCGGGTGGTAGTCGACCTTCCGCGGCACGAACGAGCAGATCACGAAGTTGGGGCCCTCGAAGGTCTGGTGCACCGGTGGCGGCTGGTGCAGGCGCCCGGTGATCGGCTCGAAGTCGTGGATCGAGAACGCCCACGGGTAGAGGCAGCCGTCCCAGCCCACGACGTCAAATGGGTGATTTGCGTAAATGTGCTCAGTCCAGCCACGGCGGTGCTGGACCATCACAGAAATGTCGTACCCCTCGACGAGCATGGGTGCCGTGGGGCCGCGCAGGTCGCGTTCGCAGTAGGGCGCGTGCTCCAGGAACTGTCCACGCACGGAGAGATAGCGCCGCGGGGGTCCGATGTGTCCAGTAGCCTCGATCGCCAGCAGTTTCACCGGCCCGTCCTTGGGCACCAGCCGATGGATCACCGATGTCGGGATGATCGCGTAGTCGCCCTCGGTCAGCTCCAGCACGCCGAAGGTCGACTCGAGGGTGACGGCGCCGGCCGAGACGTAGAGGCACTCGTCGCCGATCGCGTTGCGGTAGAGCGGCGACGGCTCCGACGCCTCGACGTACGAGATGCGCACGTCGTCGTTGGCGAGCAGGTGCTGGCGGCCGAGCACGGGGTCCGCCTTGCCGCCCCCGATCTTGGCGGTCTGCAGATGGCGCGGCTTGAGCGGCAGGTTCGGCACCCGCGACCAGGCCGGCGGTTCAAACGGCACGGCCGAGATGATCGCCGTCGGTCGATTGCGGTGATAGAGCAGCGAAGAGTCGCTCGAAAAACCCTCCTGCCCCATCAGCTCTTCCATGAACAGCGAGCCGTCCGGCTGGCGAAACTGGGTATGGCGCTTCGGCGGCACCTCGCCGACGCGGCGGTAGTACGGCATCACGGCCCTCCTCACCGGAGTGTCCGGATAACGGACGAAGTTGTCCGCCCTGTAAAGCGTCCACTAGATTCGGAAGCCGTGTCAAACGCAGTGCCACCCCTGCTGACCGCACTGGTCGACGACGCCGCCGTGTTCCCGCCGGGCAGCGCCGCACTGGAAGACGCCGTGCCCGCACACGCCCGGCACCGCGAGAGCTGGTTCGCGCCGCTCATCGGGCCGCTGCTGATCCCGCTCGCCGACCGCGACGCCTTCCGCGCGCTCGCCCCGCCCGGCACGGCCGTCGGCTTGGTCGGCGAGCCGGCCGCCGTTGAGGCCGCGATCGGGGACCTGCCCGCCGGCACCCGGCAGATCGAGAGCCCCATGGCCAAGCGGGGCGAGGACCCGCTGCCCGGCATCGAGCGGCTCGCGGCGCTCATGAGGAAGAGCGAAGAACCCCGGCATTGGTACCTCGAGGTGCCGCTCGCCTGGGGCCTCATGTCCGCGCTCGACGCCGTCGCGGCGCTGCGCGCCGAGGGCCTTCCCGCCGCGGCGAAGTTCCGCACCGGCGGCCTCGCCGCGGAGCTGTTCCCCACTCCGGTTGAGCTCGCCGCCGTCATCTGTGCCTGCCGCGACCGCGACGTGCCGTTCAAGCTCACCGCCGGCCTGCACCACGCGGTCCGGCACACCGACGCCGAGACGGGCCTGGTCCACCACGGCTTCCTCAACATTCTGGCCGCCGTCCTGGCCGCCGCCGACGGCGCTGAGCCGTCCGACCTGGCCGGCATCCTGGCCGCCACGGAGGGCCCGCCGCTGGCCGACCGGGTCCGCCCGGCGCTGGACCGCGACCGCCCGCTGTGGGTGGGCTTCGGCAGCTGCAGCGTCCAGGACCCGGTCACCGACCTGACGATGCTCGGCCTGCTCGACCGGCCGCGCCCCATCGCACCGAAGGAGGCGACGGCGTGAGCACGGATCTGACGACGCTCGGCCTGTTCGGCCGGCCGCGGCTCACCGCGCCGAAGGAGGTGGCGGCGTGAGCGGGGCGGCGAGCTGGCTGGGGCTGGCCGATGACGAGCCGTTCGGGGTGCACAACCTGCCCTACTGCGCGTTCGGGCAGGACCGATTCCGGTGGACCGGGGTGCGGATCGGGGACCGGATTCTCAACCTGGCCGCGGCCGAGGGGCGGGGGCTGATCGACGCGGGCGGGGCGTTCCTCGGGCAGGCCACCCTCAACCGGTTCATGAGCACGGGGCGGCCCGTGTGGTCGAGAGTGCGCGAGCGGCTCACCGAGCTGCTCAGCACCAACCGGCATCGGGAGGCGGTCGAGCCACTGCTGATCTCGGTCGAGGACGTGCGGCTCGAGCTGCCGTTCGAGGTGGCCGACTACGTCGATTTCTACTCGTCGGAGGAGCACGCCACCAACCTCGGGCGGCTGTTCCGGCCCGGCGGGGAGGCGCTGCTGCCCAACTGGAAGCACCTCCCGGTCGGATACCACGGGCGGGCCGGCACCGTGGTCGTCTCCGGCACCGACGTGCCGCGGCCGTGCGGGCAGCGCAAGGCACCCGACGAGCCGGCGCCGACGTTCGGCCGGTCGGCGCGCCTGGACATCGAGGCCGAGGTCGGGTTCGTGGTCGGGGTGCCGTCGAGCGGGGCCGTGGCCATCGACGACTTCCGGGCGCACGTGTTCGGCGCCGTGCTCGTCAACGACTGGTCGGCGCGGGACCTGCAGGCCTGGGAGTACCAGCCGCTGGGGCCGTTCCTGGGCAAGTCGTTCCGCACGTCGATCTCGCCCTGGGTGGTGCCGCTCGACGCGCTCGACGCGGCCCGGGTGCCGGGGCCGGCGCAGGAGCCGGCCGTGCTGCCCTACCTGCGGGCGAGCGAGCACTACGGGTATGCGATCGACCTCGAGGTCTTCTGGAACGGCACGCTCGTGTCGCGGCCGCCGTTCGCCGGGATGTACTGGACGCCCGCCCAGCAGCTCGCCCACATGACGGTGAACGGCGCCTGGGCGCGCACCGGCGACCTGTATGCGTCGGGCACCGTCTCCGGCCCCGGATCCGACCAGACCGGTTCCTTCATCGAGCGCACCTGGAACGGATCCCGGCCGCTGCAGTTGGCCGACGGGACCACGCGCAAGTTCCTGCTCGACGGCGACACGGTCACGATCACCGCCACCGCACCCGGCCCGGAGGGCACCCGCATCGGCTTCGGGGAGGTGACCGGCACCATCACCGAGCCCGAGTGACGTGAAACACGGCGCCGGCCGCGGATCCCGTTGCCCCGGTCACGCCGATCGGTTCCGGCTGATGCCGACGCCCCGGGCCGCGCTTCCGGGGACGCTGGTACCAGCGACGGCGTTACCGATGACGGCACTGCCGGTTGCCGTGCCGAGTGCGGCGCCGGCCGCGTCTGTCTCGCCCTGGCTGACAACGTTCGGGTGAATCTGGCCCGCTGTCCGCCGTCCGTTGCTTTCCGCCGCCGTCTGCCGTCTGTCTGTTGCCTGGCGCCGGCCGCGCCGCGAGCCGGGTCGGTTGGCGAAGGGGGCGAAGAGCGACCGTCAATTGACGGTTGGTCTGTGTGGGTGGGCGGTGGGAAGCGGGTGTGAGTCTTCTGCGGATCGACGGTCGCCGTGAGCGGATTGCGACATGCGCCGGGTATGGTGCCCCGCGGAGGTGGTTATGGGGACGGCTCGTGCGGGGCTGCGTCGGCTTGTGTCGCCGCGTAGCTGGTCGCGGCCGGTGCGCTTCGTGCTCACCGGGCTGCTCGTCCTCGTGGTGGTGGCCGCGATGGGGATCACGGCGTATCGGACGCTGAAGCCGGCCGAGACGGTGAGCCGGGCCGACAAGCCGGTGCCGTCGCCGGAGCCGATCAAGTCGATCCAGTATGCGGAGCTGGCGTCGGCGCCGTTGATTGTGGAGGGGCGGCTTCGGGTTTACACCGAGCAGCGGCGGGTGTTCGCGGACACGCCGGTGACGGCGCAGCGGATGATGACGCCGCACTGGTCGTACCGGCGGTGGCCGGCCGAGGTTGTCTCGATCGTCGAGGTGGAGAAGCTGGCGAGCGGGGTCGGCATGTCGGTGGTGGTCACGAAGTGGTCGGACGGGGAGATCGTCGCGCTGGACGCGGAGAAGGGTGACATCGTCTGGCAGACGAAGATCGAGCCCGCGGACGGGGAGTCGTTCAAGGGGCGGCGCACCGGCGCGAAGACGATGTGGGCGCCCGAGGACCTGTTCGTGTCGGCGTCGGCGGTGGACCAGCAGCCGGTCGTGATCGCGACGGGCAAGGACGTGGCCGAGGGCATCGACCCGGTGAACGGCGAGGTGCGGTGGACGCGGTCGTTCACCACCGAGCCGGGGTGCCGGACGAACAACTGGACCGGCGGGGACGCGTATTTCGTGAAGAACACCTGCGCGAAGCCGGCGACCCTGGAGATCTACGACGCGGCGAGCGGGGTGCTGCTCAACACCTGGCGGCCGCCGGGCGCGTCGATCGGCGAGAACGTCACCAACTGGTTCATCGAGCCCACGTCGTGCCAGCTCGGGCGGTCCGGCTGCGCGATGTTCAAGGCCGCGCCGACGGGGGACGTCGTGACGTACACCGACGCCGCCTCGGGGGTGGGCACGATCACGCCGGCGTACTGGTCATTCGGGGCCGACCACGTGGTGAAGCCGGAGCCGGTCGCGGACAAGGACAACGTCGTCGTGGTCGGGGACGTCATCGCCGAGCAGATGACCGGCGGGTACGTCTGGGCGTTCTCGCGCAGCACCGGCAAGCGGCTGTGGATGTCGGAGGTCGCCGGCCGGTTGATCGGCGGCGACCAGCGCAACATCTATCTGATCAACAACGAGTATCAGCTGCTGGTGCTCAACCTGGAGACCGGGGCCGTCACGTCGAGCACCGAGCTGCGCATCCGGCCCGCGGACCGGTTCGTCTACAGCATGTTCTACCTGCACGCCGGATACCTGGTGATCGAGCGGCTGCAGACCACCAAGGAATCCGAGATCGACGACAGGTACTACTTCAGCCAGGACACGGTCGTCCTGGTGGGCATCGGCTGAGGCTAAAGGATCACGCTCAGGAAGGCGTCGTTCTCCTCCGGCGTGCCGATCGTGACGCGGACGCCGTCGCCCTGGAAGGCGCGGACGATCACGCCCGCCCGCTCGCAGGCGGCGGAGAACTCGGCGGACTTGTCGCCCAGCGGCAGCCAGAAGAAGTTCGCCTGGGTCTCGGGCACCTCGGGGTACACCTTCCGGACCGCGTCGACCACCCGGGACCGCTCGGCGACGACCACGTCGACCCGCCGCTGCATCTCGGCCTCGGCGTCGAGCGCGGCCAGGGCGGCGGCCTGCGCCGCGAGCGAGGTGGAGAACGGCGTGATGACCTTGCGCACGGCGGTGACCACCTGGGGCGAGCCGATCAGGTAGCCGACGCGCAGCCCGGCCAGGCCCCACGCCTTTGACAGGGTGCGCAGCACGACGACGTTGGGGCGGTCGCCGTACTCCACCAGGCCGTCGGGCACGTCCGGGTCGGTGACGAACTCGCGGTAGGCCTCGTCGAGGGCGACCAGCACGTTGCCGGGCACCTTGTCGAGGAACGCGTCGAGCTCGGCCTTGCGCACCGCGGTGCCGGTCGGGTTGTTCGGGTTGCACACGATGACCAGCCGGGTGCGGTCGGTGATCGCGGCGGCCATTGCGTCGAGGTCGTGGCCGTGCTCGGCGGTGTTGGGGACGCGGACGCTGGTGGCCGCGGTGGTCGCGCCGATGATCGGGTACGCCTCGAAGGACCGCCAAGCGTAGACGGCCTCGTCGCCGGGCAGGCAGGCGACGCGGAACAGGTGCTCGAAGAGGGCGACGGAGCCGCAGCCGGTGGCGACGCGCTCGGGGTCGACGCCGAGCCGCTCGGCGATGCGGCCGCGAAGCTGGGTGACGCCCATGTCCGGGTACCGGTGCACGCCGGCCACCGCGGCGGTGACCGCCTCCACCACGCCGGGCAGCGGGCCGAAGGGCACCTCGTTGCTGGCCAGCTTGATCGCGCCGGGCACGCTGCGGCCCGGGACGTAGGCGGGAAGGGCGTCGAGATCCGGGCGGGTGAGGCTCATGACTGGTCTCCGGCGTTCTGGTTCTGGTTCTGGGGGTCGATGGAGGGCTCCGAGGGCTCCGAGGGCTCCGCCATCACCACGACGGTGCCGGCGGAACGGTCGTGGAAGGCGCGGTGCAGTGGCCAGTCGATGACCGGCGAGAGGCTGTCGACGAACTGCAGCAGGAAGCCGACGCCGCAGGTCCAAAGCAGCACGGAGAGGCCGAGCGGGTTCCACCGGCGGATCGCCCGGCCGAAGCCGAGCGGCTTGTCGCTGTCGAGGCCGACGACCTTGATCTTCAGCAGCCGTTTGCCGAGCGTCTGGCCGCTGCCGGCGATCGCGGGCACCTCGTAGGCGAACCACAGCGCCGCGATGAGGATCAGGATCACGATCTGCAGGTAGCTGGCGCGCTCGGGCGTGGCCAGGTCGTTGATGGGCTCGCCGGCCAGCTGCCGGCGCCAGATCTCGGCCATGATCGGGCCGACGTCCTTGACGTACTGGTAGATGAACCAGCCGGTGACCGCGGCGTTGAGCAGCGCGACCATCAGGATGTCGATGAGCCGGGCGATCAGCCGCGATCCCAGCGGCGCGAGGGCGTGCCCGTGCGGGAGCACCGCCGGGCTCGGGAGCCCCGGCTGCGGCGGCAGCAGTACCTGCACCGCGCTGGCCGGCAGGCCGCCCTGCGGCAGCAGCCCGGGTGGTAGCGGCGTGCCCGGCGGCAGCACGATCGCGCCCGGTGGCAGCCGGCCCGGGGGGAACCCGCCGGGCGGGATCGGCGTGCCGGGCGGGAGCACCACGGCGCCCTGCGGCAGCGGCGTGCCCGGGATGGTCACGATGGGCGGCAGCGTGCTTTGAGTATTTTGTCCGTTATGTTCGGGAGTGCTCGGCGTCGGCTCGGCGACCTTCGGCGGCTCCGCCGGGGTCGGTTCCGAGGCGGGAACGGGCTCGCCGATCCAGCCTTCGCCGTCCCAGTACCGCTGGACGTCCGGGTCCGCAGGGTCCTTGTACCACCCAGGCGCTGTCACGCCGCCTCCGCCTCCGTGCCGCTGCTCATCCGATGTTCACCAGATCATCCGACCTTCACCACAATGGTGCCCGCCGCCTTGTCGTGCAGGCACTGCTGGTAGGGCTTGTCCCACAGCTGCCACAGTCCGTCGACCCACGAGAAGAACGGGAGGACGAGCCCCGCCGGGAACTGCACCGCCCACCGCTTGACCAGCACACCCCGGTCGATCGGCGCGGCCGGGGCGGCGGCGCGGATCAGCTGCAGCTTCATGGCCCGCTTGCCCCAGGTGACGCCGGTCCGGCCGAACATCTCGACGTAGTACACGTATGCGGCCACGAAGGTCAGCAGGACGTAGCCCAACTCGATCAGCAGCGGCACGCCGATGAGCACGCCCGCGCTCGGCGAGCTGGTCACCTCGCCGGTCACCGGGTCGGTCTGCACCTTTGAGGCGGCGCCGGCGATGACCACGAAGATCGCGATCATGGTGGGGATCAGCAGCACGATGTTGACGCCCGCGAGCACCGCGGTGTCGATCAGGAAGGCGAGGAGCCGGTCGGCGAAGCTCGCCACCGGCCGGCCGTCGGGGGCGATCGCCACGACGGCCCGCGGCACGCCGTACGGACCCTGTGGATAACCGGGCTGTGGATAACCCGGTAACGGCGCCCCTTGCTGTGGATAACCAGGCTGTTCGTAGCCGATGGGTTGTGGATAACCGGCCGGCGGCGGGGCGCTCTGTGGATAACCCTGTTGATAACCCTGCGGATGTCCGGGTGGCGGCCCGTAGTTCGGGACACCACCCGGCTGCGGCTGGCCCGGATACGTCACCCGGACAGTGTTACAGGTTTCCGCGAAGTTCCTGCTCTCGCTCGATGGCCTCGAAGAGCGCCTTGAAGTTACCCTTGCCGAAACCGAGCGAGCCGTGGCGCTCGATCAGCTCGAAGAAGACCGTCGGGCGGTCCTGCACCGGCTTGGTGAAGATCTGCAGCAGGTAGCCGTCCTCGTCGCGGTCGACCAGGATGCCGCGGGACTTGAGCTCCTCGATGGGCGCGCGCACCTGGCCGATGCGGGCGCGCAGCTCGGGGTCGTCGTAGTACGAGTCCGGCGTGGTCAGGAACTCGACGCCGGCGGCGCGCATCTCGTCGACGGTGCGCAGGATGTCGTTCGTGGCGAGCGCGATGTGCTGCGCGCCCGGCCCGCCGTAGAACTCCAGGTACTCGTCGATCTGCGACTTCTTGCGCGACACGGCGGGCTCGTTCAGCGGGAACTTGACCTTTCGGGTGCCGCTGGCCACGACCTTGCTCATCAGCGCCGAGTATTCGGTGGCGATGTCGTCGCCGACGAACTCCGCCATGTTGGTGAAGCCCATGACCCGGCGGTAGAACTCCACCCACTCGTCCATGCGGCCCAGCTCGACGTTGCCGACGACGTGGTCCACGGCCTGGAAGTAGCGCCGGGCCGGTGGCGCCACGATCGGCTGCCGGGCCACGAAGCCGGGCAGGAACGGCCCGTCGTAGCGCGAGCGGTCGATGAGCGTGTGGCGGGTCTCGCCGTAGGTGGCGATCGCGGCCCGGCGCACCACGCCGTGCTCGTCGTGCTCGTCGTGCGGCGCCTCGAGCCCGGCCGCGCCCTGCCGCCGGGCGTACGCGTAGGCGGTGTCGACGTCGGGCACCTCCAGCGCGATGTCGACGATGCCGTCGCCGTGCCGCTCGTAGTGCTGGGTGGCCTCGGCCTGCCGGTGCACGCCGCCGACCAGCACGAAGACCGCGGAGCCGGCCTTCAGCACGTATTCGGCGTGGTCGCGATGGCCCTGCTCCGGCCCGCGATAGGCGATCAGCGTCATGCCGAACGCCGTCGAGTAGTAGTGCGTCGCCTGCTTGGCGTTGCCGACGTAGAACCGGACGTGATCGAGTCCGGTGAGCGGGAACGGGTCGCGGGACGCGTCGTGCTCGACGGCCCCGATGAGCTCGCTGAGGTCTTCGATGGCGCGGGTCATGCCCCTCAGCGTTGCCCGCCCCGTCCGGTTGGGCAAGGAACGCCGATCCGCATGGTCAAGTTGCACATTTGGCCCGAGCATTAGGGTGTACCGGTGAGCAGATTGTCCAGTGAAATCGACCCTCTCGATGCACGGCTGATCGCCCTGCTCGACGCCGAGCCCCGGATCGGCGTCCTGGAGTGCTCGCGGCGGCTGCGGGTGGCGCGCGGCACCGTCCAGGCCCGGCTCGACCGCCTCGCGGCCCGCGGGGTGATCCGCGGCAACGGGCCGGACATCGACCCGGCGGCGCTCGGCTACGGCGTGACCGCGTTCGTGACGCTGGAGATCCGGCAGCGCTTCGGCCACGACCCGGTGGCGGCGCACCTGGAGGAGATCCCGGAGGTGCTGGAGGTGCACACGATCACCGGCTCGGGCGACCTGCTGTGCCGGATCGTGGCGCGCTCCAACGCCGACCTGCAGCGGGTGATCGACCGCGTGATGAGCCACGAGGGGATCGTGCGGTCCTCGACGATCATCGCGCTGGCGGAGCAGATCCGCTACCGCGTGCTCCCGCTGGTCGAGGCCGCCGCCCGGGAGGGCCACCCGCGCGGGTGAAAGCGCGCGACACGGGCAAAAGCGGCCATCCGCCGGCGTATCATGGCGCGGCGCTAGGCTGCGCCACGTGGCTAGGGGAGCGGTCCGCAACTTCGAGACGGCGCTCGGCGCGATCGGTGTGCTGGCGCTCATCATCACCGGCATCCTGGTCACCGGCTGGAATCCGGTGCCCAAGGTCTCCGACTGGTGGGAGAAGGTGTCCTCCAGTACCAGCAAACTCTCCACCCCGGACACCACCTGGACCGAGCGGGTCGGCGGCCAGCCCTCCTCGGCCGTCGTCGCCGGCAACGCCGCCGTCGTCACCATGCGCGGCACGGTCGAGGCGCGATCGCTCAGCACCGGGACCATGCTGTGGCAGCGGGAGGCGGACTGGGCCGGCGTGGCCGGCGACGACGGCAACACGGTCGCCGTGGTCGGGCGGCGCGGCAAGGGCCTGGAGGCGCTGGACCCGTCGAGCGGCACCTCGCGCTGGAAGGACGAGAACGCCGTCGGCGCGTGGACGTACCGCGAAACCGTGCTGACCCTGGCCTGCGGCGGCCTGTCGGACTGCACGCTGACGGCCCGCGCGCCGCGCGACGGCGCGCAGATGTGGAAGCTCACGCTGCCCGGCATCGGGCGGGTGCTCAACGGCGGCAACGCGGACCTGCTCGGCACCGAGGTGATGGCCGCCGCGTACCGCGACGCGATCGGGGCCATGCCGCGGTCGATCCCGGCGATGCTGGGGTTCCCGATCGAGCAGAAGGTGCGGGTCGTCGACACCGTGCACGGCAAGCTGCTGCGCGAGGAGGAGCCGTCGAACACGACCCGGGTGGTGGTCGCGGGCGGGCGGGTGCTGGCGTCGACGGCGACCCCGAAGGACGGCAGCTGCCGGTACAGCCTGGAGGGGCGCGACCCGGAGACCGGCAAGGCGCTGTGGAAGAAGGACGGGTACGACCTGCGGACCGCGTCCGGCGCCGGCTGCGAGCAGCGCCGCGACCCGGCCGGCGCGGACACCGTGCTGGCGGCGACCCGCGGGGACAACCGCGAGGTGTTCCTGTCCCCGCGCGACGGGCGCGAGATGTGGGCCGGCGCCGAGGGCGACGAGATCGTCGCGGCCGACAGCCAGTACGGCCTCGTGCGCACCGACGGCGGCAAGAACCTCTCGGTCGTGGGCTTCGAGCGCGGCGGCCGGCTGTGGCAGCACGCGGTCCCGGCGAAGGCCGACGTGGCGATCTCGCGCTACGCGGTGCTGGTGCGCGACTCGGCGCAGGGCAAGGTGACCGCGTACGCGCCCGACAGCGGCCGCCTGCTCATCGAGGCGAAGACGAGCGCGGACGTGCTGGGCATCGGCGAGCGTGGGCTGGTGATCGCCCGCGGCCGGACGATCGGCTACCTGCCGTTTTGATCGGTCTAGCGGTGCTCCATGATCAGCGCGAATGACGTGTGCGGGGCGAGGGCCTCGTAGGCGTGCGCGACGTCGCCGGCGAAGGAGGCGTAGTCGTGCACGTCGAGGTCGACCGGGGAGTCCTCGGGGCCGACCCGCAGCCGGCCGCTGATCATCACGACGTGCTCGATCGTGCCGGCCAGGTGGGCGTCGGCCTTGCGGGCGCCGACCGGCTCCGCGCGCATCAGGTAGATGTCCCGGCGTACCCCGGGCGGCGAGGTCGCCAGCAGCGTGCCCACGAAGTCGGCCTGCTCGGACTTCACCGACGGCCCCTCGCCGGCGCGGATCACCCGCGGCGTGGTCGGCGGCGGCTCGACGAGCCGGCTGAACGGCACGTTGAGCGCGACCGCGAGGGCCCACAGCGTCTCGATGTTCGGGTTGCCGGCGCCCGCCTCGAGCTGGCTGAGCGTGGACTTGGCGATCCCGGCGCGCTTGGCGACCTCGCTCAGGGACAGCTTCTCGCGCTCGCGTTCGCGGCGAAGTGCGGCTGCGATGAGGTCGATCGGCGGCTTGTTCGGGTCCATGCGCGATCCGTTCGGTGTGTCGAACGAGTCATTCGGCTTGACGAACGACAGGGACGGGTCCAGCATACCGAACTATGCGTTCGATTCTCCGAACAGATCCGATCGCCCGCGACGTGACGGCGCTGTGCGCGGCGGCCGTGGTCGTCGGGCTGTCGTTCGGCGCGATCGCGTCGGCCGCCGGCGTGCCGCTGGGGCAGATCCTGGTCATGAACGCGTTCATCTACGCGGGCGGCGCGCAGTTCCTGGCCGTGGGCCTGGCCGGCGCCGGCGCCACGGCGGCCGCGATCGTGCTCGCCGGGCTGCTGCTCAACGCCCGCCACCTGCCCTTCGGGCTGGCGATCGGCAACGAGGTGCTCGGCGACCGGCGCCCCGCCCGGCTGCTGGGCAGCCACCTGATGACCGACGAGTCGGTCGCCTTCGCCCTCGCGCAGGACGATCCGGCGCGCCGCCGCCGGGCCTACTGGATGACGGGCATCGCCCTGTTCCTGACCTGGAACATCTCGGCCGCGGCCGGGGCGGTCGCCGGTTCGGCGCTGGGCGACCCGAACACGTTCGGCATCGACGCCGCGTTCCCGGCGGCGCTGCTGGCGCTGACGCTGCCGTCGCTCAAGGACCGGGCGTCGGTGCGCGTGGCCGTAGCCGGCGCGGTGCTCGCGCTCGCGACCACGCCGTTCCTGCCGGCCGGCCTGCCGGTACTCGTCGCACTGGTCGCCCTCGCGCTGGCCCTGCCGGTACCGAAGCGGAAGGCGGCGAAATCATGAGCTGGGTTGCCATCATCGCGCTTGCCGCCGGGACCTACGCGTTCCGCTTCGCCGGGCCCGTCCTGCGCGACCGGATCTCGGTTTCGGAGCAGGTCAAGCGGTACCTCACGCTCGCCGCGATCGCGCTGCTGGCGGCGCTCATCGGCACCGCCGCGCTGCTGGACGGCACGCACTTCGTCGGCGTCGCGCGCCCGGCCGGCGTCGCGGTCGGCGCGGTCCTGGCCTGGCGCAAGGCGCCGTTCGTCGTCGTGGTGGTGGCCGCCGCACTCACCGCCGCCCTGCTCAGGGTCGCCGGAGTCGAGTAATACAGTCGGGGGCATGCCCGAATTCGCGTTCTCGCCGCTGCTGCCGCTCGGACCCGACACCACCGAATACCGCCTGGTCACCAGCGACGGGATCGGGCGCGACGGGCGGTTCCTGACGGTCGAGCCGGAGGCGCTGACCCGCCTGACCGACGAGGCCATGCACGACATCGCGCACTTCCTGCGCCCCGCCCACCTGACGCAGCTGCGCTCGATCATCGACGACCCGCAGGCGTCCCCGAACGACCGGTTCGTCGCGCTCGACCTGCTGCGCAACGCCAACATCGCGGCCGGTGGTGTGCTGCCGATGTGCCAGGACACCGGCACCGCGATCGTCATGGGCAAGCGCGGCCGGTTCGTGCTCACCGACGGCAGGGACGAGGCGGCGATCGCGCGGGGGGTGTTCGACGCGTACACGCGGCTCAACCTGCGGTACTCGCAGCTCGCCCCGCTGACCATGTGGGACGAGAAGAACACGGGCTCCAACCTGCCGGCGCAGATCGAGCTGTACGCCGAGGGCGACGACGCGTACAAGTTCCTCTTCATGGCCAAGGGTGGCGGCTCGGCCAACAAGAGCTACCTGTACCAGGAGACGAAGGCGCTGCTCAATCCCACCCGGATGATGCAGTTCCTGGAGGAGAAGCTGCGCCTGATCGGCACCGCCGCGTGCCCGCCGTACCACCTGGCGATCGTCATCGGCGGCACCTCGGCCGAGCACGCGCTCAAGACCGCCAAGCTCGCCTCGGCGAAGTACCTCGACACCCTGCCCACCGCCGGCTCCCCGGTCGGCCACGGCTTCCGCGACCTGGAGCTCGAGGCCGAGGTGCTGCAGCTGACCCGCGAGTTCGGCATCGGCGCCCAGTTCGGCGGCCGGTACTTCTGCCACGACGTCCGCGTCGTGCGCCTCCCGCGCCACGGCGCCTCCTGCCCCGTCGCGATCGCGGTGTCCTGCTCCGCCGACCGCCAGGCGGTCGGCAAGATCAACGAGCAGGGCGTCTGGCTCGAGCAGCTCGAGACCGACCCGGCCCGCTTCCTGCCCGACGTCACCGACGAGCACCTCGACGACGACGTCGTCACCGTCAACCTCAACCGCCCGATGGCCGAGATCCGCGCCCAGCTGTCGGCCCTGCCGGTCAAGACCCGCCTGTCCCTGACCGGCCCGCTGGTCGTGGCCCGCGACATCGCCCACGCGAAGATCGCCGAGCGCCTCGACGCCGGCGAGCCGATGCCCGATTACCTGCGCGACCACGCCGTCTACTACGCCGGCCCGGCCAAGACCCCCGAGGGCTACGCGTCGGGCTCGTTCGGCCCGACCACGGCCGGCCGCATGGACGCGTACGTCGAGAAGTTCCAGGCCGCCGGCGGCTCGATGGTCATGCTGGCGAAGGGCAACCGCTCGAAGCAGGTCACCGAGGCGTGCCGCACGCACGGCGGCTTCTACCTGGGCTCGATCGGCGGCCCGGCCGCGCGCCTGGCCCAGGACTGCATCAGGCACGTCGAGGTCATCGAGTACCCGGAGCTGGGCATGGAGGCCGTCTGGAAGATCGACGTGGTCGACTTCCCGGCCTTCATCGTCGTCGACGACAAGGGCAACGACTTCTTCGCCGAGGTGACCAAGCCTAAGCTGACCGTTCAAATCGGCAGGCGATAACCGCATCAATCGCGCGGTGGCCTGGCAGTTCCGATGAGTCGAACAGGACGACGCCCCGACCGTATGGAAGGCGGTCGGGGCGTCGCAGCTTCGGTCAGAACGGCCAGTCGCCGTCACGGTCGCTGTACACGTGGAACCTGGCCGGGTATGAGCGGGGTCACGCCCCGTCGGGGGTTGGCGGACATGGCGTTGTTCGCGCAGCCCGGCCGGATCTGTGACAGCGTGCCGTCACCAGTTCGATGGCGTCCTGGCGATGCCGTATCCGGCCGACTCGCCGGAGATGAAGTTGTTGTTGCCGCTCGTGTTGCGGTAGACCTTGACCTCCACCGACTCACCACACGTGCAGTGCACATCACTGAGGGTGGCGTCGATGTCCTTCCAGACCCCGCTGCACTCGGTGCCGTAGTAGGTGGTGCCGCCCAGGTACCGGGACTTGGCGCAGTAGCCGTCCGTCGAGCGGTCGCGGAGTTGGCCGGTGACCACCTCCCAGTAGACGCCGTCGATGGTGTTCTTCCAGAACACCACCTTGACGTTCTGCATCTCGGCACGCAGCACGCCGTCCGCCGTCTTGAAGGCGATGTAGCCGACGTTGACGGTGTACGTGACGTCGCCGTTGGTGGCGTGCGCAGGCGACGGGCTGATCAGCAACCCGAGGGCGGTCGCCAGCAGTGCCACCGCCACCACCGCGATCTTCTTGACCATTTTGTTCGTCCCTTCCTCGCTGGCTCGATCCGGAGTTGGGCAGGGCAGCAGGATGGCATCGGAACGGTTCGGCCGGCACCGAACTGTTGCGGCCGTAGCGTGGGATGGCGATAGCCTCGCGCTCTGAGGTCAAATCCGGGGCTGCCACAAGCCGTCGAGGGGAAACGGCCGGCCACGCCGGAAGGCGGGCGGCTCGGACCGACTACTACCCGCTCTGGGCGGGGTGTCCGCTGGGACAGTCGGTTGGTCCCGCATCAGCGGGTGTCACCAGGGTCCGGTGACAGGCGACCGTTGTCCACGCTCACCGTAGTGCGTACGGTCACGCCTTGACCCAGTCATCGCTGGCCGAGGGTATGGCCGATGGCACCGCCGATGATGGCACCGAACACGAGCAGCACGAGTTCCATGCGTGCACGGTCGCGGCGGTCAATGCGGAGTGGAAGATACGAAGCGGCAGGTCGCCGCAGCGGCGGCTTGGAATGCCACCGCTGTAGTTCGGTCATCGGATCTGATCTGGTCTCTACCTTCCTGATCCCGGGAGTGGTCGTCTCATCGAGCCTGATCCGGGCGACTTCTCCGTGAGACGAGGCCGCCGGACGCGCCGTCCGCCGTCTGATGTCCGGCGGTGACCGCCAAGCCGTTCACATGCTCGGGCTCGCCAAGCCGGTAGCGGCAATCGGATCAGGGATTCCCCATACGATGCGCGGGTGGAGAAGCACGGCGTGGAAGGGCGTGAGCGGTCATACCGGAAGGCCGCGGTACGGCGTGCGGAGATCCTGGCGCGGGCCATCGAGTTGTTCGCCGAGCGTGGCGTCGGTGCCTCCCTGCGGGCGATCGGCGAGGCAATCGGGGTCTCGCATGCAGCATTGCGGTACTACTTCCCGTCACGCGACGAACTGCTCGTCGAGGTGTACCGCGCGCACGAGCAGGTAGAGCATGGCGATCCGCCGCCGGACTCGGTTTCAGCGGTCGGTGTGATGGAGCGAAGTGCCGAGCGCAATCGCGCGATCCCCGGCCTGGTCGAGCTGTACGCCACGCTGACCACGGACGCGCTGCAGGGCGAGCAGCATCCATTAACCCAGGACTTCGTCCGGGACCGATTCCGTACAGTGCGCGGGTATCTCGCCGAGCGGGTTCGTGCGGGGCAGCGCGCCGGCGCGATCGCCGCGGACATCGATCCCGACGACGCGGCCTCGCTCGTCATCGCCGCGTCCGACGGGCTGCAGTTGCAGGGGCTACTCGACCCGGAGGCGGTGGACGTACGCCGGGCCCTCGCGCTGCTCGAACGACTCCTCCCGCCGTCACCGCAGACAGACCACGCCGAGGGGGACTGAACGGGTCGTCCTTGACGGCAGATTCTTCCATTGGAAGAATCTGCCGCTGCGGGTACGCTCGGCCAACCGCCAGGGCCGAGCCGCTGCTCCGCAGCGTGATGTGGAGGCACTGCGGATGGCCCTTCCCGAGCAGGTCGAGCCGACGGACCCGGCGCTCGATGAGCCTCTGGCGCATGCGTCGGCGCTGCGGCTGACGCTCGCGTCGCCGCTGTACCGAGGCGCCACGTTGGCGGTGTTCCTGTCCGCGCTCGGGTTCTCAGCGGCCGCTCCGCAGATCGCGTCGTTCCTGGTCAACGAGCTGCACGCGTCCCTCACCGCGGCGGGGCTGTTCTACCTGACGAGCCTGACGGCCCCGGTGGCCGGGTTCCTCGTCGGCCGACGCTCTGACCGCACCGGCCGGCGGCTCGGGTTGTTCCGGGTGTGTGCCACCGCCGGGTTCGTGGGCTGGGTGGGCATCGCGTACTCGACTGAGTTGTGGATGCCCTACGTAATCAGCGCCGTGATCGGCGCGTTCGGCGGCGCCGCGACTTCGCAGCTCTTCGCCGCAGTCCACGACGAACTCAAGGCACACCCAGGCCCGAACAACGACGGGGTGGTCGCCGTCGTGCGGATGGCCCTGACCGGCGGTTGGGTGGTCGGCCCGGTGGCCGGATCGTTCCTGGCCGCCCAGACGTCGCTGCGCACGATGCTGCTCGCTACCGCGGTCTGCACCCTCGCCCAGATCGTCCCGCTCGGGGCGCTCCGGATGGCGCCCGCCGTCCCGGCCGAGCCCGGGGACGCGGCGCAGGCGGGCCATCGCAGCCCGAGCCTGCGGGCGATGGTGCCGCTACTAGCCTTCACCGGCCTGTACGTGCTTGTGTACGCCGGCGAGCCGATCAAGTACGCCTACCTGCCGATCTACATGAATGGGCAGCTGCACCTTCCGGCCGGGCTTAGCGGCGCGATCATCGGCATCCAACCGCTGGTCGAGATCGTCCTGATGCCCGTCGCCGTGATCGTGGCCCGGCGGACCGGCATGATGCAGCTGATGGTCCTTGGCGCCGGGTTCGGCGTCGCGGCCAACATCTGCTTCGCGGTCACCGGCAACCCGGTCGGGCTATTCGCCGGGCAGATCCTCATGGGCGGCGTGTGGGGCGTCTTTGCCACCCTCGGCATCATCGTCGCCCAGCGCCTCCTGCCCACCGCCGTCGCCACCGCCTCCGCGATCTTCATGAGCTCCACCGCGCTAGCTTCCGCCCTCGGCGGTGCCGCCGGCGGCGTCGGCGCCGCCGCCGTCGGACTCCCACGGGTGTTCTTCATCCCGGCCGCGCTGGCGTTGGCGGCCGTCGCCGGCCTGGCCGCCATCGCCCGATCCACCGCACGGGAGCGGTGAGGCCAATTCAGCAATGCGAGTGATGGAGGCCATGTCCGGTCTCGGCACATGCTTGACACTCGCGTCCCACCTGATGCTTAACGTGCCCACTGAGTCCGGGCTGGAGCCGCTAACGGTTGGTGACGGTAGGCGCGCCCCTCATCGCGCCAGATGAGGACCGTAGACTGCCGCGGCGACCGAGTCCGGAGACACCAAGACGGGCTCTGAAGCTCTGCCACTGACAACTGGTGGGACGACTGAGCGGACCTCAGTTCGGGGTGGCCGGACCGAGTGTCGTGGTGCTGAACTGCCAGAGTTCCTGGCGGTTGATGGTCGGTACGGGATCCACCGGCGCCGGCTGCTGGCTCGCCCCGGGTCGGGGGGTGGGCGCGAACCGGTTCAGGCTCAGTTCGACGAAGCCGACCAGCCGCCCGGACTGCGGGTCGAGCAGTAGTTCCTTGCCCTGGTTGAGGTTGCTGTGCCGGACGGCGAAGAGCTGCAGGCCATCGACGGTGACCTCGGTGGCCGTCAGGCCGCCGATCCGGGCGATCAGCCGGTAGAGGGCGATCCGGTGGGTCGGCGACAGCAGCAGATCCAGCTTGGACAGCAGATCGGTATAGGTTGCGAGCAGCATCTCGTCGTCAGCGCTCCAGGCTGGCGGAGCCGACGCTCGGATCTGGGCGAGCAGAGTGTCGGGGTCGGTGGGCAGGCCAGTCAGCCAGGCGGGTGTGGGGTAGACGAACCCGGGGCCGTTCTCCGCGAAACCCTGCCGTCGATCGGCCGTCAGCTCGGCCTGGGTCTCGCCCTTGGGGCCGACTTCGTCCCTGCCGTCCCGGCGTTCCTGCACAATGATCATGCCCTGCGGGTCGAACCACAGCTCATGCAGCTCGGCTTGCAGCGGCTCACCCGGCCCGCCGAGGCTGAAGCGTGCGTCGATGCGCTGGTAGATCAGCGCGCCTGGCGGCAGGACGATCGGCGTGGCTCGGGCGGCTGCCCGCTCCATCTCAGCGAAGACGGTCGGCACATCGAGCTGCTGGCCGTACACCAGCACCGGGGACGGGTTGTCGGGTGCCGCGACCTCGGGGGCCGAGCCGCGCCAGACGGCCACCAGGCCGGCACCGGCCACGACCGCGAGTACGACCGCAGCCCCTGCGAATGGGATGGCCCACCGCGGCGCGAGCCGAGGTCGCGGCGCCGGGTTGCCCGTCCGCTGCACGGTGGCGGCCAGCACGCTCTGCCGGATGACCGTCAACGGCTGCGCCGCGATGCGGGTCCGGGCCTGACTAAACTCGCGCACCACGCGCAGGTCAACGTCCTGATCGATACTCTGGTCGTTCACTGGGCCCATCCTGCCACCGGCTCGACGCCGGGAATCTGATCGCCGATGGCGGCGCGAACCTTCGCCCGAGCGCGGTGCAGGGCAGAGCGCACCGAGCCTGGCGGGATATCGAGTGAGGCGGCGATCTCGGCGTAGTCAAGCTCGGCGACGGCGTACAGCAGCAGCACATCGCGCTGCCGGGCCGGCAGGGCGGCAAGCACCGTCGCAAGCCGACGGTTCAGCGCGGTCGCGTCGACCCGGGCCACCGCCGAATCGGCAATATCGAGGGTGTACGGGTCATGCCCGGTCCGGGCCAGTGCCCGCAGTCCCCGAACCTCGGTGCGACGATGCCGGCGCAGCAGATTCGTGGCGATGCCGTACAACCAGGCCCGGGGCGGCCGGGACTCCAGCCTGTGCCGGCGCTCGTACACGATCAGGAAGGTCTGGGCGACGATGTCGTCGGCGATCGTCGGTCCTATCCGGCTGGCGCAGTACTGGCGCAACTCCGCCGCGTACTGGTCAAAGAGGCCGGCCACATCGAACGGGCTGGGCTGTGACCTAGCCATGATGGGCAACATACTGATGACTGCCCGCAAGCCCGGTTTCGGTTCCCGCAAGGACCGCCCTGCACCGCTCCGCACAGGGCTGACCTCCGCGGAAGCGCCTGCCGGTCGGCGATGACCCGGTGACCGTGCCGCCCCCGGGACAGGATCTCGGCGCGGGCTGGGTGCCGATCCAGCAGATGTTCGGCCCGGCGACCGACAACGCGGACCAGGCCGGCACTGCCCCGCCCGAGAACGGCGGTCCTGATTAGCTGACCCTCGGAGCGGGCCCTGGCCTCAGGCGCCCGCGCGACACCGCCCCCGCCGTCGCGCGGCAGGGCCGGGGAACGACGCCGAGTGGCTCGAATCCAGGCGTGGCATTGCGGTGCGTCGCCGATAGGATTCGGTGCGTGGTCGGGCGTGGGGTGCGCTGGTGGTTGTACCGCTACGCGGCGCGCCGCGACGGGCTCGGGGGTGTCCTCGTCAGCTGGGCCTTCATGGCCGGCCTGGTCGTGTCGGCGGTGTTCGCCGTGGTGCTGCACTCGCGCGTGCTCGGATGGCTCGCCGCCCTGCTGGCCGTGGCGCTGTGCATGCGCCGGTATTTCCGCGGGCACTGGTAGCCGCGAGAATGAGTGCCGGAAATATCGGAAAAACCATGTTCGCGGGGGTGCCGTGACAGCCAGGCCGTCCGGTGAACGCGAAGGGAGATTTGGGGGCCGCACACGTCATCGGGCGCAGCCCCGCATCAAAGGTTTCACCTACACGACCGAAATATCCCCGTTCGTCCAGAGCATCAGAAGTGACCCACCTGAGTAAGGCCAGCGCAGCTCTTGAGCAAGGACCACGCAAACTCTGGACGCATTCCGGCACGCGCATGCGCTCCAGTGAAAAAGGGTCGCTGCCCCTGCTCTTTCGTCGCTCTCATCTGACTACCATCGGGTTTCCGAGCGGGCAGCTTCGAGGGGAGGCGGCAGCCGCACAGAGGGTGGTTATGCGCGATTCGACCCGTTTTTCGATCTTGGGACCGGTGCAGATCCGCACGCCGGTTACCGAGATCACGGTCGCTGCGGCGCGTGAGCGGATCCTGCTCGCGCTGTTGCTGCTGCGCGAGGGGCAGTTGGTGCCCGTGCAGCAGGTCATCGCCGCGCTCTGGGACACCAGCCCGCCGCTGACCGCGCGGGCGCAGGTGCACAGCTGCGTCTCCCGGCTGCGCCGGCTGCTGCGCCGGGCCGGGCTGCCGGAGGACCTCGTCGTAACCGAGCCCGCGGGGTACCGCATCAAGGTCGGCCCGGAGGACCTCGACGCCGCGCTGTTCGCCGCCCGGGTCGAGCGCGGGCGCGCCGCCGCGGCGGACGGCGACCTGGCCGGCGGCCGCGACGAGCTGCGGGCCGCGCTCTCGCTGTGGCGCGGGCGGCCGCTGACCGACGTCGACTCCGACGTGGTCCGCGTCGCGGCCGCGCACCTCGACGAGCAGTGGACCGCCGCCATGGCCTTCTGCCTCGACCTGGAGCTGCGGCTCGACCTCGCCGAGGAGATCCTGGCCGAGGTCGCCGACCTGGTCGAGCGCTTCCCGCACCATGAGCAGTTCCGCGGCCATCTCATGACCGCGCTGGTGCGTACCGGCCGGCGCGCCGACGCGCTGGCGGTGTTCCGCCGCGGCCGGGCGTTGCTCGCCGAGGAGCTGGGCATCGAGCCCGGCGCCGAGCTCGTCGAGCTGCACCGGCGCATCCTCAACGGCGACGCCGCGCTGCTGCTGCCGCAGGCGCCCCGCACGCTCGGCCGCCGCGCCGCCCGCTGCCTGCCCCGCGACATCACCGACTTCGCCGGCCGTGCCGAGCTGGTCCAGCGGCTGGTCGGCGCGCTGCGCGACGAGCGGCCCGAGGTCGTCGCGATCGACGGCATGGCCGGCACCGGCAAGACCACCCTGGCGGTGCGGGTCGCGCACGCCGCCGCCGAGCGCTACCCCGACGGTCAGCTCTACCTCGACCTTCGCGGGCACAGCGACCGCGCGCCCCTCGACCCCGGCGAGGCGATCGGCGCGCTGCTGCGCCAGCTCGGCGTGCCGGCCGAGCGGGTACCGCCGGGCCTGGACGACCGGGCCGTGCTGTGGCGCACCGAGCTCGCCGACCGGCAGGTGCTGGTGCTGCTCGACAACGCCCTCGGCACCGCCCAGGTGCTGCCGCTGCTGCCCGGCACCGCGCACACCGGCGTGGTCATCACCAGCCGGCGGCGCCTCGGCGGCCTCGACGGCGCGCAGACCGTCTCGCTCGACGTGCTGCCCCTCGACGACGCCGTCGAGCTGCTGCGGCGCACCGTCGGCGAGCGCGCGTACGCCGACCCCGCCTGCACCATCGAGGTCGCCGAGCTGTGCGGGCGGCTGCCGCTCGCGGTCCGGCTGGCCGGCGCCCGCCTGCAGCACCGCCCCAGCTGGAGCGTCTCCGACCTGGCCGTCCGGCTGCGCACCGCGAACCGGCGGCTGCCGGAGCTCGCCGTCGACGGGCGGACGGTGGCGGCCGCGTTCACGCTGTCGTACCAGCAACTGGCGGTACCGCTGCGGAGGCTTTTCGCGGTTTTGGGACTGCACCCGTCGGGCGACTTCGAGCCCGCGGCGGCCGCGGCCCTGGCCGGCCTGCCGGTCCATGAGGCCGAGGCGCTGCTGGAGGACCTGGTCGACGTGCACCTGGTCGAGGCGCCGGCGGCCGGCCGGTACCGGCTGCATGACCTGCTGCGCGACTACGCGGCCCAGCTGGCGCAGGACGACGCCGAGGCGCTGCTGCGACTGCTCGATCACTATCTGTACAGCGTGGTCGGCGCGACGCGGTTCACGGAGCTCTCCGACGCCCGCTCGCTGCTGCGCCTGGACGCCCCGCCGCCGACCGCGCCGGAGTTCGCGACCCAGCCCGAGGCCCGCCGCTGGCTCGAGCGCGAGCTGCCGAACGTGCTCAGCGTCGCCCGGCTCGCCGCCGAGGCCGGCCGGCACCGCCACACCTGCATGCTGACCCGCGCGGTGTCGCCGCTGCTGTTCGGCTTCGGCTTCGGCGAGGCCCAGCTCGACCTGTACGAGCGGGCGATCGAGGCCGCCGTCGCGCTGCCCGACGCCGAGCTCGAGGGGGAGTCCCGCAACTACCTGGCCGCCGTGTACTTCCGCACGGGCCGCCTCACCGACGCGCTCGCCGCGCTGCAGACCGTCATCCGCATCGGCGAGCGGGAGAACCTGCCGAGGCTCATCGGCACCGCCCTGACCAACCTCGCCATGCTGTACAGCCGCCTCGGGCAGTATCCGGAGGCCATCGCGTCGGCCGAGGCCGCCGCGGACATCGCCATCGATGAGGTACCGCCGAGCCTCGAGTTCAAGCGCAACAGCACCATCGGCCTCGTCCACACCCAGGCCGGCAACTACGCGCAGGCGCTCGCCGCCAACCGCCGCGGCCTCGCCGTCGCCCTGCGCATCGGCGGCATCCGCCCCGTCGCCATCATGTTCGGCGAGCTCGGCCTCGTGCACCTGCACCTGGGCCACCTCACCGTGGCCACCGCCCTGCTGCGTCGCGCCCTGGTGCTCAAGCGCGACTCGGTCAACCAGTACGGCGCCGCGGAGACGCTGAGCAAGCTCGGCACCGCCTATCGCCTGCAGGGCCGGATCACCGACGCCATCACCTGCCAGCGGGCCGCCCGCGACCAGATGGAACGCGTCGCCGACGTCTCCGGCCAGTGCCTGGCCGCCAACGACCTCGCCCTGACGCTGCGCGCGGCGGGCCGCGGCGACGAGGCCGACTGGCTCAACAAGGAGGCGTACGCCAAGGCCTCCCGCATCGGCGACCGGTACGAGCAGGCCCGCGCCCTGGCCGGCCTGAACCGCATGGATGAGGCCGTGGCGCTGTTCACATCGCTGGGGGCCCGTGACCTGACCGCCCTCACGCGCTGATCGAGCGGGGCAGTATTGCCGTTATGGAGTACCGCGTTGAGCACGACACCATGGGTGAGGTGCGCGTTCCCGCCGACGCGCTGTGGCGGGCCCAGACCCAGCGTGCGGTATCGAACTTCCCCATCTCCGGTCTTCGTCTACCGTCCGCGTTGATCGGCGCGATCGCCCAGATCAAGGCGGCCGCCGCGGCGGCCAACGCCTCGCTGGGCGTGGTCGATCCGGACATCGCGGACGCGATCGTCGCCGCCGCGCGCGGGATCGCCGACGGCGCGCACGAGGATCAGTTCCCGATCGACGTCTTCCAGACCGGGTCGGGCACCTCGACGAACATGAATGTCAACGAGGTCGTCGCCACCCTCGCCAGCCGCGCGCTGGGGCGGCCTGTGCACCCGAACGACCACGTCAACGCCTCGCAGTCCTCCAACGACGTGTTCCCCTCGGCCATCCACGTGGCCGTCGCGGGCGAGCTCGCGTTCTCGCTGACCCCGGCCCTGGCCGCGCTCGGCGACGCGCTGCACCGCAAGGCCGGCGAGTTCGGCCCGATCGTCAAGGCTGGCCGCACGCACCTCATGGACGCCACGCCCGTCACCCTGGGGCAGGAGTTCTCCGGGTACGCCGCACAGGTCCGCTACGGCGTCGAGCGCATCGCGTCGGTGCTGCCCCGGGTGGCCGAGCTGCCCCTGGGCGGCACCGCGGTCGGCACCGGCCTCAACACCCCGCCCGGCTTCGCGCCCCGGGTCATCGAGCTGCTGGCCGAGGCGACCGGCCTGCCGCTCACCGAGGCCCGCAACCACTTCGAGGCCCAGGGCGCCCGCGACGCCCTCGTGGAGGCCTCGGGCGTGGTCCGCACCATCGCCGCCGGCCTGTACAAGATCGCCAACGACATCCGCTGGATGGGCTCGGGCCCCCGTGCCGGCCTGCGCGAGCTGGCCATCCCCGACCTCCAGCCCGGCTCGTCGATCATGCCCGGCAAGGTCAACCCGGTCATCCCCGAGGCGGTGCGGCAGGTGGTGGCCCAGGTCATCGGTAACGACGCGACGGTCGCGTTCGCCGGCACCCAGGGCGACTTCGAGCTCAACGTGATGCTGCCGGTGATCGCCCACGACCTGCTGGAGTCGATCCGGCTGCTGACCAACGTGTCACGCCTGTTCGCGGAGCGCTGCATCGCGGACCTGCGAGCCAACGAGGAGGTGCTCGCGGCGTACGCGGCCGGCTCCCCGTCGATCGTCACGCCGCTGAACCGCTACCTGGGCTACGAGGAGGCCGCTGCGGTGGCCAAGCAGGCCCTGGCCCAGGGCCGGACGATCCGCGAGGTCGTGCTGGATCGCGGCCACGTGGAGCGCGGGACGCTCACCGAGCAGCAGCTGGACGAGGCCCTCGACCTGCTGCGCATGGCACGTTTCCGGGATTCGTCGTGATCTGCGCGCCCCTACTGTTCTTCTCAACGGCGACAACGAAGACTTCAGACTTCAAGGGGATACAGATGAGCGACATCGACACCGGCTACGACGGCGGGCACGACGTGGACTACGGTCACTACGAGGCGGGTCAGGAGCACGACGCTCTGAACCAGCTGCACCAGGCCCACGGCTCGGAGGCCGACTACGGCAGCCAGTTCGGTCAGTACGAGCAGGACCACCACGCGGCGGAGTCGACGGACTTCTCGCAGGGTCACCACGTCGAGTACGACCAGCCGGCCGCGGTGCACTTCGAGTCGGACGACTACACCAACTACAGCCACAACGCCGAGGTCGACGACCACGTCTTCGCCGCCGAGGGCAGCGAGCACGCCCACCAGGCCGACTTCTCCCAGCTCGACGCCCTGCAGCACCGCTTCGACGCGGCCTTCGCCGAGGGCACCCAGTTCCACGGCGGTGCCGGCGAGCTGGGCATGGCCTCCAACTAACCTCATACGCCTAACCTCATACGTCCGGACGGCCGGTCGCCCCTCGCGGGTGGCCGGCCGTCCGCTGTAACGGGGCAGCGGGGCGCGCCGCCGTTTACCTGCGTGGAACCCGTGTTCATGGATCGCGGCGGTCGTCGGCGGCAGCTCTTCACGGCCCTCGGCGCCGCGATCGGCGTGCTGCTCATCGCGGGCTGCGGGCTGCTCATCGCCGGGCTGCTCGGCACCTCGCCAGTGCCGCTGCCGGGCCTGCCCGACAAGGGGCAGGGCATGCTGCAGCACGGCGACGCGGACGGGGCCGGGATGCTGGGGACGGCGCCGACGCCGAGTGCACGGCCGGTCACACCCCGGCCCCGGGTCTCGACCGCCTCGGGTCCCACCACGCCGGCGCCGGGCGCGCAGACCGACAAGCCCGGGAAGAACAAGACCTCGCATCCGGGCAACCCCAAGCCGAGCCGGACCAAGTAAGCGCATGCCGCGTCACGGGGCCCGGCGCGAACCACGGGCGCACTGGTTGCTGTTTCTGCTCGCCGCCGTCGTGGTGCTCGCCGAACTGTGCCTGGACGGATACGCCGGCGGGGTAGGGGCCGAGGGGCCCCGGGCGGTCGAGCCGCCCGCCGGGATGGCGCCGGCGGGCGCCGATGGGCCTGTACTGCGCGTAACGCCCGACGGGGGCGTGCAGGCGGCCCGGATGCCCGCCGGTGCCATCGCGCTCACGTTCGACGACGGGCCCGACCCGCGCTGGACGCCGGCGCTGCTCGACGTGCTGCGCGAGTACCACGCCCACGCCACGTTCTTCGTCGTGGGCGCGCAGGTCGACCGCTACCCGGACCTGGTGCGCCGCATGGTCGCGGAGGGGCACGAGGTCGGCGTGCACACCTTCACCCACCCCGACCTCGCCGCGCTGCCCTCGTGGCGGCAACGCTTCGAGCTCGGCCTGACCGCCAACGCGATCGCCGGGGCGACCGGACGGCGCCCTTTGCTGATGCGGCCGCCGTACTCTTCGACGCCGGACGCGCTCGACGCCGCCGCGACCGGGGTGCTACGGACCGCGGCGGGCGAGGGGTACCTGACGGTCCTCGCCGACCGCGACACCCGCGACTGGGAGCGGCCCGGGGTGGACGCGATCGTGCGGGCCGCCCTGAACGGGTCTATCGGGTCTGCCGGGCCGCCGGGCGGCGGGGCGGTCGTCATGCTGCACGACGGCGGCGGGGACCGGGCCCAGACCGTCGAGGCGACCCGCCGCATCCTGGCCGGGAGCCGGGGAGACCGGTTTGTCACGGTGCCGGAGGGGATCGGCCTGCCGGGGTCGCCGGCCGCGGGCGCCGGCATGGTCGCCCGCGGTACCGCGCTGCGCTGGAGCCAGGCCGCCGGTCACTGGCTCGCCGTCGCGATCCAGTGGATCGTCGTGGCCGGGACCGCGCTCGCGCTGCTGCGGCTCGCCGTCCAGGTCGTCGCCGCGCGCCGGCACGCCCGCCGCTCGCGCCGCGGCCGCGAGCTGCGCCGGTACCTCGGCTCGGTGTCGATCATCGTTCCCGCCTACAACGAGGCGGCGAACATCGAGGCGACGATACGCTCGCTGGCCGCGAGCGACTACCCGGGCTGCGAGATCGTCGTCGTCGACGACGGGTCGACGGACGCGACCGCGGCGATCGTGGAGCGGCTGGGCCGGAGCCTGCCCGCCGTACACCTGCTGCGGCAGGCCAATGCGGGCAAGCCGGCGGCGTTGAACGCGGGGATCGCCGCCGCGGGCGGCGACCTGCTGGTGCTCGTCGACGGCGACACGGTGTTCGAGCCCGACGCGGTCGGGCGGCTCGTGCAGCCGTTCGCCGATCCCGCCGTCGGCGCGGTCAGCGGCAACACCAAGGTCGCCAACCGCGGCGGGCTGCTCGGCCGCTGGCAGCACCTGGAGTACGTGGTCGGCTTCAACCTCGACCGGCGCCTGTTCGACCTGGGCGAATGCATGCCGACCATCCCCGGTGCGATCGGGGCGTTCCGGCGCGAGGCGCTGCGCGACGTCGGCGGGGTGCCCGGCGACACCCTCGCCGAGGACACCGATCTGACCATGTCCGTGCTGCGTGCCGGGTGGCGCGCGGTCTACGCCGAGCGCGCGGTGGCGTGGACGGAGGCGCCGAGTTCGCTGCGGCAGTTGTGGCGGCAGCGGTACCGCTGGTGCTATGGAACGATGCAGGCGGCCTGGAAGCATCGCGGCGCGGTCCTGGAGCGGGGCGGCGGCGGCCGGCTCGGTCGTCGAGGCGTGCTCTACCTGGTGTTGTTTCAGATGCTGCTGCCGCTGGCCGCGCCGCTGGTCGACGTCTACGCGATCTACGGCGCGCTCTTCCTGCCGTTGGCGCCCGTCGCCGCAGTGTGGTGCGGGTTTACCGCGTTGCAGATGTTGACGACCGCGTATGCGCTGCGCCTGGACGGCGAACGGCTCGCGCCGCTGTGGTCTGTACCGCTCCAGCAGGTAATCTACCGGCAACTCCTCTACCTTGTTGTGGTGCAGGGAACAGTGGCGGCGTTGCTCGGCGGACGGCAGCGGTGGCGGGCGATGGCCCGCACGGGCCTGGCCGCCCCGGTGCGGTGACCGCCTCGGTGCAGGGGCTTCGCGACGAGGATCTCGCCGACGCCCTGGTCGCCGCGATCGAGGGTGACCCCGCCTCGTTCGCGGTGTTGTGGCGCTCCCTGCATCCGTTCGTGCTGCGCTACCTGCGCGTGGTGTGCGCCGACGCCGCCGAGGACGTCGCCTCCGAGACGTGGCTGCAGGTGTCCCGCGACCTGTCGCGCTTCCGCGGCAGCGCGACGGCGTTCCGGGTCTGGCTCTTCCGGATCGCCCGGCACCGCGGCATCGACGAGAACCGTCGGGCCTGGCGCCGGCACGAGGAGCCGCACGAGGCCGTCGACCAGCTACGCAGCGCGTCGATCGAGCGCGACGTGGCGGCCGACGTCGTCGAGCTCGACGAGACCGACCGGGCCGTGCGGCTGATCGCCACCCTCCCGCGCGAGCAGGCCGAGGCCGTCATGCTGCGCGTCGTGGCCGGGCTCGACGTCGCCGGTACCGCGCGCGTGCTCGGCAAGCGCTCGGGGGCGGTGCGGATCGCGACGATGCGGGGCCTGCGCCGGCTGGCCGAGCACCCCGAGGTGCGCGCCCACAGTGTTGAGGACGACGAAGATGGATCTTGAGGGATCGCCCGAGGGGCGGCTGGGCGAGCTGCTGTCGGCGGCCGCCGCGCCGGGGCGCCCGTACGAGCTCGCCGGCGAGGCCGCGGCCGTCGCCGGGTTCCGCGCCGCGTACCGCCCGGCCGCCCGGCACCGCCGGCGACGGCTGGTCGCGCTGGCGGTGGCCGCGGTGACCGCGGTGTCGGTCGGCGGTACCGCCTTCGCTGCGACCACCGGTCACCTGCCCGCCCCCGTCCGGTCCTGGCTCGACTTCGAGGAGGCGCCGCCGCCCGCGAGCACGTCGGCCGCCCGCTCGCCGGACCAGCCGCGGTCCGCGTCCGCGGCCCCCTCGGCCGCCGCGGCTTCCGGGTCCCCGAGCGCCTCGGCCTCGGCCCCCGTGTCGGCGGTCGAGGCGTGCCGGGCCTTCGTGGCGTTTCGCAACGACCCGCACGCGGGGCAGATCAGCAGCGACCAGCGCAAGGCGCTGACGGCGCTCGCCGGCAACGGGGAGAAGGCCATCGAGGAGTACTGCGACCGCCTGCTCGGCGTGACGCCGTCGCCGACGCCGGCAGCGACGGCGACGGCGACTGTCGAGAAGAAGTCGAAGCCCAGCCACACCAACAAGAACTCCTGACCGGTGTAACGCGGCACACGGTCGCTGCGCTGCTTCCCTCGCCCCCAACGCGAAGGGAATCGTCATGCGTCGAAGCCTTCTTGGGCTGACCGCGGTCGCGCTCGTGGCCGCGGTGATCCCCTCGACCCAGGCGCACGCGGCCGTCACGTCGGCGCCGGGCACCGTCTTCTTTCCCAACCCGGTCCAGACGCTCGGCCGGCAGGACCTCACCGACGCCAACGACGCCGACCTGCCGGCGTTCGCCCCGGCGTACCGCCGCGTGACCCTCACCGACCTGGACGGCTCGGGCCGCCTGGCCGGCCGGTACGCCGTGGTCAAGAGCGCCACGGGCAAGCCCGCCGCCCTGGTCAACGGCGAGTTTCCCGCCTGGCACCGCGACGCCGACCAGTTCGAGCAGGTGATGGGGTACTACTGGGTCACCACGGCCCAGCACTACCTGCAGCACCTCGGCTTCGGCTCCACGCTGCGCCCGGTCAACCAGCGCCAGATCGAACTGCGCATCGACCAGTACGGCGGCGACAACTCCTTCTTCCGCGACGACAAGGCGAACATCACGCTCGGCAAGGGCGGCGTCGACGACGCCGAGGACGCCGAGGTGATCGTCCACGAGTACGGCCACTCCGTGCAGGACGGCCAGGTCCCCGGCTTCGGCACCACGCTCGAGTCCGGCTCGATCGGCGAGGGCTTCGGCGACTACCTCGCGGTGGCGGTCACCAGCTGGGCGACCGGCGCGCCGACCCTGACCCCCGAGGCCTGCGTGGCCGACTGGGACTCCACCTCGTACACCGTCACCACCCCGCACTGCCTGCGCCGCCTCGACGGCAACAAGCACTACCCGGCCGACGTCGTGGGCGAGGTCCACGCCGACGGCGAGATCTGGTCGCGGGCCCTGTGGGACATCCGCACCGCTCTGGGCGACCAGCGCGCCACGACGCTCATCGTCGAGGCCCAGTTCGCCTTCACTCCGGACACCACGTTCGCGGCCGCCGCCCAGGCGACGGTCGATGCCGCCCAGCGGCTCTACGGCTCCGCGGCCGCCCGGGCCACGCGTTCCGCCTTCACCGCGCGCGGCCTGTTGTAGGGCTCGCGGAAGATCGTCCGGGCCCGGTGTGCCAGCCGGGTCCGGACGGTCGCACCTCAGCCGGTCGCCGACGGCGCGGTGGTGAGCATGTGTTGGTCGCCGCGGTACAGGGCGTAGCCGCTACTGCCGGCGGAGACCTCGAAGATCGCGACGCCGGGGCCGCAGCCGTACGCCTCCGCCTCGGCGAGGGTCATGGGCCGTGCGGTGACGGTGGCGTCCGGGGGAAGCCGGACCGCGGTCCGCGGCGCATGCGTTCGAACCACGGCCGGCGTCCCGCGCCGCTTGATGAGTTCCCCTTCCGCGGCCAGCACGGCCAACGCGTCGCGAACGGTGTCCCTGCTGCAGCCGAAGGTCTTGGCGAGATACGCCTCGCTCGGCAGGCGGCCGCCGGGCGGATAGGTCCCATCGTCGATCTGCCGGCGGAGCACATCCGCGACATCCCGAAATCTGACCTGGCGCATGGCTCCGCAGTTTAGCCATATAGCCATGTGGTGTAAAGGCCACATGGCAGCGGGTATTTCGGCGGTGAGGCGAGTGGATATGAAGGGCAACACCGGCCTCAGGAGGACGGTCGTAACTGGCCCACCCGCAAGAACGCCCGGCGTCACTATGAGTAGCCGTACCAGTGGTTGCTCTCGGTCAATCGACTCATACCCGGTGGGTGACGCGGTGCGCTCCACCCGCCGAACGATAGGGGAAGCGACCAGCATCGGAGGGAGTACTGACGTGACCGGGCTCGAGCATCGCCTCCAAGATCGTGTGGCCGTGGTGACGGGTGCGTCGAAGGGCATCGGCGCGGCCATCGCCAAGGCGTTCGCCGACGAAGGTGCGTCCGTGGTCGTGAACTACGCCACCGGCAGGCGCGACGCCGAGGCTGTCGTCTCCGGCATCGCGAGCGAAGGCGGCACGGCGGTCGCCATCGCCGGTGACGTCTCCAAGGCCGCCGAGGCACGGGCTATTACCGACGCGGCCGTCGAGCATTACGGTCACCTCGATATCCTCGTCAACAACGCCGGCGTCTACGAGTTCGCCCCGGTCGAGGACGTCACCGAGCGACAGTTCCACCGGATGTTCGATATCAACGTGCTGGGGCTGCTGCTCACTACACAGGCCGCGCTCAGGCACATGGGCGCCGGCGCCAGCATCATCAACGTCGGCTCCGCCGCCAGCCGTGTGACGCCGCCGGAAACCGTTGTCTACACCGCTACCAAGGGTGCGGTCGACGCGATCACCGGCGTACTGGCCAAGGAACTCGGCCCGAAGCAAATCCGCGTCAACTCCATCAACCCGGGCTTCGTCGAGACCGAGGGCACCGACGCCGCCGGGGTGACTGGCTCCGACTTCGGGCGGGAACTCATCGAGCACACCGTGCTCGGCCGGGCCGGGCGACCGGAGGACATCGCCTCGGTCGCCACGTTCCTTGCCTCCGACGACGCGGCGTGGGTGACCGGAGAACAACTCACCGCCGCCGGCGGCCTCCGCTAACGTCCGCTCATCGACGTCTCCGTGCGTTGATCTTTATCGCCGCTGGTGCCTGGGAGATCGTTTGCCGGCGGAACGGGTGGCCAACCGAATGGATCGCGCGCGTCTTCGTGCCGCCGGCATGTCGTCACTCCGGGCCGGCCCACCCGGATCGGCGGCACGTCATCGTCTGGATCATCAGTGGTTTGTGGATCGACTTCGGCGACGTCGGCCTGCACGCCTACAACGGTTGTGGATGCGACGGCTTGTCCGCCGAACGTGCCCAGCCGGGCTACGAGAATGCCCTTTCACCCGGTGAAATCGGCCATCGCACTCTGCGTGACGGCCTGCGCGGAACCTGAGCGCAAGAAATGCGGCAGATCCGGATAGTCGCCCGGCGACAATCACCCGAACTTCGTCCATTGCCCTTCGGAGACCACCTCGACTGAGCCGTCGACGACCTTGATGGCCGTCTGTTCGTCGATGGCGTAGGCCGGGACGCCGATGTCGGCGGCCCATCGCTGCGCCTCAGCCATGGTGTTCGTCGGGAAGAGGTTCAGGTGCGGGAAGATCGAGAAGTCGACGACGCCCAGGGTGCGGTCGTCTGGTGCGGACGGCCACTCGACGAAGTATGTTCCGATCCGGGGCGTCATCACCATGCTTCCGGCGCTTACTCCCACCCAGACCGTGTCGGGCAGCGATGGCAGCAGATCGGCTAGCCCGGACTCGCGCATCCAGTGGCACAGGTATGTCGCGTCGCCTCCGTCGACCAGGAGCACGTCGGCCTTCCGGACCCAGGGAACCCATCGCTCCGCGCCGATGGTGGGCAGTGCGGTGAGCTCGAGGACACCGAGCGACGCCCAGCCCAGGCCGGGCATGTACTGCCAGTCAGGCTTGGGCTCGGCGGCGACGAAGTCCCGTACCGACGTCGGACCGCACATCGGGTGACCCCACTGTGCTGTCGGGACGCAGAGGGCGTGGCACTCGTCGATCGGCTTGCCGAGCAGCTGCACGAGCACCGAGTGGATGCTCGGGTTCGTGACGCCGCCGGACGTGAGCAAGAGCTTCACGATGCCCCCGAATTCACGCGCGAAGGAGAATGTGCCTGATGACCAAGGCCGCGCCGGCACTCATCGTAGTTCGGGCGTCCACTTTCGGAGGTCCCTCAGTTAGCGGGGCGACTTCCCTCCACCCGGTCCTACTTCACCCAACACGTGCGCCGACCGAGGCGCGAGGGACACGCATGTCACGGCGACCGCTCATCGGCAGTTGCGGGTGCCGAGCGCTGGCCCGGCTCGTCACGCTGCGTTGCGCGCGCCTCGCGGCAAAAGAGTGCGAATCAAGCCTTTGCGGCGACCCGGGTTCGGGTTGACATTAGGCAGGTAAACACCTGCATAATGAGAGCGTGAGCGAGATGGAGCTGGTCTTCAAGGCCCTGGCCGACCCGACGAGGCGGCTCCTGCTCGACCGCCTCCGTGAACGCAACGGCCAGACGCTGCGCCAACTCTGCGTGCACCTGGCCATGGCCCGTCAGTCAGCCACCCAGCATCTCGACATCCTCGTGCGAGCCAACCTCGTCACCGTCGTGCGGCGAGGGCGGGAGCGCCTGCACTATCTGAACCCGGTACCGATCCACGAGATCGAGGAGCGCTGGATCTCCGGCTTCGACAAGCCCCGTCTGTGGGCACTCAGCGCGATCAAGCACCAAGCAGAGGAGTACGCCATGACGTCCGTGCCGACGTACGTGTACGTCACCTACATCCACGCCACCGCCGAGCAGGTATGGCGGGCGCTCACCGACGCCGACCTGACGGCGCGGTACTGGGGTCACGCCAACGTCTCCGACTGGCAGCCCGGCTCGGCGTGGGAGCACCAGCGCACCGACGGGTCGGGTGTCGCCGACGTCGTGGGCAAGGTACTCACCGCCGAGCCACCGGCGCGCCTGGTCATCACCTTCGAGGACAGCCCGAACGAGGAGCGGGAGCCGTCGGTCGTCACGTTCCTCGTCGAACCGCACCAGGACATCGTGCGCCTCACGGTGACGCACGAGAACCTCGCCAACCTCGACATGTTCAACGGCATCTCGAGCGGCTGGCCGGCCGTCCTATCGAACCTGAAGTCCCTGCTGGAGACCGGCGACGCGCTACCGCAGTCGCCGTGGGAAATGACCGGCGCACACGCCTGAGAGGCACCCCCGATGGACACCAACCACCTCCGGCAGGCCTACGACACGCTACTGGCCGCCGAACCGCGAGCCGTACCGCCGCCCGGCGAGTGGAACACCGAGCAGATCCTGGCCCACGTCTCCCTCGTCAGCGCGGCCACCATCAGCACCGTTGCCGCGGTCGCATCGGGGGCGATTTCGACGTACGACAACCGCCTGTCCCAGGACCCGTGGACCCAAGACCGCGTCATCGCGCTCGCCGGCGGCGAGGCGGGCCTGCGGGCGCGCATCCGTGCGCAGGGCGAGGCGCTGTGCGCCCTCGCCGCGGTGCTGAGCGAGGCCGAGCTTGCCACGAAGGTACCGACGCTGCTGTTGTCCAATGGCACGTGCTTGGTGGACCAGCCGCTCTCGCTGGGCGACATCCTCGCCGGCCTCGCTGACGTGGAGCTGCCCGGGCACACGAAGCAGCTTTAGCGTGTCCGGCCCTTGGCGCTGCAGATCGTCCGGCATGTGCCGGATTCCGACATCGACTTGTATGGCATTGAAGAACAACGTGTCGAACCCCGCGATCATCTGCACTCCGTCCGGCGCCTAAATCGATGCAGGTGGGGTGCTCAGCGCCACTTGTCCAACTGTCATGATCTCAGCAGCCTGGCGGGCGAACATAGGCTCATCCGCACGCCCGGATGAAGGTATCCGCGATCCGGTTACCTTCCGTGACGACCGCTTCTCGGCAGTTCCGGGCGCCGTCCGGCGCCCGAGGCTGGCCACGAGGAGTGACGGCGCCCAAGACGACTGGCGCGCCCGGACGGCGGCAGATTCGGACGCTGCCCAGTCCGGCTAGCCGTACTACGGCTCGTTCCCCGTGGGCCCCCAACGTCTACCGCGCCGTGCTCGCCGCCCTGGGCGCGCCGGACTGACCCCGCCCGGCCCCGGCGGCGGCGGGCAGCGTTCGTGTGCCGGTACCCTCGCCGGGTGACCTCCAACGACGATCCGGCCGACGGGCACGCCCGATTCCACCAGCTCAGCGCCGCCGTGCGGGAGTGCGGGCCCGATGACGACCCGGCGCTGCTCGCAGTTCTGCTCGCCGAGCCTGACCGGGTCATGGCGGAGTCGGTGCTGACGTCTCTTGTGGACAGCCGGGCCGAGGGGCTGGGTTCGGCGGCGTCGTTCGCCGCGTGGGCGGCGCCGGTGCTGGACGCGGTGGGCGCCGACGGGTTCATCGCGCGGCGAGTGCAGGAGTGGGGCCTGTTCAAGGCGCTGCAGTCCGGCGTGTCGGTGGATCGCGAGGCGTTGGCGGCCGCGTCCAACTGGCTCCAGCGCAAGGTGGTCGAGGAGGCTGACTCAGCCGCGGCACTGGCGGTGCTGGGCGAGGTCGGTCGCACGAAGCGGGTCCGCAACCTGGCGAAGACCCGCGCCGGACGCCTGCGATCCCCGGGCCGGTGAAGGGCAGGCTCCGCTGCGTCCCGGCCCAGGGTGCCGGCCACCGAACTGCACCGGCGTCCCTCCGGACCCTGGCCCCGAGCGGCGTTGGTCACGCCCTATTGACGGTGCTGGCTGCGCCGCCGCGGCGGGACGCTTGACCGACCCCGCACCAGCCACGCCCCGCGGTTGAATGCCGGCCCAACTTGGTTGACAGGAGGTATCACGTCACAGGACCAGCGAGGGTCTCGATCGACAGCACGCTTCGCGAGCGAGTGCGGTTCAGCAGGTCTTCTGCGGGCTCATCGCCGTTTCGCACAGCGTCGACGTACGCTCTTGCTTCCTGAAGTCCCAACTGCGGCGCCTGCTTGCGGAGATGCCGAAGCGCGGCCATGGCGCCGTCGCGCGGGAGCAGGTCTCGGATCGTCGTGAGCAGCGGATCCGGTGGCTTCACGCCTCTGACGTGCTCCAGGTACGACTCTTCCCAGTTCTCGCCGACATGCGTGGTTACTGGGATGTGATGGATGCTTCCGTCCTGTCGATCAACGAGGTACGGGCCGTGTCCTATCAGCATTTTTCCGAAGTCTCTGGAGCGGAGATAGTCGGCAGACTGCCAGTAGACCAGCCATCCGAAGGCATGTTCCTTTACAAGGAAGACGGCAAGTTCGGGAAGCGTCGGCTGTTGCCTCTGCTGGTCGGCTAGTAGAGCTTCGACCAGTTCGACGGCACGCTGCCTCGTGATCACAACTGCCATCATCCAGCACGCTGTCTCGAACGCCGTCGGGCCGAGACATCCGCTCTTCGGCATGTCAGGGAGTCGGGCGACCCAACTTGCCGTGACGTTCCGTAGCGAGCTGATCGCGGCAGACATCCCATGTTCTTTCGTGTCAAGAGGCTGGCGGGATAGGGGCCCAGGCGGTGTCTTCGTTGTAGTCGGTGTCGGTCTTGAGGCAGCCGTGGAGGATGCCGACGAGGCGGTTGCCGAGCTGGCGTAGTGCGGCCTGGTGCCCGATGCCGCGTTTCCGCATGGCGTCGTAGTAGGCACGGGCGCCGGCGGAGCCTCTCATGGCACAGAAGGCCCACTGGTGTATGGCGTCGCCGAGGCGGCGGTTGCGGGCGTAGCGGGCCAGCACGACGCGGCGGGTGCCGGAGGCCCGGGTGATGGGCGAGGTGCCGGCGTAGTTCTTGCGTGCTTTGGCGTCGGCGAACCGCTTCGGGGCGTCACCGAACTCGCCGAGGACCCGGGCGCCGAGGACCACGCCGAGGCCGGGCTGGCTCAGGTAGCGGTCAGCGTCCGGGTGTCGGCCAAAATGGTCGGCCACCACCTCGCCGAGTTGAGCGTTCTCGGTGTTGAGCGCGGTGATCAGGCGTACCTGGGCGGTCACGATCGCCGCGTAGGCGGTCTGCACCGGGCCGGGTTGCCGTAGCTGTGCGGTGCGGAGAAGTTGTTGCAGGCGAACGGTTTTGGCGTCGATGTCGCGACGGTTCGCGCGGCGCAGCGCTGCGCTGATCTGCGCGCGGCTAAGCGCCGCGGCCCGGTCGGGGTCCGGGGCGTGGGCCAGCAGTTCCAGCGCGTCGGGTGTGGTCAGGTCGTCGAAGGCGTGCAGTGCGGCGGGGAAGAACTCCCGTAGTGCGCTGCGCAGGCGGAGCACCTGTCTGGACCGGTCCCAGATGAGCGTCTGGTGTGTACGGGCGACCAGCTTGATCACCTCGGCCTGGTCGCTGTCACCGGCGATGAGACGGTGATGGGCGTGGTCCAGCCGTACGATCTCGGCCAGCACGTGCGCGTCGCCGGCGTCGGACTTGGCGCCCGAGGTGGAGTGCCGTTCCCGGTAACGCGCCACCGACATCGGGTTGATCGCGTAGACCTGGTAGCGGGCCGTGACCAGTGCCTGTACCCATGGGCCGCGGTCGGTCTCGATGCCGACTTTCACTAGGCCGGCCGCTTCGTTCGGGTCGAGGTCGGCGTAGTCGGCTGGTAGGTGCTGGGCGATCAGCGCATGAAGGCGGGTCATGCCCTCCAAGCCTTCGGGTAGTCGGGCCCGGGCCAGTTTGCGTCCCTGCTCGTCGACGAGTTCGACGTCGTGGTGGTCCTCGGCCCAGTCGTCTCCGACGTATAGCATCGCGTCCCTCCCTTGTGGACGGTGTAGTCCTGGCAGCGAGGAAGAGACCCCAGCGATCTAATGGCCAAGTGCTCACCACACACCGGCGGGGCACGTCATCCCATCAGCTGTCCAGCCTCCTCACGACCAGCGGGCGCACGGTCTGCCGCAAGACCTCGAAGGTCAGATGAGAAGAGTGCTGACCCGCCAGCCGCTACCGGAGCCATCCTGCCGCAGCAGGCTGACAAAACCCATTAGATGCGGACGTCTGGCCATTCCAGCTGATTTGTGACGACGACGTCGTGGATCTACGATGCCCGATCATGAACCTCGGAGTCCTGTCGGCGCGTGCATGCGCTGCCGTCACCGGTCTAGTGGCCGCGACAGCCGTCGGCGCCCCGGCCTGGGCCGAGACGGGGACGCGCACCTCCACGGACACCGCACAGGACGTTGCGTACGCGCTCGGCTATGCAACCCCTGGGTTTTGCTGTGTCGCAGTCATCGGCGTCGTCATCTTTTTCCTGGTACGCCGCTCCAGGAGGCGCTGACAGCCAGCCGTCCATGGATACCGAGGCCGGAGCCGCCCACCGAGCGACCAGCGGCAGATCCGGATGGCCGCAGCGCACGCGAACTGGACATGGGCGGGCGCTCTCGGAAGTGCTGCAAGTCGACGGGGTCACGTCCAACGACGCGACGTCACGGATGCCGGGCGGCTATGACCCGAACTTCTTCCATTGCCCTTCGGAGACCACCTCGACGGAGCCGTCGACGACCTTGATGGCCGTCTGTTCGTCGATGGCGTAGGCCGGGACACCGATTTCGGCGGCCCACCGCTCTGCGTCGGCCAGGGTGTTTGTTGGGAAAGCGTCCAGGTGCGGGAAGATCGAGAAGTCGACGACTCCCAGGGTGCGGTCGTCCGGCGCGGACGGCCACTCGACGAAGTATGTTCCGATCCGGGGCGTCATCACCATGCTTCCGGCACTCACTCCCACCCAGACCGTGTCGGGCAGCGATGGCAGCAGATCGGCTAGCCCGGACTCCCGCATCCAGTGGCACAGGTACGTCGCGTCGCCGCCGTCAACCAGGAGCACGTCGGCCTCCCGGACCCAGGGGACCCATTGCTCCGCGCCGATGGTGGGCAGTGCGGTGAGCTCGAGGACACCGAGCGACGCCCAACCCAGGCCGGACAGGTACTGAAACACGGGCTCGGCGGCTACAAAGCCCCGCACCGATTTCGGACCACACATCGGGTGACCCCACTGTGCTGTCGGGACGCAGAGGGCGTGGCACTCGGCGATCGGCTTGCCGAGGAGCTGCACGAGCGCCGAGTGGATGCTTGGGTTCGTTACGCCGCCTGACGTAAGCAAGAGCTTCAAGGTGCCTCCAAATTCGCGCGCGGAAGGTGGATGTGCCTGAAGACCCGGGACCGTGCTGAACTCATCGGAGGTCGGGCAACCTCTTCAGAGGTCCCTCAGGTGGGCGCGATTGCCCACCAATCCTCCACCCGGTCCTACCCGCACAACACGTGCACCCGGCCGACGCACGCAGGATGCGCATGTCGCGGCGACCGCTCATCGGCACGAGTGTGCGCCAGCCATATGGGACGCATCCGCAGCGGACGCTACGAAGCGTGACGAACGTCGACCGGCCCTGGCGCGATGTCTGCGGCATGTCCGCGCACCTGATCTATGCGGCGGGTTGGGCTCGCCCCTCAAGGCGATCCCAGGTGAGCGCCTACCACGCGGCAGCCGCGGTGGCTGCCCTCGCAGCCGCGCTGGCGGGGTCTTCGGCGGGTCCGGTCGGGCCGCCGTAGACGTGCACTTGGTAGTTGTAGTTGCCGCATGGGTGGAGGACGATGCCGCGGTGACCGTGGGCGGGGATATGGTCTGGATGGATCAGGTGCAGGGTGCCGTGGCCGATCCATGGCCGCAGAGCCCGCAGCGTCGGGTGTGACGCGACCGCCGCGATGATCGGGTGGAGATACGTTTCGCCGTGGTCGGCGAGCAAGATCCACTGCGCCTCGACAGCGGCGGCTGGGGTGGGTGCCTGAAGATACGGTGCCGCATCGCACAGGTCTGGCACGGCCAGGCCGTCCTGCCAGCCCTGCATCGTGGTGACGACGTCGTCCAGGCTGGGCGTGTGTCCCCACGCCACGAGGTTGTCGCTGGCCCAGACTGTCACCACGCAGGTGCCGTCAGTGCGCTGGCGGACGCTAATGAAGCCGTTCAAGGAGAACAGGATCGCAGCGACCGGGCCGTACCGGTCCCGACCGGCGTGGACCTGCGCCAGCGAATGCCCCGATAGTTCGTCACGACGACGCAGATCCTCCATCATCGACACACCGAGACAGTACCGACGTACATCGCGCCGCACGCTCGGCATGACCGACCCTGCACACAATGCGGCATGACCGGTCACGCCCTGGAAGGATCGTTCCCGTGACAGACTCGCCTAACCCATCGTTCCGGAAGATGGTCGCCCGGGTGAGGCCAGGCTTGTGGTTCTTTGTGATGTTCGCCGTCGTCTACCTTTTCGCGGTCTGGACTGGGATCGGACAGTCGGCAGAGAACGCGCTGATTGTCGGTCGTGCCGACCAGGCGAGAATCTTCGGGTGGAGACACTCGGTGCCCCCGCTCACGCGGCAGACGGCGGTTCTGGTCGCAGGTGCGGTGCTGATCATTGCGGTCACGCTGATACGCCGCTGCTGGCGCGAGGGCATTGCCGCCCTCGCAATCGTGGTGGTGACCGTTAGCGCGACAGAGGCGCTGCACGCCGTCCTTCCCCGCCCTGATCTCAGCCCCGCGCCGCAGGCACTCTCCGGTGCGAGCTTCCCTAGCGGTACCACCGCTATCGCGGCGGGACTGGCCCTCGGCGTCGCCGTCGTCTCATCCCCCCGCGTTCGCCCATACGTCGCGGCCGCCGGCGCGATCTGGCTCGCCGTCATCGCCGCCGCCGTGCAAACGCTCTACTGGCACCGGCCCAGCGACGTTCTCGGTACGACGCTGCTGGCGTGCGCCTGTCATGCCACGGCGACCAGCCTGCTCGCCCCCGTCGGCATACGACGGGTTCGCGCGCTGCCACCGCTTGCCCTTGCCGCGGCAGGATCAGTGCTGGCAAGCACACGGGAGGAGTCCGTTGTGCGCCCACTGGTGTTCGCGGGTGTGGCGCTCGTGTGCTCAACACTGCTCTGGATCACCGCGATCGGCATGCCCGTGTCCGTATGGATTGCGCCGCGACGGGGCCTATCACTCCGCCCGTAAGCCGCCATGCGATGACGAGTTCGTCTGACAAATGGGCCGGACCGAAGCTCGATCTCGGCCACCCGCTCAGTTTGCTGCCACGGACCACCCACCCGCACATCGGCATGTCCGCGAACCGGCTGATCCGGCTCGCCGTGACGCTCGGTAGCGAGCCTGATCGCGGCAGAACAGCGCGCCGGAGTGGCTCGAGAGGCGCCATCCGCAGTAGCCTTGTCAGCCGCTGGTTCAGCCCGGGTCAGCAGCGAACTGATCGAGGTACTGCTGGCAGGCCACGTCGAACGCCAGACGAGAAGGCGGGAGCCGAGTCGCGCCCAGCATCCGATCAGGGTCGCTCTGCGGCGGATCGAGCAGCCGTAGCTGACTGGCGAACGCGCCGCCGCTGATGCGGGCTGCCGCCAACGCTAGACCGACGGCAAGCACCATCGCAGGGCGCGTCCGCCACGGCGCGCAGACGAACTCGGCATCGTGCCGCCACTCCTGCTCGGTCATCTGATGCCGTGACGAAGCCGGAGAACGGTACAGCGTCAACCAGCTCCGGTCGTCGTGGCCGACCATCCCGACCTCGAATAGGCCTTGGTCGTCGCGTGGACCGAGCCCGCCGAACGTGATGCGCCGCAGCTCCGCCCGCTCGACGCGCCGGCCATCGTTGACCGGTCGCCCCTGCACGTAGCGCCTGTCGGCAATGAGGTACAGCTCCGGAACGGTCTGGATACCCAGCAACTCGGCCAACGTGACGGAGGCGGCGTCTAGCGCCGCCGCGACGGTGATCGGCTCGGGCACCGTCGCGGACGATTTCGACAGACACCGTTTCACCGTACGCAGAACGGCAAGCGCCCGGTCGGCGGCAGATGCGTGTACCAAGATCGCGGATCGAGGATTTGTTTGGTCGCGGGCGGTGCGGCAGCGGTCGGCCGAGACGTGGAACGGGCCGACGTGCATCGGATCTTCAGGCACGGCGGCCCTAACCCGGGCGCGGACACGTCGACGGTGGCCGAGCTCGGGCAGCGCGTCGACCTGCCTCGGTCATACGCGGAGTTCCTGACGTACTGCGATGGGTGGGTCGGGTTCTACGGGGAGATGGACATGCTCTCGACGCCTTCATCCGGGCTGCTACCGAATACCACCTGGAGACGCTCGCCGCCCTTCGGGCGGACCCGTGGCTGGGCATCGCAGGCTGATGGCGGCGGATGCGCTGACATCCGCACGAGCGGACGCCAGAAGCGCCGGATCGTCGCACCAACTGCTGCCACGAAGCGTGATGATCTCCAGCCGGCCAATGGCCCGCGCTCGGCGGCATGTGCGTGCACCGCATCGATCACTACAGCAGGTCGAAGAGAGTCTCGATCCGGGCGGTCAGGATCGGGGTCGATGTCACCGCCTACCCGAATGCTCACGACGCTGGCGCCGTCGGACCGAGCGAGGTAGATCGTGAGCGATGGCATCCCCGCTATCGGGTAGCGAAACCAGCCTTCGGCCGACTCGTCGTTGGTGGACTCGATCGCACCGGTGAGCGCGGCCTGTCGAGATCGTTGTACTCGTACCCAACGTACGTGCTGACGAGCTTCAGGAACCGAACTACGCTGCCCTCGAACACCCACGCAGCGACAGACACCACGGTGTCGAAGTATGCGTCACCCGTGCCCCAGCACGCTGGCGAGACTCCGGGCGGCGGGAGTCTCGGCACCAAGCGCGCGACTTGCGGCGGATCAGTACGTTCAATCATGAAGGTGTCGGCTGCGGTGGGTTCGCAGGCCTGGCCTTCTGCGGGTAGATCGTCTCGTGCCGGGCCAGCATCGCGACGAACTCGCTGATCTTTCGCTCGCGCGTCTGAGCCCGTTTGACGGCATTGACCCGATGGATGAGCGCGAAGCGGTTGGTCTTGGTGAGCACGTCGAACATGGCCTGGGCGGCAGGGTCGGCGGCGATCGCGACGGCGAGGTCGGACGGTACCTCGGCTTCCGAGGGCGGAGCGTAGGCGACCGCCCACCGCCCGTCCGCTTTCGCGGCTTCCACCGCGGCGCGGCCCGGGGGCAGCATCCGCCCCTGCGCCTCCAGCCGGGCCACGTGGGCGACGTTGCGCTGCGACCACGAACTGCGGGCAGTGCGCGGGGTGAACCGGATCCACGAGATGCTCTGGTCCCCCTTGCGGGCCTGCCCATCGATCCAGCCGAAGCACAGAGCCTCGTCAACCGCCTGCTGCCAGGTCAGCGTTGTGACTGTGCCGCCCTTCCTGCTCAGGGCCAGCCAAACGCCCGTCGACGCGGCGTGGTTACGCAACAACCACGCTCGCAGCGCCTCGGCGTCCGCGACGATCAAATCATCCAGTTCAACCTTCGCCACACCAGCAGGCTAACTGCTCACCGTGGCCGCAACGTCCACCTGCCCGCTCCGCGGCAGACTCGGAAGCCAGGAACGACAGATCGCGTTGGCGGTCTCGATCGAGTCACGCGCATGACTGATCTCGAACCGCATCGCCGCAGTGCCGCGAAACTCCAGAATGACCTCACGCTCGGCCGGAAAAGTTGTATGACGTACCTTCCGGTTCGATGTTGAGGTCGAACCCTTGCTCCTCGTAGTAGCTGCTGAACACCATGCGTACGGTTGCCGGTTCGCGGCCTTCGGACGTCACAACGTTGATCGTCGCATGAGCCACTCCTGACGGGACCCGGGACGGACGATCGGTTGCGGCCCAGCGCGCCTGGACAGCGGCATGAGAGTGCAGTTGATCAAGCATCTGACGGGCCGTTTCGCGCTTGATCGGCCGCATCCCGGTCGCCGGTCTGGTCTGCGTCAAACCCGGTCGGCGCAGCCGGTTCATCTACCGCACCACCGTCCATCGTGGACGCAAGGTCGAACGACGCGGCTTCGCCGAGACCGACTACATCGGTCTACGGCTCGCGACGGGGCGAGCACGACCGCGACGCCGGTCAAAACGGCGGCGATACTGAGGCCCCCAGGCCATCGGGATGGCGCCGTGCGCGATGCGCAGCGCCGCAACTTGTGCACTGGCGGGGCGAAGGTGGTCGGGTTCGTCGCCATGCTGTTCGTTCCGATGCGCCGGCGACCGTCGCGCCGGCAACGTGGCGCCGCAGAAGCTCCAGCGCGCCGCGTGTGTATGATTTCCGCGCTTGACGGCTGACGACGGGGGAGGTCGTTGTGATCGAACGGTTTGTTGACGTTCCGGACGGTTACCTGTACAGCCGCACTTGCGGCGAAGGCCCTGACGTGGTGCTGCTACACGCGGGCGCCGCCGATCTGCGCATGTGGGACTCGACCGTCGCGTGGCTCGCCTCGCTCGCCCGGGTCACCATGTTCGACTTCCGTGACATGGGCCTGTCGTCCCGCGCGACGAAGCCGTACCGCGAGGTCGACGACATCGCCGCGGTGCTGGATGCTGCCGGTGTGCAGCGTGCGGTGCTGGTCGGTGTTTCGGACGGGGCACGGCGTGCACTAGCTTTCGCTTGCGCGTTCCCGGATCGGGTGGCCCGGGTAGTGGCGGCGGGCGCCACGTTCGGCGAGTTTCCCGACCCCACGCCGGATGAATCCGCTGCTCGCCAGGAGATGGACGAGCACATCGCCCGGCTCGGACGCCTCCTCGCCGACCAGGGGCTCGGCGCGTACGCCGCGGCGGACATCGGCAAGTGGGGTGCGGCCCTCGGCCCGGACGAGCGGCGCAAGATGGTTGGGCTACAGCTGTCGAACGCGTACTGGATCGAGCTGCCGGAGTCGCTCGGCGCCGAGCTCGACACACCGGTGAAGACCCGCTTCACTGAGCTCACCGTCCCGGTCGACGTGGTTATCGGCGGGCGCGACTTCGCTAGTACCCGGCTGTGGGCTGGCCGTCTTGCCGAGCAGGCACCGGACGCGAATCTCATCGAGGTGCCCGAGGGCGACCACTTCCCGATGCTATCGGCTCCCGCCGAATTCGAGCGCATCCTGCGCCAGGCGGTGGGCTAGGCGTCGCGGACCGACCTTGACTCGGTTAGCTGCATTACGTACAGCGGCCGGTCGATCTGGACCCGGCCAACACAGCTACGAGCGCGATCTGTCGGCAGCGTCATCGTTGTGACGCGGGTGGTGGATGTGCCCCGCCTGGCGCTAACCCGATCGCCGCGCCGCGAGCCAGGAGCCGCTGCCGTCGCGGTTGCGTAGGCCAGCGTTGCTGGTCGATGATCACAGGCACGCTTCATCGGTACATCTTCGACGACGGCGCCAGTCACCCGTGGACTCCGCTCGCATGCGAGCTAGTTCAAGATCGGGTGCACTGTCATCGGCACGACCGGATGCCCGCTTGACTCGATGGCGGCGACGGTCCGTAGCGCTCAACTCGCGGCATGAGCGCGCACCTGATCAAGCGGCCAAATGACCGCGTCGACATGCTGCTGCGGCGGTGTTGATCACCAGTCGCGCCATTCGCCAGCGGCTTCGTCGACGCCACGGCGCTCCAGCAACGCCCCGACGTCGATACCAGCGTCGGCGAGTACATCCTCGATGTACTCGCTCAGTTCCTCCCGGGTCATGGTCTCGATGTGTTGACCGAAATCCATGTCGACGCCATTGAGAGCGATCACGACCCGTTCGACCGCGCCCCACACCGCCTCGTCCGTCGGCGGATCCAGGCTTGTGATCTCCTGCTCGTAAGCCTCCAAGGCCCCGTCAACCGCGGCGACGAACGCCGGCGGGAAGAACGTCAGCGCGTACGCCTCGTCCGTCGACAACGTCCCCGCGGCGACCGCCGCCTCCTGCTCCGCCGTCACTCGCCGCCATTGATGGGTCAAACGTTCGATCATGGCGACAGCGTAGGCGGCCCGCGAAGGGTCCTGGCGCCCCACACCGCGCCGGGGCGGTATCAGAGCGGGAAGGCCACTCCGACCGGCAGCACGCGAGGACGGAGCTAGCTCCAAGCCACGGCTCGCACGGACGGCGGCAGATCCGTGCACCGGATCTTCGGGTGCCAGGACGGCTAGCCCGCCTGCCGCCGCGGGCGGTCAGGGCGGTGCGACCGGCGTCCGGACAGGCGTGACGAGGCCGGTCTCGTACGCCAGGACGACGGCCTGGACTCTGTCCCGCAGGCTCAGCTTGCCCAGGATGTGCGCGACATGGGTCTTGACCGTGTGCTCCGAAACGAACAGGTCCACGGCGATGTCGGCGTTGGTGAGGCCCCGGGCGACGAGGGCGAGGACCTCCGTCTCCCGTGTGGTGAGGTCGGCCAGCCGCTGCGGCCTAACGGGCGGCGCCGACCGGTCGGCCCGGACGAAGTCGGCGATGAGCCGCCGGGTAACTGCCGGGGCCAGCAGACAGTCGCCCGCGGCGACGACCCGGACGGCCGTGACGAGTTCGGTCGCTGTGGCGTCCTTGAGGAGGAATCCGCTCGCGCCGACCCGGAGCGCCTGGTAGACGTATCTGTCGAGGTGGAAGGTCGTCAGCACGAGCACTCGCGGTGGCTGTTCGGCTCGGTCGGCCGGATGCGGTTCCTCGAGCAGTCGCCGGGTCGCCTCGAGCCCGTCCAGCTTCGGCATCCGGATGTCCATGATCACCACGTGCGGCCCCTCGCCCCGCTCGCGTAGCTCCGCGATCGTCGCCAACGCGTCCAGGCCGTCGCAGGCGGTCCCGACGACCGACAGGTCCGGTTGGGCGTCGAGCAGGTAGGTGAATCCCTCCCGCACCATGGCCTGATCGTCGGCGACGAACACCCGCGTCACCATAGTGCCGGCACTCCGGCGCGGGCGGTGGTGACCGGCACCGTCGCGTCGACGGCGAACCCTCCGTCGGGTCGCGGCTCGGCGGCCAGCTCGCCACGCACGACGGTCATCCGTTCCCGCATCCCCGCGAGGCCGAGCCCAGGCCCCGCCGCCGACCGGGCGGGCTGGGGCGGCGGTGAGTTCTCGACCCTTATCCGCACCCGGTCCACCGCATACCACAGTTCGACCCGCACCGGCGCGCCCGGCGAGTGCCGCCGTGCGTTGCTCAGGGCCTCCTGCGCCACCCGGTACAGGACCAGGCCGACGGTGGGCGGCACCGGGCGGGGGTGCCCGTGCACCGTGAGTGTCGCGGGCACGCCGACGGCGCGTACGTCGGCCACCAGGGCCTCGACGTCGTTCAGGCCCGGCTGCGGGGCCAAGTCCTCGGACTCGGCCTCGTCACGCCGCAGCACACCGAGGAGCTGCCGGGTTTCGTCGAGGGCCTGCCGGGTCGCGTCGCCCATCGCGGCGAGCTCAGCCCGTACCGGATCATCCTCCGGCGCGGACCGGAGCGCGGCGAGCCGGTACGGCGCGGTCTCGGTCCGTACCGCGATCAGGGACAGGTGGTGGGCGACGATGTCGTGTAGCTCGCCGACGATGCGGGCCCGCTCCTCCAGTACGGCCCGGCGGGTCTGCTCCTCGGCCACGGACCGGTTCACCATGTCGAGTTGCTGCTCCATCCGGTCCTGCCGGCCGAGGCCCAGGCCGGCCAGTGCAGCGGCGCCCACCGCCAGGATCCCCGACACCACGGCCCCGGACAGCGGCCCCGCACCGACCACCAGCCCGGCCGGGAGTACGAGCAGGAGGCTGACCCCGGCGACGGCCGTCGCGGCGGGCGGGGGACAGCGCGCGACCGTCATCATGACGACCGGGAGGTACAGCAGCATCCCGGGCGTCCAGGGCGTGCCGAGCTGGTATCCCTGGCCGCCGTCGGTGAGTATCGCAGCGACGACCAGCGTCAGCAGGGTGCCGGCGACGGCGAGCCGCCAGGCCGTGAACGGCCGACGCCGCATGAGGAACACCGGAGTCATGTGCAGCAGGACGACGACCGCGACTACCGGGCCTGCGTGGTCGTGCAGGTATCCGTTACCGACCTCGCCCACGAACAGCGCCGCCACGGCCACCGCGAGCAGCGTCCGCTGGGCGTAGCGCCGCCCATCGGTCCCCCAGCCGGACGGCGGGAGCTCCCGGTCCCGGCCCGTGATCAGCACGTGGCACAGCGCGGACCAGACCCGACCCGGGAGTCTGCCGATGCCGCGTCCGCTGGCCATACTGTCCATGCCGGGCAGGCTAGCCCGGCAAAGATCCAGTGCGCATCGTGAAGTTCCCCGGAAAACTTGAGGGCCAGACCTTAAGGGACAGCAGCGGCTCTCGGCCATCGCTCCGCAGACCTACCGACGATCGGCCGCGAGGACGAGGCGGGCAATCATTCGGCGCGCTGAGGCGGATGACGTCTCACGATGTCCAGGCTTTCGCGCATGGGAAATGCAGACCCGACCTCTCCGTGCCGGCTCGCCCGGCCGCTCGCCGGCGCCGGTTCGCTGTGGATCGCGTGCGCCGTCGCCATCGCGCTCGCCAGCGAACTCGGCCGGCCGAGCGGCATCGACCTGATCCACCCGACCTTCAGCGAACTCATTTTCACGACGCTGGGCGCGCGTTTGGTCGGCATCAGCATGGTCATGCTCTCCTTCGCATCGATCTGCATCATCTTCGCGCTGATCGACTGCCAGGCACCGACCGGCCGGCTCGGGCGGATGCTGATCGGCGTCTGGAGCGTCGCGCTGGTGGTGGCCGCGATCTTCCCGCCGACGCCGGTGGGGACGCCGCCAGTCTGGTACGACACACTGCACCGCTACGCCGCGCTGGTCGGCTTCGTCTGCCTCCCGCTGGCCGGAATCCGGCTGGCCCGCCGCTTCCAGACGCATGCGCGGTGGTGCCGGACGGCGACCGCCGTCCGAGCGTGCTCCACCGCGAGCCTGCTGGGCATCGCCGCGTTCGTCAGCACCTTCGTCCCCACCGGTCAGCCCGTCTGGCTGGTCGGGGCACGGCAATACAGCGGCATCACCGAACGCCTGCCCCTGGCGAGCAACATCGCATTGCTCGCCACGCTGGCGGCGGCGGTCTTCTCGGCGTCGCGGCGCCGTCAGCCGGCGTCGATGCGGGGATGAGCGCGCGGCCGGAGGGTCGCCACCGCTGTGGGGACCTGCGGTGTAGGCCACGAAGCCGTGCGGCCCGTGACATCACGAGAATCGGCACCCAGCCCCCACTACCTCCCGGCACTGCAGCGCCGCCTCAACGCGATCGGCGTGCCCGTACGAGAAACCCGCACCGCGGCGCTGTTCCAGCTCGCCGTCGAACTGCCCGCCGCCGTGCTCGCTCGCTGTCTCGGCATCGACACCAGCAGCGCCGTGGCCTGGCGGCGGGCCGCGTCAGGTGAGTGGCACACGTACGCCGCCCGGGTCGCGGAGGCCGTCCGCCCCGACACGCTGCCTGTTTGAGAGGGCTGACCGCTGGGTCCGTGCCGGTCCGTGACCGCGACGGTGCGCAGCCGCGGCCGGGCGAGACACTGGATGCCGCCCGGCCGTGACCGGGGTTCAGGCCGCGCTGTACTCCTCGTCGGTGACGTGCTCGAGCCATTCGACGACCTGCCCGTCCCGGACGCCGGTGAGCGCCAGGTGCGTCATCGGGCCGTCCGGGCCGGCGCCGTGCCAGTGTTTGACGCCCGGCGGGCACCACACCACGTCGCCGGCGCGGAACTCCTCGACCGGGCCGCCCCACTGCTGGGTGCGGCCGACGCCGTCGGTGACGACGAGCCGCTGCCCGCCCGGGTGGACGTGCCAGGCGGTCCGGGCGCCCGGCGTAAAGGTCACGGCCGCACCCGTGTACGGCGCGGTGTCCTCCGCACCGAACAGCGGCTGGATCCGTACTTCGCCGGTGAAGTACTCGGCGGGGCCTGGGGTGGACGGCTGTGACCCACTACGAGTGATCACTTCTTGCTCCTTTACGGCTGCAACAGCACCTTGATCGCGCGGCGTTCGTCCATGGCCCGGTACCCCTCGGCGGCCTGTTCGAGCGGCAGCGTGAGGTCGAACACCTTGCCCGGGTCGATGGTCCGGTCGAGGATCAGGTCGATCAGCTCGGGCAGGAAGCGGCGTACCGGGGCGGGGCCGCCATGCAGGTGGACGTGGGAGAAGAACAGCTCCGTGCCGGGCAGGGCGACGTCGTGGGCGACGCCGACGTAGCCGACGTGCCCGCCGGGCCGGGTCGAGCGGATCGACTGCATCATCGACTCCTGGGTACCGACCGCCTCGATGACCGAGTGCGCGCCGAGCCCGCCGGTGAGGTCCTTGATCCGGGCGACGCCCTCGTCGCCGCGCTCGGTGACGATGTCCGTGGCGCCGTAGGCGAGGGCGAGCTTCTGCCGGTCGGCGTGCCGGCTCATAGCGATGATCCGCTCCGCGCCGAGGTGCTTGGCGGCGAGGACGCCGAGCAGGCCGACGGCGCCGTCACCGATGACCGCGACGGTCTTGCCCGGCCCGACCTGGGCAGCCACGGCGGCGAACCAACCCGTGCCGAGGACGTCCGAGGCGGCGAGCAGGCCGGGGATCAGGTCGTCGGCGGGGAGGTCCGGGGTGGCGACGAGGGTGCCGTCGGCGAGCGGGACCCGCAGGTACTGCGCCTGGGCGCCGAGCCCGCCCATGCCCACCCGGTGCACACACGAGCTCTGGTAGCCGACCCGGCAGATCTCGCAGGTGTTGTCGGAGGCGAAGAACGAGCCGACCACGAATTGCCCGGGCCGCACCGCGCGGACGTCGGCGCCGACCTCCTCGACGATGCCGACGTACTCGTGACCCATCGGCGCCGGCCCGTTGACCTGCTCGACCCCGCGGTACGGCCACAGGTCGGAGCCGCAGACGCAGGTGGCGGACAGCCGGATGACCGCATCGGTCGGCTCGACGATCCGGGGATCCTCGCGCTCCTCGACGCGGACGTCACCGGGCGCGTACAGCATGGCTCCTCGCATGGAGGTGCTTCCTTTCGGTTCGGTGTGTAGCGGTGATCTCAGCCGGTGCGGAAGACCGGCTCGAAGCGAGTCACGGCTGGAGCGCTTCGACGGTGACGGTGCCCTGGCCGAGGCGGTCGAGCTGGTCCATGCCGGACTCGACCGTGCCGAGGGTGATGAGGTTGTCGTCGTGGCCGCCGCTGGCGTTGTAGAAGAGGCCGAGGTTGCCCCACGGCTTGTAGTAGATGAGGGTGCCGTTTGTCGGTGCGCTGCCCGGGGAGCCGTCGGTGGCGAGGCGTGCCGGCAGGTAGCTGATCTTCTCCTTGCCGGCGAAGTCCTCGAAGGTGAGGCTCAGCGGCAGCTTCGAGACCAGGTCCCGGCTCGTCGGGCTGTCGATCAGCCCAACCACGACGGTGGCGCTGCCGGTGCGGAACCGTACCCGTGTCGTGCTCATCGGGGGTCCTCCAGGTGTGGGCGGGGCCGAAGCCGGCTCATCGTTGGCGGTGGCGCAACCGGAAAGCAGGGTGAGGACGGGCCAGGGGGACGAGGAGTCGTCTGCACATGGCGGTCATCTCCTGGGCCGAATCGATCGGCGTGAACGTTGCGGGGCGCCGGCTGTACGGCGGCTGCGGCCCGGGATTCAGCGGGCGGTGTAGCCGCCGTCAACGGGCAGGGCGACGCCGACGACGAAGCTGGCGCCGGGGCTGCACAGCCACAGCACAGCGGCGGCGATCTCCTCGGCCTCGCCGAGACGGTTGATGGGCTGGTTGGCCACGGCCTCGGCGAGGTCGAGCTCACCCTTGTCGATCATGTCGGTGACCATCGGCGTGGCGATCGTCCCGGGGCAGACCGCGTTGATCCGAATGCCACGCGGCGCGTACTCGAGCGCGGCGCTGCTCGTCAGGCCGAGCACGCCGTGCTTGGACGCGTGATAGGCGGCGCGGCCGGGCAGGCCGACCAGACCGCCGAGTGAGGAGCAGTTGACGATGGCGCCGCTACCCTGACCGCGCATCTGGGCGAGCTCGTGCTTCATGCAGGCCCATACGCCGCGTAGGTTGATGGCATTGACCCGGTCGAAGACCTCGGCGGGCTCGTCGGCGGCGTCGCTGGGCGGCACCTGGATACCGGCGTTGTTGAATGCCATGTCGAGCCGGCCGAACTGCTCGACCGTCGCCCGGATCGCGGCGGCCACACTCGCCTCGTCGGCGACGTCGCACAGCACACCCAGCACCTGGTGGCCGGCGTCGCGGAGCGTCTCGGTGGCGTCCTGCAGGGCGGCTTCGTCGACGTCGGCGAGCGTGACCGCGGCGCCGGCCTTGGCGAACGCCCGGGCGGTCGCCAGACCCATGCCGGAGCCGGCGCCGGTGACGAAAGCGACCTGGCCGGTGAAATCGTACGTGGGGTTCATTGTCGAGCAGACCTTTCGGATAGCAGTGGACCTGTCTCGACGCCCGCTGCTGCGGTATGCCGTCGATGGCCACAACGCCAGCCAACCCGATCCGGCGGCCGGCGGGGAGTCACTGGCGAAACGTGTACTACCAGGGCACCCCACCGCCCCGCTGCCAGGTCGTACGGTCGAAGCCATGGACAATCGCGCCGAGGTCCGCGACTTCCTCGTCTCCCGCCGGGCCAACATCGCCCCGCAGCAGGCCGGGCTGCCCGACGCCGGTAACCGCCGCGTGCCTGGGCTGCGCCGCGGCGAGGTCGCCACGCTCGCCGGGGTGAGCATCGAGTACTACGCCAAGCTCGAACGCGGCGCGATCGCCGGCGTGTCCGCCTCAGTCCTGGACGCTCTCGCCCGGGCGCTGCAACTCGACGACGCCGAGCGGGCCCACCTGTTCCACCTCGCGCACGCAGCCGACGGCACCAGCGCCGGCATGCGCCCTCGCCGCCGCCCCGCGAAGCGCTGGACGCCCCGCCCGAGCCTGCAATGGGTCCTCGACCGGTTCACCGCGCCGGCCATCGTCCGCAACGGTCGCATGGACCTGCTCGCCGCCAACCACCTCGGCCGGGCCATGCACGCCACCCTTTACGACACCGCGCCCGACGGCTGCCCGAACTTCGCCCGGTTCACGTTCCTGCACCTCGACGCCGCCCACGCCTTCTACCCCGACTGGGACACCGCCGCCGACACCTGCGTCGCCATCCTGCACACCGAGGCCGGCCGCGACCCCCACGACAAGGACCTCCACGACCTCGTCGGCGAACTGTCCACCCGCAGCGACGCCTTCCGCCGCCGCTGGAGCGCCCACAACGTCCGCGCCCACGGCGCCGGCACCAAACGCTTCCACCACCACAACGTCGGCGACCTCGAACTCGCCTACGAAAGCGTCGACCTGGTCTCCGAACCTGGCCTCAGCCTTACCCTCTACGCCGCCGAGCCCGCCTCACCGACAGCCCACGCACTCGACCTGCTCGCCTCCTGGACCGCCACCCAGGCCGACACCGACCAGTTCGGCGCAGCAACGAACGCGGCGACCTGCGGAGAAGACCGGCCATGAATAGCTAACCGGCTCAGCGCCGGTCGGCGGCTGCCGGTCGAGGCCCGGGGTCGTGTACCGCGCGTGCGCAGCGAATCAGCGCCTTGCTCGGCGTGCAGCCGAAGTTGACACAGATGCCCCCGGTCAGTCGCTGCTCCGTCATAGCGACGCGGTGCCCGCCTGCGGCAGTAGTCGTGGCGGCGGTGAGGCCGCCCGGTCCGCCTCCGAGCACCACCAAGTCGTAGTCACCACCTTCGCGGTTGACCCAGTCAGATGGGTGGCCCTGGCGGATCGTCCGCTGGTTGTAAACGTCATCGGGGTACAGCTCGATAGTCCTCATGGCGCATCCTGCGTTCCCCGAGAATCGCCGTGGCGCACACGTGTCAGGCGGGCTGTCGTACCGCCGTCCCAAGACGATTGTCGATCAGGTACCGCCAGAGTCCATCCGAGCCGCGGCGCGCGACATCGCTTGCCGTGCCTGCGACGTGCACGTGCCTGCCGTCGGGACCTGTGCCATCAATTGCCCAGTCCACCACGATCTCGGCGATATCGCCGGCAACGAACACATGGCGCGCCTTGGCCGCCAGCGGCAGGCCGAGGCTGAGATCGCGCTCGAGTTCGGCAGCGACCTCGGCGCGATCAGTTACGGTCCGCCCGTCGTCCGCGACGAGCACGGCTCCTTCGTACAAGGTCATCATCTCGCTGACCTTGCCGGAATTAAATCGCTCAATCAGCGACGGGATGACACCTTCGGGTTCAGTGGGGAGGGAATAGGACTCGGACATCGCGGTCTCCTGTTCGTATGGTTAAGCGGTCTCCTGTTCGTGTTGGTTGAACTGCGATGCGTCCCACGCTATAGCGCGGGTGATGGCCTGGCTGGAGGAAAACGCGGGTGATGGCCTGGCTGGAGGAGAATCCGCAGGTCATCTTCTATTTCACTCCGGTCGGGTTGGGCTGGATCAACCAGATCGAGACCTGGTTCGGTATCCTGACCCGCCAGTCGATCCGCCGCGCCATCACGGCAGACGACGTGCAGGTTGATGGAGTACCGGTAGGGAATGCCAGCCTGGTTGTGCCGACCTACCGCCCGACGATCGCGTCCCCGAGTCCTCACGGACGAACGCGGATGATTGTCTTCCCGCTGATCCGCTCGGTCGGGTTGAGGGCTGCGACGGCATCGTCGAGGGTTGCGATGTTGCCGATGTTTGTCCGCAGTCGTCCGTCCCGCACCCGGTGGACGATCTCACCCAGTTGGGTGCGATCGGACTCGACGACGAAGTCGATCGCCAAGCCGTCGGCGGGCCGCGCCTCGGGCGGCCCGACGACGGTCACCAGTGTTCCTCCGGCGCGAATCAGGCCTGCGGATCGATTCTGGATGTCGCCGCCGATGACATCGAACACCAGATCGACGCCGCCGACGTCTTCCAGGGCGTCGTTGTCGAGGTCGACGAACTCCTGCGCACCGAAGTCGAGCGCCTTCTGACGGTCGGCAGCGCGCCCCGTACCGATGACATACGCGCCGGCCGACGGGGTTGCAGCACTCCGCGCCGAAACACGACCGGCCCGCCGGTGCCCTGCCCCTCCGCCCTCGACTGCGTCAACTCGCTGATCTGGCAACGCGGCGCCAACGTGCGGCTCCAAACGCCGCCGATCCAGAGGTCAGGCCGGTTGACGACTTCCCGGCGTGTCGGGCGCCGCCTCGACCGGTGCATCGCGTTGGGTGCGCAACAGCACGATGGCGAGCACCGCCATCCACAGCAGGTAAGCCGCGACGTTGATGCGCTCGTACACTCCCTGCCACGGCGTGGGCTCGTTCGTAGCGAGGGCGTCAGCCTGCATCGAGGCCATTGCGCCGAACGCGAGCAGCGTCAGGATCGTAGCGACGGAGTAGACGCGGAACCGCTTCCCGAGCGCCACGGCGCCGAAGGTCATGGCCAGTAGGAAGAGCAACGAGAGCACGATGGTGAGAGTGATGTGCATCGTGTCGCTGAAGGTGCCACCGCCCTGGGCGATGACGTCACGCATGTGCATTGGGAAGAAGGGGCCGGCCTGGTCGACGACTCCGACTATGGCCAGCGCCCAGCCGGTGACGCGCAGAGCGCGGTTCCGACCGGCTGACCACAAGACTCCGAACCCGAAGGCGAGCGCAAGCACCCCGCTGACGAACAGGAGCGAAACGACGAGCGGTCGGGAAGGAGCGTCGACGGCGAACAGCTCGCTGATGGTTTGGTCTATCGAGCTGTAGCCCTCCCACCGCATGGGTCCCAGCACAAGGGCGACGACATAGAACAGGGAAGTGCCGATCCCGGCGGCGAGCAGTACCCTTCGCAGCACCCCTGGCGAGCCCTCGGTCGAGATATCAGGCTGCGGTGGCTCCGGTGCCCGTCCGATCGTGGTCGACATGTTGGCCTCCTCCGAGCCTCAATGCGCGCACCCTCGACCCCCGACCATCCCCCTGTCGGAGGAGCGGAGGTAGGGCCGATCGACCCCCGGGATGAAGGCCCAAGGGGCCCGCTCACAAGACAAGATCGACCACGAACGCGGCGTGGCGTGATGCGACGCTCGGTTCGCTGAGTTGGTCACCTCTGGGTACGTATCCCAGTCGATGGATCGACAGCGTCATTCTTTGAACCGGCGAAGGCGCCCTCACATCGGCATGTCCGCGTGCCGAACCGCCGGGTGTGGCCTGTAACGCTACGTAACGATCGGATCGCGGCAAATGAGGATGCGGCCGCGTTCTGCTCTGCTCCGAGGGTCACCTGCAGTGCCAGACCACCGGCAAGGTGCCGCTGCCCGCGGCCGACGCTTCGCCAGCAACGTGCAGACCGTCCTGGGTGATCACCTTGGGCACGTCGGGAAAGCTACCGCGGTCGCGCAAGCTTGGCAGCGTCAGCGTGGCCTGTTGACTGAGTAGTAGGGTCGCGTGGCTGTGCCTGTCGCGGGTGGGGATCCGACCGTCCGCGCTGATCTTCAGGCCTGCGGTGCGGAACCTCGGGAAGGCCTGCACCTCGCCGGTGCGCAGATTCCACCGTACCGGCACGCCATCGTCGCCGGCCGTGCCGGCTACCCAGTCGCCGGCGATCGCCACGGCGTACGCGCTCAGCGCCGTGGTGCCGTTGACGACCGGCAAGGGCAGCTCCCGCAGCGTTCCGTCGGCCAACCAGACGTACGGGCGGTTGAGCCCGGTCTGTGGCGGGTGCAGCGTGCCGAGAATCGTCTCCCCGTCGGCGGTGATGTCGGTGGCCACTCCTTCCCATGCCCCTTCCGGCAGCAGGAGTGTGGACGGCGCGCCAGTGGTCGAACGCCACAACACCGGGCGCCGGTCGTCCGTGCCGACGACGACGCCACCGTCGCTGATCGCCCGCGCTTCGCTGGACCCCGTGCCCGGCAGCAGCGTGGCTGCGCGATCCCGATATACCCACGCGTGCATGTCGATCGGACCGGATGCCGACTGGATGTCGGTGGTACCGACCACGACACCGTCGGCATTGACGCCGGTGGGTACCTGACGTTCACCCGGCAGGTCGGCCTGGTGGAGCTCACCGTTGTCCCAGATCAGCAGATCAAGGCGGGAGGTGCTACTCGCGTGCGTCGTCCGGCCAACGATATAACGTCCGGTCGGATCCATTGCCGTCACGAGGCTCGGCGCGCTGCCAGACGGTAGCGCAAGCCGCTCGACCCCGCACGTCATAGGCGCTTTGCCGGCCCCGGCCGCGACGCCGATCACCACCACCGGGACGCTCGCGGCCACCGCGATCCAGATGCGTGTGGTGCGTCGCCGGGCCGCCCTGCGCCCCATCCGTGCGATGTCGGCCGCGGATTCCGCAAGCGGCTCGGCGATCGAACTAGACTGCGGTTCGCATGCGTCGCCGAGGCGTTCATCCAGTCGGTCGTTCACGGCGTCAACATAACCTGATGTCGCTGTTCGTCGTGGGGTTGACGGCGCAGCATGCCGGGCACTGCCGATGCGCGGTCATCGTCATGTCCGGTCTGCCGAGCCGCCGGGTGTGGCCTGTAACGCTACGTAACGATCGGATCGTGGCAAATGAGGATGCCGGTCCCGTCCAGCGGGGCGCTGATCCTGCATGCGACACCTCGCACGAATGACTCAGGCTTATAAGGAAGACTGGCAGGCATGGCTGATCTGGGCGACCCGAAGGCTGCGCTGCACCACTACCTCCAAGCGACTCGCGATGACCTGATCTGGAAGCTCGACGGGCTGAGCGAACGCGAGGCCAGACTGCCCCGCACCGTGACCGGCAACAACCTGCTGGGAGTCCTCAAGCACTGCCTCAACGTCGAAGCCGGCTATTTCGGGCCCACATTCGGGCGCGAGTTTCCGACACCTGAGGACCTAGTCCCGATGCAGGCGTATGAGGAGGACCCGCAGGCAGACTGGTACGCGCGGGAGGACGAGACGAAGGATGGGCTCATCGACCTGTATCGCCGTGTGGGCGTCTTCGCGGACCAGACCATCGAACAGCTACCCCTCGACGCGCCGGGGCAGGTGCCGTGGTGGCGGCCAGGCGGACAGGACGTGACGCTGCACAGGATCATCATCCACGTGACCTGCGACCTCGCCCGTCACGCCGGTCACGCCGACATCATGCGCGAGCAGCACGACACGGCGATCGGCCTGCGGCGGGAGAACACCAACATCCCCCACGACTACGACTGGCCGGCGTACGTCACCAAGCTGACGAAGCTCGCTGACCGATTCGGATAGCCGTCCAGGTCCGTCGATACAGTCGGCCAACCGTGGACGTCCAGCCGGCTCAGGCACCGTTGTTGCGGACGACCTGGCCGGACTTCGCCGCTGAGCTCGTAGCAGCCCTCGATGCGTGCGGCGAGGCCGGGCTGAAGGAACAGATCGAGCAGCTGCGCATCGTCGAGGTGTGTTCCTGCAATGACGACTTCTGCCAGAGCTTTCGCACCGCGCCGAAGCTGCCCGGACCATATGGCGACGGCCACCGCAATGTCTGCCTCGACGCGCCGTGGCCGGGTTACCTCATCCTCGACGTGCTGCACGACGACATCGTGTACGTCGAGGTTCTCTACCGAACGCCACTGAGCTGACGAGCTGACGTGACCGACCATGACATCGATCGTATTCAGTGGGAGCGTTCGAGGGCGCGACTTGCGGCAGATCCGAATGGCTCTGCCCGAAAGCGACTCCTGGCGGCGCGCTGACGCGGCTGGGTGCGGTCGTCGCATAACCTGCTGCCATGACTGGCGGGCCAGCTCGTTTCGGTGCACGGCATGACGTTGTGCTGGCGGTAGTCCTGGACTGTGCCGATTTGGCTCGCTCGGGGGCGTTCTGGTGCGGCGCACTCGGGTACGTTGCTGAACCGCTTTCGCCGGGGCGTTACCGGCGACTGCTACCCGCGAACGGGAACGGCGTCGAGCTGCTGTTGCAGAGGGTTCCCGAGCCGAAGGCGCACAAGAACAGGATGCATATGGACCTGCGCGTACCTGACCTGGAGGCAGAGGTGGCCAGGCTGGTGTCTCTGGGGGCGCAGTGCATCACGGAAAGCCCCATCGCGGAAGACGGCTGGGCCTGGCATGTGCTTGCCGATCCCGATGGCAACGAGTTCTGTGTGCTGCGGCCACCGGCAACGCTCACCAAACACTGACCGCACCATCGGCCAGGTTCCGACGCAAACTCCGTCCGCGTCTCGACAGTTGCGGGTGCCAAGCGCTGGCCCGGCTCGTCACGCTGCGTTGCGCGCGCCTCGTGGCATGAGCGTACAGCTGATCAAGCGCTTCTGGCGGCCTGCTGCGCGTCCGGTGATGGCCTGACAGGGTCGTTGAACCCCGTCAGGCCATCGCTCCTGCCGGGCTTCAGCGGTGTTCCGTCCCCTTCGACGGCGTCTTGCTGTCGGGCTGGCCCTCACCCTTGCCCCCTTGCGCGGGCGGCGCGACGGTCGTGCAGGTCAGCGGCACCCCGGTGGAGATCAGCCGCTCGACGGATCCGGGACGCCCTTGCGTCACGGCCAGTTGGGCCGGACTCAGGTATCCGATGAACAGCTGCTTCCCGGCCGGCATCGCCGAGGGGATGAAGACGAACGTGACCTTGCCGTCCGCCTCGGACCCGGCCTTCACGACGCGGTCGACCCCGGGCCCGGTGCCGCTGGGGTCCAGCGTCCCGTCGTCATCCGGGCCCTTGCAGAACTCGCCGACCTTGATGAGCACCGGGAAGCCCGCCTCGTGCAGCGCCGCCTTCAGGCCCTCGCGGTCGTCGATGTAGCGCTGCTTGTCCCACGTGACTTCGATCGTGCCGTCGGCTTTCCGGTCCACCGTGTACGCGACTGTCTGGATGTGCAGGGCGCTGTCCGATGCCCCGGGCGGCGCGGCCGGCGGGTTGGCGTACGTCGTCACGCCGAGTGCGACGCCGGTGGCCGTGACCACGGCTGTCGCTGCAGCCGTCAGGCGGCGGCGGTGCTGGCGGGTGCGGCCTGCGGCCATGATCTGCTCGACCGGCGTTCCCATGCTGATCCCGTCCAGCGACCCCTTCAGCGCGTCAAGTACCGCTGGCGCGTCCGTGTCGTAGTTGTTCATGCTCTACCCTCTCGGCTCTGTTCGGTGACGAGATGTCCGCGCAGCGTTGCGACCGCGCGCGACAAGTGGGCAGTGACGGTTCCCCGGGCTATCCCGAGCGCCTGGGCCGTGACCTCCGTGTCCAGATCGAGGAAGACCCGGAACACGATCACCTCCCGCTGCCGTTGCGGTAGTTGACGCAGTACGGCCAGCAGTTTGGGGTCCACTCCACGATCACCGCTGGTGGCGTCCGAGACCTCGTGCGCGTCGCCCAGCTCCACTTCCCGTCGCCGTCGACGCCACCAGGAGACCCGGATGTTCAGCGCGGTACGCACGATCCACGCGCGCGGTGCCGGATGCCGGCGCACCTTCTGCCACGACATCCAGGCACGCGTGAACGCCTCGGACACCAGATCCTCGGCCAGCTGCCGGTCACCCACGACCGCCAGTACCGCCCGCAGGCACCTGTCCCGCTCGGCCCGGTAGAACTCGGTGAACTCCAACTGCCCCACGCCCCATACACGCCTGAGAGCTCCGATCCACTTACCTCAGCGAGGCTGCAGTTCTCAAGGCCCACGAATGCCGGCGCAACCGAGTTGGCGACGAGAGCAATTTCGGCGGGACACGCCGCTCGGCGCGGTCTGCCATGAGCGGGTAGAGCGGGGGATCTTGTCACTCGTGGCGAATGTGAGGCATGGGCAACGACCGATCAGCTCTGGCGGCTCGCCGCTGCGGCGGGCCGCGTGGGGAGTGACGGCTGCCCTTGTGAAGATCGATGCAACCGGGCGGGCGTGTGCGGCGTGAATGGGGCATGGACACGTTCGTGACGTTCTACCGGGACACGTACCCGGGCCTCGTCGCTCAACTCGTCGCCTACACCGGCGACCTTGGTGAGGCGCAGGACGTGGCGCAGGAGGTGTACGTGCGGGCGTGGCAGCGCTGGCGGCGTATCAGCACGTACGACGAGCCACGTGCCTGGATCAGCCGCGTCGCGCACAACCTGGCGATCAGCCGTTGGCGGCGAGCCCGTGTTGCGGTCGCGTCATGGACCAGACACGGGCCGCCCCCGCCGCCCGCCGAACCCGATGCGGCCACGGCCGACCTCGTCGCGGCGCTGCGCCGGCTGCCGGAGGCGCAGCGGCGTGCGCTCGTCATGTACCACATCGGCGGCTTCACCGTCGGCGACATCGCCCGAGCCGAAGGCGTACCGGAAGGCACCGTCAAGGCTCGCCTCTCCCGCGGGCGCCAGGCGCTCGCCCCCCTGCTCGCAGTCGACGTGAGGCAGCCATGAACCCCATCGACTCCGCCTTCGAGGCGCTGCGCACCACCGTCGTCGAGGCCGTCACGCCGCCGGCCGCCGAGGAGATCGTGGCGCGTGGCCAGCGGCGACGCACCGTACACGTCGTGCTCGCGGCCGTTGCCGTGCTCGCGGCGGTTGCCGGCGGCCTTTCGCTGACCGGCTCGCCGAAGGCCGCGCCGCAGCCCGCCGTGTCGCTGTCCGTGACACCCGGGCCGACCGGTCCGCGATCCGTCGCGACGGGCATCCCACGGGGCTTCCTCGTCAAGGAGGCGACCGCCGCCGGGCGCACCGACGGTGGCGTGACGCCCTTGTGCTACGGCTCGCCGCACCTCTCCGGCGGCACACAGCAGACCATGGGCACGATCTCGTACTACCAGGACGTGTACGTGTACGCCGACGAGGAGGCGGCGAGGGCCGTCTTCGGGCGGATCCGTGCCGATCTCGCCGGCTGCTTTGGCTTCCCGGGCGCGAAGGTGAAGGCGGCGCAGACCGCGCCTGCCTGGGGTGACGAGGCCGCGGCCATCACGCTCAAGCTGCCAGCGGACGGTGCCGGAGAGCACTCCGGTGACCCGTTGCGGCTGGTCGCGGTCCGGGTCGGCACGACAATCGCGAGGTTCTGGGGGTTCCCGGCCGTGCCCGACATCGACCAGGACGCCGAGACCATCGTGGCCCGGCTCTGCTACTACAACCCGTCGTGCCGGCCGCCCGCCGACAGTCCCCAGCCGGTCACGGTCCACGCCGGGGACACGGTGTGGTCGGCGGTACTTGACGAGTACGGGGTCGACGACGATGCCGCCAGGCCCGGCCTCGCGGTGGCGGCGGCCGCCGAACGTGGCTACCACCCCGACATCGTGCGTGCCGAGTGCGACGGCGGGACCGCCGGCCAGCTGCGGGTCGTGCTGTACTTCGCCAACCGGACCGACGCGGAACGCTTCGTGACGCTGGTGCCGGCGTCCGTCGCAGAGGTGAGGATTGGTTGCGTTCCGTGAAAGTGTCACGGGGTCGCTGCAGACTGCACCGACCCCGTGGGACGGACGAACTCCGGACTGCCAGGCCCGGCCCTGCGCATTGGGGGCCGGCCGGTTCTGCCCCGGGGGGCGGGGCCGGCGGGCTTCGGGCCGGTGGGTGCCGGGGTCGCGGTCCGCGGAGAATCCATGTGCATGCCCTGACGGTGGTGCGTATCGAGGCACGAGATGATGCAGACATGGGGAGCGTCGCCACGATCATCTCGGCCGCTGCAGCGACCGTCGCGGCACTACTGGCCGGCCTGAACCTTGTTGTTTCGGGCCGGCGTGAGCAGGCGAAGTGGGCGAGGGAAGCGTTGGTCGAGGTCCTCGTCGGATTCATCGACGCCAGCTTCGACAGCAAAGACATCGTCAAGCGGGCTATCAGAGACGGCACGCCCGACAGCTGGCCGCTGGATCGCAACGCTGATGCGCACCAGGAAGCCAAAGCCGCGGAACACCGTATGCGGCACACCCAATCGCGGCTCCGGCTCCTGGCGCCGCCCGCTGTCGTTGATGCGGCCCAGCAGCTGAGGATCGGCACACGCCGGTATCTGGCGCTGCTCGACGCGCACCTGGAGGACGCCCAAGTGCGCGACGCGGCAATGCGTGCCGAACTGTGGCATCTTCGTCAGCGCTTCCTCAACGAGGCTAAGGCGGCGTTGGCGCTTCCACGCGCCTGGCGACGCGCTCCGACAACGGCGCCCTCCGAGGCGATCGGGAGGCAACGATCGGAGGTCGAGACGTTCGATCCGGCTACCCCTGGGGAATAGCGTGACGCCGACCCTGCGCCAATACAGAGCACGAGAGACGAGTGGCGCGACATTTGTCGTATCCATGATCGTACCTGTTCAGCTGGTTTTGGGCATCCAGGTCTGTCCATTGTGGAGCTGGGTGGTAACCATTCAGCAGGTTCTCGCCGACGGTCTTGATCTTGTGGGTGGTCTGGCCCATCCTGGGTGGCGTGTCCGATTCCGTGCCGGTTGCCGAGTTGCTGGAGCGACTCGCCCGGTTGGAGTCCTCGCTGGCCGAGCGTGAACGCACGGATCGAGGTGTTGACGCGGCGGGTTGCCGAGTTGGAGGCGTTGCTGCGTAAGGATTCGCGGACGTCGTCGAAGCCGCCGTCGTCGGATGGGCCGGTGAAGCCGCCACCGCGGTCGCGGCGGCAGCCCTCAGGCCGGGCGCCGGGCAACAGCCCGGCCAGGACGCGTTCACGCTGCGGCAGGTGGCCGAGCCGGATCGGGTGATCGTGCACATGCCGGTCGCGTGTGGCGGGTGCGGGCGCTCGTTGCGGCGGGCGGCGGTGACGTCGGTGGAGACGCGGCAGGTGTTCGATCTGCCCGAGATTCGCATCGAGGTGGCCGAGCACCGTGTGGAACATCGCCGCTGCCGGTGCGGCCTGGTCACGATGGCGGCACCGCCGAGCGGGGTGAGTGCGCCGGCGCAGTACGGGCCGCGGGTCCGTGCTGTGGGCGCGTACCTGGTCGGCTACCAGCACCTGCCGTACGAGCGGGCCTGCGAGACCATGACGGACCTGCTCGGTGTGGACATGTCGGTGGGCGCCCTGGTCACGGTGGTCACGGCCACAGGTGACGGGCTGGCCCCGTTCCTGGACGCGGTGCGCGAGCAGCTCGCCGCCGCGCCCGTGGCGCACTTCGACGAGACCGGGCTGCGGGTTGCCGGCACGGGCGCGTGGGTGCACTCGGCGTCAACCGAGACGCTGTCCCTGTTCTGCGTGCATCCGTCCCGGGGCACGACGGGATCGCGGCCGCGGGTGTCCTGCCGGTGTTCACCGGTATCGCCGTGCACGACGGGTTCACCCCGTACCGCCGCTACGGCACCGGGCACGCCCTGTGCAATGCCCATCACGTGCGGGAACTGGCCGGCATCCTCGACGCCGATCCAGACCAGACGTGGGCGGCCGACCTGATCCGGCCGCTGTGCGAGATCAATGACATGGCCCGCTCCGCACACGTCGACGGCGCCGAGGCCATCGACGAACGCCTGCTCACCGTCTACCGACATCGCTACGACACCATCATCGCCACGGGCAGGGCCGCCAACCCCACCCCGCCGGGCCACCGCGCCCGTCCACCCGCGGTCAACCTCCTGGCTCGCCTGGGCGGGTTCGCCACCGACGTGCTGCGCTTCGCCCACGACCTTCGCGTGCCGTTCGACAACAACCTCGCCGAACGCGACATCCGCATGGTCAAACTCCGGCAGAAGATCAGCGGCGGGTTCCGTACCTGGACCGGCGCCGCAACCTTCTGCGCCATCCGCAGTTACCTGTCCACGGCCCGCAAACAGGGCATCAACGCTCTCGAAGCCCTCACCAGACTCCACAATGGACGCGCTTGGCTACCCGAAACCAGCTGAACAGTTACCGGGGTGTTCGACGCCCTGGACGCGACGATCTGACGGGCCCCTTCGTCGCCCGGGTTGCGCTCGCACGGGTGCATGCCGATCCGGGCGCGAACCGGATCCTGGCCCTGCGCGCGCTCGCCATGGTCCACAGACGTGGGTAACCATCCCCGGCGCGGCTCACGCTCGCGTCACCCTCACCGACGTGGGAAGTACCGGAACGCCTGCCGAGATGGCGCTGCTGGCGAGCCATCTGGCCGCCGAAGACATCCAAGTGACGCTGCACCGCCACGACAACGGCACCAGCGCGGATAGCGGACACCAAACCGCGGTCTAGCTAAAGATCCATCACCATCGGGATGATGCCGCCGGTGGCCCTGAAGGGTTGCCAAGCAAGGGCTCTGCAATCGGAGGCGGGTCAACCCAATCATGAACCCTCGCGAGAAGATGGGGCGGCTGCCTCATACAACTGCAAACCACCCTGCGCCGGCGGGATCGGGTCCTCGCTAACGGTGATGATCTGTGGAGTCGCCTTCGGGAGGACGGCGGAACGTGGTCAGCGAGAACAGCGGCCGGGACTTCACGATTGCGATGACGGCAACGGCGAAGGCCGCGAGTATCAGCAAGCTGCGGATATGCGGGGACCAGAGTTCCAGCCGGGCACCGAGGTAACCGATGACCTGGATCAGGAAGAAACCGCTGAGGAGGACGAACGTCACGCCGAGCTTTCGGACCTGCGCGGGCCCCGTGACGCGACCACCTGGGATCTTGCCGGTGACCAGGACATAGCAACCAAGGCAAAGCTCGCCCAGGCCCATGGCCGCCGAAACGACATAGACGCCATCCATGATGCCCACACCGAAACGTTACCCGGCACTGGCAACAACAGCCGAACACACAGCCGCTCGTGGGCGAAGAACCTCGGCGAGGATCTCCCGGAGGTGTTTGAGGCGTGCCGGGTCCCGGCCGTCGGCGCGTCGTATCGTCCATGCGAACGTACCGAGGGTGCCGGGCGCCGTCTCCGCCAGCGCGAAGTGGGCCTCCTTCATGGTCCCACTGCACACGACGGCTTGAACAAGCGTTTAGGGAGCAACAGCAGGGGGCACAAGATCGGATGCGCTGTATTCGGCATGTCCGTGCGCCAGGGTGTCACCAGCTTGACCCTCACGCCGTCACGGTCTGTAGCAGGCTGATTGCGGCATGAGAGTGTCCTGCGTCGGCCCATCAACTCGGCGGAACGAAGCAGCCGGAGGCGGCGCCGTCTCGCGAGCGAGGAGGACTCAGCGGGCAGGACCCGCCTTGGACGACGGCCGCCACTCCCGCCTGATCAGCCCGTACACCGCTCAACCAGGCCCACAACGGCGTTCGTGCCGTCGCCGAACGCGGCAACGCCCTGCTCAAGATGACGTTCAAGGCGCTACGCAACGTCAGTCTGTGCCCCTGGCGGATCGGGAAGATCGTCGCCGCAGCGCTTGTCCTGCTCCACATCGACCACGCCCGCACAACCTGAACCGTCAGTAATCAAACCGATGCCGGGGAAGGCTCATTGGCTCGGCACGCCGTCGAATGAAGCGCGGTTTCAGCGCCAGACATGACCCCGGTCTGACACCCGCAGACGAAAGTCCTTTGTGGACGTGTATGTCGGCAGCGTACGGCTTGCCGACACACACGTCCACAGTGGACCGAATGAAGATTCCTGGTCTACGGTTCGATGACGGTGACGGCGAGGGCAAGTTTGGGACCGTCCGTGACGCCCATAGACACCCCATAGCCCTTGGCTTGGGCATTGATCGTGGTCACCTGGCAGTAGACGACGAGTGCGCCGAGGTCGTCGACACCGGTCACCTTGCCGACGACAGTGATTGAGGCGACGGTCTTGCCCTTGCCGGCCAGGTAGTCGATTGCCTTCTTGGCGCTGTCCTTGGCCGCGCTCGTCGCATTGATGTCGATCTGGATCTCGAGCGTGTCACCGACCTTGGGCTTCTTGTCGGCCTTGAACACCTCGGATACCACGACGACCTGCTTGACCTTGATCCGGCACGGTGCGGGCGGGTCGGCAAGCAGCAGCTTCGCCGCGACAGCGAAGGCCTTTGTGGGTGACGGGCTCGGCTTCGGCACAAGGCAGGTCTCCGGCGCCGAGATGGAGCACAGGTCGTCCAGTGCCGGGTTCTCCATATCGCAGAGCACGTCGTAGCTCGTGCTCGGCGACGGCGTTGCTGAAGGCTCGGTTGAGGGTGTCGTTGTGGGTCTGGTTGACGGCCCGGTTGACGGTGCCGTTGAGGGCCCAGTTGACGGCGTGGGTGACGGCGTGGTTGAGAGCGGGCCCGATGCGGCCACCGATCCGGTGCACGCCGTGTACGCCACCGAGCAGCCGGCGCTGGAGGCGGACGCCGACATCGCCACGGCCCCGACGGCGAGCAGACCGCTGGCGATGGCGACGGCTGCGGTCGCGAGCCGGATCAGAGGTCCGGTAGAGACGTGCATCTTCGGGTCCTTCCGATGAAAAGGGAGTTTGATGCACAGAGAGCTGGAGCAGGTTGCCGCCGTGGGTTGATCCAGACATCGACAGCGATAACAATTGTGCGCGAGCTCGATTCCTATCACAAGGTGCTACTCGCGGGCCACGCAGTGCCAAGATCACCGCCGATCTGCTGCATGATCAGCCATGATCGGGGTGCACGCTATGTCCGTGCAGCTGATCTTGGTGCGAGCCGGCGGGGCGATGATCAAGCGGACAAGCCTTGAACGAAGTCCGTCAGGTCGCCGGCCATCCGCTCGGGCTGTTCCCATAACACGAGGTGACCAGTGTCGTGGTACACGATGAGCCGCGAGCCGGGGATCGCGGCGGCGAGCCGCTCCTGATCGTCTCGTAACAGCAACTCGTCCCTGGCACCCCAAATGATCAACGTGGGTGCAGTGATGGTTCCGGTCTCCGTCGGCGGCACCGCGGTACACAGTCCGGTCAGCACTTTGCGCCACACGTTCGCCGGCATCCGGACACCATCATCGACCCGGTCCTCGACGTACCAGTCTGGTATGTCATGGAAACGCGGAAACCATTCCAGGGATGCCTTCACCCACGCTCGGTCGATGGGGTCGGTGAGCCGGTCGACGTCGTCGGCGAAGGCTGGTCGGCCACGCAAGCTGCGTGGTGATTCAACCAGGACAAGTCCGCTAACACGCTTCGGGCTGCCGATTGCCACCTGTTGCGCGACGTATCCGCCGCTGGAAGACCCGACCAGCACCGCAGAGGCCAAGCCAACCGCGTCCATGAACGCTGCAACGTCGTCGGCAAGGTCCACCAGCGTGTAACCGTCCGTCGGCTTGTCCGCTTGACCGTGGCCTCGCTGGTCCATCGCCACTACGTGGATCGTCGCGGGTAGCAAGGGCAGCAGCCGGTCGAAGCAGCCCAGCGACTCGCCCCAGGCATGCAACAAGACGACCGGTACACCGGAACCGTCACCCTGCGCCACATATGAAACGGTCACGCCCGTGCCAAGTCGCACCGCCTGAGGGTGCCGGTCATGAGCCACGTGCCGATCGTATGCCTGGCCTGCAGTCCGCCGCCGTAGACGCCCAGTTGGCCAGTCGGCGATTCACGTCCTTGCCGGCTTCGAAACCACCCACACAATCCTGAGTAGTCGCCAGCAGACAGCTGGCTTGCGGGGGCATCGCGGCATGTGCTTACACCCGATCGAGCCGCTCTGAACGGCCGTGACGCTCGATCGGCGGCATTGCAGTGCGCGATTGCGTGTCGTCCCTGACGTGATCGGGGCCGCGGCACCGCTCAGGCGGTCAGGTCCTGCACCGTGGCGATGAAGCGGTCCCGTTTGCCGACGACGAACCGGTACTCGATGCCCGACGCCAGGGTTACGGTTAGGCCGTTGGGGATGAAGCCGTAGGTCCGGTGCTTGCGTATGTCGACGATGTCCTGAACGGCCATGTCTAACGGCGCGGTCTGAATGTTGAGCCCATGAGCCCGAAACGCGAGGTGTTCGCGGGTCAACGTGAGCCATCCGCCGACCGCCTCCCGGCCGCGCCAGAGGTTCGCGCCAGCCCGAACGAGTATGTCGGGGTCCCGAGCCATCCACACCACGCCCTCATCGACAGCGACCATTCCAGGGAGTCCGCGCGGCCCACCTTACCGGGAGGGGCATGCCTCGAACGCGATCGACCGTTTGGCGACCTCGTCGAGGGCATCTGGAGCCGGACTTCGAGCGCGCAACGCGGCAAGAGCGGATGCCCGCGACATTGTGTGGCTCATACAGTTGATATGGCCGACAGCGATCATGTTCGCCCGGTGCTGATCACGCGGAGCCGCGTTCTCCGACCTCGCTGGCTTCGCCCTCTGTGGCGGCCAGAGGAACCGCCAACGGGCCTCCGGTGATCTCGCGACACCAGCGCGACCGCTTGGCCATGTGGGCACGCCACGATCATCCACGCGTTTCGGTACTTCGATATCGGCCCAAGTGGCGTCGCCGGGTAGGGCTACACGCTCGGCGGCGGACTAAACGTGCGAGCGCGGCGACGAGCCTGCGGCGACGGCGACCGAGTTGCAGAAAACGGCGACCACCGCGATCGGCTATTGAGTGATCCCCCGTGAGAGCTACCGGAGAGTGTCCACTGGGTGGTGACGATTCCGGCGCGGCGAATCCATAGCGTTCGTTGTAGCGGTGCTTGGTCGCTACCAGCGGAATCGAAGGAGTCGTCATGCGTTTGGTGAAGCAGCTCGTGTGCGTCGCGGTGGTCGCCTTCGGCGGCAGCCTGGCGGTCGGCGCGGTGAACTGGAGCGCGCCGCTGACCCTGCTGCTCGGGTTCGCGACGGCCGTGCTGACGCTCCTGGTGTACGCGTGGATCGTACGCCGCACGGAAAAGCGGGCGCCCGTCGAAGTGGAGCAGAGAGGGGCCGGCGGCGCCCTCGGCCGGGGCATGCTGATCGGGTTCGGGCTGTTCACGGCGGTGATCGCCATCATCGCCTTCCTCGGTGACTACCGGGTCGATGGATGGGGCTCCCTGTCGGGTGCGATCGCGCTGCTCGGGTTCATGGCCGCGGCCGCGGTGACCGAAGAAGTCCTGTTCCGCGGCGTGCTGTTCCGCATCGTCGAAGGCTGGCTCGGTACCTGGTGGGCCCTCACGCTGACCGGCGTCCTGTTCGGCGCGTCGCACCTGCTCAACCCGCACGCCAGCCTGTGGGGCGCACTTGCCATCGCCGTCGAAGCCGGCGGCATGCTCGCCGCCGCCTACGCCGCCACCCGCACTCTCTGGGTGCCCATCGGCCTGCACTTCGCCTGGAACTTCGCCGAAGGCGGCCTCTTCGGCACCGACGTCTCCGGTACGAATCAGCCACAGGGCCTGCTGCACGGCGTCATGTCCGGCTCGACCTGGATCACCGGCGGCGACTTCGGCCCTGAAGGCAGCCTCTACTCGGTGCTGGCCGGCATCATCGTGACCACCGTGTTCCTGATCATCGCCCGCCGACGCGGCAACCTGGTCCCCAGCCGCCGGCACCGCGCCGCCGGAATCGACGGGGCCGCTAGGCTCGCCCAGTGATCGACCTTCGGCGCATCCCGGACCGGTGGCGGCGGCTCGACGTCACGGTCCGGGACCTCCCGTGGGCGATGCTGTTCGTCGTCGGATCGCTGGTGCCATCGTTTCAGGGCCACGGCACCGAGGTCGGCGATCTGCCGGCCCGCCCGTTCGACGCCCTGGCCATCGTGGCCGTGCTGCTGCAGTCGCTGCCGCTCGCGATCCGCCGCAAGTGGCCGATCGCCTGCCTTGCCGTGGTGTCGGCCGGCTTTTTCATCGACCAGGTCCGCGCCTACCACTCGTTCGCCGGCACCGCCCTGGCGATCGCGCTGATCACGGCGGGCGCTCGTGTCGAACAGCACCGCCGCGCCACGATGGTCGTGTTCTCGGTGGCCTACATACCGCTGGCGGTCTGGCTCGACCGGCTCGGCTCAAGCGAGCACGTGGGCGGGTTCGTGCTGTTCTACCTGGTGCTGGTGCTCGCCTGGGGCATCGGGTCGTGGTGGCGCGCCACCCGAGTGGCCGACGCCGAGCGGCGGCGCCGCGTCGCGGAGGACACCCGTGCCGCCGAACGCACCCGCATCGCCCGCGAACTGCACGACGTCGTGACCCACCATGTGACGGCGATGGTGGTCCAGACCGAAGCGGCCCGCTACCTGACCGCCGCGCCCGACAAGCTCGACGCGACCCTGACTGCGGTCTCCGACACGGGCCGGCGGGCCATCACCGACCTGCGCCACCTGCTCGACCTGCTGAATCCCGACCACGGCACCGGAGACCCGGTGCGACAAGGTGAGTTGAAGGACCTCGTGGAGCAGACCCGCCAGGCCGGCCAGCCGGTCGAGTTCACCGAAGACGGCACGCCGGCGCAGACAAGCGGCAGCGCCGAGTTCGTGACCTATCGGGTCGTGCAGGAAGCGTTGACCAACGCCCTCAAGTACGCCCACGGCAGCGCCACCGTGGTCCGCGTGCACCACGGCGCAAGGGAGATCACCGTGGAAGTCAGTACCGAAGGCTCCGCGTCCCCCGGCAAGGCGGTGGGCGGCAGCGGGCGCGGCCTGGCCGGCCTGCGCGAACGGGTCGACGTGCTCGGCGGCGAGTTCAGCGCCGACCGGCAGCCCGGCGGCGGCTTCGTCGTACGGGCCCGCATCCCCGCCGGCAGCCCGTCGTGACCACGCCGGACGAGGTGCCGATCCGGGTCCTGGTCTGCGACGACCAGGCGCTGATCCGCACTGGCTTCGCGACCATCATCGACGCGCAGCCCGACCTCGAGGTCGTCGGCGAATGCGGCGACGGGCGCGCCGCCGTCGACCTCGCAGGCAAACTGCACCCGGATGTCGTGGTGATGGACGTGCGGATGCCCGTACTCGATGGCATCGAAGCGACCCGCCTCCTGGCCGGCGCCGGCGTCGAGCACCTGGTCAAGGTTCTCGTTGTCACAACTTTCAACCTCGACGAGTACGTGTACGAAGCCCTCCGCGCCGGCGCGAGCGGCTTCCTGCTCAAGGACGCCCCACCCGCGCAACTGCTGCACGGCATCCGCACCGTGGCCACCGGCGCCGCCCTCCTGGCGCCCGAGGTCACGCGGCAACTCGTCGGCCGGTACGCCTCGCGGATCCGCCCGACGGGGCACACACCAGACGACGCCGCCCTCACGCCTCGCGAACTGGAGGTACTGCGACTCATCGCCGACGGCCGGTCCAACAGCGAAATCGCCGCGACACTGGTCATCAGCCAAGAGACGGTCAAGACGTACGTGTCGCGCATCCTCACCAAACTCGACCTGCGCGACCGCGTCCAAGCCGTCGTGTACGCCTACCGACGCGGCCTGGTGACGTAGGTCCGTGCTCGCACGGCTTCGCCGATCAGGTGGTCGGGGAGCAAGCGGGGCACCACGTCGTCGCGGATGGCGGTGTGGTGGTAGATCGGTCGGGCTTGCAGGTCGTGTTTGGACATCCGGACTTGGGCCGTGGGGCGACTGCTCGCGGCCACGCTGCTGGAGTTTCCTCGACAAGATCGAACGCACTGACATCGGCATGTCCGGGAGTTGGGTGACCCAGCTGGTCGTGGTGTTCCGTAGCGAGCTGATCGCGGCATGACCGGATGTTGCTGGGTGGGTTCGATCAGTCCAGTCCGACTTGAAGTTCCAGGCAGTGGGAGCCTGTGTCGCGTGTGCGGGCGAGTACCTACCGTACGGTCGTGTCGACCAACGTTGTTAAGGCCTGCAGCTCGGCTTGGGCTGCGTCGATCACCGTCGCGGTGGGCCGGTGCGTCTCGCTGGTGTAGCGCCGCGCGATCGCGGTGAGTGCGGGGATGGGCGTAGTCGTGCGGTCGATGCCGTCGACGGTCTCGAGAGGGCCGACGCCATTGGCCAGGAGCCACAGGTAGTCGCCGAGGTCCCTGGCAATCACGTGCAACTCGCCCTCGGAGCCCAGGAACACAATTGGCTGGGTCTCGATCTGGGCGTCAGCAACGCGGATCCAGAAGGCGGCCAAACCGCCAGACCCATCTTGTCCGAAGACTCGAAACGGCGCCGCACCCGCGGTCGGGTTGCCGGTCCAGGATCGCCACCACTCAAGCGTCTCGACAGACCACATGAATTCGTCGTACGGCTGGAAGTCGTGACCGTCATGGTCGTCGGAGAAGTCTTCAATGTGGGCTGCGGCCAGCGCGGCCGGCAACGTACGGTCCTCGCCTTGCACCAACGAAGTCTATGAGGTCGGCGACTACGCTCGCGCAGCGACGCATGCTCAGGAGCTGCGACGAGCGCGGTCAGCGGCCATGAGCGCGTACCGCGTCAGCGGTCGACGGTGGGTTGTCCGCCCGCCGGGCGTGCGATCATGAGCGCGTGTACGAGCGGGCCGACGAGCTGCGACGACTGCTCAACGAATGGGATTTCATCGGCGTATTCGATCCCGACACCAACGCTGACGAGTACGACTGCATGCTCTCGCCGTTGCTGGAGCAGCTGGCGAGTGGGGCCGACGCCAACGAAATCCGGGGCCACCTGGACGAGGAGATCCGCGGTCACTTCGGCATGTCACCCGAACTCGTCGGCACCGCGCGCATGGCCGAGCGCCTGGTTGCATGGTGGCACACGGGAAGCGGCGAGCAATAACCGGCGGCTTCGTTCAGTTCGGCATCCGCGCATCGGCAGTTGCGGGTGCCGAGCGCCGGCTCGTCACGCTGCGACGCATGAGGCTCACGGCAACTGGCCTAAGCGCTCGATGCGTAGCGGTTCTGTGTCGCCGAGGTACAGCCCGATTTCTTCGCCGCCTGGTTGCCGCTCGCCGAAGACCGGTACGACGTCCAGTGCTCCAGTAGGCCGGGGAAGCCAGCCGATGTCCTTCGGCGGATCGAAACGAGCCGCCCACGTGACAACAACTTCGATCGGCGGGATCGACACCTGGCAGACCCCACCGATCTGCAGTTCGACGGGCGGCGGGTCAAGCCGCCACAGTTGGTCGAAGTCGGAGTGCTCCGGATCTCGGGCGAATGCACGCGTGCCATCCCAGCGAACTTTCGACGCGGGGTCGGGCCTGTGCCAAGGCCAGCTCACATAGACATAGAACCGGTCAGCCCTCACCACCTCGACATCTTGTGGTTCACAGGAGATCAGGAGATGGTCGCCCGGCTGGAACTCGACGGCCTCCACGCTGTGCGGCTCCTCGGATGGCGGTGAAACCCGCGAGATCGTATCCCTCTGCGTCTCGGTGGGGGGCCCGCGCCAGCGTACTCACATCGGCAATTCCGGGCGCCCGCTGGCGCCGAACGCTGGTCACGAAGCGTGACGGCTTCGGGAAGCGTGGTGCGCTCGCGGTCGGCGGCATGACCGAGTACGTGACCTTGGTCGATCAGTGATGGGCGGATGAGGACGTTGCGAAGCCTCCGCCCAGCTTGATGAACATCATCCGCAGGGTCGGATCAGGTTGAATCTTGTGTGAAGGCGATTGGGAAGCTCGTCGACCAGTCCGTGCCCGGGGCGAGTTGGTCCTGGCAGTGCGTCGAGGAAGCTTGTGACCAGCAGTTCGTCGACGTCACGGTCGCCCTGATCGAAGTGTGCCTCCAGAAACTCGAGCACTGCCAGCCAGTCCAGAGCGTCCGCCGGGTCCCGCTGCATGTATGCGTCCACGACCCGATCGGTGAAACCCTCGCCGATACCGAAGATGACATGGGGCAGCAACTCACCGGCGTCCCGAAGGTGTTCCTCGTAGGCCGGCCGCAGCACCGGAAATCGTGCCACCAAGGCTTGAACCAACTCGTCCGCTGTGGTCACGCCTCACCGCCCCCTTGAATGCACATTGAACCAGGCCACCACGGTTCGCAACGCGCGGTCGGCGGCATGAGCGTGCTTCTGAGACATGGTGATCTGCTTAGCGGTCGGGGCCGGTCAGCGAGCGACCGAACCGCCGGTTTTCTCGCCGCCTGCGATCCGTGATCATGATCAGATGCGTTTGAGGATGATTGCGGCAGTGGTACTGCTGAGCTTGGCCGGATGCGACGGGGCGCCGCCCGTGGGCGAAGCGACCGCCAGTGCCGCGGCGGCTTCGCCTTCCGGAATCGCCCTGCCAGCTGCCGGCATGTGTCACGCGGGCCAATCGTTGGACATGTACGACTACCGCCCCGCCACCCTCAACCCGGTCGACTGCGCCGCCGAGCACCAGGCCGAGATTGTCCGCGTCGGCCTGCTCACGACACCGCCGGAGAACAAGACCCGGGAGGTCTTCACCGACTGCGACACGGCCGCCCGCGAGTACGTCGGCGCCGACTGGCACGAAGGCCGCCTGGGCCTGGCGGTCATCGTCCCGTCGACGGAGGAGTGGATCGCGGGCGCCCGCGAGTACCGCTGCGCCCTGTTCGAGTTCTCCGCCGACGACTTCGTTTCCCGGCTGCGTACCGGCAGCCTGAAGGACGGCCTGCGCGGCACTCGCCCGCTAGCGCTGACCTGTATGGACGTCCTCGCCACCCCGGATGGCCAAGGCTGGTACAAGACCATCGACCGTCTGGTCCCGATCGACTGCGCCCGGCCCCACAACGGCGAATACGTCGGCCTGTACGTCGGCCCGGACATCCCGCATCCGGGCATGACCAAGCTGACCCGCGATGTAACGCAGGTCTGCAACGCCAACGCAGCGAAGTTCTTGGGCGAGTCGCAGTCGAAGTTCGAGAACCGTACCGACCTGATCGTCGTCCCGTCGGCAATCCGGAGCGGTGGGCCCTCGGCGATCACACGGCCCGCTGTTACATTGTGACCCGCCCTGACAACCGCGTGACGAAGTCGCTGAAAGCCGACCTGTGACATCCTGCGCGCCGGCCGCATCGCCGCACGCCAAGCGGCAGATGAGGGCGCCCAGCACTGCCATACGCAGCTGGCCACCTCAGTCGTTTGCGGTGCCTATTCTCCGTCGACGTGCTTTGCCTAGGCTCCGAAGATGGATGATGCGGTGGGGGAGGGATTCGGGTGTTGACCGGTGCGGTCGAGGTTTACGCCAACCACGCTGTGCTGATCCTGGGGTCGACCGGCTGGCCCGAACTTGATTGGGATGACAGTCCTGCCAGCGCCGACGGGCGGCATGTGGCGATCCAGACGCGAGGGCAGATTGGGCACATTCGGGTGTCGTTTTGGTCGGGCACGATGCCGCTGCCCGGCGAGATCGTCTTCGACGGCGACCTCGACCTGGACGATGCCAGGATCTGCGTCGGCGACATAGAAGGACTCCGTCGGTGGACGCAGCGTGTCGGGCGGACCGGTTCACAGCGAGTGATCGTGCAGGTTGACGACCCCGGCCACGCCTCGCGTATCCACGTGGGGCTCGACCTCAGCCCAGATGCCCGGGTGTTGCCGCTGCCGTCGACGGGAGGACCGGCCCTCTTCTCCGTGCTTACGTCGGAACACGACGGCATGGCCTTGCCCAACGAACGAGGTCTCGCCCTCGACGGTCACGACTCGCCACACAGCCGTCTGGCGGCCGCGATCAGCTTGCTGTCCAGCCCTGATCCGGCCAAGCCGTGGCAGGACAAGTACGAGGCAACCCTCATAGCGGAGTGGCTGAGATGGCTCAGCATCAGCCTCAGCTACCCCGAAGCCGAGGGCCTGGGAGAGCAGCTTCGACGCCTGGTGCACGCCGCACGTAGTGCCGAATCGGGCCGCGGTGGTGGCATCGCGCACGAGGACGCCGGAGACATCGCCCGAACGATTCTCGACGCTGTCACGCGAGGAGCGCCTGAGCGGCCGTGAGACGACACCATGAGCGAACGCGGCCTGGCACGGATATCCGCACATCGGCAGAACCAGATGGCCGCGCGGGACGCGGCAGAACGGTCACGCTATACCGAGCGACCAGTGCCGGCATGACAGTGCGTTTGCGCCACGACCGCAGCCACTTCCGCATGCGGCAATCTCGCTCACTCGGGCGTTGGCAGGCGCGAAAGGTCTGGCGCGCATAGGCTCGGCCCGACACGGCGACCTTCGCGAGACTAGGACGGGGCAGGACATGGACCAAGGCACCCGCGACGAGATGCTCGGCCGCCTGGCTGAGGCAGTCGGGTCCGTCACGGTCGCACACCCGACGCGGGTTGCCATCGACGGACCGCCTGCCGCCGGCAAGACCACCCTCGCCGACGAGCTGGCCGTCGTCTTGCGCGAACAGGGCCGCGACGTCATCCGCGCGACGATCGACGATTTCCTCTTCCCCCGGGCACAGCGCTATCCGCGCGGCGAGTACTCGGCCGAAGGCTGCTACTTCGACACCCACGACTACGGCGCGCTGAACCGGGTTCTGCTCGATCCGCTCGGCCCGGGCGGAGATCGACGCTTCCAACACGCGGTCTACGACCGCACCGCGGATACTGCGCTGTCCCCGCCGGTCACGACTGCCCCGGCCGACGCCGTGCTGGTCTTCGACGGCGTCTTCCTCATGCGCCCGGAACTGATTGATCGGTGGGACCTGCGCATCTTCGTGTCGACGGCACTCGAGAAGACCGTGGATCGTGCCGTGATCCGAGAGCGCCGGGTGTCATCTCGGGCCGAAGTCGAACGGCGCTGGCGCGAGCGGTACATCCCCTCCCAACAGTTCTACTTCGCTACAGTCCGCCCGACCCATCACGCCAACATCATCGTGCACAACGACGAGCCCCAGCTGCCGGTCTGGGAGACCCAAACACACTGACCGCACTCAATTCGGCAGATCCGCGCGCTGAGCCGCCAGCAGGGACATCACGCTGCGTAGCGCCCGGATCGCGGCAGAAGCGTGCATCCGTTCGTGGACGATCATCGATCGATCGATCGTACGTGTGGGTGGCGGTGGGAGGGCTGGCGCGAGGATGTCTGCGGCGATGTGAGCGGCGGTGTCACCTTGCCCGCGTGGGGATGGTCGCGGCGATGCCGTTGAGGATGCATTCCAACCCAAACTCGAAGCCGTCGTTGTCGCCGGGGCCGAACGCGCCGCTGTCGGCGGCTTCGGTGAGGGCGGGGTAGTCGGCGGCATGCTCGCGTAGCGTCTCGGTCAGCGCGACGGCGAGGTGGACCCCGCCGTCGGCGGCGATGCCCGTTTCGGCCTGGATCTGGTTACGGACGTGGCCGGTGAGGACTACCACCGCGTCCACCCGTTCCGCTCCGGTCAGTCCGGTGCCGGCCAGGGCCGCGACTGCACGTTCCAGCCAGCCCAGCTCATTGGGTCCGATGGGCCGGGCCTGGGTGGTGGCTTGGGTCACCCAGGGGTGGCGCCGGAACACGTCGCACAGGTGCCGAGCCCATTGGTGCAGCGCCGGGCGCCAACCCTCCGGGGTGTCGATGGGCGGGGCGACACCCAACGCGGTATCGATCATCAGGGCGATCAACTCCGCGCGGCCGGGCACGTACCGGTACAGAGACATGGCGGTGAAGCCGAACCGGGCGGCCACCCGCTGCATCGTCACCGTGGCCAGCCCTTCGGCGTCGGCGATCTCGACGGCGGCCTCGGCGATCTGCGCCACGCTGAGCACCGGCCGCGGTCCGCGGCTGCGTCGTGCGCTGCGTCCCCACAGCAGATCCATGGCGCTGACTTCAGCCTTCATCGGTGCCTCTCAACATGCGGCTCATGGTCGGTGTTGACGCCCGGCCGAGTAACTGTGTATAACATAAACCGTACTGCTTACGAGATAAACAGTTAGAGGAGCGGGGACATGACAGCACTCATGGGCAAGACCGCGCTGGTCACCGGGGGCTCCCGGGGCATCGGCCGGGGGATCTGCGAGCGCCTGGCGGCAGATGGCGCCCTGGTTGTAGTGCACTACGCAAGCAACGACACCGCCGCCAAGGACACGGTGGCCACGATCGAGGCCGCCGGAGGCCGGGCCTTCGCCATCCAGGCCGAGCTAGGCATCGACGGTGACGCCGACACCGTGATCCACGCAGTGCGGGCGGGGTTGCGAGAGCGTACCGGGCGGACCCGCCTGGACATCCTGGTCAACAACGCGGGCATCAACGACTCCGACGGCGGCATCGACACTGAGACCCCGCAAGCATTCGACCGGCTCTTCGCGGTCAACGTGCGCGCGCCGTTCTTCCTCATCCAAAAGGCGCTGCCCCTGATGGACCAGGGCGGGCGCATCATCAACATCGGCTCCGGGGTCACCCGCATCGCCCTGCCCGGCGAGCTGGCGTACGCCATGACCAAGGCCGCGATCGAGACCCTCACCCGCAACGTGGCCAACCAGATCGGCTCACGAGGCATCACCATCAACACCGTCGCCCCCGGCCCGACTCGCACCGACAAGACCGCGTTCTTCCTCGACCGGCCGGAGGCGCAGGCCATGGTCGCGGCAGGTCAGGCGATCGAACGAGTCGGCACGCCCGCCGACATCGCCAACGTCGTCGCGTTCCTCGCCAGCGATGACAGTGCCTGGCTCACCGCCAATCTCATCGACGCCACCGGCGGCAGCTACCTCGGACCCAAACGTCTTGGGTGAAAGACATTCCGTGATTGGTGGTCCAAAGCCGGGTCGCGTCTGGACCACCAATCGAGTGAGCCCATGCTCGGCGTTTGATCAAGTACGCGATCATCGGCATGTGCGCGTGCCGGTGACCCACTCGCCACGACGCTCCGTTAGCGAGCTGATCGCGGCATGAGCGTGCATCTGAGCTTCGGTGGCCGCACGATCCGATCTCGGCACTCGCTCGAGACGCGTTCGCCATGCCAAGATCGCCCCATGGGCATCGACCATGACATGCGGGCAGGCGCGGACTGGACCGCGGCCGCGCTGACGGCCTTCGGCTACCGCGCCGACTTCTCGCCGTCGTCATTATGGGAGATCGAGCGGTTTCTGAGCACCGAGGCACCGGACGGCCGCCCGCGCCCACGCGGCCTGCTCGGCAAGGACCTGGACGCCCGAGTTTCCATGGTGGGTGGCTACGTTGGCGAGGTGATCAGGCGCCGGCTGGGCGGCGCCTGGGTCCGTGACGGCGACCACCCCGCCCTGGACCTGCCCGACGGCGCTCGGATCCGGCCAGTGCAACAGGTGCAGCACCGCCTCGTCTCCGGCGCCGTTGGCAGCCTCACCGCCTACGCGTCAGCGTTCGGCGCGGACCCGGGCCCATCGACGCCGGTCCTGCAGTGCCGTTGCTGCGGTGCGGTTCCAGCCGCGGACACCAAGTTCCGCGCCGTCCAGTCCGTCCTGATCTGGATCAGCTATACCCGCAGCCCGGGCCCGTTCTGCCGCGACTGCGGCACCGCCGTCTTCCGGCATCTCCAGCAGAAGACGTTCACGTTCGGCTGGTACGGCATCTTCTCCGTGGTTGCGGCGTTGGTCCTGCTGCTCAATTGGGCCGCCATGACGAAGGTGACCAGGCTGGCGGCCCCGGCCGCGCAGCCGGGCGCCGCGCCCGTCCGGACGATGGATACCGGCCGGCCGCTGCCGCGCCGCCCGCAGGTGCTTGCCGGCATCCTCGCCCCGATCGTGCTGCTGACCGCCTTCGTGATCTACGCCCGGTCGTCTGCCCCATGACCGGCGGCCCGTTGTCGTCGTCCTTACCAAGCACGCGCCAGCGCGTCGCCGTGCCATTCGTCAGCGGACGTCGAGCAGTCCGCGCTGAAGCGTCACTCAGTCCGCTGCGTGGAGGTGCGCTCGATCAGCGGCAGATGTGCGCGTTCCGGCCGCCAGGCCCGATCGGCTGCTTGCCACGAACTCCTCATGACGCCGGCAATCGGTACGATGCGCACCGTGAAGGGCGTACTGGTCCCACTCTGCGTTGCGGCCCTGGTCCCATTGGCATGCCTCGGCCTCGGGCTCGCGTTCCTCGACGGGTACCTGACCGGCGATCGCCAGGAGGCGGTCGCCGTGGTGCGCAAGTACCTTGAATACCTTCGCGTCGGCGACGCCGACGGGGCGTACGGACTCCTGTGCCCTGAGATCGTGGCCGACGGCACGTACACGGTAGCGGACCACCGCTACTACCTCCGAAGCCGCCCCAGCATCGGGTCCATCGAAACGCTTGAGGACGTCGACTATGAGGCGAGCATCGATGGCACATACGTCACAGTCCAGCTCACCGGTACCGACGCCGACGGGCAGCCGCTCGACGAGGAGTACAAGGCGGGGCTTTACACGGCGGGCATGCGGGTGTGCGACGCAATGGGCTGGTCGGAGCTCGGCATGTCTGTCGACCCGGGACCTTCACCGTCACCGCTGCCCGGCCGTTGAAAGGGCCAGGTTCGAGGGGTCGTGGGCGAAGGCCAACGCCCGATCGGCGGCATGAGCGCGCATCGTGGAAGCGCGCTCGTTGGGTCGTGTCGTGCGTCAATCGAACCCAGGTAGGCGGAGGCGAACGGCCGGCAATCAACCTTCATGGTCAGCTCGCCCTTGGCGTCTGGGTCATCGGCGCGACCGCCGGAGCTGTGACATCGACGGTAATCACCGTCAGCGGGGTGTTTCGCGGTCCACACTCGGCGGTTCCGATGCAGTCGAGGTACAAGTCGATGCGGGTCCGGCCGGTCTGGGCATGCGACACGACCAAACCGATACCGTCGGTGAAGTTCCAGTCCCGGACGGCCCTGGCCCTTGCAGGAAGACGCCATCGGGGTGGAAGCGCAGCTGGGCCACGCAGGGCCCCTGGCCCTGCAGCAATATCATCGAGTTCCCGGGCATGGTGACGAAGTTCCCGCTGCTGCCGGGCCGGATGTACGCGAGCGGTGTAGTGGGGCCGCCTGCGGTGGTGGGAGGCTTCAACACGGTGACCGACAGCCCGGCACAGGATCCATTCGTGACCAGCGCGACGGGCCTGGTCGCATCGGACGAAGCGGTTGCCGCGGGATCGCCGTGCCGGGCAACAAACTCACGGCTGGTGATGCCACCCACGACAAGCGCCCCAGCGGCCCCGAGGGCAGCAGCCAACCGGCGGCGTCGGTATCGACGCAGCGCGGCACCATCTTCGAGAGCAACGCCTCCGGCACCTGGACGACGACCGCGACCAAGACCAACCACTACGGCAACGACACCGACAACCCGACCTGGATCGCCGAGAACGGCGGTGGCACCATCACCCGCAACTCCTGGACATCACCGGCGGGCTCGCCGCCACCACGGCCGTCAGCGGCGGCGTGGTGGCCCAGCTCACCAACCTGCACGCCGACGTCGCCGTGACCGTCCCGGTCAGCAACCCCGGCACGCCCGTCGGCGTCTACGACTGCGACGAGTACGGCCAGGCCAAGACCGCCACCCCGGCCCGCTACGGCTGGCTGGCGCGAGCCAGCGCAGCAACGAGGCCCTCGACGGCACCACGCTCATGGGCGTACGCCTCTACAGCGCCGCCCAAGGCCGATTCCTGTCCATCGATCCGATCAGCGGCGGCAACGCCTACGACTACTGCAACGGCGACGGCGTCAACTGCACCGACATCTCCGGTAGATACTTCTGCTCGTTCCGCTCCTGGTGGTCAGACTCTTCCCACAAGTGGGGCATGGCCGTATACCGTGTATCCGACCGCGACATCAACACCGACTGGCCCTTCGTGCTCGGCGTCATCGGGGCCGGGGTGGGGGCCTGGATCGGCGGCGTCCCGGGAGCGGTTATCGGCGCACTCATTGGACTCGGAGTGGTCTGGGCATACAACAGAGGCTGCACTCACCACCGCGGAATGTACTTTACGGGAATGGTGATGGCTCACAAGGTGTGGCGGCTTTCCTATCCGGACTACTCCCTGTGGTGGATCAGCTGCATCTAAACGTCGCATCGGCGTCGTCGGCCTAGCATGACTTGCGCTGGCCGACGACGCCACCTTAGGCCAACAAGAGCGACCGGTCTTCGAAACACCCAGAGATCCACGGTCTGCAAGAGGAGACTCACAGTGCCCCACGCAGTGCCGGTGACGTTCCAAACCACTCTCGGGCAGCGCCTTCAACGTGCTGGTACCGCAGGACTCGTGGCCATGATGACGTTAGCAGTGCTAGCTCCGCCCCTCGCCGACAGCCACCTGCCCGTGACTCAGCGCATTGTTCTCGGCCTAATCGCCTTTGCCGTACCGGCAGCGGCTAGTTACACAGCCCTCGCACGTGTGCGCGTAGTAGCCGACCGCGATGGCATTCTCATCACCATACCCGGTCGCCTGTCGACGACATTTATACCCTGGTCACAGATTTCGAAAGTGCAGACACGACGCCACCTCGGACGAACCAGAGTCAGAATCATGACAATATCCGGAGCCAAAATCGTGCTCCCAGTGCCGTACAGCGGCCTCCTTCTCGAACGAAACCCTCGGTTCTCAGAACACGCTCAAACAATCCGCCTTCCCAAAGAGGAGTCATCAACACTCGACAACAACGAGTAGATTTTCGGGTCTGTCAAACGAACGGCTCTGGCGCAGAAACGGTGGTGCCCTTGCGGTGCCATGCGGGCAGTGTTTGTGAGTTCGGGACCCACGCCCGGATCGCGGCAGATGAGCGCGTCGTCGCTGTCCGTTGACAGCGCAGTTGAGTGTCAACGGACAGTCGCTCGTCGCGTTGGCCTCGGCTGCCGGAGCCCGGGTGCGCCCAACGTCGAGCCGCGACTCCGGTGCTTTAGTTCGCGTCCGTCCTAGAACCGGGACCGACGTAGATTTCGCTCCCGTCGGAACGCCAAGCTCGCATCCAAGAACCTCCGCTGGGCTGGTGCACAACGATCTCGCCTGCCTCCAGATTGACCGCACCGTCCCTTTGGCCGTCGGGCCACTCAACGGTGATGTTCTCCCCGGCGCGAAGCCGGTAGATCTCCGCGGTGGGCTCAAAAGCCACCGTGATGGCAACATCCGACCCGATGGTGAATCGCATAGCAGCATTGAACTATCCGTTGAAGTTGGGTAGAAACCCGCCCTCGGCACCCTCGCCGGCCTGAATCAAGCAGGCCGCCGTCCGATGCGCCCATCGCAGGCTTGATCAGACGCACTGTCATCGGCAGGACAGGAAGCCTCGGCCTCGCTGTGCTGGTCACCCGCTGTGACGAGCACGCGCCCGCCGCCGCGCCCACGGCGCCAGATCCGGACGCGCTGGGCAAATTGTGTCGGGCTGATGGTCGCGGGCAGGGTTTGGTGGCACCTCCCGAGGTGCCCGAGGCCCAGGCGGCCGCAACGGGCGCCATAAGGAAGACCGGGTCCAGCTTGCTGGCGCGACCCGAGCGCCGCCGTCCCGGGCGTCAATGCCGCGTAGACCTCCAATGGAGGCGCCAGCCGTTCAGCTCGACCGGTCCAGCAGGGTGCCGAGGCCGTCGATGCCGCCGTCGGGGTAGTTGCCGGACACCTCCGGGGCGGCCTGGAACGGCAGGATCCGGTCAACGTTGCCGGGCCGGGCGACGCGAACCTCGGACAGGTCCTCCGGCAGCACCCAGACCTGCACTGTCGCGCCCGGCGTGAGCGCCGCGGCGTCGTCGGAGCGCAGGCGGTACCCGAGGAACTCCAGCACGTGCTCCTCGATGCCCTCGAAGCGCAGCCGCAGCCGCACGTTGCGCAGCCGCGACCCGTACGGGCGATCGAGCGGGGCAATCTCGGCCGCGACGATTTCGGCGCTCAGCCGCGCGCCGCGCCGCAGGATGCGCCGATTTCGCCGATACGCCCCGAGACCCACGGCCACGCCGGCGCCCACGGCCACGACCGCGCCCACCAGCGCCCACCCGAGGCTCGCCGGAATCGGTGTTGATCCGATCGCCATCGGCGCACAATACCGTCCGGAGCCGTTCGGCCCATGACTGTCCACCACGACCTGAAACTGGTGGCGAACGCCTTCACCAGCACCGCCACACGACGTCGAAAATGCCGCCGCTCGGCACACCCCAGACAGACAGAACACCGACGATCGGGGATCGGCCGGTGAGCAACCGGCCTGGATCGGACGCACTGTATTCGGCAGTTGCGGGTGCCAAGCGCTGGCCCGGCTCGTCACGCTGCGTTGCGCGCGCCTCGCGGCAAATGAGTATGCCCACTGAACGGCCTTCATCACGCCTACGCCATCGCTGACGTAGACGGAACGGGAGGCGGATCATGATGCAAGTGGCACCAGTTGGCAACAAGGCCATCGACGGCGGTGACTGGCCCTGTGCTGAAACAATGCGATCATGAATGAGAGCGTGCTGTTCGCGCCGGCCGAACGGACTTGGCGGTGGTGGGGTGTGCTGCGGCTCGCCCTGGTCCTGCTGTGGCTGCTTGCGGCAGCAATGACCTGGTGGACGGCTCCCCGGAAGCAGAGCTACGACCAGGCGAGGACGGACGTGGCTGCCGGCCGCGTGACGGCATACCAGTGGGGCGACCGATGGGACGTCAACAGCCCACCACGATGGTTCGACACTCCCGCTTTGCGGGGCTCCGGCACGCTCGGTCCACTGTTCGTGTGGAGAACCTCCGATGGCCGGGTGCGCTGGACCGACACCGACAATTTCGACCAAGTCACCATCACCGGCGCCGTCGACCAGGGAAGCTACTCCGGACCTGGGGCCATCGGTATTGCGCAGGATTTGCGGGCCGCCGGCCTCGAACACCGAGCCGGCACTGTCCAGCCATCGATATCCGTCGTCACCTGGATAGTCCCCATCCTCGCTGTCATCTTCCTCGGTGTCGTCGTCGCCGGACCGGCTCCAGTTCGGGGCACTCGGTGGTTCTGGTTCTGGCTGATCTACATCACACCGCACGGCCTCGGGCTGTTGTTCTGGTTGGCCCGGGACCACCCCTGGTCGCGTTCGGCGGCACCGGCCGCCACCCCCGGCGGTCCGGAAAGGCGAGACCGCGGCATTCTTGGTTTCGGTGTCGGCATCCTTGCGACGATCCTGATCGGCGCTCTCGTGCTGATCCTCCACGAAGCCCTCGGCGACTGGTGGGTGCCCCGGCCTGGCATCTAATCAGCACTACGCGCGGTCATCGGCAATTGCGGGTGCCGAGCGCCGGCCCGGCTCATCACACTGCGTAACGAGTGCATCGCGGCGGATCCGTGCACCTGGACTCCACATATGTCGCCGACCTGACCGGCCGAGCCGCGGCAACGTCCGGATGCCGACAGCATCAGAATGTCGCACGCGTGGCTCGCCGCGATCGCGCGCTGGGGTCCCTGAACCGGGCGACAGCTTGCGGAGACGGGCAAGAGCGACCCCCGGTTGTCGCCGGTACCGGGTTCTGCCAAGATCCGGAGGGCGCTACCGGATGGCACGAAACAGGCGATGATCGGCCTGTCACGCACTGATGTCGGGGGTCGATGTGACTGAGCCTGCTGACCGGGCGGCACCGAGAGTACGTGCCCACGTTGCGCGCGCCGTCGGTCTCGCCCGACATGTGCTCTTTGACTTCGATGGTGTGATGTTCGACGTGCAAGCTGCGATGGGTCCAGAGGCCCGCGAGCGGGCGGTCACGGACCTGTTGTCGAGACGCAAATACCGGCCACGCCCCTTTCCGATCACACTTTCAGTGTTCGGGATCCACCAGACGCTGGCGTACCTCGCCGAGCGGGAACGCGACCATGCCGCTGAGGCGGAGGCGCTCGTGTCGGGCCTGGAGCTGGACGCGGCGATCACCGCCAAGCCGACGCGGAACCTGGACCGACTTCTCGCCGTCTGTGCTGCCACCGACCGCAAGGTAGCGGTGATCAGCGACCTGTCCGAGTACGCGGTGTTGGCCACTATCCGGGCGCGCGGGCTGGATACGCACGTCAATGCTGTGGCAGCTCGGCAAGGTCTCGACCTTTCCGCAGTCGATGCCGGGCACACCGCGGAGCGGGCGACCGATCTGCTCGGCGTGCCACATGCTGCTTGCCTCGTCGTGAGCGGTTCGTCTGGGCGGCTGCGCCGGGTCCAGCAGGCAGGTGCCATCGGCCTCGGCTGCGAATGCGGGCGCGATCCACGCAAGCACCTAGCCGACGCCCAGACCCCGGTCGTTTCCGATCTTGCGGTCCTGACCCAGGCATTGCTCGCCCCATAGGGTCCACGCTGCGCCGGTTCCAGTCGCACAGGGCTCGATCGCCACCGAGGCGCCTGCGGCCGAAATCCGCAGCTGAGCGAGCCGTCGCCAGAACGACCGCTCATCGGCATGAGCGGCTGCGGGGCAGCGCGGTGTGCCGCTTGGCTCAGCCGGCCGACAAGCGCCACCTTCCGGTCATGGCGACAATGCGAGCGGCCACCGCGTCTGGATCGACAAGTTGGTGTAGATGTTGGCCAGCGACCTGGTCGACGTCCCAGCCACGTTCACGGGCGTCCTGCGCCACGTGGTCATACGACGGCCCGAAGAGCACAAACCCGCACGGCCGGTTGTCCCAGCCGTCAGGTACGGGAATCTGCTGCTCGTAGTAGCTCAACGGAAGCCGTGGCTGTTCGGCCGAGACCGTCAATCTGGTCTGCGGATCGGGAAACAGCACGGTGACGTCGTCCTCGTCCCACCAGGCCGTCCACTGCGGCAGCCGACCTTCAGTCACCTGGGTGCGCAGGTAGTTCAGCCGCTCGGGTGACGCGGTAGGCGTTGGCCCGGTACGGGAGGGCAGTCTTGCCTCGACGAATAGGCATCCGGCGACCGGGCGTGGAGCCGCGTGCACGATTGCCGGAACGAACGGGCCGGCGTTGCTGTGTGCGACCACGAAGACCGGTTGACCCTGCGGCAACTGGTCGACAGCGTCGTGGACTCTGTCGACGACGCGTGGCCAGAACGGCGGGTCGTCCGCGTCGGTCACGTCGACCAACGATGGCACCACTGTCGCTGCACCCGAGGATGCCAGCCTGGCCGCTACCGGAGCCCACGTCCGAGGACCCAACAGCAGGCTATGCACGAGTACGAACGCGGGTTCCACCCATCCACGATTCCAGAGGCCAGCTGCCGACCACTGCCCGCGTCGTCACGCCCACGGCGATCTGGACCACTTTCGCGCCGTTCCCGGCCGATGGCCAGCATCCGCTCATCGGCATGTCAGGAAGCCGGGCGACCTACCGTCGTGACGTTACGTAGCGAGCGCCTCGCGGCAGATCCGTATGCGGTTAGGGCAGGTCGTCTAGGCCGACGCGGTACCACTCCGTTTCGGCGAGGACGTGCAAGTCCGGGCCTCGTCCGATCACTCGGACGCCGCCAGGGAGGGGTCGATCGTCGGGTAGAACTAGCAATCCCTCGCTGATCGGCTCGTTCTGACTCTCAGAGAGACGGCCGATCACCGCTCGGCCGCGCTCGGCTCGGTAGCCGCCGAACAAGGCACAGGTGTCGGCGTGGGCGACAAGCGCCGTGGCTCCCCTGATCTTGTTGCGCCAGCCGCTCACCATCCCGTCGGACATCCGGACGATCGGGAAGCTGCTGTGGTAGCACGCCCAGGCAGTTTCCCCCTCGACGTTCAGGCTGTAGCAGTCGTCGATCGGGCCGAACCCAGCCTCACCGGGGTACCTCCAATCGGGTTCGAGGTCGGCGGTAAAGCGGACGATGCTGTGCGGGCCGAAGGGACCGCCGCCGAAGACGCCCTCGTCGAAGTAGCCGACCCACACCTGTCCCGTCAGCGTGGTCAACGCATGCTCGATACCGTCGCCGACATCGCCTTGGAGTACAGGCGTGCCGTCGGCGTCGAAGACAATAGCCCTGCCGCCCCTGGTCGCCACCACCAGAGTCCGTCCGTCGGGTAGCGGCTGGAGCTTGCAGAACGGGAGGTCCAGTGCGGCGATGGTGGTGACCCTGGTCGTGCTCGCGTCCTGGACGACCACCCGGACGGAGACGGGCTGTCGGGCGCAGGACTCGGCCAAGCCTCCCGGAGTCAGCAACGCCTTCCGGCCGGCGGGATCCGCCCACAGCGTGATCGCCTCGCCGGATGGGCCCACCGATGCCGTCACCAACACGTCGCTATCGACCGGGGACGCCAGCCGCCCATGCGCACGTAACCGGACCAGCGGCGGACTGCTGTGCCCTGCGAGGATCGTCACCGTCAGACGATAACCGGGCTCGCTGTGCCCGCGTCACCGCTGCCCATGGCCCATTACGGGCGCAGCGAGCAAGACTCAGCCGATGTCCGGGCACTGCTGGTGGTCGTCGCGTGAGGCGGCCCCGCCTGAGCGGGCACCGGTCGGCCCGCGCGGAGGATGAGCAGGCTCAGGTTCGGCTGCGGCAGCCAGCCAGTCTCCTGCGGCGGACCCTGTCGGCGCTGCGCATGTTGCCGGGGCGTCCTCTCGTGACCTCGACGAGCTTCAGCGCATCGGTGACCCGGGACGACTGCGACCTTGAAATGGAAGTAATCAAGCCCTGCACTGTTCACATCCACGCCGTACGCGGCGAGGGTGGCCTGTGCGTTCGGTGGCCGGAGCTGGCCGCGCGGGGCATCTACCTGCGGCCGCTGTGCGCCTTCATTGACGACCTGCTCACTCGGTCGTGAACCGCACCCGGCGCCGGCGGACGAGGACCAGCAGGACCGCGCCGGCGAGCGCAAGGGCCACGCCGACCGTGACGTAGAGCGGCACGTTGGAGCCGGTGACCGGCAGCGGTTCGCCGGCACTCGCCGTGGCCGACGGCAGCGCTTCGCCAGCGCTCGCGCTGGCCGACGGGTGCGGCGCCGTCCCCATGGTCACGTGGAACTCGGCCGTGTTGTTTGACTCGTCCGGGTCGACGAGGTGGAAGTACGGGTCGGGGTCCGCGCCCTGCTGCCAGTTGGCCATGACCCCGACCGAACCCGGCTCGACGACCGCCGACTTGATCTTGAGCTGGAAGGTCCGCTCGTACGTCTGTCCGGCCTTCACCAACCCGTCGGGCTTGCAGGTCGTGGCGGTGCGCGGCGGTGTCCAACACTCTTCGAAGGCCGGGCCGACCCACTCGGTGCCCTCGGGCGCCCCCAGGCCGACCGAGAAGCCGAACGCGTCGGCCGGGCCGTTGTTCTTCATGACCAGATGTACGTCCACCACGTCGCCGACCGCCCCGGTCGGCGACGACGCGCTCACGGTGAGGTCGGCGAAGTGCTTGACCCGCTCGACGGGGCCGGTGGTGAGGCTCTGGCTGGCCGCCGGGTCACCCACGAACACCTGCACGCGCGGCGCCGCCGCGGTCTCGGTGCGGTTGCCCGGCATTACGAACGCGTGCACCGGGATGTCGGCGGTGCCGCCCGCGGCGACACTGACCGCGTAATCGCAGTCCAGAACATCGTCGAACGTGCCCGGCGCTGTGATGTGGCAGGAGGGCCCCTGGTCGCGGTAGTGGTGCCACTCGATCGGGTTCGACGCGCCTGGGTCGGTGACGAACTTTAGGCGCAGGTGCACCGAGCTCACGGCGGCGCCGGCGTTGTGCACGCGAACCGCGGCGATGGTGAAGTCGAACCGGTTCTGCACCGGCGTGCTCACCGAGACGAGCGACAGTGGCGCGTCGGCCGCCGCAGCGACCCCACCGGGCAGCACAGCCGCGGCCAGCGCCGCCACCGCACCCGCCGCCGCCATACCGAACCGCAGCTTCACGCCGACCTCCCCGTCAGGGCAACGGCGTGATGCTAGGCAGCGGTGAGCCGGAGATCAAGTTGCGACAGAAACCGGAAAATTCGCCTCACCGCCCCGCCTTTCCGCATCGCTCGGGACTCCGCTGCCAGCACCCGGAGCACGGGTGGCTCGCCAATGCTGTACCGCACATCGGCGATGATCTCGCACCGGTCCGCAGAGACCGAGCCGCCGAGGCGGCATACGGAGCGTAATGATCGCTGGCAAGTCGCAGCGCACGACGTCCGCGGCAAATCCGCGCGTCCATGAGCCCTGCGACGACTACTGATCTCCTTCACCTGGCCCGGCAGCTGCCGCCAGGGGGTACCCGAACCTTTCGGCCTCCGCCCGGAGGTAAGCCGGTTCGGCCTCCGGATTGAGCGCGCGGATCACCGCGTCGGTCAGCGGCAGGAACGCGACGACGTGCCCGACCGCGGACTGGGGCAGAACGACCTCGTAGACCTCCTCGGCATACTCGCAGTACTTCTCCACGATGTCGTCGAAGAGGATGTCCAGCAGCCAGGAGCCGTCCGCATCCACCTCGTCGTCATCCGCAGGAGAGAAGTCGATGTCTTTCCCGGCGTGCCACCGCTCATCGCCAGCGCGCCGCCACAGGACAAAGCTGGCGTCGAGCGTGTCGTACAGGTGGCTGAAGGCGGGCTCAGATGCCTGGGGCTGAAACTCCGCGGGAAGGCCGTCGAGCAAGCCCGGCCACAGCCGCCCATCCGTGTACTTGAACATCGACGACTCGTGGTAGACGCCACGGATGAAGACGCCGTCGGCGGTGAAGACGATGTCGTACTCCTCGCCGCTGCCGTTGCGCATTGACGCCGCCTCGTCGGCGCCCCATGCACGGTCATAGGTGTAGTAGACGCCCCCGATGATCGCATCAAGCATCGCCAGGGCCTTGCACCGCTGCCGCAACACGTCGGTGGAAGGCAACTGAGCGGCGATGTCGTACACCGTCATGTCGGCATCGTACGGCCCAGCGGATCACCGAACGTGCCGCGCTCAACTCGCGCTCAACTCGGCATGTCCGCGAGTCGGCCGACAACTCGCCGTGACGCTCTGTAGCGCAAGGATCGCGGCAGATGCGGAAGCCAAGATCGTTGAATGGAAGCCGTACGGGGTGTCGTCGCTCAAGAAGCTCATCGATTTGCGTACGTTTAGCTCGACTCGCTTGCCGGTGGCCTGGGGACCCGCCCGCCCCCTGCTGCCGACCACCCCGGTCACCGGCCTCGACCCGGACGGCTCGACAGTCGACCTGGGTGACGCCGGCACCCACGGCTTCTCCAACGACATCGACGCAACTACGTTGTCTGCGCCGACACGTCCCACGTCGTCGGCTTCCGCTTCCGGACCTGATGCCCCGGGTTTAGGGCGACCTCACCGGGGGCAGGTCCGACGGTACGGGATCCCGGGGACGTATTGCGCCCACTCCTGCGCCGTCAGCGGGTCGCCGGCGGTTGCGCACAGGTCTGCCGCGACCTGCTGCTCGTCCGTCGGCCAGAAGGTGATCGTGCCGGCGCTGCCGGCGGCGATCAGGGACCTGCCGTCCGGTGTGAAGGCGATGGCGTAGGTCTTGCCGTCGGGGTTCGCGGCCTGGAGGGCGGTGGTGAGCTGCGGAGGCTCCGACGGCATGAGCCGCCATGTCCACACGGCGCCGTCGCCGCCGGCCGCCGCCAGGACGTGCCCGTCCGGGCTGAACGCGAGGCCGTAGACGTAGTGGGTCGGCCCGGTCAGGGGTGCGCCGATCGGACGTGGCTGCGCCGGGTCGCTGACGTCCCACAGCCGGATCGTGTCGTCCGCGCCGCCGGCGGCGACGGTGCGCGAGTCCGCCGAGAACGCCACCGACCAGGCGTAGTTGCCGAACCCGGTCAGGGGCGGCAGGACCCGCGGGGTGTGCGGATCCCGCAGGTCCCAGCGGTGGACCGTGTGGTCGACGCTGGCCGCGGCCAGGGAGCGGCCGTCGGGGCTGAACGCGACGGAGGTGGCCTGGCCGCCGGAATCCAGCGCGGGCAGCGTCTCCGGCGCGGCCGGGTCCGTCACGTCCCAGAGGTGGACCTGCCCGTCGTCCGACGACGCCGCGACGAGCCGGCCGTCCGGGCTGAATTGCACCGACTCGATGAGCTTCGCCGCCCCCGCGAGCAGCGTCGGGTGGCCGCCGACGTCCAGGAGCACGGCGCCGTCCCGGTTGCCGGCGGCGAAGGCTGGCCCGCTCGGCGCGAAGGCCACCGACCCGGCGGCCACGCCGAACCAGGCCGGCAGCGGGGGCACGGTCATGCGGACCGGTGGTGGCCCGTCCAGCGGCCACAGCATCACCCGGCCGGCCGGGCCCGTCGACGCGACGGCCAGCGTCCGGCCATTCTGCCCGACGGCGATGGAGTAGAGGGGTCCGGCGGCGGAGGCGAGCGTTCGTGGTACCGCCGGGAAGCTGTGCACCGAGCCGTCGGCGGCGGCCGCGTGCACGGTGGTGCTGTCCGGCGAATATGCGATCGAGGTGATCTGGGCCGCGCTGGCGATCGTGGCCAGGCGGACCATGCTGTGCGCGTCGAAGACGACGAGGCGGTTGTTGGAGCCGCCGACGGTGATCAGGTCGCCGCCGGGTGCGTAGGCGGCCGCGTTGACCCAGGACGTGAACTCGGTGTCGAGTTTCGCCCGGACCGTGTGGGTCGCGGCGTCGACCAGCGTCGCCGAGCCGTCCCGGGCGCCGGCCAGGACCGTGCCGCCGTCCGGTGACCAGGCGACGGCATTGATCTGCGTGGGGCTGATCTGAGTCGTGGCCGGCGGGCCGTCGAGCCGGTCGGCGGCCCAGAACCGCAGCGCACCGGCGGCGTCCCCGGCGACCAGGGTGCGGCCGTCCGGGCTGTAGGCGACGGCCTGCACCACCTGGTCGGAGCCCGTGACCGGGACCGCGGCGGGTGTGTGCCACCCGTCGCCGGTGGCCGCCCAGGCTCCGATCGGCGGTGTGCCGCCCCCGCCGGCGACGAGCCGGTGGCCGTCGGGGGCGAACGCGAGGGACTCGACCGCGGTGCCGAACGAGCCCGGGGCGTCGGCCAGCGGCACCGGGTGGGCCGGATCGCGCACGTCGATCAGCCGCACGTGCCCGCCCTCGCCGCCGATCGCCAGGGTGGTGCCGTCGGGGCTGAACGCCAGCGCATACACCATTTTTCCGGGATCGGCCGCCGGGATCGCGCCCAGCGGGGCGCCCGGCCGACCGGCGGCGTAGGCGCGCAGGTCGACGCTGCCGTCGCCGGCGTCGCTGACCGCCACGACGGTGCCGGCCGGGTTGATCCGCAGCATTGTCGGGCCGGACGCGCCGGCCAGGCGGTGCACGATGCCGTTCGCGGTCGCGTCGAGCAGCGCCGAGCGCGCGTCGACGGTTGGCGAGATCCGATACGCCGCGAGGGCCAGTTGCTCGGCCAGGGCGGGGTCGCCGCTGCGGGCCCGCGCCGACTCGATGGCGACCTGCCGGGACAGCGCCTCGTAGCGGGCCTGGTCGGCCGCGGTGCGCTGAGTGGCGGCGACGTTTCTGGCCCGCCATGCATATCCGGCCGAGCTGCCGGTGAGCACCACCAGCACGGCGAGCGCCGCGACCAGTTGCCGCAGCACCCTGATCCGCCGCCGGGTGGCGACCTGCTCGGTGTTCCAGTTGTCGGTGCTGTGCCGCAGGAAGTCCCGCTCGACCGCGTTCATCGACGCGGTGTGATCCGGGTCGGCGGCCCAGTCCTCGACCGCGGCCAGCAGGTTGCCGCGCAGCAGCAGATGCCGGTCGTCGCCGCCGGCCCGCCAGCTCTCGGCCGCGGCCGTCAGCCGACGGTGCAGGCGCAGGCCGTCGTGATCGGCCGCGACCCATTCGGTAAGCCTCGGCCACGCCGTGAGCAGTGCGTCGTGGCTGATCTCGACGTCCTGGCCGTCGAGCGTGATGAGCCGCCGCGCGACGAAGCGCTCGAGGACCGGATCGGTCGCCTGCCCGCCGGACGGCAGGTCGGCGCGGGCGACCCGGCGCTTGGTGGCCAGATGGTCGTCGTCGACGGTGATGAGGCGCAGGAAGATTCGCCGGGCCAGCGTCTGCTCATCCGGGTCGAGGTCGGCGAACGCCTGCTCCGCCGACTGCTGGACGGCGCCGTTGAGGCCACCACCGGCTCGGTAACCGTCCAGGGTCAGCCGGCGCCGCTGGCGGCGCTCCCACGCCGCGAGCAGGGCGTGCGACAGCAGCGGCAGCGCGTTCTGCAGCGTGTTCGGATGGCCGCGCGCCCCGGTGCGGATCTCTGCCAGCACCACCTCGACGAGCGCGTCGTCGACGGTGACCCCGACGGCCGCGGCGGGCCGGACGACGGCCGAGCGCAGCTCCTCCTCCGTCAGCGGCGGCACCACCAGCTGCCAGTGCTGCAGCGACTCGATCAGCGCCGGGTCGGCGGCGGCGTGGGTGAAGTAGTCGGCACGGAGCCCGGCGAGGACGAGCGTGCCGGTGCCCAGCGCGGCCAGCGCGGTCACGAACGCGGCGGCCCGCTCAACGCCGGCCAGGATGTAGAGCTCCTCGAACTGGTCGATGATCAGGACCCGCGGCACGGCGACACCGTCGACAGCGCCCCGGAGCGCTTCCACCGGATCCTTGCCCGGCAACATCGTCACCACCGACCAGGTCTCGCCGCCGTCGTTCAGAGCCCCGCTGTGTACCGCGGGCTGCACACCGGCCCGCAACAGCGACGACTTCCCCGACCCGGACGCGCCGACCAGGAACAGCACGCGCGCGGTCCCCCCGCTGTCGCGCAGTGCGGTGAGCCGGTCGAGCACGACACCGAGAAACTTCTCGCGACCGAAGAACAGTGCGGCATCGGTACCGTCGAACGGGCGCAGACCGAGATACGGCACGATGTCCGGGACGCGCCGGCCATGGCGCCCGTCGGAATCGGCGCGGACCCGGCTCAGCGCGGCCAGCCAGGCGTCCAGCGCCGCGGGACCGGTGACCCCGCAGGCCTCCAGCAGACCGCGGAACTTCGCTGCCTGCGCCGGCCCGGGTAGGTGCTTTCCCGTCACGTAGTCGTGCGCGGTTGCCGGGCTCAGCCCTGCTCGCCGAGCCAGCGCGTCGATGGTCAGACTGGCCCGCTCGCGCAACTCGGTCAGCGCCGCACCGAACTCGTCGCGGGTCTTGATCAGCTCCGGATCCGTCCCACCGTGACCGGGAATCGTCCCGCCCCTTCCGTCTGTATCGACACCTGAGTGCCACTGACGGTAGGGCACGGATCAGCGGATAGCGATCCTGTGAACGGTCCCCCGGTTCCGGCTGCTTCCCCTCGCTCATGTTCGGAGAACTTCGGATGCGCGTCGCCTTCGCGGGCGCCACTGCGGGCCGTCCGGGGTTGTCCGGGAACGCCCGGCACCAGGGCGCGGAACCGTTGAACGGCCCTAGCGTTGGCGACCACCGCACAGAAAGGAGACGCGATGCTGGATCTGGCGGCCAGTGCCATCACCGCGCTCGGGCTGCACCTGCCGCCGCCCGGTGGCGCGGTCCGCACCGCCGACGACGAGGCACCCTGCACCCTCTACAGCCTCCTCGACACGGCGTTCCGCACCATCGGCGCACAGAGCGTCTGGGACCAATACGTCAGCGACCCCCGCGACGCGACGGCGGTGCAGCAACTCTTGGCCGCGGCGCTGCGCGAGGACACCGAGTTGGCAGGCGAAGTCGAAAGGGCGATGCACGAAATGACGGACAACTCACGGAACAGGTCGGACCAGAGCCACGCGTCGACGCGCGGCGACAACAGCAGCATCGTCGGCAGGGACCAGGACAACAGCCGGCGCAACAACTTCGGCGGCGTCGTCGCGGTCGTCGCCGTCATCATCGTGGCGGTCGTCGCGATCTGGGCCGGCCGGGCCATCTACAACCAGGTGCAGAACGGCGGCCTCGACAAGGACTCCACCTGCCAGGAGTTCCTGCAGGCGTCCCAGGAGGACGAGCTCAACGCCATTCGCAAGGTCGGCATCGAGGAAGGCGTCAAGGGCATCGGCAGCCCGCTGGCCCTGCCCGCGATCAGCTACAGCTGCAGCAGCACCCCCAACGCCCGCCTCGGCGACGTGATCGTCAAGTTCAAGGGCCAGTTCTGAGGAAAGGAAACACCATGCATCTCAAGCGAATCGCTGTGACGATCGCACTCGTAGCCGGCGCGGCGACGGTCGGCCTCGCCGAGCCGGCCCCGGCGGTCGTGGTCCTGAACAACTACGAGTGCAACCCGGTGAGCGGCTGGTGCTACCAGGTCAACCCGCCGTACAGCAGCAGCGTCCCGCGGAGCTGCCGGTGGAACGACTACGCGACCAACACCAGCGGCATGTGGTACACCGGCTGCACTGATGGCTACTGGCGGCCGTACGTGCACAAATAGCCCGACCGCCTGATCCGGGCAGCCCGTCCGGGCTCATCGATCGAAGGTCAGGATCGGCCGCCGAAAGGGAGGCCAATCCTGACCTTCGGTCAGCCGAGCCGGTACTCCCCGCCCTCGGATTTTCCACTCGAAGTGGGCTGCGACCGACTGCTGAACGGTGCGTCCGTTGATCACATGTTCCGGGCCCGGTATGTCGCGCGGCACCCGATCGCCATGATGCGGCGGCCGGCCCCATGCGGTCGGCAGGTCGGCGAGGAACGGGCTGTTCATTGCCAGGGTGAAAGGGGACGCAAAGGCATCATCGAGAACTGGGGGCGTTCATCGGCAGGTCGGGACCCCAATGAGGCCCTTGATCACGTGAGCACTCATCGGCATGAGCGGATGCGGCTCGTGCCGTCGAAGGTCACCGACCGTGACGTTGGGCGCGCCCTCATCGCGGCATGACCGCGCGCGCCGTATGAACTGCCCGCGAGAGGGTTACGCTGTGCTGAGTCAGTTCGAGGCCAAGCGGAGGGCTGTGGCACTGATGGTGCGACCTGTTCGCGTCGAGGCACTGGCTGCAGCAGCTTCAATTTTGGGAGCCGCTCTTGGCTTCCTGATCGCCCAAGTCGTTCGCGCTCCACACGGTGCGCCGCACCATTGCCCTCATGGTGCACCTGCTGCAGCGTGCTTTTATCCGCCGAACCAATTCAGGTGGACGGTGGAGTGGTCGACCGGTGGGCTCCTCCTTGGTGTGTGTGCAGCCGCACTCCTGTGGCTCTTCCTGTTTCGGAAAAGCCCGTCGGGGACTTAGTGAGCGTCCGGGAACTCGGCAGGCGCATGGTCACAAGGCGATGAAGCACGGCGTGTAGTGGCTCGGCATGAAGCGAGCTCCTGGTAGATCGGCGGTTGTCTAGGCCAGCCGTTACCAGGAGCTCGCTGTGTCATTGTCGCCTGCGTGTGTCTGCTCGTCATGCCCGGCCCACCCGGCAGGCGTGTCAGTGCCGTCCACCTGCGGGTTCTACCCGTCCTCCTCGCTGACCGACGCGCAGTGGGCGATCATCGAGCCGTTGCTGCCCGCGCCGGGCAACACCGCCGGGCGGGGCGGGCGGCCGGAGAAGCACCCCCGCCGCGTGGTCCTGGACGCGATCTTCTACCTGGTGCGGGGCGGGATCGCGTGGCGGCA
>NZ_JBICTV010000005.1:0-314883 GCF_043197855.1 Dactylosporangium sp. NPDC048998
GAGCCGACGCCGTGCAAGGCGCACGGAATGTCTAACGGGGAGCCGAAATCAACCATGCCATCGCAAGAGGCGACGCGTCGCCGGTCGCGGGCGGCAGGCGGCGTCATTGCCCTGAGCCTGGCTGCCGTCATGGCCGCCGCCTGCACCACCGGTCCTCATCCCGAGCCACAGCCGACGAGCGCGGCGCCGAGCACCTCGGCGACCGCGCCGGCCTGCTCGCCGCGCGTCCTTGAATCGGGCTTCGCCAGAAAAGGAGCCGATTTCTGGTACGGCTTCATCGTGGAGAACCCGTGCGACCAGGCCGCGGTCCAGAACCTGGTCACTGTGCAGCCGATGACAGCGTCGGGAACACCCGCGGGCGAGCCGCAAACCGGCCTGGCCAACGTCCCGGTCCTTCTGCCCGGACAGCGGCTCGGGATCGGTGGCTTGCTCCATGTGCTACAGGGCGCGGACACCGTGGCCACACTGTCATTCAACATCCCGGACAACGATCTGCTGCCGGCCGGCTTCTTCAAGGCGTGGCCGAGGTCGGCGACCGCGCGGAACGTCACCTACGGCCCGCCCGATGCGGGCGGATACGTTTCGACAACGTTCGAGATCGTGACCGATCCGCCGAACACACCGATGTGCCAGCCGGTCGCGCACATCATCGCTCGCGACAAGGCGGGTCACATCGTCTACGGCAACCTTGAGCCCATCAAGGGCCCGATGGTTTCGCTCAGCGTGCCGTTTCCGGCAAGCGCCGACTTGTCCAAGACGGAGATCTACGTCGAGCAGGGCCAGTACGTCTTTGGGCGAAACCTACAAGCTGTTGCGTGCAGCGCAGCAGCATGAGCAATGCCGCGTCCGCGGTCGGGCGGCGCGGTCTAGCCGGGGGAGGCCGAGCATGTCGTTGAAGGGCCACGATCTTGCGGTGGATTTGTCGCGACTGAGGATGATCGGGACCGTTGACCTGCCGTTGATGGCCTACGTCTACGCGTCGTTGAACAACCTTGTTGCTGACTCCGCTAACGATGCCGCCGCGTTCGCCCAACCTGTCGTCGCCAGCGACCAGGCTGGTCCGATCTGGACGGAGCTGCGCAACCTGTTGCAGAACGCCCTCGGCAACACGTCCGCTGTCCTGGACGAGACCGGCCACACCATCCTGCGCATCGCCGACCTGTATGCCGAAACCGACGCGGCGGCGGCCCAGGAGCTTAACAACGTCTGGGCCGGCGGGCCGCCCGCGCAGCTGTTCGTCTCTGGCGAATTGCTGGTGCCCGGTCCACCCGCACCGATCAAGCAGGCGTGAGGGCAGGCATCTGTGGGCGACGCGTACGTCTACCGCAGCGCGGCCGATCTGCAGGCGCTCGGTGAGCGGGTCCGTGACACCGCCATCCGGGTCACCCTGACGCACGCCGAGCAATACCTGATGGCGCAGCAGCGGGCCAGCAACAAGGCCAGCCAGGGGCAGCCCGAGTACATCCCATCGAGTCGCGCCGACGACGACGCCCGGTTGCGCACGTTCGTTGCCGAGGAATTCGCCGGGATTCCCACCATGTTCACGCAGTTTGCGGTGCCGGACCCGAACGCCTGCCAGCCGATGGCCGATGCACTGTTTCGCGTCGCCGCCACGCTACAGCCCTCGCTGCAGCTGAAGGCAGAAAGCAACAAACTGTATGACCCGGTCGCCGTCGGCAACGACACGCTGAAGTTTCCACTCGGGGCGTACACCGATGCGATCCAGGTTCGCATGCAGCATTGGGCCGGTTCAGCGGCAGACTCGTTCATGTTCTACCTGAAGCTGTACGAGCGCTCGACGCTGTGCCAACGCCAGGTCGCGGTAGGACTCGCCCTCACGCTCCAGGCAGAGCTGGAGATCAAGAGGCGCATGCTCACAGACGTATGGACGCTCGGAGAAACCACGATCAAGGTGCTCGACGCGCTGGACCACTTTCACTGCCCGACGCGAGGCGGCGCGGCCATGATCCTCACCGTTATCGGAGCGCTCGCCGCGGTCGCCGTCGCCGCAGGACCAGTGGCGGAGTCACTCCTCGCCGCCGGCACCGGCGCGGCCATCGCCGGCATCCAGGGAGTCGGATCCATCCTCTCGACCGGCGGGCCTTACACGGTGGAGCAGCCGCTCGGCGGCGGGACCGTTCCCGACGTCATCCAATCGATGCAGACCGCCATGACGCGCATCACGCGCATCATCGACGACAAGCAACGCGAACTTGCGGCCGACCTGCACGGCTTCGCCGAGCAGGTCTATCACTCCATGAGCCTCATCCACCTCGACCCGCCATTCACCGACGAGAGACTCAAAACCGGCACCGCCGCCGACCTGGACAACACCGGTGGTCAACTGTTCTTCGATCGGTAGAAGCTGTGCAACGCACGCTGCGCCGCTGCCCCACCCCCACCGGCAGCGCCGAAGACCCGCGACATCGTCAGCTGGATAAGGTCGTCAGCGGTGGCCGTGCCACCGCGCACCACGGGCCCGGCGGGCGCCGCGGCCGCCGGTGGCGTGGCGGCCGGCGCGACCAGCACGGCCGCGACGACGAGTGCCACCGGCGTGTAACGCAGCAGGTTCCGTACGGCCGGTCAGCGCCAGTTGGAGTAGTACCAGGACGACGAGGAGAGGCAGTCGCCGTAGATGGCGGCCCGCGCGGCGTAGGCACCGTTGACCATCTTCGACCACAGGTCTCCGGTGCCGACCGGCCCCTGGGGGCTGTTGACCACGGACTCGACGCGCCAGCCGCCGTTCTGGGCGCACCAGGAGGACGAAGAGGCCGCCTCCACCCAGTTGGCGTTGCAGCGCGGCGAGTACATCAGGAAGACGGCGTTGTAAAGGCTGCGATCCGGGCTGGCCATCGCATAGCCCTGCAGGCCGTTGGGGTCCTTCACCTGATAGGCGTCGGCCCGGCAGCTGACGCCCGCGCGGTCGACCGTGCGGCCCGGGTCCCGACCGACGCAGCTCGCGGCCGAGCAGGGCGGGCCGTCGACGTACGCCTGCGCCGGCGTGGCGACCACCAGACCGACCGCGACCATGCAGAGCGCCACCAGACCAGCGACGCTGACACGCAACGACATGGCTTTCTCCTTCTTCGATGTCCGGGGATGAGCGTTTCGTACCGGCCGGGGCCCTCGAGCGGGAAGCCGTTCGTCGTCCGGGATTGCCGTTCGGCCGCGCTACCAGGGTGTTCGGCGCCAGGCCCGAACGCGCCGGACGCTCCCCGGACGCGCTAGGACCCGTGTCGCAATCGCAGTCATGGATGCGTACGGGGCGTATGGGCCGGCACCACGGGGCACGTCACCGCAAGTCCATCAACGAGCTGACCTACATCGCCGACTGGCTCGCCGATTGCCTCGCCGGACGCGCCCCTGACAGCGTGCTGACACTGGTCGGCCAGGACGGCCGGATCAGGCGAACCCCGTGATCTGACCGCCCTGCCTAAGAGAGACCGTCAATTGGGCGGAAGTCGGTCAGGACGACGGTTCGGGGTAGCAAACAGGCACGGGCGTGTCGATCATCGGAGTTCTCGACGCTCTGTGACCGACAAGGACGCCCGTGCCTGCCATCCCATCATCGCTGTTGGAACCCGTCTGGGTCGAGTTCGCCGCGCTGCTGCCCGAACGCAGCGAGTTCCATCCCGATCATCCGTTGGGCTGCCACCGGCGTCGCATCCCCGACCGGGTCGTGTTCGAACACCTTGTCGACGCGCTGGTCCACGGGTCCGGCTACGAACGTATCGCCACCTCCGCCTGCTCGGATTCCACGATCCGCCGCCGGCTCAAGACCTGGGCGGCCGCCGGCATCGCCGAACGCGTCCATGCGGTGGCCCTCGCAGCCTACGACCGGATCATCGGCCTGCAGTTGGCCGACATCACGGCGGACGGGTGCATCACGAAGGCCCCCTGCGGCGGAGACAAGGCCGGACCGTCCCCAGTGGACAGACGCAAGGGCGGCCTGAAACGCTCGGCCGCCACCGACGGCGCCGGTGTCCCCCTCGGAATCGTCTCCGCGGGCGCCAACCGCCACGACTCACCCCTGCTCGGCCCGACACTGCAGGCCGCCACCGACCAGGTCGGCGCCCACTGGCCCGACGACATCACCGTCCATCTCGACGCCGGCTACGACTCCAACGTCACCCGCACCCTGCTCGACGGGCTGGGGCTGCACGGCGAGATCGCCCGCAAGGGTGTCCCCGCGCTGGTGCAGGTCGGCAAACGGTGGGTCGCCGAGCGTACCCACGCCTGGATGAACGGCTACGGCAAGCTGCGCCGCTGCACCGACCGCGACGGCAAGATCGTGGACTTCTTCCTGTATCTCGCCGCAGCCTTCGTCACCGTCCGTGCACTCATCCGCGAGGCCCGAACCCGGTATCGCTGGTCGACCAGGCCCACCACCCGCCGCCTCAAGTGATCCAATTGACGGTCTCTCTAAGTTGCCGGGCGGCGCAGCGAGACGTACCGAATATGCCCTGCGGACTTGACTATGACGCTGCGTCAACCCTTCATGCTGGCGGTCATGGGCATTCCTTCAACAACCCACCAGGTCCACGTGCCTGCGATCCACGTGCAGGGCCTGGAGAAGTCGTACAAGGAGCTGCGTGTGCTGCGCGGCGTGGACTTCGAGGTGGCGCGTGGCAGCATCTTCGCCCTGCTCGGCTCGAACGGGGCGGGCAAGACCACGGCGGTGAGAATCCTTTCCACGCTGCTCAAGGCCGACGCGGGGACCGCTCGGGTCAACGGCTTCGATGTCGTGACACAGGCCGCCGACGTCCGTGAGTCCATCAGCCTCACCGGACAGTTCGCGGCCGTCGACGAGATCCTCAGCGGGCGGGAGAACCTCGTCCTGATCGCCCGGCTCAGGCACCAGAAGGATCCGGGCACGATTGCGGATGACCTCCTGAGGCGCTTCTCGCTGACCCAGGCGGGCGCCCGGAGGGTGGCGACATACTCCGGTGGCATGCGCCGCCGTCTGGACATCGCGATGAGTCTCATCGGGAATCCGCCGGTCATCTTTCTCGACGAGCCGACGACCGGGTTGGACCCAGAGGCGCGCATCGAGGTGTGGCAGGCCATCAAGGAGCTTGCGGGCGGCGGCACGACCGTGCTGCTGACGACTCAGTACCTGGACGAGGCCGAACAGCTCGCCGACAGGATCGCGATTCTTCACGAGGGCCGGATCATCGTCGACGGCACCCTGGCCGAGCTCAAGCAACTGCTGCCGGCCGCCAAGGTCGAGTACGTCGAGAAACAGCCTTCCCTCGAGGAAGTCTTCCTCTCGGTCGTCGGCCGCGCCGGCGAAGACGCCAAGAAGTAAAGGACGAAAATGGCCACGCATTTCTTCGCCGATACCGCCGTGCTCACCGGGCGGACCATGCGCCACGTCACTCGCAGCCTGGACACCATCATCACGACCGCGATCACACCGATCGCCATCATGCTGCTATTCGTCTACGTGTTCGGCGGCGCGATCGACACCGGGTCGGTCTCGTACGTGAACTACCTGCTTCCCGGCATCCTGCTCATCACCATCGCGTCGGGCATCTCGTACACCGCGTTCCGGCTCTTCACGGACATGCAGGGCGGGATCTTCGAGCGTTTCCAGTCCATGCCCATCGCTCGGTCGGGCGTGCTCTGGGCGCACGTGCTGACCTCGCTGCTTGCCAACCTGATGTCGCTCGTGGTCGTCGTCGGCGTCGCCCTCCTGATGGGGTTCCGCTCGGGCGCCGGTGTGCTGGCCTGGCTCGCGGTCGCCGGCATCCTCGTCCTGTTCACCCTGGCGTTGACATGGCTTGCCGTCATACCCGGTCTCACCGCGAAGAGCGTGGACGGCGCGAGCGCGTTCTCCTACCCGCTCATCTTCCTGCCGTTCATCAGCTCGGCGTTCGTGCCCACCGACACCATGCCCGGCCCGGTGCGCGCCTTCGCCGAGCACCAGCCGGTGACCTCCATCGTCAACGCGATACGCGACCTGTTCGCCCAGCAACCGGTCGGCACCAGCATCTGGACCGCCCTCGCCTGGTGCGGCGGCATCCTCGTCGTCGCCTACGTCTTCGCGAACATCATCTACCGTCGCAAAATCTCGTGAGCCGGGCTTGGTGAGGGCAGGATCAGAACATGCTGACGATCGGTCAACTGGCGGAGTACGCCGGCGTCACGGTGCGGGCGGTGCGGCACTACCACCAGGTCGGACTCCTGCCAGAGCCGGAGCGAGACGCGTCGGGTTACCGCCGGTACGGCGCCATGGCAGTCGTGTCCCTCATCAAGATCCGCACCCTCGCCAACGCCGGCGTGCCGCTGTCGCAGATCCGTCAGATGCTCGACGCCGACGCGTCGACGTTCGCCGAAGCGGCCCGAAGGATCGACAGTCACCTCCGCGACGAGATCGAACGGCTCGAGACCAGCCGCAAGCAGATCGCGCAACTCGCCGCCGGTGACAGTCTGGTGCTCTCACCCGCGGTGGTGTCCTATCTCGATCGCCTCCGGGAGATCGGGGCGTCGGAACGGATGGTGGCGGGCGAGCGGGACGGGTGGATCCTGATCGCGGCTCGCTGGCCCGACCGCATCCATGAGTGGATGCCCAGGAAACTCGCAGAGCTCGAAGATCCGCAAATGGTCCGGCTCTATCGTCTCCTGTCGGACATCTTCGACGGCGACCTGGGCGACGACGACCCGCGACTGCGGGAAGCCGCCGACATCTTGGCTGCCCTCGCCGAGCAGGCATACGCGTCCGGCGATATCGACGTTGGCGAGGGGGCGCACGACGACCTGCCGTTCGACCTTCTGGATGCCCTTGCCGTCGAGTCCGACCCGCGGGCGAAGCGGCTTCAGGAGCTTGTGCGCGAGCGTGGCTGGGCCCGTTGGACCCGGCTGGAGCGGCTGGCGGAGCCGCCCGAGTAACCGACTATCTGTCCGCGCCGACCACCGCGTTGCCCTTCGCCGCGGTCAGCGGCGCACCCGACGGCGCGCCGAGACGCCTCGGCAGCCGCATGGTCGGCGTCGGCCAGTAATAGGCGGTAACGGGACCGGTTCGGTGCCGGCCGTGCCGGTCCCGCGAGGCGTGGCGCTGCCGGGCCGGTCCTGGCATGCTGATCGCCTGGTGGGACGGCAAGTTCCATAGATCGGTGATGCATATGGGCAGGGCAGGTACGAGGAAGACAACGCTGGTCGCCGCGGCGCAGGCTGGCGACGGACGGGCGATCGACGAGCTCATGGCGGCCTACCTGCCGCTGGTGTACACGATCGTGCGCCGCGCCCTCGTCGGGCACCTGGCCGCCGTCGACGACGTTGTCCAGGACACCATGCTGCGCGCCCTGCGTCAGCTGCCGTCGCTGCGCGAGCCGGACAGGTTCCGGGCCTGGATCGCCGCGATAGCCGTCCGCCAGGCCGCGACGTACCTGCAGAGTGAGCGCCTCACCGCGGGGCGCAACGCCGCGCTGGACAACGTGGCCGGTGTACCGGACGCCGTCGACTTCGAGGATCTCACCCTGCTGCGCCTGGAACTCGCCGGGCAGCGCCGGCAGGTCGGGCAGGCGGTCGCCTGGCTCGACCCGGACGACCGGGTGCTGTGGTCGTTGTGGTGGCTGGAGGTCGGCGAAGAGCTCAGCCGTGCCGAGCTCGCCGCCGCGTTCAGGGTGAGCGTCGCGCACGCCGGTGTGCGACTCCAGCGTTTGCGCAACCGGCTGGTGCAGGCCCGCGTCCTGGTCGCGGCGCTCGAGGCTCGGCCGCGCTGCCCTTGGCTGGACACCGTCGTTGCGGACTGGGACGGTATCCCGAGCCCGCTGTGGCGCAAGCGGATCGCCCGGCACACCCGCTCCTGCGCCACCTGCGCCGCCACCGCCGAGGAGATGGTCGACGCCGAGCGGCTGCTGACCGGGTTCGCGCTGCTGCCGGTGCCCGTGGCGCTTACCGCCGCCCTAGCCGGCCAGGGCCCGCCCGCCGCGTCCGCCGCCACCGCCTCGGGCGGCCTCGCCGCTACCACTGGCCACGGCCCGCTCGCCGCATCCGCTGCCAGCACCGCGGGCGGCGCCGCCGCGACGACCGGGTGGCTGACCGGTTTCCCCGTCGCGAAGGCGACCATTGCCGCGACGATCGTCGCCGGAGCTGCCGTCGTCACCCTGACCTGGCCCAGCGGCGCCGGCTCGCCACCCACCTCGGCCGCGCCGTCCAGCCAGCCGTCACCAACCGCGCCGTCCGGCCAGCCGTCATCGGCTGCGCCGTCCGGCCAGCCGTCGGTGTTGCGCCTCGGACCGGTGTCGTTCGAGTCCGGCGCTGTCCCCGGACGCTACCTGGGCACCGACGGGCAGTTCGGCATCCTGGTCCCCGAAACCAGTTCGATCCAGCGTGGCCGGGCGACCTTCGAGGCCGTGTCCGGCCTGTCCAACGGAAGCTGCTACTCGTTCCGGGCGGCCAGCGGGCAGTATTTGCGGCACCAGTCGTGGCGGCTGCGGCTGAGCTGGGATGAGGGAAGCTACGTGTTCCGTGGCGACGCCACCTTCTGCCCGATGGTCACGGACGGCGGCGAGGTGTTCCTGGAGTCGGCGAACTATCGGGGCTACTTCATCCACCGGCAGAACGACCAGCTGTGGGTGGACCAGTCCGACGGCACCGCCGCGTTCCGCGCCGACAGCGCGTTCCGGCTCCGTCCGCCGCTGGCCTGACCGAGGCACACCACGGCGAGCGATCTCGGCGACTTTCCGACAGCCCCGCGCATAACACAAATCGCCGATCGAATTCGGGTTGGGAAAAAGCGTTACGAGCCGTTGGGGAAATTGGTCGCAGATCGGTGGGCGTGAAATTCTCAACGTCGTTCGATCGCATTCATCGTGGTGGTAGCAGACCCGGCAGTACGGTGCTGACCTGGGTGGATGCTCGCAGTCGATGGCACGAGAACGGCTTGCCGAGGGGAAATGGCCGACCTTCGGCCTTGCATGTTCCGAAACGTTCTGGCAATCTCGCGATCCTGGATGTGAGCGTTCTCGCAACCCGTTCTCCCGTCACTCGGCACGTCTCGAAGCCCGCCTTCACGTCGTCGGCCGCAGTCTGTTAGCGCTAACACGGGGCGGTCCACCGTCAAACGGCAACAACCAGCAGTGGCAACTCGTCCGCATCGGCTGAACCGAAAGGAGATCTCCCGCCATGAGAATCATCGGCGCCGCGCTCGCGGCGACGGTCGTGGCCGCCGGGGTGGTGGTCGCGATCAACGTGACGACCGCTTCGGCGGCGACGGTGGACACCAGCGCGTGGTACGAGCTGGTGAACCGCAACAGTGGTAAGGCCCTCGACGTGTGTGGCGTGTCCACCGCGGACGGTGCGTGTGTGCAGCAGTACACGCGCTCGGGTGGGCAGAACCAGCAGTGGCAGTTCGTCGACTCCGGCGGCGGCTACTACCGGCTCAAGGCCCGTCACTCCGGCAAGGTCCTCGACGTCTACAACTACTCCACCACCGACACCGCCAAGATCGTGCAGTGGACCGACGGCAACGGCACCAACCAGCAGTTCCGCCTCGCCGACTCGGACAGCGGATACATCCGGCTCATCAACCGCAACTCCGGCAAGGCGGTGGAGGTGCAGAACGCCTCCACCGCCGACGGTGCCGCGGTCGTGCAGTACGCCGACTGGGGCGGCACCAACCAGCAATGGCAGCTCGTCCGCGTCGGCGGCACCACCCCGACCACACCCGGCAGTACCGCGCCGACATGCGCGCTTCCGTCGACGTACCGCTGGACATCGACGGGCTCGCTGGCGAACCCGCAGTCGGGGTGGGTCTCGCTCAAGGACTTCACCAACGTCGTCTACAACGGCAGGCATCTGGTCTATGCGACGACGCACGACACCGGATCGACGTGGGGCTCGATGAACTTCGGTCTCTTCACGAACTGGTCCGACATGGCCTCGGCCAGCCAGAACCGGATGTCGTTCGCCGCTGTCGCGCCGACGCTGTTCTACTTCGCCCCGAAGAACGTCTGGGTACTCGCCTATCAGTGGGGTGGGACCGCCTTCTCCTACAGGACGTCGAGCGACCCCACGAACGCGAACGGATGGTCCTCAGCGCAGACGCTCTTCGCCGGAAGCATCTCCGGCTCCGGCACCGGACCCATCGACCAGACGCTCATCGGCGACAGCACGAACATGTACCTGTTCTTCGCCGGGGACAACGGCAAGATCTACCGGGCCAGCATGCCGATCGGGAACTTCCCGGGCAGTTTCGGCTCCACGTCGGTGGTGGTCATGAGCGACACGACGAACAACCTGTTCGAAGGGGTTGAGGTCTACAAGGTCCAGGGCCAGAACCAGTACCTCATGCTCGTCGAGGCGATCGGTGCGAACGGGCGCTACTTCCGCTCGTTCACGGCCACCAGCCTGGACGGTGCATGGACACCGCAGGCCGCGACCGAGAGCAATCCCTTCGCCGGCAAGGCCAACAGCGGCGCCACCTGGACCAACGACATCAGCCACGGCGACCTGGTTCGCAGCAACCCCGATCAGACCAAGACCGTTGACCCGTGCAACCTGCAGCTGCTGTACCAGGGGCGTTCCCCCAGCTCCGGCGGCGACTACGGTCTGCTGCCCTACCGGCCGGGCGTGCTGACACTGCAGCGCTAGCGCGCTGCCCTACCGGATGGGCCTGCTCACCCAGACCAACTCCACCTGCTGATCGTCCCTCCGGCGCCCCCGCCCGTACACAGACACCCCTGGGCGGGGGCGCCTTAGCCGTGACCACCGTGCCGGACCGCGGCCGGTTGACGAACACCGTTTGTGACAAACCGGGCGGCGTCGGCCAGCAACGGGGTGAACCGCCGCTATCCCGACCCGCTATTCTGATCGGCTTCCGCCTAATTGACGGTCTCGCTGAGGAGGGGGAGACCCGTGACGGACGCGATGATCGAGCTCGACGTCAGCACGCCCTGGGAACCGCCGGCCCCGGACCGCCGCGGTCGGCGGCGCTGGTTCGCCCTGGCCGCCGTGCTGGTCGTCGCGGGCAGCCTGCACTCCGCGGCCGCCGCGCGTCACGGCCTGGCGCCGCTGTACCAGGCCGACCCCAACGTACTCACGATCGATGCCGCCGCCGACCGGCTGTACCTGGTCCGGCAGGATGCCGGCGGCGAGGCAGCGCAGGCGATCGAGGCGGTCGCCCCTCGCGACGGCCGGGTGTTGTGGCGCCGGCCGATGGAGCACAGCGAGTCCCTCTTCGTCGCCGAAGGGGTCGTGCTGGTACAGGACCAGGGGGCGGGCACGGGCGGAGGCTACACCGGCCGGTTGGTCGCGATCGACGGCGCAAGCGGCACGGTGCGCTGGGAGCGCCCGCTGAGCCGGCGTGCCGGGATGATCGAGCCGGGCGGCCCGGCGGGCGTGGGCGGTCCGGGCGGGCGGCTGGTACTGGTGCGGGACCTGGCCTGGCCGGACGAGCCCCAAGGGTTCGATACGTCCTACGGCCCGGACGACCTGTCGGTGGCCCTGCCGCTGCTGCCGCACCACGAGCGGTACCTCGCCCTGGAGCTGGACACCGGCCGCGTCGTGTGGAGCGTCGAGACGTCGCCCGGCAGCGTGTCGAGCCTGGACCCGACCGGTTTCTCCGACGTCACCGGCCTGAGCGTGCTGGACGCCTCCGGGGTGCTGCGGGTACACGACCTGCGCACAGGCGCGGTCGCGGCGACCTATCGGCTGGACTGGTCGGGCGCCGTCGCCCTGCACCGCGACGGCGTGCCGGGCCAGGAACTGGTGTACCGGGCCGGTGGGCGCGGCGTCGATGTCTACGATCGCGCCTCCGGGCGCTTACTGTGGCGTTGGCCGGGTGACCCGGCGACCGGCTACCACGGTCTGTACCCGTGTCTGCAGGGGCGGTACTGCGTCTCCGGCACCGACGGCACCGACGTGCTCAACCCGGCCACCGGTGCCCGGCTGTGGCGCGCGGAGCGCTACAACGCCGCGCGGGACGGAGCGCCGGGCACGCTGATGCTCGACGCGGAGGACGGCGCGGACGGGCGGGCGGACGACGTAGCGGCGTTCTCCGGCGACACAGGTGCGCTCCGGTGGCACCTGACGGGCTGGCACCTCGCGTACAGCTACGCCGACCGCCTGACCCGGCACGGGGCGATCGTGTGGCGGCCGGTGAACGATCTCGCCGCCGTCGTCGGCCTGCTCGACCCGGCCGACGGCACCGTCAAGGTGATCGGCCGGGCCGAGAACTTCTACGGCACCCCGCAGTGCGCCGCCACTGACGATCGGATCGCCTGCGTCGCCGTCGGCCGGCTGTTCGTCTGGGCGCGGCCCTGACCAGCTCACCCGGCCGGCGGTTGTGGCTCAGCGGCCGCTCAGTTGGAGGCTGGCGGCGAGTGCCGTGAGGACTGCGATGCCGAGGATCAGCAGGGTGAGGCGTATGGCTCGGCGTCGGCGCGGTACCGGCGTCGGCTGGTTTGCCGGGTTCGGTGTGGTCATTGGGTTCACACCCCTGCGCCGGCTCGGCGGCCGGCGGGGCGGCCGGTGTGGGCGTACAGCGCACCAGGTAGCCGGCGAGGGCGGCGGCGGCCCAGCCGACCATCGCGATGATCAGCGTCGAGACCACGAGGTCGACGATGTTGTTGCCGAGGCGGTCACTGACCGTGCCGCGGACCGTGAAGCCGCCGTCCGCATCGGGTGGCCCGCCGCCGCCGAGGATGGCGACCGCGACTGTGGCGTACAGCAGTCGCAGCAGCCCGGCGCTGAGGGCGGCCAGGCGGGCGACGCGGCGTCCTGCGGCCGGGTCACGGCGCCACAGGGTGCCGGCGGCGCCGATCGCGGCGGGTACCGCGATCACGGTCACCCACTGCTGCCAGGGCTTCGGGATGAAGGTGACCTGGTCGACCGCGGTGAACCCGGACAGCCCCAGCCCCACCATGGTCGCGAACACGCCGCCCAGCAGGCCGGGCAGCGCGACACCGGGCCGTCGCAGCAACGCGCTCATACCGAGCAGGTATCCGGCGCAGATGATCAGGACGACCGCGAACGCGATCCAGGCACCGACGCCGAGCCGGTAGTGGACGATCAGGCCGCCGTAGATGGTGAAGCTGGCTGCGGTGATCCCGATCGTCGCCCAGAGGGCGCCGGCGGCCCGGCCCCAGGGCGGCAGGATCAGGGCGGCGCCGGCACAGCCGAGCGTGAAGCGCATCCGCCGCGGGCGTCCGTCGAGGTGGCCGAGTTCGCCGAGCATGGCCTGGCCCCACTCGGCCCGCTGTGGGGACAGCAGGCCGATCGCCCAGCGCAGCAGCCGCAGCGGCCCGTCCTCGGTCGGGCCGTCCAGGAACCGGCGGGGGTTGCGGCGGTACAGCGCGATCGCCACTCCGATCGGCGTCATCAGCAACACGAAGAAGAACGGCATCACGCCTCCTTCAAACGGCGGTGGGGGCGGGCGGCGGCACTGTCGCGGCGCGCGGCGGTCAGGGCGGCCACGAACTCGCGGCCGGCGCCGGTCAGGCGGTACAGGTGCCGGGGCGGCCGGCTGTCGATGCTCGGCTCCCAGGACGTCTCCAGCAGGCCACGGTCGGCCAGCCGGACGAGGATCGGGTAGAGCGAACCCGATTTGAGGTTCACCTCGGTGGCTAGGTCATAGCCGTAGCGCCACCGGGCCGGATCGGCGGCCAGCGCCCGCAGGACGTTGACCGTCTGTGGCGATGGGGGGCGGTTACGCTGCGCGGACGTTAACTCTACTCATGTAGCCGTTAGCGTCAAGGGTCCGTCTCGAGCGCGCGCAGCGACTCGGCCTGGCGCGCCGTGAGCCCGAGGCCCCGCCCCGCGTCGTCCGTGCGACGGTCCAGCCGGCGGGCGGCGATGCGCACGTGCCCACGGCGTCGAGGATCCCGCGCAGATCACGGGTCCGCAGCGAGGACACGGCGACAGCATAGGACCGCCGTGTCGCGCGGGCCGCAAGCCCCGACACAGCTGAGAGCTGCCCGGTTGACCGGCTCGTTGAGATTTTCGCAAGGTTCCGGCAGGTCCGCCGCAGCAGCATCTGCGGTGACCACTGGTTCTCGTGCGTCGTGTCCAGTGCGTCGTCGGGGGAACGCGCGCCGGCCCGGCCGGCGCGCGTTACGAGAAGCGCCGTCACGGGGGAATGCCGATGTCGTTCACGTTCCAGGTTCTGGGACAAATCGGCGTGCGGTGCGGCCCGGTGCCGGTGGAACTGCCCGCCGGCAAGCCGCAGTCACTGCTCGCCGCTCTCCTGCTCAACGCCAATCGGCTCGTGCCGGTACAAAGTCTCGTGGACGCGCTGTGGGATGAGGCGCCGCCTCGCTCGGCGGTGGCCAACGTCCGCACGTACGCGGTCCGCGTCCGCAAACTGCTCGCCGACCCGGAGACCGCCGCCGGCTCGCGGCTGCTGGGCCTGGAGCGGGCCTACCGCATCGCCGTCCAACCGGGCGAGCTGGACCTGGCCGACTTCACGGAGCTCGCCGCGCAGGGAAGAGCGTCGCTGCGGGCCGGTGACGCGACCCGCGCCGTGGAGCGGCTCATCGCGGCGCTGGCCTGCTGGCGGGACGATCACGCGTGCGTCGGCCTGCTGCGGCTCGGCGGGCTCGGGCAGCGTCTGGCCGCGCTCGACGATGAGCGGCTGCGCACCGCCGAGGATCTCGTCGACGCCCGGCTCGCGTTGAACCATCACGAGGTGCTCATCGGCGAGCTGCGTCGCACGGTGGTCGAGCACCCGCTGCGGGAACGGTCATGGGGGCAGTTGATGCGCGCCCTGTACCGCGCCGGCGACGTGTCGGGCGCGCTGCACTGCTTCCTGGATGCGCGTGCGGCGCTGCAGAAGGAGATCGGCGTCGATCCGGGTCCGGAATTGCGCCGCCTGCACGCGGCGATGCTGGCCCGCGACCCCACGCTGGACGAGGCCCTCCAGGTGGGTGAGGCGCAGCCGCAGCCGCCACCCCAGATCGCGATACACCGGCCGCGGCCGGAGCCACCACGGCAGCTGCCACCCGGCCCGGCGGTCCTGGTGGGGCGTGACCAGGCGGCGAACAGCGTGATGGCGGCCGTCGACACGGGCGCGCGGATCGTCTGCATCTACGGGCCGCCGGGCGCGGGCACGTCGGCGTTCGCGGTCCACGCCGCGCACCTGCTCGCTCCCCAGTACCCGGACGGCCAGTTGTTCGTGCAGCTCGGCGCCGCCGACACGGTCGCGGTCGCGGCGCACCTGCTGCACTCCCTCGGTGTCGCCGACGAGGCGGTCCCGCGGGGACTCGCCGCCCGCACGGCCCGCCTGCGTACCGCGTTCGCCGGCCGTCGGGTGCTGCTGCTCGTCGACGGCGTCGACGACGTCGCACAGGTGCGGCCACTGCTGCCGGCCGGCCAGGGCTGCCTCGCCGTGGTCGCGGGCAGCCGGCCGCTGCCGACACTCGACGGGGCGGCGCTCGTACCGCTGGAGCCGCTGCCGCCGTCCGACGCGGTCGCGCTGCTGCGCCAATCGCTGGGAGAGGAACGAGCCGGGGCAGAGGATCCTGAGGCGCTCCGCGAGATTGTCGACTGGTGCGACGGGCTGCCGATGGCGCTGCGGATCGTCGTGGCCCGCATGCAGGGGCGCCCGGACCGCTCGGCCCGCTCGTGCGCGCAGCGGCTGCGCGAACCGCAGCGGCGCCTCGACGAGCTGCGCGCGCACGACCTGTCGATCCGGGAGAGCCTCGCCGCCCGCTGCGCCACGGTCAGCGCGACCGCGATCGGCGCCCTGCGGGCCCTCGCGGGGCTGCCCGGGCGGGTGACTGCGCAGGACCTCGCCGCCGCGTCGGCACTCAGCATCGACCGGACCCGGGACGTGCTCGACGAACTGCTCGACGCGCAGCTCGTCACCACCGACGGCGAAGGCGGACACCACGCCGGCAGTCTCGTCCGGCTGTTCGCGTCCCGACAAGCTCAGGGAATGATAAATGTCGATGTATGAGACCGTCCGGAACGCTGTATCCGCGCTGGATACGGTCCTGTCGTGAGCTACGTCGAAGCCGGCTGCCGATGCCTGCTCGTGCTGGTCTTCGCGGTCTCCAGCACCAGCAAGCTGCGCGACCGCGCCGCCTGGCGCCGGTTCACGGAATCCGTCGCGGGCCTCGCGCCCGTGCAACGGCTCGCGACAACGCCGACAGCGGTGGCCGTCGTCGCCGCCGAGGTGGCCACCACGCTCGCGCTCGCCATCGAACCGACCGCTCGGGTGGGGTTCGCGACGGCCGCCGGCATATTGGTGGCGCTCACGTCGGCGGTGATCATCGCGTACCGCCGCGAACGGCGCGTCCAGTGCGCCTGCTTCGGATCCGGCAGCGTTGTCGGGCCGCGGCACGTCGTGCGCAACGCGATCCTCGGCGCGGTCGCCGTCGCCGGCCTCCTCACCGCGAGCGGCGACCCGGGGTTCGCGGTGCTGCCGCCCGGCGTGCACCCGGCCGGCGCGGCGATCGCGATCGTGGCCGGGCTGCTCGGCGGGATTGTCATGATCATGTTCGACGACCTGGTCGAACTGTTCGCCCCGGCGCCGGTCAGGGCCGGCACGCCACAGCGAGAGCCGCAGTGAAAGGAGAACCCGCATGCCCTACCTGGTTTCCGTGGTGGTGCTGGTCGGTGCCGTCGGCCTGCTCAATCTGGTGCTGACGTACGGCGTCATCCGCCGCCTGCGCGAACACACCGCCCTGCTCGCCGGCCCGCCCGCCGGCGGCGGCTCGCCCTGGCCGGAGGTCGGCAAGAAGGTCGGCGCGTTCACGGCGACGACGACCACCGGCCGCCCCCTGTCCACCGCCGACCTGCCCGAGGGCGCGGCGGTCGGCTTCTTCCGGACCGGCTGCCAGCCGTGCACCGAGCGCATGCCGCGGTTCGCCGAGTACGCGCAGGCCCACGACGCCCCGGAGCGGTTCGTCGCGGTGCTCGTCGGCGAGCCCGAGGAGCTTGCGGAGGAGATCCGGCTGCTCACGCCGCTCGCCCAGGTCGTGCTGACACAGCGGGACTCGGACGTGCTCAAGGCGTTCGACGTGAGCGGCTTCCCGACGCTCGTGCGGCTCGGCGCCGGTCAGGTCATCGCGGCGAGCGGGCTCGAGACCTCCACACTGGACGCGGCCCAGCCGGCGCTGGCGTCATGACCGTGCGCTGGCCGCGACGCAACCGTCCGACCAGCGCCGACCTGAGGGGGCTGCCCGCCGCGCTGCGACTCGTGGGGCGGGCGGCCCCCGGCCATCTGGCGGCGGTCGCCGGCCTCGCGCTGTGCGGCGCGCTTGCCCCGGTCGCCGCCGCCCGGCTGCTCAAGGCCGTGCTGGACACCATCGTCGCCGCCGCGCACCGGCCCGCCGTCCTGGTCGGCCTCGCCCTCGGGCTGGCCGGTGCCACCGCGGTCACCGCGTTCCTGCCGCCGCTCAACACGTATGCCGCCGGGGAACTGCGCCGGCGCGCTGCCTGGCGGGCCGCGGACAAGCTGTTCACGGCAGTGAACCGGCTCGAGGGCCTCGCGCACTTCGAGGATCCGGCCTTCCTCAACCGGTTGCAGATCGCCCAGGACGCGGCCCGGGCGGCGCCGGGCAACGTCGTCGCGATGAGCGTCGACACGCTGCGCGGCGCGCTCGCCGCGGCAGGGTTCCTGGCCGCGACGGCGGCCCTCGACCTGCGGCTGGCGCTGCTCGTGTCGGTCGCGGCGGTGCCGGCGCTCGGCGCCGAGCTGGGCCTGTCCCGGCGGCGGGCCGCGATGATCTGGGCGCTCGGCCCGCACGAGCGCCGCGAGTTGTTCTACGGCGGGCTGCTGGCCAACGTCCGCGCGGCGAAGGAGATCCGGCTGTTTGGCGCCGGTGACCTGCTGCGGGAGCGGATGCTGGGCTCCCGCGCCCGCGCCGATGCGGCCCAGCGCCGGCTGGACCGGCGCATCCTGGTCACGCACAGCGGGCTCACGCTGCTGAGCACAGCGGTCAACGCGGTCGGGATCGTGATCGCGGTGGGCCTCGCCGGCGCCGGGGAGATCTCCGTCGGCGACGTCTCGCTGGCGCTCGCCGCCCTGGTCGGCGTGCAGAGCGCGCTCAGCGGGGTCGTGCTCGGCATCGCGCAGACGCACCACCAGCTGCTGCTGTGGACGCACTACCGCGCGGTGCTGGCCACCACCCCCGACCTCGCCGTGGCGCCGGACGGCCCACGCGAGCTCCCGGCGCTGCGACACGGCATCGAGCTGCGGGACGTGTGGTTCCGCTACGCCGACGACCAGCCGTGGATTCTCACCGGCGTGGACCTGTTCATCCCCGCCGGCCGCACGGTCGCGCTGGTCGGGCCGAACGGCGCCGGGAAGAGCACCCTGGTGAAGCTGCTGTGCCGGTTCTACGACCCGACCCGCGGGTCGATCCGCTGGGACGGCGTCGACCTGCGCGACGTGCCGGTCGAGGCGCTGCGGGCCCGGCTGACGGCGACGTTTCAGGACTTCATGTGCTACGACTTCACGGCCGCCGACAACATCGGCATCGCCGAGCCCGCGCGGGTCGGCGACCGCCCCGCCATCGTGGCGGCGGCCGAGCGGGCCGGGGCGCACCACAAGCTCGCCACGCTGCCGCGCGGCTACGACACGCTCCTGTCGCGGAGCTTCACCCAGGACGTCGAAGGCCACGGCACCGCGGAGCGGGACGACGCGCCCGGGGTCGACCTATCCGGCGGGCAGTGGCAGCGGGTCGCGCTCGCCCGGGCGTTCCTGCGCCAGGCCTGCGACGTGCTCATCCTCGACGAGCCGTCATCCGGGCTCGACCCCGACGCGGAGCACGAGATCCATCGGCGGCTGCGCGACTACCGCGCGGGTCGCACCAGCGTCCTCATCTCCCACCGGCTCGGCGCGGTGCGCGACGCCGACCGGATCATCGTGCTCGCCGGTGGCCGGGTCCTCGAGGACGGCCCGCACGAGGTGTTGCTGGCGCTCAACGGCGAGTACGCCCGTCTGTTCAACCTGCAGGCCCAGCCCTACGGAGCCGCGACATGCTGACCGCACTGGCCCTGGCCGTGCCGCTGGTCGTGGCGGCCTCGCTCGCCGTCCGGGTGCGGCGGCGGTACCTCGTGGTGGACGTCCGCGGGCCGAGCATGATGCCGACCTTCCGCGACGGCGACCGGGTCCTGGTGAAGCGGGTTCCGGGCGACCGGGTGCGGGCCGGTCAGGTCGTGGTGCTCACCGGGCCCGAGCTCCCCGCCGGGGTGCGAGCCCGGGCGCCGCATGCGCCGCCGCTGGGGCTGCTGGTCAAGCGGGTCACGGCGGTGCGGGGCGAGGCGGTGCCCGGGTACGTCACCGGAGCGCCGCCGCGGGTGCCGGCGGGGAGCCTCGTGGTGCTCAGCGACAACCCCGCGGCCGGTGTGGACTCGCGCACGGTGGGGCTGTTCTCGACGGAGGGCGTCGCCGGGGTCGTGCTCCGCAGGCTGTAGCACGGGAGCACCAACAGAAAAGGGCCGTGAGACTGCGTCTCACGGCCCTTTTCGAGCTACCTCACGGACAGGTTGACGCGCAGACGATGTCGATCCAGCCCAGCTGCCCGTTGAGGCACCTGCCGTACCAGCCCGACTGGCAGTTGCCCCGCTCGCAGGCGATGCAGTACTTCGCCGAGGCCGTCGCCCGCGGGGCGACGAGGCTGAGCAGCGAGTCACTGATCTTCGCAATAGCTCCACGCATTGATGTTCACCTCCCAGATAATGCGTTTGCGGCTTTCACGGCCGCCGATAGCTAACGTAGGATGCGTCGATACGTCGGCTCGACATCGCCGATACAACGGGCAGGGGGGCGATGGAGTTCCGGCTGCTCGGCCCGGTTGAGGCGTGGTCCACGACGGGACGGTTGGAGGTTGGACCGCCGCGGCAGCGCACGGTGCTCGCCGCGTTGTCGGTCGACGCCGGCCGGCTCGTGCCGATGGAGACCCTCGTCGATCGGGTCTGGGCCGACGAGCCGCCCGACCGGGTCAAGCAGGCGCTGTATGTGTATGTCGCCCGGCTCCGCGCGATCCTGCGCGACGGTGACGAACCGTCGCCGCTGGTGCGCCGCTCCGGTGGCTATGCGCTCGACGTCGACCCGCTCACCGTCGACCTGCACCGGTTCCGTGATCTCGTCGAGCGCTCCCGCGACCCGCACGCCACCGATCAGCAGCGGGTCGTGGCTCTGCGGCAAGCCCTCGACCTGTGGCAGGGCGTGCCGCTCGCGGACGTGTCCGGCCCGTGGGCCGAGCGTCAGCGCGACGGATGGCGCCAGCAGCGCCTCGACGCGGCGGTGGCGTGGGCGCAGGCGGCGTTGCGGCTCGGCGAGGCGGAGACCCTGATCGGCCCGCTGACCGAGCTGACCGCCGAGCACCCCTTCGCCGAGCCGCTGGCCACGGTGCTCATCCGGGCGCTGCACGAGGCGGGGCACACGGCGGAGGCGCTCGACCGGTATGCGCGGATCCGGCAGCGACTCGTCGATGAACTGGGCACCGAGCCCGGCGCGGACCTGCGCGGCCTGCACGTCCGGCTGCTGCAGCAATCCCGTGACGTTCCGCCCGCCGCATCGCGACCTGTCCCGACCGCGGCGCAGCTTCCCCTCGACCTGCACAGCTTCACGGGCCGCGGCGCCGAGCTCGACCGACTCGACAGCATGCTCGGCGCCGCCGGCGAGCAACCGAAGGCCGTCGTCATCGCCACCGTCGTCGGCACCGCGGGCGTCGGCAAGACCAGCCTCGCCGTGCACTGGGCGCACCGCGTCGCCGACCGCTTCCCCGACGGGCAGCTCTACACCGACCTGCACGGCTTCGGCAGCGCCGACACCCTTGTCAGCCCCGCTCAGGCCGTGCGCGGGTTCCTCGACGCGCTCGACGTGCCGCCGCGGCGCCTTCCCGCCGACCTGGCCGCGCAGACCGCGCTGTTCCGCAGCCTCACGTCGGGCCGGCGGATGCTCATCGTGCTCGACAACGCCCGCGACGCCGAACACGTCCGCCCGTTGCTGCCCGGCGGCCCCGGCTGCCTCGTCCTCGTCACCAGCCGGACCCACCTCGCGGGGCTCGTCGCAGTGGAAGGGGCGCAGCCGGTACCCCTCGACCTGCTGACCCATGGGGAGGCCACGCAACTGCTCGCCCGGCGGCTCGGACAGCCCCGCCTTGACGCCGAGCCCACCGCGGTCGACGAGATCGTCACGGCCTGTGCCGGCCTGCCACTCGCCCTCGCGATCGTCGCCGCCCGCGCCGCCCTGCGCCCCAACCAGCCGCTCGCCGAGCTCGCCGCGGAGCTGCGCGAAGACCTCGACCTGTTCGACGTCGGCGACACCCGCAGCGACGTGCGGGGCGTGTTCTCCTCGTCGTACCGCACCCTCAGCCCCGCGGCGGCCCGCCTGTTCCGGCTCATCGGCCTGCACCCCGGTCCCGACGTCAGCGCTCCAGCGGTCGCAAGCCTGCTGGGTGTACCGGCGAAGCAGGTCAAACCACTGCTCACCGAGCTGGCCCGCGCCCACCTGCTCACCGAACCGGCCCTCGACCGCTTCGCCAGCCACGACCTGTTGCGCCGATACGCGGCCGAGCTCGCCGCCGACGAGGACCCGGCCGCCCACCGCGCCGCGGCGATGCGGCGGCTGCTCGAGTACTACCTGCACACAGCCAACGCCGCGACCACGCTCCTGCATCCCTACCAGGTGCGCATCCCCGACCCCGCGCCGCCGTCCGCCGGCGTCACCCCGACCGCCCTCGCCGACCAGGCCGCCGCGGTCCGGTGGATGGCGGCCGAATATCCGGTCCTCATCGCCGCCGTCCACGCGGCCGTCGCGACCGGCTTCGACACCCTCGCATGGCAGCTCGCCTGGACCCTCACCAACTTCTTCAACCGGCAGGGCCGCCACCACGACTGGCTCACCATCCAGAGGCTCGCGCTCGCGGCCGCCCACCGCAGCGGCGACCGCCACGGTGAGGCCCACCTGCACCGCACCCTGGGCCGCGTGCACAACATCCTCGGCCACTTCGACGAGGCCCACGCCGCGCTCAACGCGTCGCTGGACCTCTTCAGCGCGCTCGACGACCACCTCGGCCTGGCCGCCACCCATCTCAACCTCGCTGAGGTCTACGAGGCCCAGGGCCGCAACGAGGCCGCCCTCAGCCACACCGAACAGGCCCTGGTGCTCTACCGCGCCACCGACCGCGAGTCCGGCCTGGCCTATGCGTTGAACGCGGCCGCCTGGTACAACGTCGAACTCGGCAGCCCGCACGACGCCGTCGACTACTGCCGGCAGGCCCTCGCCCTCCAACAGAAGATCGACGACCGTCACGGCCAGGCCGCGACGCTCGACACCCTCGCCTACGCCCACCACCGGATGGGCGCGTTCGACGAGGCGATCGCCTGCTACCGCCGCGCCGTCACCCTCACGCGCGACCTGGCCGACGGCCCCAACGAGGCCGCCATCGGCGAACGCCTGGGCGACGCCCTCTTCGACGCGGGCGACCTGCCAGGCGCACGCGCGGCATGGCGGGAAGCGCTGAAGATATTCGAGGAGCTGAGCCACCCGGCCGCGGAGAAGCTCAGCACGAAGCTGGACAGCCGGCTCCGATTCCCCGCAGCCCGCTGACGCCTCGGCCTTGGCATCGATTTCCGGATCCGTCCCGGAAGGTATCGGCGACGCACCGGACGACACGGCGGGTGGGCCGGTCATGGCCACCGCCCACGCACCCGATCACCCGGCCGCGATCGAAGCCGACTCCCCGCGACACGTTCGATGAAGTCCGAGGTCACAGGCCCACGGGAGGAACCATAAGCGGTGGGGCGGAAATTATCCTGAATGTCCGAATCATCGCGGAACTTACTTCCGTAACAGTTTCGAAAAGTATTGTTAACCGCCGATCGACATGCCAGCATCCCAGGGCATTGAAGTACCTCCATCCCTGAGAAAGGAGGCCCTGGTGGCAGCAAAGCGGTCACTGGGCGTCAAAGCCCTGCTCGGCAGTGCTTTCGGCGCCGCTGTCCTGGCGGGTGCCGTGATCATGATTCCCGACGCGAGCGCGGCGGCCAGCACGCTGGGCGCCGCGGCCGCACAGTCCGGCCGATACTTCGGCACCGCGATCGCGGCCGGGAAGCTCGGCGATTCGGCGTACACCACGATCGCCGCGCGTGAGTTCAACATGGTGACGCCCGAGAACGAGATGAAGATCGACGCGACCGAGCCCCAGCGGGGCCAGTTCAACTTCACCGCGGCCGACCAGATCTACAACTGGGCCAGCCAGCGCGGCATGAAGGTCCGCGGTCACACCCTGGCCTGGCACTCGCAGCAGCCGGGCTGGATGCAGAGCCTCAGCGGCAGCACCCTGCGCCAGGCCATGATCGACCACATCAACGGCGTGATGGCCCACTACAAGGGCAAGCTCGCCTACTGGGACGTGGTCAACGAGGCCTTCAACGAGGACGGCAGCCGCCGCCAGTCCAACCTGCAGGCCACCGGCAACGACTGGATCGAGGTCGCGTTCAAGACCGCGCGCACCGCCGACTCGTCGGTCAAGCTCTGCTACAACGACTACAACGTCGAGAACTGGAGCTACGCCAAGACGCAGGGCGTCTACAACATGGTCAAGGACTTCAAGTCCCGCGGTGTTCCGATCGACTGCGTTGGCCTGCAGACCCACTTCACCGGCGGCAGCTCGCTGCCCAGCAACTTCCAGACCACGCTGTCCAGCTTCGCCGCCCTGGGCGTGGACGTGGCGCTGACCGAGGTCGACGTCACCAACGCCTCCACCACCCAGTACGCCGGGCTGACCCAGGCCTGCATGAACGTGTCCCGCTGCGTCGGCATCACCGTGTGGGGCGTGCGTGACAGCGACTCCTGGCGCTCCGGCGAGAGCCCGCTGCTGTTCGACGGCAGCGGCAACAAGAAGGCCGCCTACACCTCGGTCCTGAACGCCCTCAACGGCGGCTCCACCCCGCCGCCCACCACCGCGCCGCCGACCTCCACGCCGCCGACCACGACAACCCCGCCGGCCGGCGGCAAGCGGATCCTCGGTGCCCAGTCGGGCCGGTGCATCGACGTGCCCAATGCCTCGCACAACAACGGCACGCGGGTGCAGCTGTACGACTGCAACGGCCAGACCAACCAGCAGTGGACGTACACCGCGAGCAAGCAGCTGACGGTGTACGGCAACATGTGCCTGGACGCCGCCGGATCCGGCAACGCCTCGGCGGTCCAGATCTACAGCTGCAACGGGCAGACCAACCAGCAGTGGAACGTCAACTCCAACGGCACCATCACCGGCGTGCAGTCCGGCCGCTGCATCGACGTCTGGGGCACCGGCAACGGACAGCAGGTCCAGATCTACGACTGCAACGGGCAGGCCAACCAGAAGTTCAGCCTGAGTTAGCCGGAGCTAGTCGCAGCTAGTCGCAGCTAGTCGGAGCTAGCCTGAGCTGGCCCGGGCGCGCGAGCTGACAACCCCGACCGTGGTGTGGCGGCGACACTGCCGCCACACCACGTCGGTTGACGCACGGTAGTCGGACAGGCGCTCGTCGTCGGGGTTGGTGATCGGTACGGCCACGAGGCCCATTCTGCTTGTAGCATCCGCGCTGATGTTCCCGACCGTCCGCGAGGTGTTAGCCCTGGAGCCGGTCCGCAACGGCGCCCCGCGGATCGTGGCGGGCGAACGCGGGCTCGACCAGGCCGTTCGCTGGGTGCACAGCTCCGAGGTGCCCGACATCGCCACCCTGCTGCGTGGCGGGGAGCTCGTGCTGACCACCGGCATCGGGCTGCCGCCGGACGAAGCCGGGTTGCGGCGGTATATCACCGACCTGGCCGAGGTCGGCGCGTGCGGCCTGGCGGTGGAGATGGGGCGCCGTTACGCACAGCGACTGCCGGCCGTCATGGTGCGCACGGCGGACGAGCTCGGCTTCCCGCTGGTCGAGCTGCACCGGGGCACGCCGTTCGTGGCCATCACCGAGGCCGTGCACTCGATGATCATCGACGCTCAGCTGGCCGAGCTGCGGGCGACGGAGGAGATTCACCAGCGCTTCACCGACCTGTCCGTCGAGGGCGCCGGCCCGGCCGAGGTCGTCGCCCAGGCCGCGGCGCTGGCCGGCGCGCCGGTGGTGCTGGAGAACCTGTCCCGGCAGGTGCTCGCGTACGACGCCGCGGGCGGCTCGGCGGAGCTGCTGCTGGCCAGCTGGGAGGCGCACTCGCGGGCGATCCGGCCCGCCGGGCGCACCGGGTACGACGCGCAGTCGGGCTGGCTCGTGACCGCCGTCGGCGCTCGGGGCCAGGACTGGGGGCGGCTGCTCATGCGGGTGCCGTCGGCGGAGCCGCGGTACGTCATTCTGATCGAGCGGGCGGCCTCGGCGCTCGCCCTGGGCCGGCTGATCGACCCCGACCCGGAGGGCCCGCAGCGGACGCTCCTCACCGCGCTGCTCAACCACACCATGCCGGTCGAGGACGTGGCCCTGCGCTCGCGGGCGCTGGGCGTGCCGCTGGAGCGCCGCCACCTCGTCGGCCTGGTGATCCGGCCGGCGCTGGCCGCCGACGCCGAACGGGCGTTGTCGGAAATGTCGGTCAAGGGGCTTGTCGGGACTCTGGACGCGATGAGCGCAGGCGTACTGCTGACCCTGCGCGACAAATCGGACGAGCCCGAAATATTACGACAGTTTGCGGAGCGGCTGCAGAAGGGCGACCGGTCGGTCGTCATCGCGGCCGGCGAGGGCGTGTCGTCCCCGCGCGAGGCGCGCCGGTCGCTGGTCGAGGCGGGCCAGGTCGCCGAGGCGGTACGCCACCCGGCCACCGGCGTCGTCCGCCTCACCGACGTCGGGCTGCCCGGCCTGCTGCGCATGCTGCGCGACGAGCCGCGCCTGCAGACGTTCGTGGAGCGGGAGCTGGGCCCGCTGCTGGCCCACGACGCACACCACCCGCGCGAGCAGCTGCTGGACGTGCTGCGGGTGTACCTCGAGTGCGGCCGCAACAAGTCGGCGGCGGCCGAGTACAGCCACCTGTCCCGCCCCGCGTTCTACGAGCGCCTGGCGAAGATCCGCAAGATCCTGGGCGCCGACCTCGACGCGGTCCCGGTGTGCCTGTCGCTGCACGTGGCCCTGCTGGCCCTGGACGCCCTGCGCAGCTGAGTTCCCGTGATGGCGAGGAGCCCGTCGCGGTCCGTGCATATACGAAATGTCGGATATATCCGGGCGCGTCAGCGCCTGGATATATCCGCTCGCTATTGCATCGAGATGTGCACGTGGTTGTAGTGGTCGCCGGCCGGGGTGCCGTCGCCGCCGTAGGACTTCCAGCCGCTGCTCGGCTGCCAGATCCGTTTGTACCAGATCACGTATTTCACGCCGAGGTTCTTGGCGTTCGCGATCGCCCAGGCGGCCAGGTTGTCGCCGTAGGTCTTGTCGGCGCCGGTGGCCCTCGCGTTGACGAATGTCGATGCATTCGCGGAGAAATCGCACGCCTTGCCAAGCGGATGATCGCCGCCGCCGCCGTTGCGATGGCACGACGTGTAGTGCGTGAAGCCGGCCTTGCGCGCCTCGTTGTAGGCGTTGAGCATGCGCGGTGAGATGCACCCGCTCGTCGTCGGGTCGTTGATCGTGCAGCCCTCGGACGGATACGAGCCGTCGGAGTTGCGGGCGACCGGGTTGGTGGTCACCTTGCCGCCCGTCGGCACGCCACTGCTCACGTCCGCGCCGCCGCCGGCCTTGCGCAGCGCGTCCTCGGCGGCCTTCTTGTTGGCCTCCATGATCTTCAGCTGCGCCTGCTGGTTGGCGACCGCCGCGTCGATGTCCTTGCGCTGCTGCTCGAGCTGCTTCTGCGTGGCGACCACCTCGCGCAGCTGCTTGTCCTCCTGCTGCAGCATGTACTCGACGGTGACCATGTTGTGCAGCATGTCGTCGGGGTTTTCGGCGCCGACCATCACCGTGAGCAGGCTGACCCGGCGGCCCCGGTATGCGGTCGCGGCGATCGTGCCGGCCGAAGCCTGCAGCTCGGTGAGCCGGGTCTGCGTCGTGGCCATCTGGTCGCCGATCGAGGCCTGGTCGGCGACGGACTTGTCGAGCCGGCCCTTCGCGTCGTTGTACGCCGCGGTCGCCTTGTCCAGGGCCTGACGCACAGTGAGGTTCTGCCCGCCGTCCTCGTTTGCGCCGGGGGTCGGCTCCGCCGTCGCCGGGTTACCGAACGTGGCCACCAACAGCAGCGCGGTGACCGCCAGCGTGAGGAGACGTCTGGGTGCCGTCAGCATCGCCGGACAGCATACCGAAGCGTCCTGAAAACACCAGCGCGAGAATGAACGGTATGGACGACCTACTCACCCGTCATCGGCGGGTCATGCCCGCCTGGATGCCCGTGTACTACGACGAGCCGATCGAGCTGGTCACCGGCAAGGGTTCGCGCGTCACGGACAGTAATGGAAAAATCTACCTGGACTTCTTCGGCGGCGTGCTGACCAACTCGCTCGGTTACGATCTGCCGGAGGTCCGCGAGGCCGTCGAGCGCCAGCTGCGCACCGGCATCGTGCACACCTCCACGCTCTACCTCATCCGCCAGCAGGTGGAGCTCGCCGAGAAGATCGCGCGGCTGTCCGGCATCCCCGACGCCCGGGTCTTCTTCACCAACTCCGGCACCGAGGCCAACGAGGCCGCCCTGCAGGTCGCCACCAACAAGCGCGCCAGCAACAGCATCCTGGCCGTGCGCAACAGCTACCACGGCCGCACGGCCGGCACGATCGCGGTGACCGGCAACCGCGCCTGGTCCGCCTCGCCGCTCAGCCCGTTCAACGTGAGCTACCTGCACTCCGGGGACCGGCTGCGCGGGCTGTTCAAGGGCATGAGCGACGAGCGGTACCTCGAGGCGGCCGAGGAGGACCTGCGCGAGGTGCTGGCCACCACCACCGCCGGGCCGGTGGCCTGCCTGATCGCCGAGCCGATCCAGGGCGTCGGCGGGTTTGTGCACGGCCCCGACGGCCTGCTGGCGGTGTGGAAGCGGGTGCTGGACGAGCACGGCATCCTGCTGGTCAGCGACGAGGTGCAGACCGGCTGGGGGCGCACCGGCGAGCACTTCTGGGGCTACCAGGCGCACGGCGTGACGCCCGACCTGCTCACGTTCGCCAAGGGCATCGGCAACGGCTTCGCCCTGGCCGGCGTTGTGGGCCGGGCCGAGGTGCTCGAGTCGGTGCAGGGCATCTCGTTCTCCACCTTCGGCGGCAACCCGATCTCCACGGCGGCCGGCAACGCGGTGCTCGACTACATCCTCGAGCACGACCTGCAGGCCAACGCGGCGCGGACCGGTGCGATCCTGCTCGACGGCCTGCGCGCGGTGGACAGCCCGATCGTCGCCGAGGTGCGCGGCCGGGGCCTCATGATCGGCGTCGAGCTGACCAGCGCGGCGGCGACGACCGCGGTGTTCGAGTCGTGCAAGCGCGACGGCCTGCTGATCGGCAAGGGCGGGCTGTACGGCACGACCCTGCGCATGGGCCCGCCGCTGAACCTCACCGAGGACGAGGCGCGTGAGGGCCTGGAAATTCTGACCAGCGCGCTGCATGAGCACGGGCGTATTTCGGGCTGAAAACGCCCAGGTCAACACGACGATCATCGGCGGGGCCGAATCATCCCAGACGGGTTGGTTCGGCCTTTTCCGTGAAAACCGGCGATCCCGACCCAACCTCCGCTTGTAACAAAACGGGCTAATTCCCGGCTCGTGCCCGCCGCCGCGCCCGTCTCGGGTGGTCTTCCCGGGCGGTCGGCGGGCGGCGTCGCCTCAAGATCGAGATCTATTCCGACCTGCTCTTTTAGCTGTATTTAAGATCCACTTCTTTGGTAACAGTTTGAAAACTTCACCCAACTCCTTGACAAGAAGGGCCCTTCAGTAAGAACTTTTACCACTAACAGTTAAGGAACTTTGCTGAAAGGGAAACGTCATGACGTCACGCGAGGAGCTCACGACGGCGGTGCAGACCGCGGTCAGCGCCTCGCCGGTGTCGTCCGTTTCCGCGGCCGCGCAGGTCCCGCCGTCCCAGATCGCACCGGCCGGCCCCGCCGACGGCTTCATGCTCGCCGCGCCCGGCGCCGGCGAGAGCGTTCTGGTGCGGGTCCGCGCCGGGCTGCCCGAGTTCACCGGCGCCCTGCAGCGCGTGGCCGAGCTGATCCTGGCCGACCCCGCGGCGGCGGCCCGCTCGACCATCGTCGAGCTCGCCGAGCGCAGCGGCACCTCGCCCGCTACCGTGACCCGCTTCTGCCGGGCGCTGGGCTTCGTCGGCTACGCCGAGCTGCGACTGGCCATCGCCGGCGAGACCGGCCGGGCCGCCCGCACCGGCGGCTGGACGGTGGACATCGGTCGCGAGATCCAGCCGACCGACCCGCTGGAGCGCGTGCTCGGCCAGATCATGGCCGCCGACACGCAGGCGATGCACGACACCGCCGCGCTGCTGGACCTCGCCGAGGTGGAGCGCGCCGCGGAGGCCATCGCGCGCGCCGGCCGGGTCGACATCTACGGACAGGGCGGCAGCGCGCTGGTCGGCGGGGAGATGCAGTTCTGCCTGCACCGCATCGGCGTCGCCGCCTGGGCGTGGACCGACGTGCACAACGGCCTGGCCAGCGCGGCGCTGCTCAAGGCCGGCGACGTGGCGCTCGGCGTCTCGCACAGCGGCCAGGCACGCGAGACGGTCGAGATGATCGCCGAGTCGAGCAGCCGGGGCGCGACGACGATCGCGCTGACCAGCTTCCCGCGCTCGCCGCTGGCGGAGGTCGCCGACATCGTCCTGCTCACCGCGACGCAGGCGACCACCTTCCGGCCGGACGCCCTCTCGGCCCGGCACCCGCAGCTCGTGGTGCTCGACCTGCTGTACATCGCGGTCGCCCAGCGCACCCACGAGCGCGCCCACGCAGCGTTCTCCGTCACGGCCCAGGCGGTCGCCGGTCACCGGTCGCCGTCCGGAAAGGAAGGGTCGTGACCACCCTCCAGGACGCTCGCGCGAGAAAGGGCGACGGGATGGCCGTCACCGCTCACGGTTACGTCTCCGCGATCCAGTCGGTCATCGACCGGATCGCCCTGACCCAGGTCGACGGCCTCAGCCAGGCCGCCGACCACATCGTCGCCGCGCTGCGCGCCGGCGGCCTCCTCCAGGCGTTCGGCACGGGACACTCCGAGGCGGTGGCGGTGGACTTCGCCGGCCGCGCCGGGGGCCTCGTGCCGACGAACAAGATCCTCCTCCGGGACCTCGTCGTCTACGGCGGCGCGGACCCGAAGATCCTCGAGGACGAGAAGCTGGAACGCGATCCGAGCATCGCCGCCCGGCTCTACGAGATCGCCGCGCCGCGTCCCGAGGACGTGTTCGTGATGGCCTCACAGTCGGGGATCAACGGGGGGATCGTCGAGATGGCGCTGCTGATCAAGCAGCGCGGGCACAGGTTGATCGCTATCACATCGGTCGAGCACACCCTCCGGGTGTCCCCCAGACACCCCTCGGGCAAGCGGCTCGCCGACATTGCCGACGTCGTGCTGGACAATGGCGCGCCGTACGGCGACGCACTGCTGTCGCTGGATAGCGGCGGCGCGGTCTGCCCGGTCTCGTCGGTCACCAACGCGCTGATCGCGCAGCTGGTGGTCGCCGAGGTCGTGCGACGCATCGAGGCCGCGGGTGAGGTGGCTCCCGTCTACCTCTCCGCAAACGTCCCCGGCGGGGACGAGCACAACCACACCCTCGAGTCGCGGTACGCCGGACGCGTCCGGCGAACCGCCTGACCCGAACCGAGGAGACCCCCAAATGTCCAATGAACTGACTCGTCGTACCGTCCTGCGGCGCGCGGCGGCTGCGGGCCTGCTCGCCACGCCGGCCGCCGGTCTGCTGGCCGCTTGCGCGGACAGTGGCAGCGAGGAGCCCTCCACCAGCAACACCGGGGAGGTCAGCGCGAACAACCCGCTCGGTGCGCCCGAGGACCAGCCGATCAACGTCGTCATCTTCAACGGCGGCTACGGCGACAAGTACGCGACCGACGTGCACGAGCCGCTGTACAAGAAGGCGCACCCGAAGTCCGAGGTCAAGCACCAGTCCAGCCAGGCCATCTCCACCCTGGTGCAGCCGCTGATCGCCGGCGGCAACGCCCCGGAGTTCGTGAACAACTCCGGTGAGAAGTCGATGGACTTCGGTGCGCTCGTCGCCGACGGCCAGCTGCAGGACCTCACGCCGCTGCTCGACGCGCCGTCGGTCGACGACCCGAACAAGAAGGTCCGCGACACCCTGATGCCCGGCACGATCGACGCCGGTTCGTTCAACGGCAAGCCGTACGTCCTGTACTACGTCTCGACCGTGTTCGGCATCTGGTACTCCGGCAAGCTCTTCGCCGACCACGGCTGGAAGCCGGCGAGCACCTGGAGCGAGTTCACCGCGCTCTGCGAGGAGATCAAGAAGGCCGGCATCGCGCCGTACGCGTACGCCGGTGCCAACGCCGCGTACTACCAGTGGAACGTGATCCTCACCAGCGCCGCGAAGATCGGCGGCATGGACGTCCTCAAGAACATCGACAACCTCGAGGACGGTGCCTGGAAGGCCGACGCGGTCAAGCAGGCCGCGGAGGCGTGGGCCGAGATCGGTGCCAAGTACAACCTGCAGGGCGCCGAGGGCCTCAAGCACACCGACGTCCAGCTCAAGCAGAACCAGTACCAGCTGGCGTTCTACCCGTCCGGCGACTGGCTCGAGAACGAGCAGAAGAAGGACACGCCGGACGACTTCAAGTACCAGATGATGCCGACGCCGAGCGTCACCGCCTCGGACAAGCTCAAGCCGACCGCGGTTCGCGCGGCGGCCGGCGAGGGCTACATCGTCCTGGCGAAGAGCAAGAACCCCAAGGGCGGCCTGGAGTACATGCGCCAGATGCTGTCGAAGGCCGGCGGCAAGGGCTTCACCGAGACGGTCAAGGCGCCTACCGTGGTCCAGGGCAGCACCGACGGCCTCACCTTCACCCCCGGCACGCAGTCCTCGCAGGACGCCCTCAAGGCGGCCGGCCAGGAAGTGTTCAACCTGTACTTCGACGGCTGGTACAAGGACCTCGACAAGGAGGCCCGTACCGCCACCAACGAGCTGATGTTCGGCCGCATCAAGGCCGACGCGTTCGTCGAGCGCATCCAGAAGAAGGCTGACGAGATCAAGAAGGACTCGTCCGTCACCAAGTTCAAGCGCTGATCGGAGCCTGATCATGCGGCATGGAAGATACCCCTTCATTGTGGGTTTCCTGGCTACGCCGGTGCTGCTCTATGCGTACTTCGTTCTCTGGCCGTACGTGCAGACGATCAATCTGTCGTTCTACCAATGGCGCGGATTCACCGCGAAACGGTGGGTCGGTCTGGAGAACTACGATCGGATGCTGCACGCCGAGCGGTTCTGGAAGGCGCTTGAGCATCATGCGGTCATCCTGGTCTTCCTGCCGCTGTTCACAATTGCGTTCGCGCTGGTCTTCGCCTTCCTGCTCAACGTGGGCGGGAAAGGCGTCGGCGGCAAGACGGCGGGGGTCTGGGGGTCGAGTTTCTACCGGGTGGTGTTCTTCCTCCCCCAGGTCCTCGCCGTGCCGGTCATCTCGGTGCTCTTCGCGACCGTGTACCGGCCCAACGAGTCCGGCCTGATCAACGGTGTGTTGTTGCGGGCCGGACTGGAGAAGCCGGTCGGCTTCCTCATCGAGAAGAACCTCGCACTGCCCGCGCTCATCGCCGTGCTGGTCTGGCAGGCGGTCGGCTTCTACGTGGTGCTCTTCTCCGCCGGCATGGCGAACATCCCGGCGGAGATCTACGAGGCCGCCGAGCTCGACGGCGCCAACAAGGTGACGTTGTTCTTCCGGGTCACGTTCCCGCTTTTGTGGGACACGATCCAGACGGCCTGGGTCTACCTCGGCATCCTCGCGTTCGACGGATTCGCGATCGTGTCGGTGCTCGCCCAGGACAACGGTGGCCCCGACGGCGCCACCACCGTGCTGGGACTCGAGATCTACAACAACATCCAGATGAGCCGGTACGGCGACGCCGCCACCTACGGTGTCGCGCTGTGCGTGCTGTCGCTGGTGTTCGCGGCGTTCACGCTGCGGCTCACCCGTCGTGAGTCCTACGAGTACTGAGAGGCCGGGGAAATGACCGCTATCATCGGCCACGACACGCCGGGTCAGCGCAGCGGCCGGCCGGGCGCCCCCGCGGTGCCGCCGCCGCCGCGCCCGCGGCGCAAGCTCAACATCGCCGGCGGGGTCGGCCACATCATCCTGGCGATCTGGGCACTCATGATCATCGTGCCGCTCATCTGGGTGTTCCTCGCCTCGTTCAAGAACACCACCGAGATCTTCAGCGCGCCGTGGACGCTGCCAGAGCACCTGCGCTGGGAGAACTGGGGCCGGGCCTGGACCAAGGCGAACGTCGGCCGTTACGTCCTCAACAGCGCGTTTGTGGTCGCCGTCGCCACGGCCGGCACCATGCTGCTGAGCGCGATGGCCGCCTACGTCCTGGCCCGCTACAAGTTCGTCGGCAACCGGCTCATCTACTTCCTGTTCGTGGCTGGCATCGCCTTCCCGCCGTTCCTCGCCGTCGTCCCGCTGTTCTTCCAGGTGAAGCAGATCAGTAGCTTGGCGGTCATCGGCCCGTACTTCGGCCTCAACAGCTACGGCGGCCTGATCGTCGTCTACATCGCGTACTCGCTGCCGTTCACGATCTTCTTCCTCACCGCGTTCTTCCGGTCATTGCCGAACTCGGTGGCGGAGGCGGCGACGATCGACGGCGCCTCGCACACGCGGCTGTTCTTCTCGGTCATGCTGCCGATGGCCAAGCCCGGTCTGATCAGCCTCACGATCTTCAACCTGATCGGGCAATGGGGCCAGTACCTGCTCCCGCTGCTCCTGATGGCGGGCGCGAAGGACAAGTGGGTGCTCACCCAGGGCATCCAAGACATCTCGACGGCGGCCGGCTACGAGGCGGACTGGTCCGGCCTCTTCGCCGCGCTGACGATCTCGATCCTGCCGATGATCGTGATGTACATCATCTTCCAGCGCCAGATCCAGGCCGGCCTCACCGCCGGTGCCGTGAAGTAAGCGCAAGCACGCCGTGGACCCCGGCGGGTGCGGTGTAATGCCCTCGTGCTCGTCGCGCTGACACCCTCCGGGGCCGGTGGTCTGCTCAGGCCGCTGGCCGACGACGGCACGCCCGCGGGGCCCGAGCGGCACGTCACCGACCTGGCGGGGGCGGTCGCGGAAGTCGAGTCACGCGACCGCCCCCGCTGGCTGTGGGCGTCGACGGCGGACATCTATCCCCGGTTGGTACGGGCGGGAGTCCGCGTCGAGCGCTGCCACGACCTCGAACTGGCCGAGGCGCTCCTGCTCGGGGCGGAGGGCGCCTGGGGCCAGCCACGGGCGCTCGCCGCGGCGAGCGCCCGCCTGGCGGGACGTCCGGTGCCGCCCGACCCGCCGGCGCGAGCGGCCGAGCCCCCCGGCCTGTCGCAGGACTCGCTCTTCGACGCGTTCGACGCACCGGCGGTACCGCTGCGCGAACTTCTCGACGTCTATGCGGCGCAACGGGCGCGGATCGAGGCGCTGCCCGAGCTGCCGTCCGCGCCCCCGCTCGCGCCCCGGGCCGGCGGCATGCGCACCCTGATCGCGGCGGAGTCCGCCGGGGCGCTGGTCGCCGTCGAGATGGGGCTGGCCGGGCTGCCCTGGCGCGCCGACGTGCACGACGCCCTGCTGCGCGAGCTGCTCGGCCCGCCGTCGCCGGTCGGCGGCCCGCCCGCTCGCCTGGCCGAGCTCGGCGCCCGGCTCAACGACGCCCTCGGCCAGCGCGTGCATCCCGACTCGCCGGCCGAGCTGCTGCGCGCCTTCGCCCGGGTCGGCATCATGCTGCGCAGCACCCGCCGCTGGGAGATCGAGCACGTCGACCACCCGGCGGTGCCGATCCTGCTGGAGTACAAGGAGCTCTACCGGCTCTGGGTCGCGCACGGCTGGTCGTGGCTGGACCAGTGGGTCACCGGCGGGCGGTTCCGCGCCGAGTACATCCCGGGCGGCGTCGTGTCCGGGCGCTGGGCCACCCGCGGCGGCGGCGCCCTGCAGATCCCGAAAGTCGTCCGCCGGGCCGTCGTCGCCGACCCCGGCTGGGCGTTCGTCGTCGCCGACGCGGGGCAGCTGGAGCCGCGCGTGCTCGCCGCCGTCTCCGCCGACCGCCGCCTGGCCCGCGCCGCCGCCGCGGGCGACCTCTACGCCAACCTCGCCGCCGAGGCGTTCGACGGCGACCGCGCCAAGGCGAAGATAGCGCTGCTCGGGGCGATGTACGGCCAGACCGGCGGCAACGCCGCGCCGGCCCTCGCCGCGCTGCGGCGCTTCTACCCGGCCGCCTGGGACCTCGTCGAGGGGGCGGCGCGCACCGGCGAGACCGGGGGACTGGTGCGCACCTGGCTGGGCCGGACCTGCCCGCCGGCCTCGGCGACCTGGCGCGAGGGGTTCGACGAGCCGGGCGCCGAGGTCGAGTCGCGCGGCGGCGCCCGGGGCCGGGCCCGCGGCCGGTTCACCCGCAACTTCGTGATCCAGGGAACCGCGGCCGAGTGGGCCCTGGTACTGCTGGCCCGCCTCCGCGCGGCGCTGGCCGGGCGCCGCGCGGAGCTGGTGTTCTTCCAGCACGACGAGGTCGTGGTGCACTGCCCGCGGCCTGAGGCCGAGGCCGTCGCCGCCGCCGTGCACGCCGCCGGCGACGAGGCACGGCGGCTGCTGTTCGGCGACACCGAGGTGCGCTTCCCCCTCGACGTGTCGATCGTGGAGCGCTACAGCGACGCGAAGTAGGCGGCCATCGCGTCGGTGTGCGTCGAGAAGCACAGCGGCCGTGGCCCGACCGAGACCTCGAACCCGAGCGACTCCTCCGTGCGGATCGACGCCGGCAGGTCGGCCAGTGGGCGCGGCGGCAGCAGACCGAACACGATCAGGTTGCCGCTGTGCACGCTCTGCACGTCGAAGAGGTGTACGTCGGCCGCGTCGGCGAGGATCGAGGTCTCCTCGCGCAGCTCCCGGGCCGCGGCCTCCTGCCACGACTCACCGAGCTCGATGAACCCGCCGGGCAGCGCCAGCTCGCCGCGCATCGGCTCGATGTCGCGGCGCACCACCACGATGCCGCGCCCCTCGTCCGTGTCGACCGGCAGCAGCACGACGGCGACCGGCAGCGGGTTGCGCCAGGTCGTCTCGCCGCACACGGCGCACACCCGCGGCCACGGCGCCCCTTGCGCATAGGCGGCGCCACAATACGAACAGTGATCATGGAGGGCCATGAGCATGCAGCCTACCGAGCGGGTACTAATCTGATCCGCGTCGGTGCTGACCCGTGGACGTAGGAGAGCCCCGCTGAGCGCGATAGTCGGACTGGTTCTCGCCGCAGGTGGTGGCCGCCGGTATGGCGGGCCCAAGGCCCTCGTGCGCCACGAGGACGGCCGCTTGCTGGTCGAACGCGCCGTCGCCACCCTACGCGACGGCGGCTGCACGCGGATCTGGGTGGTCCTGGGCGCGGAGTCCGGCCGGGTGCGCGACGAGGCGCAGCTCGCCGGCGTCGAGCTGCTGGACAACCCCATCTGGAAGAGCGGCATGGGCTCCTCGCTGCGGGTCGGCCTGGCCGCGCTGGCCGAGACCGATGCCCAGGCGGTGGCGGTGCTGCTCGTCGACACCCCCGGCATCGGCCCGGAGGCGGTCGCCCGCCTGCTGGCCGCCGCGCCCGGGGGCTCCGGGGCGCTGCTGACGGCCACGTACAAGGGCCGGCGCGGCCACCCGGTGATCCTGGGCCGCGACCACTGGCCGGGCGTGACGACCCTGGCCACGGCGGACGTCGGCGCCCGCGCCTACCTGATCGCCCACTCCGCCGAGGTGCAGGGCGTGCCGTGCGAGGACATCGCCGACGACACCGACCTGGACGTGCCGCCGGAGACCTGAGCGGCGCGCGCGTTCATGGCCCGCACGGGTTTTCCGGATCCGCCTTCGGTGGAGGATAGTGGGAGCGTGCCGGACTTCGCGTCGCCGGCCGCTGTCGCGGCGCGCCTGGCCGACGTGGGCTACCTCGCCGACGAGGAGCTCGCGATGGCGGGCTTTCTCTCGCTGCGCCTGCACCGGCCGATCTTCCTGGAGGGCGACGCCGGGGTCGGCAAGACCGCGTTCGCGGCCGCGCTCGCCGAGGCCGCCGGGGAGGAGCCCGAGCCCGACCTCTACGACCGGCGGTTCCTGCTTTCCCGGCCGCTGCTGCGGGCGATCGAGCGGGCCCCGTGCGTGCTGCTCGTCGACGAGGTCGACCGCGCCGGCGACGAGTTCGAGGCATATCCGCTGGAGCTGTCGCGCTTCGCGCATGGAGGTTCGCGGTGCGTGAGGTGTTGAGCGAGCTGCTGGGCTGGTGGCGCGCGGGAGAACCGGTCGGGATGGCCACCGTCGTGCGCACCTGGCACAGCTCGCCCCGACCGCCGGGCGCGACGATGCTGGTCGGCCCGGACGGCACCGCCGTCGGCAGCGTGTCCGGCGGCTGCGTCGAGGGCGCCGTGTACGAGCTGGCGCGCGAGGTGGTCGAGACCGGCACTCCGGTCTTGCAGCGCTACGGGGTCAGCGACGACGACGCGTTCGCCGTCGGCCTCACCTGCGGCGGCATCATCGAGCTGCTCGTCGAGCCGGTCGGCCCGGACACGTTCCCGGCGCTGGACAAGGTGGCCCACGCGATCGAGCACCGCGACCCGGTCGCCGTGGTGTCCATCGTGGAGGGTCCCGACGACCGCATCGGCCGCCGCCTCGTCGTCTGGCCCGCCTCGGTGGACGGCAGCCTCGGCTCGCCGCGGCTGGACGCCGCCGCGACCGACGACGCCCGCGGCCTGCTCGCCGCTGGGCGCACCGATGCCCTGCACTACGGCCTGGACGGGGAGCGGCGCGGGGAGAGGCTGACGCTGTTCGTCGCCTCGTACGCCCCGCCCGCGCGCATGCTCGTGTTCGGGGCCATCGACTTCGCCGCCGCGGTGGCGCGGATCGGGGGCTTCCTGGGGTACCGCGTGACGGTCTGCGACGCCCGCCCGGTCTTCGCGACGTCCAAACGCTTTCCCGGCGCCGACGAGGTGGTCGTGGACTGGCCGCACCGCTACCTGGAGGGTGAGATCGAGGCCGGCCGGGTCGACGACCGGACCGTCGTGTGCGTGCTCACCCACGACCCCAAGTTCGACGTACCGGTGCTGCGGGTCGCGCTGCGGCAGCACTTCGCTTACGTCGGCGCCATGGGCTCCCGGCGTACCCACGACGACCGCATGGCGCGGCTGCGCGAGGCCGGCGTCGGCGAGTCCGAGATCGCCCGGCTCTCCTCACCGATCGGCCTGGACCTGGGGGCGCGCACACCCGAGGAGACCGCGGTGAGCATCGCCGCCGAGATCATCGCCGGCCGCTGGGGCGGCGGGGGAGCCCGCCTAACCACCACCGCCGGCCGAATTCACCACTGATCGACCCGTGTCGGTATTTCGGTGACCAACCACACCGGCCTGTGACCGTACCGGCCTGAACACCACAACAACCAGCGGGCGCCCCGGGGAACCTCCCGGGGCGCCCGACCCATCAGCCCGACCTGGCGGGCTTCCCGTCCGGCTCAGCCCTCGGCGGCGCGGCGCCGCCCTTCCGCGAAGAACGCGCCCAGGTCCGGCAGCTCGCGCAGCGGATGAGCGGCCCCGAAGGAGACGTTCCAGAAGTCGCCCGAGCGCGGCTTCCAGGGCCCGACGTACGCGTACGGCTCGTCGATCGTCCCGTCGCCGGCCGACACCCCGAAGTTCACCTCGTTGAGCGAGATGCCGACGTCGAAGTGCTCCGGCCACAGCACCGCAACCGCGTCCCCACCCATCGCCCGCAGCGCCGCGTCCCCCGCGACGAACCCGCCGATGATCTCCGCCGCCCCGTCGAGCACGACGCGATCGCAGGGCGCGGCCCCCGACCCGTCCGGGTAGAGCTCGCGCGGCGCCCCGATCTCGACCCCGGCGTCGTCCGCCACCTCGGCGAGCGTCCGCCCGGCGAGCGGCACGCGCCGCCCCCCGACGACGAGCGAGTCGGCGGTCACCCGCAGATCGGGCGCGGCCACGGTGGCGAACCCGTCCTCGGTGATCCGAAGCCGGATCGTCCCGCTGGCGCGGTGCTGCGGCCCGGCGAGCACCAGCTCGGCCAGCCCGTGAAGGGAACGTCGAGTCTCATTGGTCACCCGACCATGCTGTCACTCAAGCTCGACGTCGACGAGATCGTGCGGCGGGGCCGCAGGCCGAATAGCCGGCGGCGCCCCCCGCCGGCGCCCGCGCGAAGCGCGCCTAGCTGCGGGACAGGATCAGGTCGGCACGGTTGCGGGTGCCGGCGATGACCTCGGCGTTGCGTTCGTCGCTGCGGTACACCCAGTCCTGCGCCTCCGGCAGGGCCAGGCCCTTCGCGAGCTGGCGGCGCACCAGCGACTCCTGCCGCACCTCGTCCGGCGCGTCGAGGTACAGCACGAGGTCCAGCAGCCCGCGCACCGAGGACCACGGGCCGTGGTCGAGCAGCAGGTAGTTGCCCTCCACCACGATCACGCGCACGTCCGAGGGCACGGGTATCACGCCGCCGATGGACTCGTGCAGGGTGCGGCTGTAGCTCGGGGCGTACACCAGGTCCTCGCCGGCGCGCAGGCGGCGCAGCAGGTGCACGAAGCCGGCCGCGTCGAAGGTCTCCGGGGCACCCTTGCGGTCGGTGAGGCCAAGGCGGTCCAGCTCGGCGTTGGACAGGTGGAAGCCGTCCATGGGCACGGCCGCACTGGACAGTCCATCGTGGACGTTCAGGGCGTCGGAGAGCGCGCTGGACAGCGTGGACTTGCCGGCCGCCGGCGGGCCGCAGATGCCGATTATGCTGCGGCCCTGGCGCCCCCGGACGAACGGCACGACCACGTCCAGGGCCGCCTGCAGCACGTCGGGGCGCCTCATGACAGGGAGTCGCGCAGCTTGCGCATGCCGGCGATCCAGCGGTCGGTGTCCGTCGCGCGGTGCAGGTAGTACCGGGCGACCTCGGGGTGCGGCAGGATCAGGAACCGTTCGGCGTCCAGGCCGGCGACGACGGCGTCGGCGACCTCGTCGGCGGACAGGACGGCGCCGCCGGCCGCGGTGACCTTCGCGCCGATGTGGCCGGCCTCGAGCCCGCCGGTGAGCATGGGGGTGTCCACGCCCTGCGGGCACAGCGCGCTGACCCGCACGCCCTGGTCGCCGTACGTGATGGACAGCCACTCGGCGAAGGAGACCGCGGCGTGCTTGGTCACCGCGTAGGGCGCGTCGCCGACGGCGGTCAGCAGGCCCGCGGCCGAGCAGGTGTGCAGCAGATATCCGGACCCCCGCTCGAGCATCGACGGCAGCACCGCCCGCGCCGAGTAGACGTGCGACAGCACGTTGACCGCCCAGGTGCGCGCCCACGTCTCGGCCGTGGCCTCAAGGCCGGTGCCGCTGATGATGCCGGCGTTGGCGCAGAACAGGTCGATGCGCTCGTAGCGCTGGAGCGTCTCCCCGACGAGCTCGGCGACCTGCTCCTCGCTGGTCACGTCGACCTCGACGCCGACGGCCTCGCCGGGCAGGCCCGCGGCAAGCGCCGCGACGGCCGCGCCGTCGAGGTCGGCCAGCACGAGCGCGGCGGCCTGCTCGGCGGCGAACCGGCGGGCCATCGCCGCGCCGATCCCGCCCGCCGCGCCGGTGATGACGACGACCTTCCCATCGAGCCTCACGACCGCGCCCCCAGCTCTCCCAGCGTCTCCAGCAGCGCGGGCGCGCCGCCGGCGATGAGCTCCCGCGTCGGCAGCAGCGCGACGACCGGCGTGGTGACCCCGGCGTCGGCGTAGCGCTGGACGTGCGCGCGGCACCGGTCGGCGCCGCCGTGGACGATGAGCGCGTCGACGACCTCGTCCGGGATCGCGGCCAGCGCGCTCTTGCGGTCGCCGGCCGCCCACGCGTCCCACATCGGCTTGAGCACCTCGCCGCGGCCCAGCCAGCGGTGGAACGCCGCGTAGGCGGGCACCGTCAGGTAGGCGGCGATGAGCCGGCGCCCGGTCGCGCGGGCCTCCTCGGCGTCGGCCGTGGGGCACACGAAGATGCGCGCCGCCACCTCGAAGCCCTCGGGCGCGGCGGTCAGCTCGGCCCGCGCGGTCGCCACGTCCTCGACCGACAGCCAGTTGAGGATCGCGCCGTCGGCCTCCGCCGCCGCCAGGCGCAGCATCCGGCCTCGAAGACCCGCCAACAGCAGCTTCGGCGGCAGCTCGGGAGCCCGCTCGAGCCGGAACCGCCGCACGGTGAACGTGTCGAAGTCCCCGTCGACGAGTTCGCCCGCGAGCGCGCGGCGCAGGAAGCGCAGGACGTCCCGGCTGCGCTCGTACGGCCGGTCGAACGGCACCGCGTTCCAGTCGCCGACCACGACCGGCGAGGAGGCCCCGATACCGAGGGCGAACCGCCCCGGCGCGGCCTCGGCGAGGGCGGCCGCCTGCATCGCCAGCAGGCCGGGGCCACGGGTGAAAACGGGGACGATCGCGGTGCCCAGCCGAAGTGCCGGGGACCAGACCGAGGCGAGCGCCAGCGGGGTGAACGCGTCGGTTCCGGCGACCTCCGAGGACCAGACGTCCGTGTAGCCGAGATCCGGTAGCTTGGACAGCAACGCTGCGTGGTCGGGCAGCGGGATCCCGGTGAGAGGGATCGTCAGCCCCCATTGGCCGTTCATCAGCCGATCATCTCCGCGACACGGCCGATGTGGCAAGCGCAACGGTCCACCCGTCCGCAAGCTCTCACGTTGCAGGCTGTAGATGTGCGACGTAGCCTGGCGCGGGTTTTCACCGACAGAAGGAGCGCGACATGCTTGGTCTGGAAAAGAAGCTGATGAAGGAGTGGGAAGGCAAGAGCGCGCAGGAGCTCGCCGACGCCCCCGTCACCGCGATCGCCGGCGTCAGCGAGGGCGACGCCGAGAAGCTGCTGGCCGCCTTCAACATCAAGACGGTCCGCGACCTGGGCACCAACAAGTACTTCCGCTGGGCGCAGGGCATCGTCACGCTCGCCGACTGATCGTCGCGCCGCACACGACGGTCGCTCCCGCTTCGGGGGCGACCGTTTCGCTTTCCTTATTACAGCAGCGACAGCCCGCCGGTCACCGGGTGCAGCGCGTCGCCGCGGGCCGGGCCGATCGCGCAGCAGGTCGGGGTGCCGGCAGCGACCTGGGTGCGCCCGGCGTCGTGGATCACCTCGACCGGCAGCCCGGCCTCCTCGGCGGCCCCGACGACGAGCCCGAGCGTGTCCTCGTCGGGCACCTTGAGCACCACCTTCGGCTGCCCGGCCCGCCACCAGTCGGCGAATGCCGCCGTGCCCTGGTTGCGCATCGCCGCGGCGACCGCGGCGTGCGCCGCCTGCGCGGCGATCTTGCCCTTCCCCATCCCGAGGTCGGTCCGCATCACGATGATGAGTCTGAACTCACCGAGGGTCGCGCTCACGGCTGACGACGCTACAGCGCGATGTTGAACCGCTGGATGAGGATCGGGACGAGCAGGACCGCGCCGGCGAAGATGGCGACCGTGGCGAACACGGTGCGCAGGAACACCGTCTCGGTCTTGTCACCGGCGGTGAGGGCGATCGAGTGCGGCAGGCCGATGCAGCGCCACATCCGGCGGCCGGTCGGTATCGGCCAGAGGATCGGCGAGCCGTGCCGGGTGATCATGTCGCCGAGCAGGTGGACCAGGCCGCCGACGCCGACCGCCACGCCGAGCAGGGGATAGCCGCGGTCACCGGGGAGCCGCTCGTACACCAGGAACGCCGCGCCGGCGGCGGCGAGGGTGACGATGACCCAGCCGGCGCGCTCGGCCCACTTCTCGAACAGGCCGCGCAGCGCGAGCGCGAACGAAAGGAAGAGCACGCCCATGACGGCCCACTTGCCGTAGGCGTTGCACAGGGCGAGGGTGCCGTACCCGACGCCGACGTTGAACACGATCGTGTGCGTGAGCGTGCGGTGGCCGTTGCGCCGGGGTGGGTCGTACTTCATGCGGGTCAGCTTGTAGACGCCGAGCGAGAACTTCTCGATGCACTCGGCGAGGAACAGCGAGAGCACGCCGAACGTGTGCGCCACGGTCGCCCCGCCCTGGTTCCGGGTGACCCGGCCGGAGAGGTCCAGGTCGGGCAGCAGGGCGCCACCGGCGCAGATCGCGGTGCCGACGGCGAGTTGCAGCGGCGTCTGGTGGAAGCCCGCGAACTGGTCCAGCGCGAGCGATCCTGTCAACCAGACGGCCGCTCCGGAGAGCGCATGCGACGAGCCCATCATGGCACCTGACTATCCCAGGTGGACGGTCATTCGTACATAGGATCTACAGTCGCATCAATGTACCCGCAACGTCGAGTGTCGTTGCCGTCATGCTCGCCGCGGCGTCCGAGGCCAGGTAGAGGGCCGCGAAGGCGGCGTCGTCCACGGTCGACTCGCGCGGTGTCCAGGACACGACATTCGCCCGCACGCCCGCGTCGGCGACCAGCCGGGCGTAGTGCCGGGTGAGCGCGGTCACCCCGCCGCCGACCGCGTTCGTCGCCGGGTCGGGGCCACAGGGCGCGAGCGTCACCACGGCGCCGCCACCGGCCTCGGCCATGCCCGGCAGGAACGCCTGCAGCGCCTGGAAGGTCGCCGTCAGTCCACTGTCGACGGTCTGCTGCCAGCCGCCGCCGGACGGCGAGGGGCACGGCAGCACGAACAGCAGGTCCGGCCGGCCGAGCTCGGCGAGCACGCCGAGCCGCACCGCGTCCATCGCGGCCGCTCCGGCGCCCTCGGCCAGGATGCCGACCGCCTCCGCGCCGCCCCAGCGCAGCTCGTCCACGAGGTCGGCGAGCCGGGCCTCGTCCGGGCCGACGACGGCGACCCGCGCGCCGCGTTCGGCGAGCATCCGGGACACCGCCGCGGACACCCCATCCGGCCCGCCGAGCACCACGGCGACCCGGCCCTTCAATTCGAAGTACGACGATCCGAGCACTGCTTGCCACCTTCCTCTCGTCGGCGGGGGCCGCCGCGAACCGTGCGGCGGCCCCCGATCGGTGTCAGCGGGTCCAGCCCTGCCGGTCCGACGCGGCCCCCCACGGTCCGCGCCCCCAGCCCTGGTGCGCCGCGTGCCCCCACGGGCGGGCGCCCCAGCGCGGGTGGTGCCCGCCGTACGCCCGCCAGCGCGCATGCCTGGCCAGGCCGAACACCATGAAGAAGAGCGGGATTGCCGGCCAGAAGAAGTGCGCACCGGACAACACCCACAGCCCCGTCAGCGCCGCCGCGACGACGGTCACGAAGCCGGCGTGGCCCCACAGGTGCCGGCGTCCGTCCCGGGCGAACTGCTCCTTGGCCTCCGGCGTCTGGTAGAGCCCGCGCCGCCCGCCCTCGGGCAGGTCGGCGGTGAGCGGCGGCAGTTCGTCGCGGAACTTCGCGGCGTAAACCCCGCTGAGCCGCTCCTCCCCCTCTTCGAGCGTGAGCCGGCCCTCGGTCATGCCGGCCCGCACCATGTTGGCGTACTGTTCGCGCTCCTCGTCCGAGGCGCGCACCCGTTCGCCGACCATGTTCTCGGCCCCCTTCCGGTTGTTGGACTCCAGGGTGCCGGTCCGCGGCGCCCGGGCGCGTCGCACCGGCGTCGGCTCGTGCGCTACCTCCGGCGGCGCAGCCGTGCCCGGCGTGTACTCCCGCGGGAGTACACGCCGGCGCGCCGGCAAGGCGATGCCCCTGGTGGGCGCCTCCACTACGTTTGTGCTGTGAGACGACCGCCGTGGGCCGACGAGCGCCGCGCCGAGCGCCTGGAGCGCAAGTTCCAGCGCTTCGAGCAGCGGCTCGAGGGGCGGCGCGCGCGGCGCTGGCGGGGGCCGCACCCGGTGCCGTTCGCGGTGTTCATCGCGCTCCTGCAGGTCTTCGGCACCCGCGCCGCGGCCTACGGCAGCACCGCCCACGAGCTGGACCAGACCGGCTATCTGCTGCTGATCGCCGCCCCGGCGGCACTGGTACTGCGCCACAAGCTGCCCCTGCTCACGCTCGCCGGGGCGCTGACCGCCACGGTCGCCTACTTCGCGCAGCTGTACCCCAACGGGCCGGGCTTCATCGCCGCGATCGTCGCCGTCTTCACCGCACTGTCGGCGGGCTTCCGCTGGCTGACCTGGATCGCCGTGGTCGCCGCCTACAGCGCGTACGTCGTGCTGGTGCTGCCGCACGCCTCCGTCGGGCGGCTCGTCGCCATCGGCGTGTGGTGCGTCATCATCGCGTTCTTCGGCGAGGCGGCCCGGGTGCGCGGCATGCGGTACGCCCAGATGGCCCGCGACCGCGCGCACCAGGAGGCGCTCGCCCGGGCGGAGGAGGAGAAGGCCCGCAAGGAGCAGCAGCGCCGCCAGGCCAGCGACGAGCGGCTGCTCATCGCCCGGGAGCTGCACGACGTCATCGGCCACCACCTGTCGCTCATCAACGTCCAGGCCGGCGTCGGGCTGCACCTGATGGACGAGCAGCCCGAGCAGGCCCGGGTGGCGCTCACCGCGATCAAGCACGCCAGCGCCGAGGCGCTCAAGGAGACCCGGGCGGTGCTCGCCGGGCTCAACCCGGGCGAGGCGGCGCCGCGCACCCCGGCACCCGGCCTGGCCGACCTGGAGCGGCTGGCCGGCGAGGCCCGCGGCGCGGGGCTGCCGGTCACGCTCGACACCGTCGGCGAGCCCCGGGCGCTGCCGCCGCAGGTGGACCGGGCGGCGTACCGCATCGTCCAGGAGGCCCTCACGAACGTCCGCCGCCACGCCGGCCCGGACGCCACGGCGACGGTCGTCGTCGGCTACGGCCCGGCCGAGCTCACCCTGGTCGTCACCGACGACGGCGCGGGCGCGGCGGCGGGGGCCGGCCAGGCGGGCAACGGCATCGCCGGCATGCGCCACCGCGCCGCCACATTCGGCGGCACCGTCGAGGCCGGCCCGCGCGAGGCCGGCGGCTTCGAGGTCCGCGCCACGATCCCCCTGCGTGAGGAAGACAAACCGTGATCAAGGTCCTGCTGGCCGACGACCAGGCGCTGGTGCGGGCGGGCTTCCGCGCGCTGCTGGACGCCCAGTCCGACATCGAAGTGGTCGGCGAGGCGGCCGACGGCGCGGAGGCGGTACGCCTGGCGGTGCGGACCCGCCCCGACGTCGTCCTCATGGACATCCGCATGCCGGTCCTCGACGGCCTGGAGGCGACCCGGCAGATCGCCGCGGACGCCAGCCTCGCTGACGTGCGCATCGTCATCCTGACCACGTTCGACCTCGACGAGTACGTCTTCGAGGCGCTCCGCGTCGGCGCCAGCGGCTTCCTGGTCAAGGACACCGAGCCGGTCGACCTGCTGCGCGGCGTGCGCGCGGTCGCGGCCGGCGACGCGCTGCTGTCGCCGGGCGTGACCCGCCGGCTCATCGAGGAGTTCGCGAGCCGCTCCCGCGCGCCGCTCGCCCCGATGTCGCTGGACACCCTCACCGACCGCGAGCGCGAGGTGATGGCCCTGGTCGGCGCCGGCCTGTCCAACGAGGACATCGCGGCGAAGCTCTACGTCAGCCCGGCCACCGCGAAGACCCACGTCAGCCGGGCCATGATCAAGCTCGGCGCTCGCGACCGTGCCCAACTCGTCGTCTTCGCCTACGAGGCCGGCCTGGTCCGCCCCGGCTGGCTGGGCTGAACCGTCACTCCGAACCGGTCACGGCTGCACGCCGTTGCGGGCGATGACGCCGCGGTACCACTCCGCGCTCGCCTTGCGCCGCCGGTCCCGGGTCTGCGGGTCGACCCGGATCAGGCCCCATCGCTGGGAGTACCCCTCGGCCCACTCGAAGTTGTCCAGCAGCGACCAGACGTGGAAGCCCTCCAGCCGCACCCCCGCGCCGATGGCCCGGTGCGCGGCGGCGAGGTGGTCGCGCAGGAACGCGATGCGGTCGTCGTCCTGGACGTCGTTGGTGGTCGGCATGCCGTTCTCGGTGACGGTCAGCGGGATGTCGCCGTAGTCGCGCTTGACGCGGGTCAGGATGTCGTACAGTCCGTCGGGGTACACCTCCAGCCAGCTCGCCTGGGTCGTGGGGTGCTTGACCACGCGCCCGCCCTGCGCGGTGACGTGGATCGGGTTGTAGTACTGGACCCCGAGCAGGTCGGAGCGCTCGCCGATGAGCGCCGCGTCGCCGTCGCGGATGGCCGCGCGCACGGGCGCGCCGGCGGGCTGGGCGGCGAGCCAGTCCTCGGGATAGCGACCCAGCAGCACGGGGTCGAGCCACCGCCGGTTCTCCTCGCCGTCCACGATCTTCGCCTGCCGAGCGGCCGCGGCCGAATTGTCGGCCGGGTACACCGGCGACAGGTTGAGCGCCGCGCCGATCCGTCCCTTTCGATTGGTACCGCGAAACGCCCGCACCGCCAGCCCGTGCCCGAGCAGCAGGTGGTGCCCGGCCACGTCGGCCGCCCGCCGGTCCCGCTTGCCCGGCGCGTGCACCCCGGTGGTGTACCCGAGCAGGACGACGGTCTTCGGCTCGTTGAGCGTGAGCCAGGTCGCCACCTTGTCCCCGAGCGAGTAGAACATCTGCTGCGCGTAGTCGGCGAACCACTGCGCACAGTCGCGCTGCTCCCACCCGCCCTTGTCCTGCAACGCCTGCGGCGTGTCCCAGTGGAACAGCGTCGCTACGGGCGTGATCCCGCGCGCCAGCAGCCCGTCGACGAGCCGGTGGTAGAAGTCCAGCCCCTTGGCGTTGAGCGCCCCGCGCCCGTCCGGCAGCACCCGCGACCAGGAGATCGAGAAGCGGTAGCTCCTGAGCCCGAGGTCCTTCATGAGATCGAGGTCCTCGTACACGCGGTGGTAGTGATCGGCGGCCACGTCCCCGGTGTCCCCGCCGCGGGTCCGCCCCGCCTGGTGACTGAACGTGTCCCAGACCGACGGCCCCCGCCCGTCCTCGGCCGCCGCTCCCTCGACCTGGTACGCCGACGTGGACGCCCCCCACGCGAACCCCTGCGGAAACGCGAGCCCGCCGGGCCCGAGCGTGGGCGCCGGACTGGCCGCCGGTCCGCTCTCGGCACGCGGCGGAGGGTCATCCGGCCGGCAGCCGGCGGCGACCGCCCCGACGGCGGCGAGGGTGAGCACGTGGCGCCGTCGCATGCACAAAACCGTAGAGGGTGCGCGCCATTCCTGGCATCTCGACCAGCCGATCGAAGCCGGCGTTGCTCGGCGACACGACCTCGGCCGTGAGCGTTCGGCCGGGTTCGGGCTCAGCGGCGGCGCTGCCAATGCAGTGGGCGGGGGTCGAAGGTCCACAGCAGGCGGCGCCACCACGGGCGGCGCGACCGGAGGTCCTCCACGTAGGCGGCGGCCTGGGCGGTGGCGCGGGCGGCCTGGGGCTCGCCCGGGCCGGCGGCGGGGGTCGCGAAGGCCACCGCGTTGACGAGTTCGGCCAGGTCGTCGATCGGGGGCGCGGCCGGGCGCAGGAGGCGCGGCGCGGCGTGGGCCCGGTGCTGCGCGGCCGTCGCGGCGTGGTGGGCGATCTCGCCGGCCGTGAGGTGTGCCGGCGCGGGGCGGCCCGCCTGGCGCAGGCCGATGAGCACCTCGTTCCAGGCGGCATCGATGCGCGCCGACGGGGGCCCCTCCGCCAGGCGCCGGCGGCGGCGGTTGCGCAGCACCAGCGGTACCGCCGCGAAATAACCGGCCACGAGCAGCAACGCGGCCGCGGCGGCCGAGGTGGCGATCAGCGGGCCGGCCCCGGAGCCGGCCGGGGCCGCGGCGGCCGAGGGGGAGCCCGAGCGGGCCGGAGGGGCGCTCGCGGTGACGGACGGCGGCGGCACCGACTGGGGCGGTGGCTGCGACGGCGGCGCCTTCGGGCGGAAGTCGTCCTCGACCGGGCGCTGCACGGTGTCGGACTTGGGCAGCGGGTCGAACGCGACCCAGCCGAAGCCCTTGAACTGGATCTCCGGCCAGGCGACGGCATCGGCGCCGCGGACCGCCTTGTCGTTCTTGTGCGTCTGGAAGCCCACGACCACGCGGGTGGGCAGGCCGGCCAGCCGGGCCAGGACCGCGAAGGCGGCGGTGAACTGCTCGGACGTCCCCCTCTGCCCGCCGAGCTGCTTGCTGCCGAACAGGAAGTGCTCGACGTTGGGGTACGCGTGGCCGCTCGGCGCGTCGGAGACGAGCTTGTAGTGCTCCTCCAGCCACTGCTGGATGGCGAACGCACGCTGGTACGGATTGGAGACGCCCTCGCCGAGGTGCGCGGAGAGCTGGGCGATCGAGTCGGGGACCTTGCCGGGCAGGGCCAGGAAGCGGGCCGCCTCCTCGGGGGCGGGCACGTCGGCGACGAACAGCGCCTGGTCGTCGGGGCGCGGCCGCTGGCGCGACGTGACCGTGTATGTCAGGCCCTCGCGCAGGCTGTCGGTGAGCGCGATCGTGCCGGTGTCGGCGTCGTAGGCGACCCGGACGCCGTCGACGCGCTGCGGGGTCGCGACGCCGGGCAGGAGGCGGCCGTCGAGCTCGTCGATCGTGATCGTCTGCGTGACCTCGGGGCCGTCGCCCTCGGGGCGGCCGAGGACGCGGCCGGCGTTGCGATAGACCGAGCCGATCCGCCAGGTGATGCCGTCGTAGTCGTTGAGCACGGCGAGGCGGATCGGCGGCTCCTGCTGGGCGCCGGGGCCGGGGGCGACGACCGCGTCGAAGAGGTGCTGGCCCTTGTTGAGGTTCCAGCCGGACAGGCGCACGAGCGGGTTCTCGTCGAGCGCGTCCAGCTGCGGCGGGGTGACGTAGTTGCGCGGGTCGACCGGGGTGTCGTTGCCCTGGCCGGCGACGGCCGGGCCGAGGAACTGGGAGAGCAGGACGACGACGGCGAGGCCGGCCGCCGCGCCGGCACCCAGCCGGACGCCGATCGTTCGTTGCTGCGTCTTCGTCAGGACGTTGGACGAAAAATCCGGGCGGGCACTCGCGATCAGGCCGAGTGCGGCGAGCGCGGCGTAGGCCAGCGGGATCCACGTCGTGGCGCGCGCCGCCGTGGTGTCGGGGCCGACGAGGTACAGCGCGCCGCCGTACAGCAGCGTCGGCGCGGCGTAGGACAGCAGCACCCGGCCGTAGCGCACGCCGACCTCGGCCGCGGCGAGCCCGGCGAGCCAGGTGGCGATGACCGGCAGCAGGACCGTGTCGGGCTGCGGCTCGATCGGGATCAGCGCGGTGAGCAGCCGCGGAATGCTGTTGCGCAGCGCCTCCCGGGCGATGTCGGGCACCGCACCCGGGATCTGCCCGGCCTGCGCGGAGACGCGCACGGCGACGAACGTCATCACGGCCAGGCCGAGCACCGAGGCGGGCGCCGCCGTCCAGGCCGGCAGCCGGCGGACCGCGACGCTGATGAGCACGGAGGCCGCCGCGGCGACGGTGGTGAGCAGCGGCAGCAGGGTGCCGTTGTAGATCGGGGCGAGCGAGAGCCCGGCCAGGACGAGCATGCCGAGCAGCGACGCCGGCACGAGCAGACGGCTCACCATGCCTGCACCCCGTCCCACGCGGCGGCGAACTCGGCGCCGTCGCGCACGGCGAGGACGACGACGCGCTCCAGCGCCGGGCGGGCGTCGCCGAACACGCCCGCGACCAGGGTGGGGTACGCGGCGCGCAGGGTGCTGACCCGGGACAGGTCGGGGTCGCCGCTGAGGTAGACGAGGGTGTCCCCGAGGCGCTGGGTGCGCAGCGCCGCGATGGAGCTTTCCGGCATTTCCGATTTTTCCGAAATTTCGGCCTCGGCCAGCAGGTCCAGGTAGTCGCGGGTGGTGTTTCCGGAGGCCCCCTCGACCTGCCGCCCGCCCGACAGCAGCCGCAGCGCGATCGGCAGCTCCTCGCGGAAGGCGGCCATCACCAGCGACGCCGCCGCCTCGCACGCGGACTCGAACAGCTCCGGGTCGGCGTAGGAGGCGCGGCGGTCGTCCAGGAGCACGACCAGGCGCGGCAGGCTGGTGTCCAGCTGCTCGCGCACCATCAGCTCGCCGACCCGGGCCGACGTGCGCCAGTGCACCCGCCGCAGCTCGTCCCCGACGACATACTCCCGCAGCGTGTCGAACGTGATCGTGCCGTGCGGCACCCGGTCGTCGCGCCCGTCCAGGGAGCGCGTGACACCCGTCGGCACCGCGGCGAGCCGGTGCACCCGCGGATAGACCCACACCTGCGCCGTCCCGCCGTAGCCGCGGGCGAGCGACAGCAGGCCGAGCGGGTCGCGGCGCACCACGCGCAGCGGGCCGATCGGCACCACGCCGCGGCGGGCGGTCGGCACCGGATACTGCGCCGTCGTCTCGCCCCCGGCCTTGAGGCGCAGCAGCGGTACCGGCACGGACGTCTCCCCGCAGCGGTCGTGCGCGACCAGGGTGGCGCCGCGCAGCCGGCTGGTGTTGCCGACCCGCAGCGTGACCGTGCTCGACTCGCCGCGCATGACCCGGTCCGGCTCGACGCCGCGGGAGACGGTCAGCCGGGGGCGCCACCAGACGTATGCGGCGGCGAACACGAGCGCGGCGACGGCGGCCGTGCCGAGCACGACGAGACTGGGGTAGCCGAAGACCAGCCCGACGCCGAGCAGCACCGCGGCCGCCGCGCACAGCCCGGCCCCGCGGGCGGTGACGCGCATCGGCTCAGGCCGCTACGGGGGACGGCACGGGCACCGCGTCGAGCACCTGGCGTACGACATCGGCCGGCGCCACGCCGCGCACCTGCGCGTCGGGCGAGAGCACCAGCCGATGCGCGAACACCGGCTCCGCGAGGGCCTTGATGTCCTCGGGCACGACGTATCCGCGACCGTCGGTGAGCGCGTAGGCGCTCGCCGCGCGGGTCAGCGCGATCACGCCGCGCGGGCTGACCCCGATGCGGACCTGCGGGTGCGAGCGGGTCGCGTTGCCCAGCCGGACCGCGTATCCCAGCAGCGGATCGGCGATGTGCACGCGCCGGGCCAGCCGCACCAGCTGGGCGACGACCTGCGTGTCGGCGACCGGGTCGAGGGCCTCGGGGGAGCGGGTCACCGCGCCGCGCAGCACCTCGATCTCGACCGCCTCGCTGGGGTAGCCGACCGCGAGCTTCATCAGGAACCGGTCCAGCTGCGCCTCCGGCAGCCGATACGTGCCGTCCATCTCGATCGGGTTCTGGGTCGCGACCACGAGGAAGGGCCGTGGTACCGGGTGCCGCACGCCGTCGACGGTGACGTAGCGCTCCTCCATGACCTCCAGCAGCGCCGACTGCGTCTTGGGCGAGGCCCGGTTGATCTCGTCGGCGATGACGATGTTGGCAAAGACCGGCCCGGGGTGGAACTCGAAGCCGCGGGTCGCCTGGTTGAAGATCGTCACGCCGGTGACGTCGGAGGGCAGCAGGTCGGGCGTGAACTGGATGCGCCGCCATTGGCCCTGCACGCTGGCCGCCATCGCCCGGGCGAGCGTGGTCTTGCCGACGCCCGGCACGTCCTCGAGCAGCACGTGACCCTCGGCCAGCAGCGCGGTCACGGTCAGCCGCACCACCTGGGGCTTGCCCAGCACGATCGACTCGACGTTGCGCGCGAGCCGGCCGACCAGCTCGGCCGCCGCGCCGACCTCCTCAATGTTCGGTGGACTCGTTTCCAGGGACGGTTCAGGCGAGATCACGGTGCTCCATCAGCATGGCTTCAGCGGCCCCGTGCCGCTGGGCAGATTGAACCAGGCGTACGGGATGTAGTTCTCGCCCTGGAACTGGATCTTGATCCACTGCGTGCTCTTCTTGCCGCCGTAGGGCTCGGCGTTGATGCTCACGCTCGTGTTCGTCTGGCAGATGGCGACGTAGCTGTCCGGGGCGAAGACGTCCCCGACCGAGGTGCCGTTCTGCGACGGGGTCTTGTAGACCCAGATGCCGCCGCCCTGGGCGCCGTGGCCGCAGTAGCTGTTGTCGGTGCACACGACGGTGCCCTTGTACACCGGGGTGCTGATCGACCCGCTGTCGCTCGCCGTCATGCCGGCCGTGTTGGTGATCGTCACGGTGTAGCTGTAGGCGGTGCCCGGCCACAGCCCGTTCATCGTCAGCGAGCCCGAGCAGTTGCCCTGCACGCCGCCGACGCCCGCCACGTCGAGCCGGCAGGTGGCCGGCGCGCCGCCGCCGTCGGTGGCGGTGAAGCGGGCCGTGATCGAGTTGAGCGCGGCGGTGTCGGCGCCGTCGTCGACGGTCATCTTCGGCTGGGCGAGGGTGTCCGCGGCTCCGGTGGCGACCGCGCCCTGGCCCGCTTTGTTGATCGCCCGCAGCTGGATCGTGACGTGCTCGGCGTCCTTGAACCCGTCGAACTCGTGGCTGAGCGCGGCGTCGATGCTCATCTTGGTGCCGTTGACCGTCGCCTCGTACCCGGTGATCGGCGCGCCGTTGTCCTGCGGCGCCTTCCACGACGCCACCACCGCGCCGCGCTTGGTGAGCACCGCTTTCACGGTCAGCGAGCCCGGCGCGCCCGGCTTGTTGAACGGCACCACGGACGGGCTCAGCGGCGACTGCTCCGAGCTCGCGCCGATGTCGTTGATCGAGGCCACCTTGAACGCGACCTGCGTGCCGTACGGCAGGTCGCCGGCCGGCACCGTCAGCGACGGCTGCGCGGACTCGTACGTCTTCGACTCCGCGCTGGACACGCTCGTCACGACGTACTTGGCGATCTTGTGGCCCTGCCCGTTCGCGGCCGGCCAGGTCACGGCGACCGTGCCGTCCGGGTTGGCGGTCGCGGCGACGCTCGCCGGCGGGTCGGGCACGTCGCGGGTCGGCACTACCGGATTGGCGGCCTTCTTCGGCCCGTTGCCCTTGGCGTTGACCGCGTAGACGGTGAACTTGTACGTCTGGCCGTTGGTCAGCCCGGTGACGTCCAGCGAGCGCTGGCTGGCCCCCACCTCGTGCGGCGGCTGCCCGTCGCCCTCGACCACGTACTTCGTCACGGCGCTGCCGTTGGGCGGGGCCGCGGTCCACGTCACCCGCGCGGTCGCGTTGCCCGCCACCGCGCTGACCCGGCCCGGCGCGCCCGGCGGGCCGACCGGCGGCTTCGCCGGCGGCGGGGGCGGCGGTGCGGGCGGCGCGTCGCCGCCGAGGACGTCGTTGGCGTACTTGTCGACGGTGGTCACGTGGTTCTTGCTGTCCACGACCCGCGCGGTCGAGCCGCCGGGCGCGTTGATGAACATGCGGTCCTCGCGGACCTCGATCTCCAGCGGCTTGCCGCCGGCCTGGATCCGGATCGGCTCGAGCGCCTTGCCCTGCGCGTCCAGCACGTACACGGTCCCGGTGGCGTCGTCGGCGCAGTAGAGCCGGCCCGACCAGGGCACACACGGCTGCAGCTTCGGGCTGTCGCCGGGCACGGCGAAGTCGCTGACCTTGTCGTCGTTGACGACATACACGTGGCTGCCGTCGACCACGGTGACCGGCACGTCGCCGCCGACCGTGCGCCCGGGCATCGCGCTCTCGCCGTCGAGGTGCAGCGGCACCTTCTTCACGGCGTTGCCGCGCAGCGTGGTCAGGGTCGTGGCGGTCTTGTCGAGCACGGCCACGCCGGAGTCGAGGATCGACAGCGTCAGGTCGTGGCTGGGGTCGGCGACGCCGACCGTCTTCACCTTCACCGGGTCGCCGGCGAACCCGCCGCCCTGGCCGCCGGCCGGGGAGGCCTTCTTCTCCGGGGCGGGCTCGATCGCCACGACCGTGCCCTCGGAGGGCACCAGCAGCCACAGCCGGCCGCCGTCGTCGAACGTGCCGCCGGAGATGCCCGGCGGGAAGCTCAGGATCTCGCCGACCGGCAGCAGCGTCGCCGGGTCGAGCTGGCGGACCTGGCCCTGCACGGTGTCGACGATGAACGCCGTGTCGTCGTGCACCGCCACGGTCACGCCCAGGCCCGGCGTCGACTGCGTGGTCGCGCCGAGGCTGAGGCTGGACAGGTCCAGCACGCTGATCTTGCCGGTGTTGAGGTCCCGCAGGATGACGAACCGGTCGCTCTGGCTCACCTCCATCGTGTGGCCCTGCGCGTCGGTGATCTTCGTGCGCGTGTCGACCTTGCCGGTGACCCCGTTGACCCGGGCGAGCTCGCCCTTGTCGGTGCTCCACAGCCAGGCACTCACATCGAAGCTCGCCACCGCGTGGTTGGCCGATCCGTTGCCGAACAACGTCAGCCCGAGCACCGCGACCAGGGCCACGACGGTGCCGAGCGTCACCAGCCCGCCGCTCTTGCGCGAGCGCAGGTTCAGCCGCATTGCATCACCATCCCGGCCCCCTCCCCGAAACCGGCGCCCATCATATTCCCGTCGATGTGTGGTGGATACCCGCAGGTGCGCTCGGTGTCCTCGTTGTTACGCGGGGTGGCGCGGCGCTCATTTGCGCGTCGTGCACGCCAGGTCGGAGAGCTGAACGTCCTGCGTGCCGTAGATCGCGGCGACGGTGAAGCAGTACTCGAGCTTCGGGTTCAGGCCGCTGATGGTGACCCGCGTGCTGCCCGCCGGGAGGCCCTGCAGCTCGCGCATCGCGCCCTGCGCCCCGCCGGCCACCACGAACGGCACGCTGCCCTGGCTCGGGTCCTTCCACGTCAGCGTGACGCTGGTCCTTTCGTCCTTGAGCTTCAGGCCGCCCGGGGCCCGCGGGTTGCCGGCCGGTCCGGCGCTCGGCGCCGTGGACGGCGGGGCGGACGAGGGCGGCGCGGACGGCGCCGGCGGCGGCGCGGCGGTCTCGTCCGCGCTCGCCGCGAAGAACGCCGCGGCCGCGGCGATTCCGCCGCCGAGCACCGCGACGGCGACGATGACGAGGATGGTGACCAGCGGCGAGCGGCGCCGCCGGGGCGCGCCGCCGGCCGGCAGCGGCGGTGCGGTCGCCGACGTCGGCGCCGGGGCGGCCTGCCACGACGGGCCGGGCATCGGCTCGTAGTCGGCGCGCTGCAGCACCCCGGGCGCGACCCGCTGCCACGGCGCCGGCTGGTAGTCGTCCTGGTCCGGCTGGTCCGGCGGCTCCTCGCCGGTCTCCACGGGATATCCGGACGCCTGGACGGTCTGCGGCGACAACGGCGGCCGGTCCGCGTCTTGTGGCTCCGGCCGGAAGATCGGCCGCTCCTCGGCGGGCGGCGCGGACACCGGCTGCGGCGGGAGCGGTGGCTGCGGCGGGAGCGGCGGGGCCGGCCGGATGGCGGCGTGCGACGGCGGGGGCGGCGTCACCGGGTCGAACGTCGGCGGCGGGGGCTGCGGCACGTGCACCGCGCCCTCCGGCTCGGGCAGGCCCAGGTACTGCCGGGCCGCGCGCACGCTCGGGTGCCCGTCGCCGAGCGCCTGCGGACCGAGCTTGACCAACTGGCCGTAGCGCCGCTTGGCCTCGAACACGTTGCCGAGCTCGTCGGCGATCCGGGCCAGCTCGTACGACAGGCCGAGCATCACCGCGTGCCCGTCGCCGAGCCGGTGGTGGCCGGCGGCCAGCCCCTCCTCGAGCACCCGGCGCGCGTCGCCGAGGTCGCCGAGCTCGACGTGGTATCGCGCCAGCTGGCCCATCGCGGCCAGCACGTCAGGATCGTCCGGCCCGAGCGTCGAGGCCGCGGCGGCGAGCGCCCGGCCGAGCAGCGCCAGCGCTCCCCGTTTGTCCCCCTGGGCGGCGATTGCCCGGGCACCTTGCACGGCGTTGGCCAACCGGGGGGACGAGGACACGCGGATACTGTGCCCTGTCCACCTCCCGGGCGCCACCCGGTGACGGGCGGACATTCCGTGACCGGGCCGTGACCGCCGTGCTTCGCCAGGCCGGGTTCGGTCTCCCGATCGATAATTGGCGGATGGCGAAAGAATCGCTGAGCCCGCTGCCCGGCGCGCGGGAGGGCCGCGATCCGTCCCGGGCCATCAAGCGCGGCCCCAGCCGCGTGCCGCCCGAGGTCGTCGCGGCCAACCAGCGCGAGCGGCTCTTCGACGCGCTCGTGCACACGGTGGCCGAGAAGGGGTACGCCAACGCGACGGTCAGCGACATCTGCCGGGCCGCCGGCGTGACCCGCCCGGCCTTCTACGCCCTCTTCGCCGGCAAGGACGACGCGCTCATCGCGACCTACCGGCACGGCACCGACCTGCTGCTCAAGCTCATGGAGGACGCCTACCGCGCCGAGGCCCGTTGGCGCGACGGCGCCCGGGCCGCGCTCCGCGTGATGCTGCAGGTGCTGGCCGAGCTGCCGGCCTTCGCCACGATGGCGGTCGTGGAGATCGACGCCGCCGGCCCGCACGGGCGCGGGGAGCGGGCCCGGCTGCTGCGCCGGTTCGACCGCTTCTTCGCCGAGGCCCCGCGCGGTGCCGACCTGCCGATGCCGGAGGAGCTCGTGGAGACGATCATCGGCGGGATCTACGCGACGGTGTACCGCTACGTCGCCGCGGGCAAGGTCGACCGGCTCCCGGCGCTGTTGCCGACGCTGTCGTACTTCACGCTGGTGCCCTTCGTCGGGCCCGAGGAGGCGGCGCTGGAGCTGGGCACGCGCGGATAAATCCGGCCACTCCGCGGCCAGATTTATCCGATATTTCGTGTAAGTCAGTTTGGGCGGCATCTGTCGACGGATACGCCGCTGCCCGAATTTGTTCGCCATGCATGGAAAACCCAGCGCATCGCCGTAGCCCGCGCTTCCGCGGCAGCGAGGTCAGGCGGTGCGCGGGGTCAACCGGCCGGGCAGGGCCGAGCGCTGGTGCGGCACCCGCGGCGCGGGGGAGCGGTGCAGCGCGGCCCGGAACGTGCCGGGCGACTGGCCCGTCTCGCGGGCGAAGAAGCGGCCGAAGTTCGTCGGCTCCTCGAAGCCCAGCTGCCGCCCCACGTCGGCGGCCGGCAGCCCGCTCGTGGCCAGCAGGCGCTTGGCCTCCAGCGCCACCCGCTCGTCGATGAGCTGCTTGGCGCTGCGGCCGGTGACCGCGAGGCTGGCCCTGGTGAGCGTCCGCACGGAGCAGCGCAGCTGGTCGGCGTAGTCCTCGACGCGCCGATGCCGCACCTCGCGCTCCAGTTCGGCGCGCAGCAGGCCGATGAGCAGGTCGGCCGGCCCGCGCCGGGGTGCGGGCGCCAGCGCCGCGATGCGCATGAGCAGCACCGCCACCGAGTGGGCCAGCAGCGTCTCGCCGAACGGGGTGCCGCCGTAGCGGACCTGGTCGACGCCGATCTGCGCGATCTCGGCGACGATGGCATCCTCGTCCTCGCCCGCGGGCTGCCAGCACGCCGCCGCCAACGGGTCGGCGACGAGCTCCGGCAGCGGCAGCTCGGGCAGGATGGCCGGCGAGAACGTCAGCACGGTCGCGTCGAAGCCGGCCTGCCCGCCGAACTGGTGCACCTGGCCCGGGCGGCCCCACAGCAGGGTGCCGGGGCGGCAGGCGTACGTCACGAAGTCCAGCGCGTGCGTGCCCTGCCCGGCGCTGACCAGGATCACGACGTGGTCCACCGTCCGCACGGTGGAGCGCCCGACCGGCAGGTCGCTGAGTCGCGCCGCGCCGACGGGATCACCGGTAAGGCCGCCGAAACTGACCATGACCAGCTCGACTGTACCGAAGGCGGGCCAATCGGCAACCGCTGGAACGGCCGGCACCGGGCCTACACCCGGATGCCCGCCACCGCCAGCTCGGCGATGCGGACCTCCTCGAACGCGGCGCCCACCTGCGCGAGCCGCTCCTCGCTCAGCGCCTCGCGCAGCAGGGGCAGCAGCTCGTCCTCCTCGTGCTCCACGTGCCGCGCGACAGTCGCGATGAAGTCCTCGAGGCGGTCGTCGAAGCTCGGCCCCTGGGGCGAGATGCGCTGCAGGTCGTGCAGCAGCCGCTCGGCCTCGTGGTGCTCATCGGCGCTGGTGCGGACCTCCTCGCGGGCGTGCGCGTCGAGGCCGGCCAGCACGGGGTACACCTTCTGCTCCTCCGCGTGGCTGTGCGCGGTGAGGCGGGCGGCGCACTCGTCCAGCAGCAGCTGGCGGTCGCCGTGGCGGGAGCGCAGGCGCTCGAAGAGCTGCTCCATGATCCGGTGGTCGTTCATGATGAGTGTGACGGCGTCGGAAGCCATGGTTTCCTCCTAGGTGCGTCCCTTCCACGGTCCCGCGTCGCGGGGAGCGGCGCGGCCGAATGACGAAACGGATCGCCCGGGGTTCGCCGGGAGTGCGCTCGATGGTCGTGGTGGCCGGCGCCGCGGCCGGGATCGCCCCAACCCTTGCGGACGAATGCCCTGATCCGGACCAGTTTGCCGAGTCCACCGCGGTGCCGGCCCGGCTCGGCTTCGGCGGCCGCCCGTGCACCGGACCTCGGGTAGTTGGCGCGGGCGGCTGAGGTATTTGCCATAGCCTGAACATTGTCGGAAGGAGATATTTTTTCCGGACAATGGGTGACCGGTCGTAATCTTTACGCTCCATTCCGTGTTGTTACAGCAACGTAAAGTTCGCGTCGCGTCAAAGTTTCCAGCATCGGGAGATGTCAGTCGAAAATCCCGCGAGTACAGCCGTTTGGGTCCGTACGGGTTGGCTGACAACTGGGCGAACGGATGAGTGGGAAACAGGCGATCGTCGCTGGATCACGTACGTCGGTATTGACACGGATCGGCCGAGCTGTGATTGTGCACAACGTCGATGCGAGAGCCGGGACATTCGGTGTCAAGAGCACCTGCCGGCTCGGTCCGCGTCCGACGCGCATTGTCAATCTCGGATGCCTGCGGGGACTTTTCGTGACCCAAAGCCAGAGCTCGCTGCCCGTGCCCGCCCAACGGCAGGGTCGCGACCCGCGGCAGAGCCCCGAGCGCCGGCCTACTCGCCACACCGCCGCGCTCGCCCGTCGCGAGCAGCCGCCGCCCCCGCCGCGCCGCGGCGGACAGGAGCGGCGCGGGCAACGCGCCGGCCGGCGCATCGTCGACCAGCTCCGCCTCATCGTCGCCGTCCCGCTCGTCGCCGTCGTCGTCTTCGCCGGCGTCGCGTTCGTCTCCACCATCCAGGAGGTGAACCGGGCGCGCACCCTGCAGGACCTCGCCGCGCTCGCCACCAACGCCGGTGGCCTCGCCCACGCGCTGCAGCGCGAGCGGGCCGCCGCCGTCAACGTCGTGCTCAGGGACGACCCGACGCTGACGGACGCCTTCCAGCAGCAGGCGATGCTGACCGACGACGCGGCACACGTCTACCAGCAGCGCCGCCACAGCCTCTCCGGCGGCGGCGACTCGGAGACGCTCTCGCGCATCGACACCGGTGTCAACGCCCTCGCCGGGCTGCGCGAGCAGGTCCGCAACGACAAGCGGGCCTCGGTGTCCGCCATCGCGTTCAGCTACCGCATCGTCATCGCCGACCTGCTGGCCTACCGCGAGTCGGTGGCCCGCTCCGGCGCCCCGACCGACCTCGCCGACGAGATCCGCGCCGCGGCCGCGCTCTCCCGCGCCGCCGAGGCCGTCGGCCAGCAGCAGGCCGCCGTGCTGCGGGCGATCGCCGCCGGGGAGCTCACGCCCGCGCTGCAGCAGGAGATCACCGCGACCCGCACGAGCTTCATCGAGGCGACGGTCTCGTTCAACCTGCTCGCCCCGGCGGAGTGGCGCACCTGGTACGAGCAGGCGGGCATGGGCGACCAGGTCGTCGCCGCGCAGCGCCTGCAGGACCAGGTCGGGCGCACCGCGACCGGCTCGCCGATCGCGCTGGACTCGGCCGGCTGGATCAACGCGATGTCCGGCTGGGAGGGCCTGCTGTATCAGGTCGAGCAGCAGGTCGACGAGAGCGTCGAGCAGTCCGTCGCCGTGGTCCACGACGACCAGATGACCCAAGCCGCGCTGCAGACCGCCGGAGTGGCGGTCGTGCTGCTCGTCGCGATCGTGCTCACCGGTTTCGTCGCCCGGCGCCTCACCCGGCGGCTGCGGTACCTGCAGGACGCCGCCCGGACCGTCGCCTACGAGCAGCTGCCCTCCGTCGTGGCGGAGCTGCGCGCCGCCGCGCCCGGCACGGTCGACCCCGACGAGGTCGCCGACCGGGCGTCCTCGACCCTGGTGGTCGCCGGTTCCGACGAGGTCGCGGACGTGGCCCAGGCCTTCCGGGCGGTTCACCGCGAGGCGGTCCGGATCGCCGGTGAGCAGGCCGTCATGCGCTCCAACGTCGCCGAGATCTTCGTCCACCTGTCCCGCCGCGAGCAGCGACTGGTCGACGCGGTCCTGGCCCAGGTCGACAAGGTCGAGCGGGACGAGACCGACCCCGACCGGCTGCAGGACCTGTACCAGCTGGACCACCTGGCCACCCGGATGGCCCGGATCAACCTGAGCCTGCTGGTGCTGGGCGGCTCCGGCGCCGCCCGCGTGCGGCGCGAGGACGCGCCGCTGGGCAAGGTCCTGCAGGCCGCCATCTCCCAGATCGAGCACTACGTGCGGGTCCGCTTCGGCAGCGTCGACGACGACGTGGCGGTCGTCGCCGAAGCGGTCGACGAGATCGTGCACCTGCTCGCCGAGCTGCTGGACAACGCGACCGGGTACTCGCCGCCGGAGTCGGAGGTCTGGGTCACCGGCCGGGCGCTGGGCGACCGGGTCATCGTGCAGATCGTGGACACCGGCGTCGGCCTGTCCGCGGCGCGGCGGGAACAGCTCAACGAGCTGCTGGCGCACCCGCCCGCGATCGACATCGCCGCCGTGCGCGCCATGGGTCTCACCGTGGTCGGGCACATCGCCGCGCGGTACCACATCGGGGTCCAGCTGCGCGCCGGCCAGCACACCGGGACGCTGGCCGAGATCGTCATCCCGAAGGACGTGTTCCGGCCGATCATGGCCTCGGAGCGAGGGCCGCAGCTGCCGGTGACGGTCACCGCCGAGCACGCCGGCAACGGCGCCCGCCCGGCCAACGACCTGTTCACGCCGCAGCGGCCCGCCGAGCCCAGCCTGTTCGAGGTGCCGGCGCAGCAGTGGCCGACGCAGGAGCTGTCGACGGTATCGCCGGGGCAGCCCGCCTATCAGGCCCAGGCGGCCTATCCGGCCCAGCCCGCCCACCAGGCGGCCCCGCCCGGGCCCGGCATGTGGCCGCCGCTGCCCGAGCCGGAGGTGCCGGCGATCCTGGCCGCGGCCGCCACCGACGACGCGATCGAACTGCCGATCTTCCAGTCGGTCAACGGCTGGTTCCGGACCGAGACGCCGCCCGGCCTCGAGACGAGCAACGAGGCGACGAACTGGGAGTCCGGCGCCGACGCCGGATGGCAGGCCGCTGCCGCGGCCGCCACGCCGGAGGTGAGTTCCACGACCTCCGTGGGCCTGCCGGTCCGCGCGGCAGGGCGCCACCTCGTGCCGGGCGCGGCCGAGCCGGCCACCCGGCCCGGCGTTCCTGTCCAGACGAGCGCGCCGAAGCGCGATCCCTCGCGGGTCGCCGCGGCCATGTCGGCGTACGCACGCGGCGTCGCGAACCGACGCCCGCAAGGCTGAGCCTGGCTTGGGGGGAACCGTTGGATGTACCTGCAACAGCTGGAGAGGACCACGTCTGTGACCGACCCGAGTAATCTCGGTTGGCTGCTGGATAGCTTCGCGAGCCGCACCCCCGATGTCAGCCATGCGCTGGCGATCTCGACCGACGGCCTCGTGCTGGCCCACACCCGGGCGTTGCCCCGGGACCGGGCCGACCAGCTCGCCGCCACCGGTAGTGGTCTCGTCGCGCTCCTCGCCGGCGCCGCCCGCTTCTTCGACGCCGGCCAGGTCATCTCCAACGTGACCCAGCTTGACGGCGGTTTCATGTTCTGCATGGCGTTCAGCGACGGCGCGTCGATGCTCGTGCTGGCCTCGCCCAACGCCGACGTCGGCAAGGTCTCGTACGAGATGACCGAGCTGGCCAACCGCATCGGTGACGCGCTGACCCCGGCCGTACGGGGCCCGGCGTGACCGATCCGTACCGGCGTGGGCGCCCGACCGCAGTCAAGATCATCATTGCGGGCGGCTTCGGTGCGGGCAAGACCACACTCGTCGGCGCGATCTCCGAGATCCCGCCGGTGACGACCGAGGCCGTGATGACCGCCGCCAGCCTCGAGCACGACGACGCCACCCTGGTGCCGAACAAGGGCAGCACCACGGTGGCGATGGACTTCGGCCGCATCACGCTCTACTCCGACCTCGTCCTGTACCTCTTCGGCACCCCGGGCCAGAAGCGGTTCTGGTTCATGTGGGACGAGTTGTGCCGGGGCGCGATCGGCGCGGTCGTCATCGCCGACACCCGGCGCCTGGCGGACTGCTTCGGCGCCATCGACTACTTCGAGAACCGCCGCCTGCCCTACGTCGTCGCCGTCAACAATTTCGAAGGCGCGGCGCGTTACCACATCGAGGACATCCGCGACGCGCTGGCCGTTCACCGCAGCGTCCCGATGCTCGACGCCGACGTTCGGTCGAGGGCGTCGGCCAAGGAGATCCTCGTCGCCGTGACCGAGCACGCCCTCGCGCAGCGCGCCGGCGCTCGCCGATAAAACCCCCTCAAGGAGAACAATGTCCCTGCAACGACGTTTGGTCAGCATCGCGCTGGCCACCGGCCTGGTGCTCGCGGGCGCCGGGTGCGCCAAGGACGACGCGAAGTCCGACAGCGCCGGTGCGGCGTCCACCCTCAAGATCGGTTTCCTCGGCTCGCTGAGCGGCACCTACCAGGCGGTCGGCACCGACCTGAAGAAGGGTCTCGACCTCTACCTCAAGTTGCACGACAACAAGCTCGGCGGGCACCCGATCGACCTCAAGGTCGGTGACGAGGGCGACGGCGCGCAGACCGCGGTCCCGGCCGCGACCAAGCTCATCAAGGACGAGGGCGTCGTCGCCGTGACCGGCATCGTCGGCGGTGGCTCCGTCGCCGCCGTGGCGCCGCTGCTGAGCGAGGCGAAGATCCCGCTGATCGGCTCCAACGGCCGCCCCGAGCTCAAGGACTTCAGCGGCGTGTGGACGACGAGCTTCATGTCCTCCGACCCGGGCCAGGGTATCGCCCAGTACATCAAGGACAAGGTCGACGGCCCGGTCTTCGCGATCGGCCCGGACTACCAGGGTGGCTACGACGAGGTCGGCGGCTTCACCAACGAGTTCACCAAGATCGGCGGCACGCTGGCCAACCCCAACGGCAAGACGCTGTGGACGCCGTTCCCGCAGACGGCCAACTTCCTGCCGTACTTCAGCCAGATCAAGTCCAGCGGCGCCAAGGCGGTCTACACGTTCTACGCCGGTAAGGCCGCGATCGACTTCGTGAAGCAGTACAAGCAGTCCGACGTGAAGGACCTCCCGCTGTACGGCGCGTTCATCACCGAGGGCTCGGTGCTGCAGGCCGAGGGCGACGCCGCCAAGGACGTCTTCACCGTCTGCAACTACTCGCCCGACCTCGACAACGAGGAGAACCGCAAGTTCGTCGCCGCGTGGCGCCAGGCCTACCCGGACGCGACCCCGACCACGTACGCGATGGCGTCCTACGACGCCGCGGCCGTGCTCGACCGGGCCATCGGCGCGGCCGGGGCCAACCCGACCGCGCAGTCGATCAACGAGCAGATCGCCAAGCTGGGCCAGATCTCCAGCCCGCGCGGGCAGTGGCAGTTCGGCAAGAACCACGCGCCCATCCAGAAGTGGTACCTGCGTCAGGTCCGCAGCGACGGCCGCGCGCTGGCCAACGTGCTGGTGCAGGACCTCGCGACGGTCGGCGCCTAGTCCGTTGGACGACTACCTGATCCCGGCGGTCGACGGCGTGGCCTACGGCCTGTTGCTGTTCGTCGTCGCCGCCGGGCTCACCCTCGCCTTCGGCGTGGGTGACGTGCTCAACCTGGCGCACGGGACGCTGTACGCGTTCGGTGCGTATGCCGCCGCTGAGATCAGCGACGGCAGCTGGGGCTCGCTCGCGCTCGCGGCGCTCGTCGGCGCCGCGACCGCGGGGGCCGGCGGCGCGCTGCTGTCGGTCATGCTCGTGCCGCTCGGCGGCCGCGGGCACCTCGCGCAGGCGCTGCTCACGTTCGGCGTCGCGCTGGTGGCCGGCGACCGGCTCATCGCGCTGTTCGGCAAGGACGACCTCGGCGTGACCGTGCCGGCCGCGCTCGACCGGACCGTACACCTGGCCGGGCACAGCTACCCGGGGTACCGGCTGGCGCTGATCGGCGTCGCCGCGCTCATCGCCGCCGGGCTCGCGCTGCTGGTGGCCCGGACCCGGGTCGGCGGCCTGGTGCGCGCCACCGTCGACGACCGGGACATGGTCGCCATGCTCGGCGTCTCCCCGTTCGCGGTGCGCACCGGCGTCCTTGCCGGCGCGGGCGCCCTGGCCGGCCTCGCCGGCGCGCTCGGCGCCCCGATCATCGGCCCGGGCCCGCGCACCGCCGACACGGTACTGATGCTGTCGCTCGTCGTGGTGGTGCTCGGCGGCATGGGCTCGATCGTCGGCGCCCTCGTGGCGGCCATCGCGGTCGGCGAGATCCAGACCGTCGGCGTCGCCAACTTCCCGACCGTTGCCCCGTTCGCGCTCTTCGGCGCGATGGCGATCGCGCTCGCCGCGCGGGCCCGGGGCCTGCTGCCGTCGGGGCGATCCGCATGAAATGGATCCTGTACGTCGCGACGGCGGCCCTGCTGGCGCTGCTGGTCTCGTTCGCGTGGACGCTGAACGAGTACGCGAACCAGATGCTCGCCCGGATCCTCATCGTGGGCCTGCTCGCGGTGAGCGTCGCGCTCCTGACCGGCGTGGCCGGCCTGCCCACGCTGGGCCAGACCGCGCCGTATCTGGTCGGCGCGTACACCACCGCCATCCTCGTGCGCAACGACGTCGATCTCGGTATCGTGCAGCTGCTCTGCGCGGCCGCGGCCGGCGCGCTCTTCGCGCTGCTCACCGCGCCGCTCGTGGTGTACGCCCGCGGTGTCGTGGTCCTTATGATCACCCTCGCGCTCGGCGAGCTGACCATGACGGTCGCCGGGCGCTGGAAGTCCGTCACCCACGGCACCGACGGCATGCTCGCGCTCGGCAAGGTGGTACCGCTGCCGGGCCTGGCCGCCCTGGACACGGACGGCGCGGTGTACCTCTACACCCTCGCCGTGGTGACCGTCATCGTCGTCGCGCTGCTGTTCGCGCTGCGCTCGCCCGCGGGCGCCCTGCTGCGGGCCACCCGCGACGACGCGCGCCGGATGCGGGCCAGCGGGCACCCGGTCGCCGGATACCTCACGGCCGCCTACGTCGTCGCGGGCGCCCTGGCCGGCGTGGCCGGCGCCCTGCTGGTGACCGTGCAGTCGTACATCTCCCCGAGCGACGGCGGCTTCGACGTGGCCGCGCTGATCCTCCTGGCGGTCGTCATCGGCGGCGCCACGTCCATGGTCGGCGCCCTGGTCGGCGCGGGCCTGGTGGTGGCCACCCGGGACTGGCTGGCGGGCGCCGGCCACGCGCCGCTGCTGCTGGGCTGCCTGTTCATCATCTGCGTGTACCTGCTGCCCAACGGCCTGCTCGGCGACCGCGCGGCGCTGTCGGCGCTGTCCCGGCTCCGCCCGCGCCGGCCCGCGCCGCCGCCCGCGGCACCTCCGCCCCGCGGCGCGCCCGACGACGCGGCCACCGTCTCCCGGCAGAGCTCCGAGCAGATCTCCGAGCAGGGGGCGGCGCGATGATCCTGCGAGTGGAGGGCCTCGGCCGCCGCTACGGCGACCTGGCCGCCCTCGACGGCGTCGGCCTGCAGCTCGCGCCCGGCGAGCGGCGGGCCCTGATCGGCCCGAACGGCGCCGGCAAGACGACGCTGCTCAGCCTCGTCGCCGGCGCGCTGCGCCCGACCGCCGGGCGGATCCATTTCGCCGGGCGCGACGTCACCCGACTGTCCCCGGCCCGCCGGGCGCGGCTGGGCATCGGCCGTACCCACCAGCACCCGGCCGTCTGGCCGACGCTGTCCGCCCTCGACAACGTGCTCGTCGCGGCCCGCCGGCCGTGGGGCCGGCTGCGCGCGGGCGCCCGCGACCGCCTCGCCGCGGTCGGTCTCGCCGACCTGGCTGGCGTGAAGGCCGGCGCGCTGTCGCACGGCCAGCGCCGGCAGCTGGAGCTCGCGATGGCGCTGGCCGGCGAGCCGTCGCTGCTGCTGCTCGACGAGCCGGCCGCGGGCCTCGCCCCGCCGGAGGTCGAACTGCTGGCCGGGCTGCTCGCCGAACTGCCGGACGGGGTCGCCGTGCTGCTGGTGGAGCACCACCTGGACCTGGTGTACGGGTTCGCCGACCACGTGACGGTGCTGCACTCCGGCCGCCACGTCCACACCGGCACGGTGGCCGAGACGCGGCGCTCGCCCGAGGTCGCCGCCGCCTACGCGGGGGTGAAGCCATGACGCTCACGGTGGAGGGGCTGCAGGCCGGCTACGGCGGCGGGACGGTGCTGCACGGCGTCGACCTCACGGTGCCGGCCGGCACGGCCCTGGCCGTGCTGGGGCGCAACGGGGCCGGCAAGACCACGCTCGTGCACACCGTCTGCGGGCTGCTCCGGCCCAAGGGCGGCAGCGTCCGCCTCGACGGCGAGGAGCTCGCGGGGCGGCCCGCGCACCGGGTGGCCCGCGCCGGGGTGGCGCTGGTGCCGCAGGGCCGGCGGGTGTTCCCGAGCCTGACCGTCGCCGAGCACCTGCGGCTGTCACGGCGACGGGGGGAGTGGACGGTACCGCGCGTCCTGGAGCTCCTGCCCCGCCTCGGCGAGCGCCGGCGCAACCGTGGCGACCAGCTCTCCGGCGGCGAGGCGCAGATGCTCGCCATCGCCCGGGCGTTGCTGACCCAGCCGCGGCTGCTGCTGCTCGACGAGCCGTGCGAGGGGCTGGCGGTCGGCCTGGCCGAGCGGGTCCGCGCGGTCGTCGCCGAGCTGGCCCGCGGCGGGCTCACCGTGCTGCTCGTGGAGCAGCAGCCGGAGCACGCCCTGGCCGTGGCGGACCGGGTCGCCCTGCTCGCCGACGGGGTCGTCGCCGCCACGCACACCGCGGACGAGCTGCGCGCCGACCCGTCGCTGACCGACCACGTGCTGCGGGTCGCCGCCCACGCCTGATGCGCCGCCCGTGACCTGGTAGACGTTTTCGGCGAGGCTCCCGCCGGGCTAGGTTGGGGCACATGGGCGAGTCGGCGGAGTGGACGCGGTTCGACGACGGCCGCCACGCTCTGGACCTGCTGACCGCGAGCTACCGGCGGCACCAGTTCACCCGGCACAGCCACGCCACCTACGCGATCGGCGTCGTCACCTGCGGCGAGGAGCAGTTCCACTACCGCGGCGAGCTGCGCCGGGCCGGCGTGGGCAGCCTCGCCATCCTCGAGCCGGGCGAGCCGCACGACGGCATGGCCGCGGGCCCCGAGGGCTGGGCCTACCGGGTGCTGTACCCCACCGAGGCCATGCTCTTCGACGGCCACACCGAGCGCGCCGGGTTTCACGAGCCGATCGTCGAGGACCCGCACACCGTGCACCTGATCCGCACCGCGCACGAGGAGCTCACCGCCGGCCTCGACCCGCTCGCCGCGCACTCCCGGCTCGTCTGGGCGTTCGAGGCCGTGATCCAGCGGCACGGCGCGCGCACGCGGTCACCGGGCGCCGCGAGCCTGCGGCCCGGCGCCCCGCGCGCCTCCGACGCCGCGGCCGCGCGCAAGGTTGCCGAGATCCGCGACCGGCTGCTGGCCGACCTGCGGTGCGCCCCGAGCCTGCGCGAGCTCGCCGCCGGCGTGGAGCTGTCCCCGTTTCACCTGCTGCGCGTGTTCCGCGAGGCGACTGGCTTCCCGCCGCACGCCTGGCTGGTGCTCGAGCGGGTCTGCCACGCCCGGCACCTGCTCGCCGCGGGCCGCACCCCGGCCGAGGTGGCCGGCGCCGTCGGCTTCGCCGACCAGGCCCACCTGACCCGCTGGTTCAAGCGGGTGACGGGCGTCACCCCGGCCGCATTCCGCAACAGCGTTCAAGACGCCGCCCGCCAGCCGGCCGTGAAATCGGGGGCATGAGTCGTCGTGGCTGGATCCTCTTCGGCGCCATGTGCGTGGTGTGGGGGATCCCCTATCTGCTGATCAAGGTCGCGGTTCGCGAGATCGGCCCCGCCGAGCTGGTCTTCCTGCGCACCGCCATGGGCGCCGTCCTGCTGCTGCCGATCGCCCTCGCCCGCCGCGAGCTACGCGCGTCGCTGCGCCCCTGGCTGCCGCTGCTCGTGTACACCGTCGTGGAGATCGGCCTGCCCTGGCTGCTGCTCTCCGACGCCGAACGGCACGTCGACAGCTCCTTCACCGGCCTGGTCATCGCCGGCGTACCGCTCGTCGCCGCCGTCCTGGCCCGGCTGACCAACCGCGACGAGCGGCTCACCGCCGGCCGCGTCGGCGGCCTGCTGATCGGCTTCGCCGGCGTCGCCGTGCTGCTGGGCTTCCACGCGGGCGCCGGCGGCCTCACTGCGATGCTCGAGCTCGGCGGGGTCGTCGTGTGCTACGCCATCGGCCCGCTCATCATCGAGCGCTGGCTGTCCGACGTGCCCCGCTACGGCGTCGCGGCCGCGTCCCTGGTGGTCGGCGCGCTGATGTTCGCCCCGGTCGCGGTGCCCGGCCTGCCGGACCTGGCCCGGCACGTGACCCTGCGCCCGGCGCTGGCCGCGCTCGCCCTGGCCGTCATCTGCACGGCGCTGGCGTTCGTGCTGTTCTTCGCGCTCATCGCCGAGGTCGGCGGGGTGCGCGCCACGGTCATCACGTTCGTCAACCCGGCGGTCGCGGTGCTGCTCGGCGCGCTCGTGCTCGGCGAGGACGTGACACCCCTGACCGGCGTGGCGTTCGCCCTGATCCTGGCGGGCTCGGTCCTCTCGACACGGCGCCGGGCCCCGGCCCCGGAGCCCGCCCCGGCGGAACCGGTGGCCGCGGGATGATGCGACGGATAAGTCCGGACACTTCGTGATCCGGACTTATCCGACTTATACCTTGTTTCGGTTATGTCGGCGTCACCAGTCCTTCATCCAGGGCAGCCGGGCGTCGAGCCAGTCCTTGAGGCGCGCGACCTGGTCGGTGTGGCTGTCGAGCCAGCTGACCTGCCCGGTCATCGCGAGGATGGCGAAGACGACGGCCGTACCGCTGAACAGCACGCCCAGCGTCCCCAGCCCGCGCCCGGCCACGTTGGGCCGCACGCCGGCGATGATGCCGCCGAACGAGAACAGCAGGCCGAGCGCGCCGACGGCGATCGCCCACGGCGCGAGCAGCCCGGTCAGCGCGACCGCGACGCCGGCGACGCCGAGCATTAGGCCGCACGTCGCGAGCAGGCTGACCCGGGCGGGCGCCTGGCGGACCGGCGCCGGCCGGGTGACCGCCTCGGCGTCCGGCTTCGTGACGGGCGGCGCGGGCGGGCTGATCGGCTCGCGGTCGATGGTGGGGCGCATGGCGGTCGCGCCGCGGTCACCGGCACCGTCGCGGTCGCGGGCAGCGATCCGCTCGGTTCGTTCGCCGCTCCCGTCGCGCTTGCGGTCGGCCGTCCGCTCGGTTCGTTTCCCGTCACGGTCACGGTTGCGGTCGGCCGTCCGCTCGGTCTTGTCGCCGTCGCCGTCGCGATCGGTCACGCCGCGACCGCCGAACAGCTGCCCGATGCGTGCCACTGTGTGCTCACCTCCTGCGAATCGCCCGGGCCGGCACGCCGGGGGGTTCGGAGTGCGGTGTATCGGGCTGATGGCCAACTGCCTACCCAGGCGCGTGGGTTCTCAATCGGAGGGTGAGCCGTTTGGGGGAGCTTTGGTCGGGTACCTCCGCTTTCATGGATGTCATGCAGCGAGGAAACACCAAGCACGGGGCGGTCCTTGACGACCGGCTGCGGCGCGAGGCGGAGCTGGAGGCCCGTCAGGTCGACCTGGGTGGCGAGGGCGCGCGCCCGGGCGGCGCGCCGCTCGGCATGACCGCCGACGAGGTGGACGCGCGCAGCAACCTGGGCCGGTACATCCCGAAGGCGAGCCTGCCGGGCGACCGCGACGACCTCATCGCCGGCGCGTCCGAGATGAACGCGCCGGACGAGGTGCTGGATGCCCTGGAGGCGCTCCCGGAGCGCGTGGTGTTCGAGACCGTCAACCAGGTCTGGGCGGCGCTGGGCGGCCGGAACGAGGATCCGGCGCGGCGGCCGTAGCCTGCCCCGGGCCGGCCTCGGTCCCGGGCGGCGCCGGCGGCGGCGCCGGGCGAATGGTCCACCAACGCATGGCGGGTTCCTTCTGCGCGGCCGGTCCCGGGGCCGCACGCCCCGGGACCGCGTCTGTGGATTTCGAGTCGCCGATCCTTTGCTCGGCCGTCAGTCGGCCAGGATGGCGTACAGCTTCCGGCGGGTCTCGCTCAGCACCTCGAGCGCCTGTGCGCGCTGCTCGCTCGTGCCGTTGAAACCGACCTGCCGCAGCGCGTCCATGATCCCGAACGCGGCGTCGCGGAACTCCTGCGCCTGCGAGACGTTCTCGTCGCCGTACTCCTGCCAGGGCGCGTTCTGCGCCGCGGCCTCGGCCTCGGGCCGTCCGGTCTCGGTGAGCACGAACCGCTTGCGCCCCCCGCTCTCCTCGGCGGCGATGAGCCCCTCGTCCTCGAGCATCTGCAGGGTCGGGTAAACCGACCCGGGGCTGGGCCGCCAGATGCCGCCCGTGCGCTGCTCGATCTCCTGGATCATCTCGTAGCCGTGCATGGGCCGCTCGTGCAGCAGCGCGAGAACGGCCTGGCGCACGTTCGGCCGGCCGCCGCGGGAGCGCCCCCGGCCGGGCCCGTGCCCGTGATGACCCCAGCCGCGCCCGCCCCCGGGCGGAAACGGCGGGATGAAGCTGCCGAACCCGCGTTGCCACGCCCCGGCGTCGAAGAACCCCTGTCGCGACCTCATGATCGCATCCCCCATTCGTCGAACCATCGTTTGATAGTTCGACGATATATCGGGAACCTATCGCCGACAAGCCCTTCCGATAGTCGGCGCGTGCTGTCAGCTCAGGACGATGACCGAGCGGAGCACCTCGCCGCGCTCCATCTTGTGGAATGCCTCCTCCACGTCGCCGAGGTCGCCGGTCTCCGTCACGAACTTCTCCAGTGGCAGGCGGCCCTGCAGGTACAGGTCGATGAGCGTGGGGAAGTCGCGGCTGGGCAGGCAGTCGCCGTACCAGCTGGACTTGAGCGCGCCGCCGCGGCCGAAGACCTCCAGGAACGGCAGCGTCAGCCGCATCTCCGGGCGGGGCACGCCGACGAGCACGAGCGTGCCGGCCAGGTCGCGGGCGTAGAACGCCTGCTCGTACACCTGCGGAAGGCCCACCGCCTCGATGACCACGTCGGCGCCGAAGCCGCCGGTCAGGGCGCGGATCGCCTCGACCGGGTCGGTCTCGCGGGAGTTGACCACGTGGGTGGCGCCGAAGTCGCTGGCCCAGGCCAGCTTGCGCACGTCTACGTCGACGCCGATGATCGTGGTCGCGCCGGCCAGGTGCGCGCCGGCGATGGCCGCGTTGCCGACGCCGCCGCAGCCGAAGACGGCCACGGAGTCGCCGCGGGTGACGTTGCCGGTGTTCACGGCGGCGCCGATGCCGGCCATCACGCCGCAGCCGAGCAGGCCGGCGACCGTGGCGGGGGCCTGCGGGTCGACCTTGGTGCACTGGCCGGCGGCGACCAGCGTGTGCCTGAGGAACGCGCCGATGCCCAGGGCGGGGGAGAGCGGGGTCCCGTCGCCGAGCGTCATCTTCTGCTTCGCGTTGTGGGTGTTGAAGCAGTACCACGGGCGCCCGCGCAGGCACGCCCGGCACTGGCCGCACACGGCGCGCCAGTTGAGGATCACGAAGTCGCCGGGGGCCACCTCCGTGACGCCCGGGCCGACGGACTCCACGATGCCCGCCGCCTCGTGGCCGAGCAGGAACGGGAAGTCGTCGCTGATACCGCCCTCGCGGTAGTGCAGGTCGGTGTGGCAGACGCCGCACGCCTGGACCTCGACCCGGGCCTCGCCGGGGCCGGGCTCGGGTACGACAACGGTCTCGAGGCTGACTGGGCGGCCCTTGCCCAGTGCGACCACGCCTTGCGTCTCGATAGGCATACCTGCCGTACTACCAGACGATGGGCCGATGCGGGCCCGGCGCGGCTGAGGATGATAGGAAGGCGCGCATGACGACGGACGATCTGCGCCGAATCGCGCTCGAACGCTTCGGCTGGGAGCGGCTGCGCGACGAGCAGCTGCGCGCGATGGAGGCGCTCATGGCCGGGCGCGACGCGCTGGCCGTGCTGCCCACCGGGGCCGGCAAGTCCGCGATCTACCAGGTGCCGGCGCCCCTGCTGCCCGGGCCGACCATCGTCGTGTCGCCGCTGCTGGCGCTGCAGCAGGACCAGATCGCCTCGCTGACCGCCCGCCACCACGAGTCGCTGGTCGCGGTGCGGCTGTCCTCCGCGGAGGGCCGCGGCGAGCGCGAGGAGGCGCTGGAGGCGCTGCGGGCCGGCGACGCCGAGTTCGTCTTCCTGACCCCCGAGCAGTTCGCCGACCCGGCTCGGGTGGCGCAGATCAAGGCGCTCAGGCCGAGCCTGGTCGCGGTCGACGAGGCGCACTGCGTCTCGGCGTGGGGCCACGACTTCCGCCCCGACTACCTGCAGCTGGGGCAGTTCATCCGCGAGCTGGGCCGCCCGCCGATCGTCGCGCTGACCGCGACCGCCTCGCCGCCGGTGCGCGAGGACATCATCGAGCGGCTCGGGATGCGCGACCCAGAGGTCGTGGTGACCGGCCTGGACCGGCCCAACCTGTACCTCGAGTCGGTGCACTGCCCGGACGAGGAGACCCGCTGGCGGCGCCTCGTCGCCCGGCTGCGCGAGTCGACGCCGCCCGGGATCGTGTACGCCCCGACCCGCCGCGCCACCGAGGAGCTCACCGAGCGCCTGGAGCGGGAGGGCTTCGACGCCGTCGCGTACCACGGCGGCATGAGCACCGGCGAGCGCGAGCGCGCCCACGAGGCGTTCCTCGCCGACGAGGTACCGATCATGGTGGCCACCACGGCATTCGGCATGGGCATCGACAAGCCGAACATCCGCTGGGTCAACCACGTGTCCCTGCCCGACTCGCCCGACTCCTACCTGCAGGAGATCGGCCGCGCGGGCCGCGACGGCAAGCCGGCGACCGTGCTGCTGCTGCACCGCACCGAGGACAGCGGCCTGCGCAAGTTCTTCACCAACGTCTCCGTCGACCGCGAGGAGGTCGCGTCCCTGGCCGCGCTGCTGCGCGCCGCGGACAAGCCGCTGACCCGCGACGAGCTCGAGGAGCGCACGGGGCTGGGCAACCGCCGGCTGGGCCAGCTGCTGACGCTGCTGGAGGAGGTCGGCGGCGCGCGCATGCTCACCGGCGGGCGGGTGAAGGCGCCGCACTGGGCCCCGACCCCGGCGCGGGCGGCCGAGCTCGCCGACGCGCAGGCCGAGCGGCAGCAGACCGTGTCCCGCTCGCGGCTGGACATGATGCGCAACTTCGCCGAGACCGAGCAGTGCCGCGGCCGGACGCTGCTGGCGTACTTCGGCGAGCACCTCGAGGGCACCTGCGGCCACTGCGACAACTGCTCCGACGGCAGCGCCGCCGCCGGCCTGGCCGCTGCCGCGGACGCGCCCTTCCCGGTGCACAGCGAGGTCCGCCACGGCGAGTGGGGCAAGGGCGTCGTGCTGTCCTACGCCGGGGAGCAGATGACGGTGCTGTTCGAGCAGGTGGGGTACAAGACCCTGTCCGTGCCGGTGGTCAGGCAGCACCGGCTGCTGCGGAAGGCGTAGCCCCGCGCAGCACGCCGCCGGAGGCGGTCAGCACCTCGTCCAGGTCCGCCGCGGGCAGCGGCCGGGAGAAGTGGTACCCCTGCGCCTGGGGCAGTCCAGCTGCCGCAGCCGCTCCGCCTGCTCCGGCGTCTCCCAGGTGCCCGGCCCGGTCCACGCGGGCCGCGGTCGCACGGTGCCGAGCCCGAGGGCCGCGTACCAGCGCCATGCGGCCATCGAACTCCCCGGGAAGTCGCTGAATCGGCTGACTCCTTATCGGCAGCCCGGCCGCGGAATTGAGCCCGGCACCGTGATGGGAGGGGACATGATGGGAGGGGATTCGCGCGATGGCGCGCGGGTAGGGGGCTCAGATGAAGGTCGCACTGCTCGGCCCGATCGCCTGGCGCACGCCGCCGCGGGCGTACGGGCCGTGGGAACAGGTCGTGTCCCTGCTCGCCGAGGGGCTCGTGGCCCGCGGCGTGGACGTCACCCTCTTCGCCAGCCTCGACTCGATCACCTCCGCCCGCCTCGACGGCGTCGTGGCGCGCCCGTACAACGAGGACGCGAGCTACGACGGCCGGGTCTGGGAGGCCATCCACATCGCGCACTGCTACTCCCGCAGCGGCGAGTACGACCTGGTGCACAACAACCTCGACTGGCTGCCGCTGGCGATGAGCGAGTTCTGCCGCACCCGGCTGCTCACCACCGTGCACGGCTTCTGCTCGCCGGCGATCCTGCCGGCCTACCAGCGGGCCCGCTCGGCCTACGTGTCCATCTCCGACGCCGACCGCGGCCCGGGTCTCGACTACGCGGCGACCATCTACCACGGCATCGACGCGCGGCAGTTCCCGTTCCGCGCCGAGCCGGGGGAGTCGCTGGTCGCATTCGGCCGCATCCACCCCGACAAGGGCACCGCGGAGGCGATCCGGATCGCCCGCGCGGCCGGTCGGCGGCTGCTCATCTGCGGGCCGGTGCACGACGAGCGGTACCACGCCGAGGAGGTCATGCCGCACGTCGACGGCGAGCAGATCGTCTACGCCGGCAACATCGGCCCCGCGCGGCGCGCCGAGGTCCTCGGCGGCGCGGCCGCGCTGCTGCACCCGATCGGGTTCGCCGAGCCGTTCGGGCTGTCCGTGGTGGAGGCGATGGCCTGCGGTACGCCCGTGCTCGCCTATCCCCTGGGCTCGATGCCCGAGGTCGTCGATCAGGGCGTCACCGGCTACCTCGTGGCGAACGCCGCGGAGGCGGCCGGCGCGCTCGACGACGCGCTCAAGCTCGACCGCGCCCGGGTGCGCGCCCGCGCGCTCGAACGCTTCTCCGCCGAGCGCATGGTGGACGACTATCTGCGGCTGTACCGGCGAATCGTCGGCTGAATCCCTCAAGGCCCCTGGCGGGCGGCCGAACCTTCACAGTGTGCGGCGCCCGCGGCTTCTGACGCGGCAACGCGAACGGCTCGGCTCCGGCAGCGACGTGGCAGGCTGCCGGAGCCGAGGCCACGCGTTCCGTTTCCTTGCGTGATCGAAGGCTGGCGTTGCGTCATCGACATCCCTAAGCTCGCAGGGCGGAGGGATACTGTGAGTGCTGTCGATGTCACTGACCGGCTGGACGAAGTCGGGCGCCGCATCGTGGAGTGGGACTTCCCGGGCGCCCGCGCCGCGGTCCAGCAGCTGCTGGACGAGCCCGGCCTCGCCGACGACGATCGGCTCACCGCCCGGCGCCTGCTCGCCGAGGTGCTGCGCGAGCTGGGCGAGCTCGACGCGGCGTACGACCTGGCCGACGCCGTCGCCGTGCAGGCGGAGCGGCGCTACGGCCCGGCGCACCGCGCGACCGTGCACGCCGTCGCGGTGCTGGCCGCGGTGCGGCACGACTACGACGAGTGGGACGAGGCCGAGCGGCTCTACCACCGGGTGCTGGACAGCGGCATCGACGAGGAGGGCGCCGAGCCGGTGTGCCGCGCGGTGCGCCTGGCCCGGGTCAACCTGGCGCTGCTGCAGCGCGACCGCGGCGAGACGGCGCTCGCGCTGAGCATGCTCAACGCCGCGTATGTCGTACACCGCCGCGAGTACGGCGCGGAGGACCTCGACACCATCCGGATCGCGGCGGAGCTGGCCGCGCTGCAGCACGCCGGGGGCGACGTCGCCGCGGCCCGGCGCCTGTTCACGCTGGCGCACGCCGCGGCGCGGGCGCGCCTGGGCACGCGGCACCCGCTCACCAAGGCCGTCGAGTGGGAGCTGGCGGCCGTCGAGCCGCCGATGCCCTCCGCACCGGTGTCGTCACCACCCGTCAGGGATCCGGCGCCGGCGGTCGCCGGTCCGGTCGCCGATCCGGCCGTTCCCGAGCCGTCCGAACCTCCGCAGCCCCCGCAGCCTCCGCCGCCCGATTCGCAGCCTCCGCGGCGGCTGCGGTCCGCGTGGCCGCTGCTGTCCGTGGTGGTCGTCGTCCTGGGTGCGGCGGTACTCGCCGGGCTTCTCCTGTGGCACCGGCCCGCCCGGGCGCCGTCGCCGCAGGCCGCGACCTCCCCGGCGGCCGTCGGCGCCGCGCTGTCCGCGCCGGCGGCGACCCTGTCGGCGGCGGTCGCCTCGCCGCCGTCGTCCTCCGCAGCCGGCGCCCCGCCGGCGTCAGCGGCCGCCGCCGTGGTGCGCGATCTGCGGCTGCGGGACGGCCGCACGGAACTCATCGTCACCTGGGCGGCGCTGCCGGTGACCGTGGTCGTCGCGCTGTCCCGCGCCGAGGCGCCCACCGCGGTGGTCACCACCGTGCCGCCGGGCACCGCGCGGTATGTGATCCGCGACGTGGACCCGGGCGTGCCGTACTGCGTCGTCGTGGGCCCCGTCGACGAGGCGGTCGCGGTCACGCCCGCTACGTCGGTGTGCACGGGTGATCGCTGAGCGTTCCGTCCGACCGCCACCCGCCGGTTTTCCGCGACAGGGGTGGGCATATCGCAAGGTTCGCCGGGTATAGTCCGGCCCGATGCGTCTTACAGACCGGACCCTCAACTGGCTGCCCAATCCCCTGGCAGCGCTATTGCGCAAGCATCGCGAGACGGTGAAGTTCGTCATCGTCGGCGGCCTCTGCTACGTGGTCAGCCTGGTCTTCAACTACGCGCTGCGCCTGACGGTGCTCGGGGCGAAGCCGGTCACCGCGCTGACGATCGCCAATATCATCGCGACGGTGGTGTCCTATTTCCTCAACCGCGAGTGGTCCTTCCGCACCCGCGGCGGCCGGCGTCGCCACCACGAGATGCTGCTGTACACCGTGGTGAACGGCATCGGCGTGGCCGTGAACTCGGCGCCGCTGTGGATCGCGCAATACACCTTCGGCCTGCACTACCCGAACGTGAGCCACGCGGTCGAGGAGATCTCCGACTTCGTCTTCGGCATGATCATCGGCGTGGCCCTCGCGATGGTCTTCCGCCTGTGGGCCTACCGGGTGTGGGTCTTCCCGCACGACGACGTGCGCCCCGCCCCGAAGCGCTACGAGGTCCCGACCCAGGCCGCGGTCCCGGCCCCGGTGGCGACCGACTCGACCAGCGCCTGACCCGTCCGCGCCCGCGCACCCTCGGCGCGCCGTGAAACTTTCCCGAGGACCCCCGCTCTCAAGCCCTACGGCAACCGGTCCGAACCTCCAACTGGTCCGCCCTCCGATCCGGCGCTACGCGCCGGATCTTTCGCCTGTGGGGCGAAATTTCGGGTATGTCGGCTTTGGGGGAATGCCGCTCGCTGGGCGCATCGGGGCCCAGGCCCGGGGGTAGTTGGTTCGGATCTTTGCTGCGGCAGTGCGACAGAACACTCAGAACACGGTGTGGTTGGTGTCGTGCTCGGCCGGGGTGCCGAGCATCTCGTGGACGCCGGCGATGCGCAGCTGGCGGTGGACGAAGGGGCTGGCCCGCGAGACCACCATGCGCACGCCCTCGGTGCCGCACTCGCGCTGCGCGCCTACCAGGGCTCCGACCGCGGCCGAGTCCAGGAACGTGATCAGGCCGAGGTCCACTCGCAGCACCCCCGGGCGACGCTCGGTGGCGGCGGAGACGATCTCCTGACGCAGCGTGGCCGCGTTGCCGTGATCGACCTCGCCCCGCACGGTGAGCACCGTCGATCCGTCCATCATGACGTTGGTCGTCACCGACATGGTCATGGTGTTTCCCAGCTCGTCACGCGAACAGCATAAGAGCACTTCGGGCGGGGCGCAGCGGGCAGTGTGTCCAGGTTCACCGGTGGGTGCACGCAGTGTGCGTGCGCGTCCGCCCGTGCGCGGGGAGGGCTATGCCGCGCCCGGTGGCGGGCCGCCGGGGATGTGGTCGGGGCAGTGCAGGCGCAGCTCGCGGTAGCCGAACGGGGCGTCGACGAACCAGCAGTGGTGCGGGGTGTCCGTGCCCGGGTGGCGGTATCCGTCGAAGAAGCGGCATGACAGGCACATCCGGGTGACCGGGATGCTGCCCTGCTGCTGCATCAGGCCGATCTTCGCGGTGACCATGCGCAGCAGGCGCGCCTGCTGGTTGTCGGTCAGGGTTTCCACCTCGGACAGCAGCTCGTCGGCCCAGTTGGCCGGGGCCGGCGTGGTGGACAGGCCGCGGTCGGTGGCGGCGACGCGCATGTCGCGTGCGGCGTACGACGGGGCGGGGCGCATCTCGACCAGGCCCTCCGCGATCAGCGGGGAGAGCAGCGCCATCGCCACGGCGACCGAGGAGCCCAGGTCGCCGGCCAGGTCGGAGAGGCGGTATTCGCGGTCGCGGCGGCCCAGTAGCAGCATCACCTGGCGGTGGGCCGGGGGGAGGCCGTGGTCGGGCTCCGGGCCGTCGGTGGGGGCCATCACGGCCACCCTGAGCAGCCCGGCGACGAGCTTCTGGGCCCGCACATCCTGCGTCACGGGGCACCTCCCAACAAGGAGTGTCGTGTATGCACCCTAATCCCGCACATCGATCAACGGGGTGCGCGGCGCGACAGAATTCGACGCACGGTGTACCGGGTAAAGTGCATTTATCAGAAAAATCCGGCAAATCGCGGCAAAGTGGCGTAGGCTCTGCGAGCCAGGAGAGGTGCGACGGGGGTTACGGATGGGTGCGACACGGTTGGCCGCGGCGGCGACGGTGCTGCTGGCGGCGGTCGGTGCGGTGGAGGTGGCGGCCCCGGGCGCCGCGCTGGCGGCCGACGTGCGCGCGACGCGACCACCGATGACCGCCACCACCGACGCCGCAATGGCACGAGACGGATCGGCGACGGGGACGCAGCTCGTGCTCACCGTTGCCAAGGGCGACTCGAGCCGGCCCGCGCAGCGCCGTGCCGTGCTGACCTGCCAGCCCGCCGGCGGCAGCCACCGTCAGGCCTACGACGCGTGCACGGAGCTGGCCAAGGCGGGCGGCAAGTTCGACCGCCTGCAGCTCAACGGCGGGGTCTGCACGTTGCAGTGGGACCCGGTGACGGTGACCGCGACCGGGCGGTGGAAGGGGCGCAAGGTCGCGTACCGCCACACGTTCGGCAACGCGTGCACGCTGTCGACGACGACGGGAGCCGTGTTCAGCCTTTGAAGACGCCCAGCGTCTTGAAGTCGTGGTTGGGGAAGATGGCCGTGGGGTCGCCGACGTCGAACCGCTTCTTGAGCATCTCGGCCAGAATGTCGCGGTAGTCGTTGGCGCCCGCCACGTCGCCCTGGTCGAGGGCTGACGGGGCCAGGCCCGGCCAGTTGCCGTGCACCTTGCCGCCGTTGAGGCCGCCGCCGAAGAGCAGCATCGCGTTGCCGTGGCCGTGGTCGACGCCGACGTTGCCGTTCTCCTGCACGCGGCGGCCGAACTCGCTCATCGTGATGACGGTCGTGCTCTCCAGCAGCGGGCCGATGTCGGTGCAGAACGCGCCGATCGCGTCGGAGAGGTTGGTCAGCGAGTTCTTCATGTCGCCGCCGTCGACGCGGCCCAGGTTGGTGTGCATGTCCCAGCCGCCGACGTCGAGGGCGGCGACGCGCAGGCCGACGCCGGCCTTGAGCAGCTGGGCGATGTCCTTGAGCCGGTCGGCGAGGCCGCCGCCGGGGTACTGCACGCCCTCGGCCGGCCGGTACTGCGTCGTGGCGAGCTTCTGCGCCGTGCTGATGGCCTGCAGCGTGCTCCCCGCCGTGGCGGCGAGCGGGTGGTCCAGCCCGGTGTACAGCGTCTTGAGCGCGTCCATCGTCTGCGAGCGCATGCTGTCGTTGTCGATGCGGAAGTCCCGCATGCCGTTGAGCACGATCGCCTGCTCGCCGCCGACGAGCGAGCGGGGCAGCGCCGAGCCCTGCGCGATGGCGCGGAACGTCGTGCCGGGGCCCATCTGCGCGAGCACCCGGTCGAGCCAGCCGGTGCGCACCGCGACCGAGGCGGCGCCGCGCTCCAGCGCGTCCTGCGCCTGGAAGTGGCTGCGGCTGGCGTCGGGCGAGGCGACGGCGTGGACCGCGGCCATCTTGCCGGACTGCCAGAGCGGGTAGAGGGAGGTCATCGCCGGGTTGAGGCCGAAGCCGCGCCCTGCCGGCATCATCGCCGCCATCGGTACCGCGATGTTGGGCCGCATCTGCTTGTAGTTCGGGTCGTCACCGGGCGCGACGACGGACAGCCCGTCCATCCCGCCGCGCAGGAAGATGACGATGAGCGTGTTCTTGTTGTCCTCGGGGGCGGCGAACGAGACGCGGCTGGTCACCAGCTGCGTGCCGAGCGCGGCGACGCCGACGAAGCCCGCGCCCTGCACGAGCCGGCGGCGGGTGAAGCCCTTGCTCCACTTGTCGCGCTCGGCGGCGAGCTCGTCGGTGACCTGCTCCGCGTGCACGCGGATGGCGGCCTCGCACAGGTTGGGGCCGTGCCGGCGCAGCTCGTCGAGGTCGGCCGGCCGCCGCTCGCCGGGCGGCAGGCCCTCGGAGAGGCCCCCACCGGTACGGTCGGAAAAGTCGCTCATGTGGCTCACCGCAGCGCGTGGTAGACGGAGTCGAGGATCAGCGGCGCCAGCAGGGGCAGCTTGCCGCCGAGGTTGTTGTCGGTGACGCGGGTGTCGGCCTTGGCGCCCAGAAACTTGATGAGCGCGTCCTTTTCGGGCTGCTGCATCGGCTGGAAGACCAGCCGGTTGGCCAGCACGTCGAGATACGTGCCGAGCGTCGCGGCCGGCTGCGTGACCAGCGTGTCGGCCTTGGGGTTGTCCAGGCCCCTCCACTGCCCCTGGACGAATGCCCGGTGCGCGTTCCAGGTCTCCAGCATGCCGGCGGCCGAGCTCCACGCCGTGGCCACGTCGGGGTAGCCGTCCGGCGGCCCCCAGCCCAGCGGCGGCTGGCCGAGCTTGTTGGTGAAGTTGTAGAGGTCCTCGAGCGCCTTGGCGGTGTCGGAGCCGGGTTTGGTGCCGACCACCCGCGCCGTGGCCACGAAGTTCTCCAGCGGCCGGCGCGTTTTGAGGCCGGTGGCGATCCAGAACTCCAGCGACCGGAACAGCATCTTGAGTACCGGCACGATCGCCGAGCCGCTCTCCTGGTAGGTCTTGGCCAGCCGGTCCACGAGCCCCTGCGGCGGGGTGTCGCACACGAACCGCACGCAGAGCTTGCGGGCCACGTAGCGCGCGGTCGACGGGTGGGTGGCCAGGTACAGCAGGTAGGCGTCGCCGACGGCCAGGCCGTCCTTGGCGGACTTGTTGGCGTGCTGGAACCCCAGCACCTTCACCGCGCCCGTCCAGTGCTTGTTCTGGTCATACCGGAACGTGCCGTCGCGCGTCGCCGTGCGCCCGGTCATCAGGTAGGCCGAGTTGCGCACGTCCTTCTCGTTGTACCCGCCGTCGATGCCGACGGTGTGCAGCTCCAGCAGCTCGCGCCCGTAGTTCTCGTTGACGTTGCGCTTGTCGGAGGAGGTGTTGTCGAGGTACCGCATCATAGCCGGATCGCGCGCGGACGCGATGAGCATGTCGGAGAACTTGCCCAGCGCGTGCTGGCGGATGACGCCCACGTCGTACGGCCCGCGCACGTCCCAGCCGCCGTCGAACGGGCTGGTCACGTTGAGGTGGTTGTTCCAGAAGTCGACCATCACCTCGAACAGCTGCCGGCCGCTCCACATCTGCCGGGCGAGCACGGCGCGGGTCAGCTCGTACATCGGCTTGTTGTCGCCGTCCTTGACGGCGGCGCGGATGTCCGCGGTCGACATCGTCGCGGTCGGCACGGCCTTCAGCGCCGCGTCGGCCACCGGGTCCTCGATCTTGTCGGGCTCCAGCTGCTGGTCGATCCAGGCGTCGATGCCGACCTGCTTCACCAGCGCGACGTCGGCCGCGGTCGGCCCGAAGGTGGCGCGGCGCAGCAGGTGCAGCACCGGGTCGCGGTTGAGCGGCGTGGGGAAGCGCGGGGTGGCGCGCATTGCGGCGACGGCGGCGGCCGAGGGGGTGTCGGCGGTGCCGGAGGCGCCCAGGTCGTTGAGGTCGCCCTGGCCGCTGGTGTAGCTCGAGTCGCGGTTGGAGAACGAGCCCGCGTCGCGCGGCGAGACGTTGCCGCCGCCGCTGCCGGTCTTGACGAAGTCATCGGTTTCGGCCGCCGGCGCGCCGAGCACCGCCGCCGCGCCGGAGCCGAGCGCGCCGAGGGCGACGGCGCCGCCGCCGAGGGCCATGAGCGCCTGGCGGCGGTTGCGCGTCAGCTCGTGCAGGGCGGGCCGGCCGGTGCGCAGCCACGCGGGCGCCGGGCCGCCGGCCTTGCGGCGGGCGGCGGGCGCGCCCAGGGCGGGCCCCTCGCCGGTGTCGTCGGCGACGGCCCGCGGGGACTGCAGCACCCGGGGCATCGGGAACTCGCCGGTGTAGTCCGAGAAGAACGCGCCCTTCACCTTCTTGGGCGCGTCGCCCGGGTCATCCGAGAAGAGCCGTTCTGGCACGCATGGAAATCTAGTGAGCCGGTGATCGCCCCTCAAGCCGGGCGGTGCGAGGACCTTTCAACTTTGCCTTTCTTCTTGCTTAAGCCAGCGACCTTCTTCGCGAAACCGTGCAAAACCGGCGCGCTCGCCGCGATCGATGCCGGTTACCGGAAGTCATCTCTTCCGCACAGAGTGCTCAAGGTGTACGTATAAGTGACCGGCCGAGGGCAGGGGGTAACGATTGTGATCGATCCTGCGCTCGTCCGCCGGCGCCGCCTCGCCGATCGTTCCGTTGCCGCCAAGGTCGGCCTCGTGCTGCTCGTCCCGCTGCTCGGCCTGCTCGGGCTGGCCGGCATCGCCGCCTACGGGTACACCAGGCAGGACGAGCTGACCGTCGACCTGCGCGCCGCGGTCGCGGCCGGCGTTGCCGCCGACCGGGCCGCCGCCGAGCTGAGCGGGGAGCGGTACGCCGCCGCCGGGCTCCTGCTGTCCGGCACCGACCTGGACCACGACATGGCCCGCGCCGCGCTCGACGCCCGCGTCGCGGCGGCCGACCCGGCGGTGGGCGCGCTGCGCGCCGAGGCCGCGCGCGCCGGGCTGCTCACCCCGGCCCTCTCCGCCGACCTGGACGGGCTCGGGTCGCTGCGCGCCGGGGCGACCGCGGGCGCGCAGGAGGTCGCGGCGGGGGAGTACCTCATGCAGTACACCCAAATCGTGAGCGACCTCGTGCGGCTGCGGCAGGTCGTCGCCGGGTCCGCCGGCCCCGGGGCGGTGACCGACGCCGCCCGCGCGTCGGGCTGGCTCGCCGTGGCCCGCGAGGAGCTGGCCCAGGTGCAGCTGCTCGACCTGCGCGGGGCCGACACGCCGGCCCGGCGGGAGAGCCTCGCCGAGCATCGGGCCGCCCACCTCGAGGCGCTGCGCCGCTTCGCCGACGTGGCCCCGCAGGCGTGGCGGGACCGCCTGAGCCTGGTGCCCTCCGGCCTCGGCGGCGACGCCCAGCCCGCCCTCGACGCCCTCACCGCGCTCTCCGCCGACGCCGGCGCCGACGAGACCGCGCTGGCCGCCGCCGCCCGCGACGCGCAGCAGCGCACGATCGTCGCGGGCCTGGCCCTGCTGCTCGCCGTCGTGGCCGGCTCCGTCGCCCTGGCGGCGCGGGTCGTGCCGGACTCGTCGAGGCGGCGCTCCGCGGAGGTACCGCCGCAGACCGCCCCCGGCGGCACGACGGCCGCGCTCGCCGGCCTGCTCGCCGGCCGGGCCCGGCGCAACCAGCGCCTGGCCGACACCCTGCTGCAGCGCCTCGACGCCGCCGAGCGCGACGAGGCCGACCCCGACCGCCTGGCGCAGCTCTTCGCCTTCGACCACCTCGCGACCCAGATGCGCCACGACAACCAGAGCCTGCTCGTGCTCGCCGGCGCCGACACCGCCCCCGGCCGCCGCGAGCCGGTGACGCTGCTGGACCTGCTGCGCGCCGCGCAGTCGCGGATCGAGGACTACCGGCGCATCGAGTACGGCCGGATCGCCCCCGATGTGCGGATCGTCCCCGAGGCCGTCGACGACGTCGCGCACCTGCTCGCCGAGCTGTTCGACAACGCCGTCCGCAACGGCCCGCCCGACCGCCCGGTGCTCGTCGAGGGCCGCCGGGCCGGCGAGGTCGTCGTCGTGGAGGTCACCGACCGCGGCCCGGGCCTCGACCCGCCGAGCCTCTCGGAGCTCAACGCCCGGCTCGCCGGCCTCGACCCCTCGCGCGACGGTCTTGGTTCCGCGCGCGCGTCGGACGCTGTCGGCGCGCCCCGCACCGGCTTCATGGTCGTGGCCCGCCTCGCGGCCCGGCACGGCCTCGCGGTGACCCTGCAGGTCCCGCCGTCCGGCGAGGGCCTGTGCGCGGAGGTGCAGTTGCCCGCCGAGCTCCTCCTCGCCGACGCTCCCGGTGTCGAGGATCCCCCGGCGGTACGCCTCCTTGCCCCGCGACCGATCGAGCGCAGGCCCGCGCTGCCCGGTGCCGAGCCGGTCGACGTCCCGCACCCGCGCTCGACCCTCGCCCCGATCTTCCCGGGTCCCGCACGGACCCCGGACGGCCCTACGGTGGACGTCGAGCCCGAGGCCGTCCGGGATCTTCTGACCGGCTACCAGCACGCGCGCACCCAGCACCCGGTGAGCGCGGCCACCAATACGGAAGGACGTCCTTCGGCATGACATCGACCACGGGGCTGGACTGGCTGCTGAGCGGCTTCACGCAGCGGGTCGTCGGCGTACGGCACACGGTCGCCGTCTCGGGCGACGGCCTGCTCGTGGCCTCGTCGAACGAGCTGCCCCCGGAGCGGGCCGACCAACTCGCCGCGATGGTGGCCGGGGTGGTGTCGCTGGCGCAGGGCCTGTCGGCGTGCACCGAGGCCGGCCCGGTGCTGCGCACGATCGTGGAGATGGGCCGCAGCCTGCTGTTCGTGATGGCGCTCGGCGAGGGCGACACCCTGGCGTGCCTGGCCGCGATGGTGCAGCCCGGCTGCGACGTGGGCCAGGTGGCGTTCGAGATGTCCGGCCTGGTGGACCAGGTGGGCGCCGCGCTGACCCCGTCCACGCGCTGACGCCGGGCCCGGCTTCGCGGCCGCTCGGCCGCTGTTCCCGTCACGTCACGACGCCTGGCGGCCTGCGCACTGTTCGCCACGAGCCAGTTGGCGATCGCGGATTTTTCGCCTGTCAGGGTATAAATCCGAAAAGTCCGGACACGAAGTGTCTGGACTTTTCGTCGTGGCCGCTCAGGTCAGCCCTATGTCGTGCCCGTCCTTCACGTGGCTGTCGTCGCGCAGCGGGACGTACGGCTCCTCGGCCGGGCGCTGGCCGGCCGCGATCGCGCGGCCGCGCTCCAGTTCGGCGTCGAACTCCGCGCCCAGCAGGATCGCGATGTTGGAGATCCACAGCCAGACGAGGAAGGCGATGATGCCGCCCAGTGTGCCGTACGTCTTGTTGTAGGAACTGAAGTTCGACACGTAGATCGCGAAGCCGGCCGATGCGATCAGCCAGATGACCACCGCCAGGGCACCGCCGGGGGTGATCCAGCGGAAGCCGTGCTGGCGGGCGTTCGGCGACGCCCAGTACAGGATGGCCAGGATCAGCATCGCGACGAGCAGCAGCGCGGGCCACTTGACGATGTCGAAGACGTCCACCGCCTGTTTCGACAGGCCGATCCAGCCGCCCGCCTCCTCCGCGAACCGGCCCGTGAAGACGATGCTGAGCGCGGCGAAGGAGATGAGGGTGCCGACCGCGATCGTGATGCCCAGGCGGATCGGCAGCACCTTCCAGATGGGGCGGCCCTCCGGCACGTCGTAGATGGCGTTCGACGCGCGCATGAACGCCCCGACGTACCCCGACGCCGTCCACACCGCGCCGAGCAGGCCGACGACGGCGAGCAGGCCCGCCGAGTGCGAGCCCCTCTTGAGCTCGTCGACGGCGCCGCTGACCGGGCCCGCGATCGAGGCCGGGAACAGCTGCTGCGCGTTCTTGAGCACCGCGTCCTGCGTGGTGTCCGTGAGCAGCAACCCGGAGACCGACAGCAGCACCAGGATGCCCGGGAAGATGGACAGCACCCCGTAGTAGGTCAGCGCGGCGGCCCAGTCGGTGAGGTTGTCGTTGTTGAACTCCTTGACCGTCCGCTTGAGCACGTCGATCCAGGACCGCTTGCTCAGGTCGCGCGGGCGGTCGGGACCGCCGTGGACCGGGTCGTCGGGGGATGGGGCCGAGGAGTCCGGAGGGTCTGCTGAAGTCATCGCGCCACCTCGCGTCCGCCGGGTCGGTCTAGGGACCCTATGCCCCCGGACCGCTGCCGGTTAACGTTCCGGCGCGACCCTTCCGGCCCGGATCAGCGCCGTCTGCACGGTGTCGACCAGTTCGGTGGCCCGGAACGGCTTGGCGATGACGGAGGCATCCGGCCCGAGCTCGATAACGGCGGCGTCGAAGTACGGCAGCCCGGACATGTACATGATCATCGCGTCGGGGCTGCTGGCGCGCACCGCCTCGGCGACCTGCACGCCGGAGCCGTCGTTGAGCTTCAGGTCGGTGATCGCCAGGTCGATGCCGCCGGGGTACTCGGCGCAGCACCGCTGCGCCCCCGCGAGCCCGGACGCGGTCAGCACCTCGGCGCCGGCGCGGCTGAGCACCCTGCGAACGATCTCGCACAGATCCGGCTCGTCGTCGACGACCAGGATGCGCAGGTGCTCGAGCATGCCCCCACGATATGCCGCATATGGGGTGCTAGCGTGCCGTTCCATGAACGGCGGAGGGCGCTCGCTCGCGGACCTCGTGCGGCTGGAGCGCCCGCCGGCGCCGACCCCGGCCAGCCGCCGCCTGCGCCGGCTGGTGCTGGTGACCGCCCTGGCCACGGTGGCGGTCGACGTGATCAACCTGCGCTACTCGGCCGAGGCCGGCTTCGCCCTCGGGGTGCGCACGTTCTGGGCCGTCCTGCGCGCGATCGGCTTCCTGTTCCTCGTGCGCGAGGTCCGCTTCGGGCGGCTGACGGCGCGGCCGCTGGGCCTCATCCTCGCCGTGACGACGGTATTCGCCTCGGCCCGGCTGGTCCAGCCGAAGGCGGGCGCGCTGCTGCCCCCCGCGCCGGTCATCCTGGGGCTGCTCGTCGTCACCGCGCTGTGCGCGGCGGTGGCGTGGCAGCTGTTCCGCTCGCCCGGCGTCGACGAGCACCTGACCCGGCGCCGGCCGAAGCGGGTCGTGCCGCCGTGGGTGCTGACGGCCCGGGTGGCCGCGCTGTCGTACTCCGCGCTGATGTTCGTCCCGTGCCTGGTCGCGCTCGGCTCGCTGTTCGACGCGCCGCGCCTGCGGCCGGAGCTCTCCGTGCCGCTGGTGGTGTCGTGGTTCGTCCTCGCCGTCGCGATCGGGCTGGTGGCGGGCATCATCAGCTTCGTCGCGCTGTTCGGCCACGGCTGGGCCCGCCTGCTGCTGGGGATGATCTCCGCGTTCGTACTGCTGGTGCAGCCCACCCTGTGCTGGCTGCTGCTCGGCGCCGACGGCCTGATCCGCGACGGCGCGCCCATGGTGCTCACCGCGCTCGTCTGCCTCTACGGCCTTCGCCAGGTCGCGGGTTTCGCCCTCGGCGTAGGCCGGCGGTGGCCGTCGGTGCCGAGTTTCAAGGGGCACAGTGGAGGCATGCGAACGAGAAACCTCGGTGCACTGACCACATCCGCGCTCGGCCTCGGCTGCATGGGGATGAGCGAGTTCTACGGCCCCGGCGACGACGCCGAGTCCATCGCCACCATCCACCGCGCCCTCGACCTGGGGGTGACGCTGCTGGACACCGCCGACATGTACGGCCCCTTCACCAACGAGCGGCTCGTCGGCCGCGCGATCGCCGGTCGGCGCGACGAGGTGGTGCTCGCCACGAAGTTCGGCATCCAGCGCGAGGGCGGCACGCGGCGGATCAACGGCAGTCCGCAGTACGTCCGGCAGGCCCTCGACGCGTCGCTGGAACGGCTCGGCGTCGACCACATCGACCTGTACTACCAGCACCGCGTCGACCCGTCGGTGCCGATCGAGGAGACCTGGGGCGCGCTGTCCGAGGCCGTCGCCGCCGGCAAGGTGCGCCACCTCGGCATCTCCGAGGCGGCCCCGGCGACCGTGCGCCGCGCGCACGCCGTGCACCCGGTGACCGCCGGGCAGTACGAGTACTCGCTGTGGAGCCGCGACCCCGACGACGAGATCCTCCCGCTGTTCCGCGAGCTCGGCGTCGGCCTGGTCGCCTACAGCCCGCTCGGCCGCGGCTTCCTCAGCGGCGAGATCACCAGCCCCGACCAGTTCGCGCCCGACGACTTCCGGGCCAGCAACCCGCGCTTCCAGGGCGAGAACTTCCGCAAGAACCTTGACCTCGTCGCCGAGGTCGGGAAGCTGGCCGAGGCCAAGGGGGTCACCCCGGCGCAGCTCGCGCTCGCCTGGGTGCTCGCCCAGGGCGACGACGTGGTACCGATCCCGGGCACCAAGCGGCGCAGATACCTGGAGCAGAACGTCGCGGCGCTGGACGTCCAGCTCACCGCCGACGACCTCGCCACGATCGAGAAGCTCTCCATCGGCCGCGACGTCGCCGGCGCCCGCTACGCCGAGATGGGCTCATTGAACAAGTAATCGGAAATCCCCGTCGGCGTCTTGGCGCCGGCGGGGGATCCCACGTACGCTCTGCTGCGTGTCCACGCGAATGAACAGCATGTGGTGGCCCGCCTGACCAGGCGGCCCACTTCCGCGTGACACCAAAACCGCGGCCGCCCACGAGGCGGCCGTTCTGCTTTCCCGGGCACGACCGGGGCCGCCTCGCGAGCGCGGCACCCGAACCCGAAGGGGAAGCCATGCTGATCGACCCGAAGGCCCCGTTCGCCCTCCTGCGCCGCGAGGGTCGCGACGCCGTCGAGATGCTCACCGGCCCGGTGTCCACGGTGGACACCCTGGCCGCCGTCCCGGACAACTGCCTCGCGCTCGTGCCGTTCCGCCAGGTCCGCGAGCGCGGCTTCGACTGCGTCGACGACGGCACGCCGCTGTCCGTGCTGCGCATCGAGCGGCGCCGCGAGCTGGCCGTCGCCGACGTCCTCGCCGCGCTGCCCGAGACGCCGATCGCGCTGTCCGGCGCCGGCTTCGACGTGGACGACGAGGAGTACGCGTCCATCGTGGACACCGTGCTGCGCGAGGAGATCGGGCGCGGCGAGGGCTCGAACTTCGTCATCCACCGCACGTTCGAGGCCGACCTCGGCGGCGACCCGGTCGCGGCCGCGCTCACCGTATTCCGCCGGCTGCTCACCCGGGAGCGTGGCGCGTACTGGACGTTCGTCGTGCACACCGGCGAGCGCACCCTTGTCGGGGCCACGCCCGAGCGGCACGTCAGCGTCGACGACGGGCTCGTGATGATGAACCCGATCAGCGGCACGCTGCGCGGCACGCCGACGAAGGCGGGCGTGCTCGAGTTCCTCGCCGACCGCAAGGAGATCGACGAGTTGTCGATGGTGCTCGACGAGGAGCTCAAGATGATGGCCACCGTCGCCGACCTCGGCGGCCAGGTCATCGGCCCGTACCTCAAGGAGATGGCGCACCTCGTGCACACCGAGTACCTGTTGGCCGGCCGCGGCTCGCTGGACGTGCGCGACGTGCTGCGCGAGACCATGTTCGCGCCCACGGTTGTCGGCAGCCCGATTGAGAACGCCTGCCGGGTCGTCGCCCGGCACGAGCGGCGCGGCCGCGGCTACTACGGCGCGGTCCTCGCCCTCGTCGGCCGCGACGCGCAGGGGCGGCAGACGCTGGACGCGCCGATCCTCATCCGCACCGCCGACATCGACCACAATGGACGGTTGCGGGTGCCGGTGGGCGCCACGCTGGTGCGCCACTCCACGCCCGCCGGCGAGGTGCTCGAGACCCACACCAAAGCGGCCGCGGTACTGCGGGCGCTCGGCCTCGGCCCGCAGTCGCCCACGGCGGAGGCCGCCGCGGCGGGCACGCCCGACGTGCGGCTCGCCGCCGACCCCGAGGTGCAGGCCGCGCTCGTCGCGCGCAACGCGACGCTGGCGCCGTTCTGGCTGCAGCCGCGCGACGGGCTCACCGCCGACCCGGCACTCGCGGGCCGGCGCGCGCTCGTGGTGGACGCCGAGGACACCTTCACCGGCATGCTCGTCCATCAGCTGCGGGTGCTGGGGCTGTCGACAACGCTCGTGCGGTACGACGGCGACATCGAGACCGGCGGGTTCGATCTGGTCGTGCCGGGGCCCGGCCCGGGCGACCCGCGGCGGCTGGACGACCCGAAGATCGCGCGCATGCACGGCATCGTCGCGGGCCTGCTGGACTCGGGCACGCCGATGCTCGCCATCTGCCTGAGCCACCAGCTGCTCGCCGGGCTGCTGGGCCTGCCGCTGCGGCGCAGGGCGTCGCCGTACCAGGGCATGCAGCGCGACGTCGACCTCTTCGGCCGCCCGGCGAAGGTCGGTTTCTACTCGACGTTCACCGCGTCATATCACCGTGGGCACGGCGGCCCGGCGCTCGACACGCCGTATGGCCCGGTCGAGGTCGCCCGGGATCCGGCCAACGGCGACGTCCATGCGCTGCGCGGGCGGACCTTCGCCGGCCTGCAGTTCCACCCCGAGTCCGTGCTCAGCCAGGACGGCATCGGCGTGCTGCGCGAGCTGCTGACCGTACTGCTCGACGCCCCGGTGGGTACCGCATCGGAATGAACATCGCGCGCTCGCCGGGCCTGACGGGGCCCGGCGAGCGTCGTATGGTCCTCTTGCGTTCCGCCGCGCGCTCGACAATGCTTCCGAAACAAATTCACTTCTCTTCATCGAGGAGCCGGCCAGTGGATCAGCGTGACCGCCGGGCACGTGTCGCCGTCGCCGGCGCCTACTTCGTCCAGGGCTTCTGCTTCGCGGGCCTCCTCACGCAGGTCGCCACGCTGCAGAAGAAGTTCGGCTTCGACGACACCCAGCTCTCCCTGGTACTGCTGGCCGTGCCCGTCGTCGCCGGCATCGGCAGCGTGGTGGCGGGCCTGCTCAGCGCCCGGCTCGGCAGCTCACGGGTGCTCCGCGCGGGCGGCCCGGGCGTGTGCCTGGCGATCACCCTCACCGGCTTCGCCGCGCAGCGGTGGCAGCTCTACGTCGCGCTGGCCCTCGTCGGCTTCATGCTCGGCCTCGTCGACGCGACCATGAACATGCAGGGCGTCGGCGTCGAGCGCCGCTACCGCCGCCCGGTGCTCAACTCCTTCCACGCCGTGTGGAGCGCCGGCGCGATCCTCGGCGCCCTGGCGACCTCCGGCACCGCGCACCTCGGCTGGTCGGTCGGCGCGTCGCTGGGCACGGTCGCCGCCGCGGGCGTCGTGCTGGCCCTGCTCGCGGGCCCCGGCCAGCTGCGCCGCGCCGAGGAGGCCCTGGAGATGCCGGCCGCCACCCAGGCCGCCGCCGAGGCCCAGATCCCGTGGCGCCCGATCATCCTGGTCGGCGTCGCGATGATGCTCATGTTCATCGCCGACTCGGCCGTGTCGAACTGGAGCTCCGTCTTCATCGAGAAGGCCCTGCACGCGAGCACGAGCGTGGCCGCGCTGGGCCTGGCCGCGTATCAGACCACCATGCTCCTGGGCCGCACCGCCGGCGACCGCCTGGTGAGCCGCTTCAGCCCAACCGCCGCCGTCTCGGTCGGCGGCGTGGTCGGCGGCCTGGGCCTGGTCCTGGTGGCCGCCTCCGGGACCCCGGCGCTGAGCATCGCGGGCTTCGCGGTCGTGGGCCTGGGCCTGTCGCTGGTCGTACCGCAGTCGTTCTCGGCCGCCGGCCGCCTGGACCCGGCCGGCACGGGCATCGCGATCGCCCGCGTCAACCTCTTCAACTACGTGGGCTTCGTGGTGGGCGCCGGCCTGATCGGCGCGACGGCGGAGAGCCTGTCGCTGCGCTGGGCGTTCGTGGTCCCGGCCGTGCTGGTCGCGGGCATCGTGGTGCTGGCGCCGGCCTTCCGCACCCACGCCCCCGAGCCATCCGCCCCGTCCCCGGCGTCGTCGGCAGAGACCGCCCCGGCCGGCTGACAACCGCTGGGCCGTTTTGCGATGGTGGCAGAGGACCGCCCGGGCGGGTGCCCGGGCGGCCCTCTGTGGTGGGTTCGCCTTGTGGAGGGTGGCCTCAGCCGAAGTGGACCGGGGCGGCCTCGGACGGTGACGTGGCCGACGACGTGGTGCGGTCGGTCGTGGTGTTGCGGATCAGCGTGATGACCACGATCGTCGCCACGGCCAGCAGGACGGCGCTCGCCGTGAAGGCCACGTTGTATCCGTGGATCGCGGCGTGGGCCTGCAGGAGCTGGGCGCCGGCCGGGCCGCCCGAGGCGGCCTCGACCGCGTGGCCGGTCACGTAGCCGGTGACGGCCGTGGTGAAGATGGTGTTGAGCAGCGCCGTGCCCAGCGAGCCGCCGACCTGCTGGGTCGTGTTGACCATGGCGCTGGCCACGCCGGCGTCGTGATTGGCCACGCCGGACAGCGCCAGGCTGCTCAGCGGGACGAAGACCAGGCCCATGCCGAGGCTCATCGCGATGAACGACGGCAGGATGTCCGTCGCGTACGACGAGTCGAGGTCGAGCCGGGTCAGGTAGATCATCGACGCGGTGGCCAGGACGCCGCCGACGGCCATCAGCAGCTTCGGGCCGGTGCGCGGCAGCAGCCGGGAGGCGATGACCGCGGCCGCGACGATGCCGCCCGAGAAGGGCATGTAGGCCACGCCGCTCTTCATCGCCGACCAGCCCAGCGTCTGCTGCAGGTAGAACGTCATGAACAGGAACATGCCGAGCATGCCCGCGCCGAGCAGGATCGAGACCAGGTAGGACGCGCCGCGGTTACGGTCGAACAGCACGCGCAGCGGCAGTAGCGGGTGGGCGGTGCGCGACTCCCAGACTCCGAATGCGCCCAGCAGCACGACCGCCGAGGCCAGCCAGGTGATGGTGACGGCCGAGCTCCAGCCGTCGGTGGCCGCCTTGGTGAAGCCGTAGACCAGGGCCACCTGGCCCGCGGTCGCCAGAACCGCACCCGGGATGTCGTAGCGGGTGTCGCCCTGCGCCTTGCTCTCGCGCACCAGCGGGACGGCCGCGGCGAACGCGAGGATCGCGATCGGGATGTTGACCAGCAGGCACCACCGCCAGTCCGCGTATTCGGTCAGCACGCCGCCGGCCAGCAGACCGATGGCCGCACCGCCGCCGGAGATGCCGCCGAACACGCCGAACGCCTTCGCGCGCTCCCTTGCCTCGGTGAACGTCACCGTGATCAGGGAGAGTGCGGCCGGGGCGAGCAGGGCGCCGAAGAGGCCCTGCAGGCCGCGGGCGGCGAACAGGGTGCCTGCGTTGACCGCGGCGCCGCCCAGCGCCGAGGCGCCGGCGAAGCCCAGCAGGCCGATGAGGAAGGTGCGCTTGCGGCCGAAGTAGTCGGCGATGCGCCCGCCGAGCAGCAGCAGGCCGCCGAAGGTGAGCGTGTAGGCGGTGACGATCCACTGCCGGTCGGCGGTGGAGATGTCGAGCGCCTGCTGGGCCGAGGGCAGCGCGATGTTCACGATCGTGGCGTCGAGCACCACCATGAGCTGCGCGACCGCGATGACGGCGAGGGCGAGCCAGCGCCGGGGATCAGGGGGTGCGAAAGAAGATGATTTCAGCGATATGTCGGGTGCGACGACAGCGTCGTTCGCCATGTGCCAGCCTCCAGGGCAAGGGGAACCTCCCGTCCGCACACTACGGACGGGGTACGACACTTTTCTGACTCGCTCGGATGCCGCCGGGTGACAGGCGCGGCGTCAGCAGCCCTGTCGCAGGATCGGCAGTAGGACGCCGTCGACCAGCCGCGCGACGAAGGCGTCGTCGAACGGGCCGGTCTGCCACAGCCGCCGGCTCATCACCATGGCGTGCAGCACCTCGTGCAGCAGCTCGGCGCTGGCCCCCTCGGGCAGCTCGCCGCGCTCGACCGCACGTTTGATCATGGACTCGTACATGTCGTGCTTGGTCTCGTAGACGCAGCGGTACATGACCTCGGACAGCTCCGCGTTGTGCGTGGCCGCCGTCAGAAGCCCCGTGATGATCGCCCCGTCCGCCCCGTCGGCCACCTTGCACACGGTGGTCAGCTGGGCATACAGGTCGCCGCGCAGCGAGCCGGTGTCGGGCGGCTCGGCGCGCCCGCCGTAGCGGTGCTCGATCGCCTCCATCACCAGCTCGGGTTTGCTGGGCCAACCCCGGTAGATGGTCGCCTTGCTGGCGCGGGCCCGCGCCGCCACGGCGTCCATCGACATCCGGTCGTAGCCCACCTCGCTGAGCAGCTCGAAGACCGCTTCGCAGATCGCCTCGCGACGGTCCGGCTTGGTCGTCGCCATGGTGACCTCCTCCGCGGCAGGTGTACGGAACCGTTCCGTCTCGAAACTAGCGCGGCCTGCGACGCGAAACGAAACGGTTCCGTACACCTTCTCTGTGAGGGGCGCCACACCGTGAGGCGTACCCGGTGCTGTAAGAAGTTGCACTCCACGGAGCAGGATTCGGCGGTACTGCCCGGGCCCGCTCCGTCCTATGGTCAGGTTCATGAATGAGCTGTCGACCGAGCGGTACATGTGGTCGCTCTACGAGCCCGTGCACGCCATCACCTACTTCGCCCCGCAGGCACGGCAGGCGTTCGAGGCGGCGGGCCTGCGCGGGTTCTGGCGCGCGTACTTCGCCGGCCGCAGCGCACCGCTCGGCGCCGTCGGCGCCGCGCCGGTCATCGCCGCGTTCTACGGCTTCGCCCCCAGCATGGTCACCCGGGCCCTGCCCGACGTCTGGACCCTCGTCACCCCGCAGGCGGCGCTGGAGGCCCGCCGATCGGGCGCGCGCCAGGTGCTTGCCGGCGCCGCCGAGGGCCTGGAGGGCGTCGAGGAGGCCGCCGCCCTGCTCAAGCGGGCCGCTCAGGAGACCGAGTTGTACGGCCGGGTGCTCGGCGCCGCCAACGCCGCGCTCCCGTGGCCGGAGGACCCGCTCGACGTGCTGTGGCAGGCCGCCACCGTGCTGCGCGAGCACCGCGGCGACGGGCACGTCGCCGCGCTGCTGGTCGAGGGCATCGAGGGCTGCGAGTCGATGGTCTGGCGGATCGCGGTGAACGAGGGGCGCGGGCGCGAGATGGGGCAGACGGGCCGCGGCTGGAGCGACGAGGAGTGGGACGCCGCCCGCCGGCGGCTTCGCCAGCGGGGCTTCCTCGACGGCGAGGGCGGGGCGACGGAGAAGGCGATTTCGGCGTACCGCACGATCGAGGAAATCACCGATCAGCTGGCCGCCCGCCCGTGGCAGGCGCTCGGACCCGGCGCGACCGAGCGGTGCGCCCAGCTGCTCCGCCCGATCGCGGCCCGGGTCTTCGAGGTCCTGCCGTACTACCCGAACTGGATCGGGCTGCCTACGCCAGCTCGGGATGCTTCTTGAGATAGGCGGCGATGAACGGGCACTGCGCGACGATCCCCAGCTCCCGCTCCTTGGCCAGGGTCAGCGCCCCGCCGGCCAGCCGGCTGCCCACGCCCTTGCCCTCGAACTGCGGCTCGACCTCGGTGTGCGTGAAGACGATCCGCTCCGGCTCGCCGGCGTCGGCGGGGTGCAGGCGGTAATACGCCGCCCCCGCCGCCTCGCCGTCGACCCGGATCTCGAACCGGTGCCGATCGGCGTTGTCAACGACCTCGAAGTCCACTTAGGACGCCTCTCCCCGAACGTCCGCGTGCGCCGCGGGGATGCTGCCGAGCCGGCCGGCCTGGTAGTCCTCGAACGCCTGCATGACCTCGGCCTTGGTGTTCATGACGAACGGACCATACGCCACGACGGGCTCCCGGATCGGCTGTCCGCCCAGGAACAGGACGTCCATCGTCGGGTGGCGCGGGTCCTGCTTCGCGTCGGCGGTCACCGTGATGGTGTCGCCCTCGCCGAAGACGGCCAGCTGACCGAGCTCGACCGGGCGGCCCTTCACGCCGACGGTACCCCGGCCGGCCAGCGTGTACGCGAGCGCGTTGAAGTCCTTGCGCCACGGCAGCGTCAGCGAGGCGCCGGGGGAGACGGTGGCGTGGATCAGGGTGATCGGCGTGTAGGTGACGCCGGGCCCCGCGTGCCCGTCCAGCTCGCCGGCGATGACCCGCAGCAGCGACCCGCCGTCGGGAGACGTCAGCAGGGAGACCTGGCCGCCGCGGATGTCCTGGTATCGCGGTGCGGCGAACTTGTCCGCCCGGGGCAGGTTCACCCACAGCTGGAACCCGTGGAACAGGCCGCCGCTCACCACCAGGTGCTCGGGCGGGGTCTCGATGTGCAGGATCCCGCTGCCGGCCGTCATCCACTGGGTGTCACCGTTGGTGATGACGCCCCCGCCGCCGTTGGAGTCGTGGTGGACGAACTCGCCGTCGATGATGTACGTGACGGTTTCGAAGCCGCGGTGCGGGTGCCACGGAGTGCCCTTGGGCTCGCCCGGCGCGTACTCCACCTCGCCCATCTGGTCCATGTGGATGAACGGGTCGAGGGCGCGCAGGTCCACCCCGGCGAAGGCGCGCCGGACCGGGAAGCCCTCGCCCTCGTACCCCTTCGGCGCCGTGGTCACGGAGACCACGGGTCGGGGCCGCGCCACGACGGGGTCGGGCGTGGACACGCGCGGCAGCGCGAGAACGTTTTCGACGGTGATCGCGGGCATTGGACCCTCCAGCGGTGCGATGTCGGCTGAACTTGTCGCCTGCTGCAACGGTACTTGCCTCGCAAGTATTCCGCAAGTCAACAATCTCCCCGGTCGGCGAGGCGGCGGCGAAGCGCGCGAAAAATCCAGACGCTTCGCGTCCGGATTTTTCGGACTTATACCGCGCCAGGCGAAAAATCCGTTAAGTCGTGACGCCGCCAGGCGTCGTGACTTAACGGCACCGCGTCCACCAGTGCCGCACCGCGCTTACCGGCACCGTCGGGGCGGCGCGGCAGCGGAATGTCCCCGTGATCATGCGCAACGGCGATCGTGACGCGCAGGATTTCCGTGATCCACTGTTGCCTGCTGGGGACTGTGTAAATAGTGGCTGTGATAGCAGCCATCTTTTACACGTGATCAACGGAGCGAGCGTGCCGCCCTGCGTGCCGTTTCGCTCCGTGATCATTCCGCGCGGGGCGTGGCAGTCAGTCTCGCCGCAATCGCCCGGCAGGCGACAAATGCTGAAATGTCGGATAAATCTGGCGCGCCAGCGCCGGATTTATCCGGAACTCAGGCTGGAACTCGGGCCGGAAACTCCGGCCGGGATTCGGCGGGGAGTCAGCCGAGATCCGAGGTGGCGCGGAGCGGGTCAGGCGCGCGGAGGTGCGGTGCTCGCGCGGACGATCAGCTCTGCCGGCAGGCACAGGTGCTCCGCCGGGCCCGGCGTCCCCGCCTTCGCCGCCTCGATGGCCTGGGTCAGCGCCGCCGCGGCGGCGTGGCCCTTCGCGTGGATGTCCTGGCGCACGGTCGTGAGCGGCGGGCGCATCCGGGCCGCCGCCGGGCTGTCGTCGAAGCCGACCACCGACAGGTCCTCCGGCACGCTCAGGCCCGCGTCCACCGCCGCCGACACGACGCCCTGGGCCAGGGCGTCCGAGAAGCACAGGATCGCCGTCGGGGGCTCGGGGGCGGACAGCAGCAGGCGGGCCGCCTGGTAGCCGGCCTCGGGGTCGCCGTGCGGCTCGCGGGCGATCGCGGGAGAGACGCCGGCCGGGGTCAGCGCGTCCAGCCAGCCGGACAGGCGCTGCGAGCCGACGTAGCCGTCGATCATGTCGCCGGGGCTGACCATGCCGTGGCGGCCGCGGACGCCGGAGGTGACGATGCCGACGCGGCGGTGGCCGAGGTCGACGAGGTGCTGGGCGGCGGCGCGCGCGCCCGCGCGGTCGGCGACGTTGACGGCCGGCACGCCGTCGGCCGGGACCTGGTCGATGAAGACGAGCGGCATCTTGCGGCGCAGCAGCCAGTCCATGGCCGTGGATTCGGGGTCGCAGGAGTACACCAGCGCGCCGTCCATCGCCACGTCGCGCGCCGGGACGACGCCGCCCGCGGTGTTCGTGCTCAGCAGCGTCAGGCCCAGGCCGGTCGGGGCGAGCTCGTCGGCGATCGCGCCGAGGAAGGTGGTGGCGACCTCGTCGGCGAAGGCGCCGCTCAGCGACTCGGTGAGCAGGATGCCCACGGCGCCGGAGCTGCCCCGGGCCAGGGCCCTGGCGGCGGGGTCGGGCCCGACGTAGCCGAGCTCGTCCGCGACCGCCAGGATCCGGTCGCGCAGCGTGGGCGAGAGCTGGTCCGGGCGGGAGAACGCATTGGAGACCGTCATCCGGCTCACCCCGACCCGGTCGGCGATCGTCTGCAGGGTCACCCTCCCCACCGCAATGCCTCCCATGTCGTCGGTTCTCCCCTCGAGACCTTAACGCGCCAGCTCTGAGTGCAGCGCCGGGGCGGGGGCGACCGCCTCCGCCGCGCGGCGCAGGGTCGCGGCCAGGGCCGTTCGCGTGCGGTACCCCCGCGGCGGGCGCACCGGCGCGTCGTGGTCGACGACCGGGGCGTTCGGCAGGGCGCTCGCGTACTCGAACCTCTCGCCGTTCCAGCTGCCGCCGAACTCCTCCGACAGCGCCGACTGCGACACGACCATGGCGAACGGGAACGTGCTCATCGGGATCTCCTCCGTCTGTACCGGTATAGGGCCTATACCGGTACAGTAGGCCTAACCGCTGTACCGGTCAAGTCTATATCGGTAAAGAGACAGTTAACGACGGACGCGGGCCGGGCGGAAGAAGATCGCGAGGAGTGCGGCGGTGGCCAGGGCGGCGCCCACGACGTACCACACCCAGGTGAACGACGGCGGAGGATTCGACGCGGCGGCCGGGGCGGGCGGGACGGCGGCCGGCGGCGGCGCGCAGGTCGTCTCGTCCGGCGCCGGGCTCGCGCCGTCCGCCGCGACGCGCACGATCCCCTCGCAGCGGCCGATCGCCGGGGTACCCATGTCGGCCACGACCGTCCACTCGCCCGGTGCGAGGGTGCCGGAGTACGTCAGCGCGTCCCCGTTGCGCTTCAGCGGCGCCGGGCCGACCCGCTGGCCGGTGCTCGACGTCGCCAGCATCGTCATGCCGATCGGCTCGGTGACCGGGTGGCCGTCCTGCCAGACCGCGGTCAGCCAGACCGAGCCGCGGCCGTCGCCGTGCAGCGTGAGCACGACGCCGCCGTGCGCGCGGGCGTCCTCGGCGAAGCCGAAGACCGCCACCGCGACCGCGATCACCGTCACCGCCAGGCACGCCGCGGCCCGGCGCCACAAGGACACCGGGCCGAGGTACGTGGGAATCGTCATGCCTTCTGCGGGACCCAGCTCTGGTACTTCGCCCCGCTGGCCTTCTGCAGCACCAGCAGGCGGCTGCCGAAGTACTCGTTGTTGCTCACGCCCACGACGAGCCCGCCGGGGGAGGCGAGCGCGACGCCGTCCGCGGTCTGCTGCACCGTCCAGTGCATCGCGGTGGCACAGTCGGCCTGGACCAGCGTCGCGCCGGCGGCGTCCCGGTTACCCGTCGTGCTCAGGCACTGGTTCGTCGCCTTCGAGCGAACCAGGAACGCGTTGCCGGCCGCCTCGAGCTTCCACTGCTGGTTCGCGCCGCCGTGCCGGCCGTACAGGATGATCGGCGTGCCGGCCGCGCTGCGGGCGCCGAAGACGTCGGCCACCCCGCCGGTCAGGCTGTTGCCGAAGACCATCCAGGCGCCGGCGGCCGGGCTCGCCGCGGCTGCGGTGTGCACCGTGAGCGTGCCGGTCCAGGGGGTCAGGGTGCCGTTCTGCGAGAGCGAAATCGCGATCCGGTAGTCGGTGTCGGGGCGCAGGCCGACGATCCGGACGCCGGTGGAGCCGACCCGGCCGATGGATCGGCCGTTGAGCACGACGGCGTAGCGGCTGCCGGCCGCGGCCGCGTCCCAGGACAGACGAACGGAGGTCGCGTCGAGCGCACTGGTCCGCAACTCCTTCAGGCCGCCCGTGGAGGTCTTCGTCGGCGTGGGCGTCGGCGTGGTTGTCGGCGTAGGCGTCGCGCTCGAGCGGGACGGGGACGGCTGCGGCGACGCGGTGGTCCGCGACGGCGTGGGCGAGGCGGTGGTTCTCGCCGGCGTGGGCGAGGCCGTCGGCGACGGCGGCGGGGGCGTCGAGCCGTCGCTGCCGGCGATCAGGAACTGGTTGTTGGCCACGTTCCAGTTGGTCGCGAGGTAGCTGCCCGGGCTCGGGTTGGTGTTGTAGTAGTCGTCGTGGTTGCAGTCCAGGCGCTCGTCGTGGGCCCGGTCGGCGCACTTCACGCTGGTCTTGAGCCCGCCCGAGTCGTTGTAGCACATGATGTCGTACTCATCGAGGCAGTGCCCGGCCTTGCTCGAGTTCGGTGCGTTGTTGTTCACGGCGCCGAGGTTGTGGCCCAGTTCGTGCGCGGCGACGCTCGCCGCCCAGCAGCCGGAGTCGCTGCGGCCGTAGCCGGGGCCGCCGTTGCTGCGGTTGCCCGCGCCCGGCTGGGTGTCCCCGGCGAAGGTGCCGATCCCGCAGTACACCTTCGACTCCCCGAAGATCATGTACTTGCGGTCGGTGCGGTTGTACCCGAGCGCCTTGAGGCCGCTGATCGTCGCGTCGAACGTGTCCAGCCCGCCGGCCGGCAGCTCGACCTCGCGCACGTCGACCTTGCAGTCCGCGGTGGTCACGAACCGCACATGCCGCTCGCCGCCGGTCTCCTGGGCACTGGCGTTGTAGATCGTGTCGACGCCGGCCGACCAGGTGCGGAAGGACTCGAGGTACTGGCTGAAGCGGCTGGCGGTGCCGGCGTCGCGCACGTAGAGCACCTGGACGCGCTTGCCGGTGACGCCGTCGCCGTCGCAGGCCACACCGCTTGAGCCGATGGTGACCGCGGCGGTACCGGCGGCGGCCGCGTCCGGCACCACGGCGTACCCGCCGTCGGCGCCCTCGGCCACGCCGTCGTCGGCGAGGACCGTCTGCTCCTGCGGCGCCGCGGCGGCGTCGGTGTCCGGCACCGACTGCTGCGTCGCGGCGGCGACCGGCCGCACGTCGGCGTGCACGCTCAGCCCGGGCGGCGGCACGTCCGGGCCGTGACTGCACTGGTCGCGCTCCGTCAGCACGTATCCGCCGACGCAGGGCTCGCCCTTCTTCGCCGGCGTCAGGCCCTGGTACACCAGGCCGAGCTCGGGATTGTCGGCCGGGACACGGCTGATCGCCGTGGGCCCGCGCTCCTTGAACAGGGACTGGACTGCGCCAGGGCCGGCGATCGCCGCGCCCGCGCCGAGCAGGACGACGGCGGCGGTCGTCATGACACGGCGCATCAGGCGGGACTTTTCGGGTCGCGCTTGCACGCTCGGTTCCTCCGGGAGGGGAAGGGCGCGCGGCGAGGGCCGGCACAGGGCAGAGGTACCGCCCTCGCCGCGCGCGGGACGCCGGCCTCTGAGGGTGGCAAGGCGGGTGATGCCGGGCGTCCACGTGGGAACGCGTTGACCATAGCCATCTGCCGGGTGTCCGTTCCAGCCGGAACGGCCCAGTTAAGCCACATCTAATCGAGACTTGTTGCGGCGCTATGCGCGCCCGTCCGCCTAGGCCTTCCCGCGCCGCGAACGGCGTTCGTTGGGCTCCCGCGACAGCCGCCCGACAAGCCACCGGCTCGGCGGCGGCGCCTCCTTCGGGGCGGGGTCGGCGTCGGCCATGACGATCACCACGCTGGCCCCGCCGAGGGCGCCGGTGCCGATGTTGACGGTGCCGTTGCCCGCGACCGCGACGCGGCGCACGATGTCCAGCCCGAGGCCGGTCGAGCCCTGGTCGCTCTCGCCGCGCTGCAGGGCCCGCTCCGGGTCGGGGATGCCGGGGCCGCCGTCCTCGACGCGCAGCACCACGTAGCCGTCCTCGCGCCGGGTCACCGCCACCTCGAACGGCACGCCCTGCGGTGTGTACCGGATGACGTTGCCGATCAGCGCGTCCAGCGCCGCGGCCAGCTCGCTCTTGGGCACCGTGACCGGGGCCGGCTGGTCGACGCCGACCGCCTTGCACTCGCGCTCCTGGTCGCCGGCGACCGCCGACCAGAACATCATCCGGTCCCGCACGACCTCGGCCACGTCGCAGCCCTCCTCGCCGGTCGAGGCGGCGGCGCCGTCGGCCCGCTCGCCGCGGTCCGGGGTGGGGGAGTGCGCGTCGATCGGCTCGCGCATCGCCCGGATCAGCTTGTCGATCTCGACCTCGAGCGCGGCGATCGCGTCGCGGATGCGCTCGGCGTCCTGGGAGTCGTCGAGCGTCTCCGCGTCCAGCCGCAGCGCGGTCAGCGGGGTGCGCAGCCGGTGCGACAGGTCGGCGACCAGCTCGCGCTCGTTGGACAGCAGTGCCATGATCCGGTCGGCCATGACGTTGAGCGCGAAGCTCGCCTCGGACAGCTCCCGGGGGCCCTGCGGATCGATGCGTACGTCGAGGTATCCCTCGCTGAGCGCGCCCGCCGCCCCGGCCAGCTGCCGCGCCGACAGGATGATTCTGGCCGCCAGCCGGTCGGCGACCCAGACGGAGGCGATGATCAGTCCGACCGCGACCGCGGCGAGCGCCCACCAGGCGCCGTCGACCCCGTTCTCCAGCTCGGAGTCCGGGATGAACACCTCGACCACGGCGGTGCGCCCGGAGCCGAGGTCGACCGGCTCCAGGTACGACTGGCCGCCGGGCACGTCGGCGATGACCGGCGCGGCCTGGTCGGCGGCGTGGCTGAGGTCGCCGGGCGCGGCGTGGCCGGTGCCGATCTCGGTGCCGTCGTCGCCGAGGTTGTGCACGGCCACGCGCGTGACCGCGGGGCCGCCGGTGCTGGCGATCGCCCGCTCGATGCTCAGGGGGTCGGTGGTCACGGTGAGTACCGCCACGACCACGGCGGTCTGGCGTTCGGCGTCGGCGAGCGCGCGCTCGCGGGCGAGCTGCTGGACGACGAGACCCAGCGGGATCAGGAAGGCGAGCGCCACCATCGTGGTGACCGCCGCGGAGACGTAGGCGAGGGTGCGCCTCAGTCCGGCGCTGCGAACCTGAAGCCCACGCCCCGCACGGTGTGCAGGTATCTGGGCGCTGACGCGCTCTCGCCAAGTTTCCGGCGTAGCCAGTACAGATGCACGTCGATCGTCTGGTCCTCGCCCACTGAGGGTTGCCGCCATACCTCCTCCAACAGCTCACGGCGTGAGACCACCCGGCCGGGACGGGCGGCGAGGTACGCCAGCAGGTCGAACTCCTTGCGGGTGAGGGTCAGCGGCTCGCCGTGCAGGTATGCCTGGCGCTGGCCGATGTCCACCCGCAAGCCTCCCACCTCGATGGCGGTGGGCTCCTCGCGGCTCGCCCGTCCGGTGCGGCGCAGCACGGAGGTCATCCGGGCGTCCAGGTGGGCCGAGGTGAACGGCTTGATCATGTAGTCGTCGGCGCCCGCCTTGAGCAGCCGGACGATCTCCGCCTCGTCGTCGCGGGCGGTGGCGATGATGATGGGCGTGTCCGCGATGCCGCGCAGCATGCGCAGCGCGTCGGCGCCGTCCAGGTCGGGCAGCCCGAGGTCGAGCACGACCAGGTCGGGGGTCTCGGCGGCGAAGCGGCGCAGCGCCTCCAGGGCCGTGCCGACCGCGTGCACCGTGTGACCCCGGTCGGTCAGGGAGCGCAGCAGGGCGCCCCGCACGACGTGGTCGTCCTCAACCAGCAGCACCGTGGCCATGCGAAGAAGGTACTGCCTGTGGCAAGCCGGAGCCCCGCCGGTCGATGGACGAATCCGACATATCCGTTCTTTCGCCAATCTTTCGCCAACGATCATCGCCCGTTCGCCGCAACTTCCAGGCGACCGGGTACTGATCGGTACCAGGTCGGCGTGGCCATGGTTGCTCATCGCCGGCGCCGCCGTCGCGGCCGACGCCCATGTCCGGGTTGCTGACGATCTTCCACTGCGCGGAGAAGCGGCGCGCGCCTCGAATGACACCGCCGACCCGGCGGGTGTCAGAGATACGTGCCGATCCAGGCGTGCAATCGCGACCGCAACGCCGGCGGGACGTCCAGCTGCCGGCGTTTCATGCCGCCCGCTCCGCTCTCCACCAGGCGCCGAAGGCCGCGAGCACGGCGTGCCGTTCCGTCTCCGGCAGGGCGCCGGCGAACGGCGAGTTCTGCCGGAGCTCCACCGCTTCCGGGGTTAGGGCGGTGAGCGTTTCCAGCACTGGCTCCAGTCCCCTACGGAAGAGCTCGCGCCAGCGGTCCAGCCACGTGGCGGTCATCCCGTCGGGGTGGACGGTCCGCAGCTTCTGTAGGTTGGCCAGCGCCTTCGCCATGACCTCCTCAGGATGCGCGACGAGGCGCCCGGCTACGGCGCGGTGCAACCACAGCGCCTTCAGCTGGTCCCGCGTCATGGACGGCTGCAATATCGCGTCGATGTCGGCGCGGCGGATCCGCCGATGCGTGCCGACCCTGAGGAACGGCAGCCGGCCCTGCTCGCAGAGGTCGACCACGTGCTGGCGCGACGACCGGAGCAACAACGCCGCCTCACCGGTCGTCAGCAGATCGTCACGCTGGCCCGCCACCGTTCAAGCGTGACGTACAACCACCAAAAACACAACACCCGCGCCACCTGGGCCCTCGCCGCGGGCCGAGGTCTCCCTCCCGAACTGTGCCGTCGCCGTGCGGACGACACTGGTCGGCATGACCGTTCGAGTTGAGCGTCGCGACGCGGTGTGGACCGTCGTGCTGGACCGGCCCGAGACCCGCAACGCCGTTGACCGGCCGACGGCCGAGGCCCTCGCGGCGGCGTTCCGGGCCTTCGACGCCGACCCCGCCGCGGCCGTCGCCGTGCTCTGGGGTGCCGGGGGCACCTTCTGCTCCGGCGCCGACCTCAAGGCGGTCGCCGACGGGCGCGGCAACCGCGTCGAGCCCGACGGCGACGGGCCGCTCGGGCCGACCCGGATGCGGCTGGGCAAGCCGGTGATCGCGGCCGTGTCCGGGCACGCCGTCGCCGGTGGCCTGGAGCTGGCGATCTGGTGCGACCTGCGGGTCGTGGAGGAGGACGCGGTCTTCGGCGTGTACTGCCGGCGCTGGGGCGTCCCGCTCGTCGACGGCGGCACGGTACGGCTGCCCCGGCTGATCGGCGCCGGCCGGGCCCTCGACCTCATCCTCACCGGCCGGCCCGTCGATGCCGCCGAGGCGCACCACATCGGCCTCGCCGACCGTGTCGTGCCCGTCGGCACCGCGCGCGCCGCGGCCGAGGAACTCGCCGCGGGGCTGGCCGCCCTGCCCCAGGCCTGCCTGCGCAACGACCGCCTGTCGGTGTACGACTCCCTCGGCCGCGGCGTCGAGGAGGGCCTCGCGATCGAGTACGGCTACGGCGCGGACTCCCTGGCCCGCGGCGCGCGCGAGGGCGCGGCCCGGTTCGCGGCCGGCGAGGGGCGCCACGGCGCCGGACTAGGGTGATCGGCGTGGTGAACAGGACTGACATCGAGGCGGCCGCGGCGCGCATCGGCGGCTACATCCGGCACACCCCGGCGTATGAGGTGCGCCCGGGCCTGTGGTTCAAGCTGGAATTGCTACAGCACAGCGGGTCGTTCAAGGCCCGCGGCGCGTTCAACCGGATCCTCGCCGCGGCCGAGGCGGGCGCGCTGCCCGAGGCCGGGGTCGTGGTCGCGTCCGGCGGCAACGCCGGGCTCGGCGTCGCCTATGCGGCCGCCCGGCTCGGGGTCCGAGCCGAGGTCTTCGTGCCGCTGACCGCCCCCGCGACAAAGGTGGCGAAACTGCGCGAGTACGGGGCCGAGGTGCACCAGCACGGCCGGGAGTACGCCGAGGCCAACGCCGCGTCGGCGATCCGGGTCGCCGAGACCGGCGCGCTGTTCGTGCACGCCTACGACCAGCCCGAGATCGTCGCCGGGCAGGGCACCCTCGGGCTGGAGCTGCCGGCCGCCGACACGGTGATCGTCGCGGTGGGCGGCGGCGGGCTCGTCGGGGGGATCGCGGCCGCGGCCGGCGACCGGGCGCGGATCGTGGCCGTCGAGCCGGCCGGCGCCCCCACCCTGCACGCCGCGCTCGCCGCCGGCCGGCCGGTGGACGTGCCGGTCGACAGCGTCGCCGCGGACTCTCTCGGTGCCCGCCGGATCGGCACGATCGCGTTCGATATCGCCGTACACCACCGGGTGGAAAGCCTGCTCGTGCCCGACGAGGCGATCGTCGAGGCCCGCCGCCGGCTGTGGCACGAGCACCGCCTGGCCGTTGAGCACGGCGCCGCGGTGGCCTTCGCCGGGCTCGACCTCGTCGAGGACCCCGGCACGGCCGTGGTCGTGCTGTGCGGTGCGAACACCGACCCCGCGACCCTGTACGCCGAGCGGGCTCATGCCGTCACCTCCGCTGCGCTCCGGCAGCGGCACGAGCTGAACCTGCGCTCCCAATGAGCGGCCCCTCCGCTCCGCTCCGGACCGCTCATGCCGCCGGATGAGGTCTTCGACGCGGCGCTGCGGCGGTTCCTCGCCCAGCAGCGCGTCGACATGCGCCTCCTCGCCGCCGAGCTGGGTATCGGGCGGGCCACGCTGTACCGCCGGGCGGGCGCGCGCGACCAGGTGCTCGGCCACGTGCTGTGGTACCTCACGGAACGCAATCTTGAGCGTGCGGTCCGTCACGCCGACGGGCTGCGCGGGCCCGACCGGATCGTCGCCGTCATCGGCCACTTCCTCAACGCGGTGAAGGACCAGCCGAGCCTGCGCCACTTCCTGGCCGCCGAGCCCGAGGCGGCGCTGCGCATTCTCACCTCGAAGCGGGGCGTGGTGCAGGGCCGCGTGGTAGACCATCTGGAGGGGCTGCTCACCGAGGAGATCGAGGCCGGCGCGTTCGCTCCGCGGCTGGACGCGCGCACGCTCGCGTTTGTCCTCGTGCGGATCGGGGAGAGCTTCCTGTACGCGGACGCGATCGCCGACGGTGAGCCCGACGTCGAGCAGGCCCTGCAGGTGATCGGAAGGCTGTTGGAGGGCTGAACCGATGATCGTCAAGGCCGACGTGTGCATCGTGGGCGGCGGGCCGGCCGGGCTGGTCCTGGCGCTGCTGCTGGGTCGCCGGGGCGTGGACGCCGTGGTGCTGGAGAAGCACGAGACGTTTCTGCGCGACTTCCGCGGCGACACCGTGCACCCCTCGACGCTGCAGCTCATGGACGAGCTCGGCCTCGGCGAGGAGCTGGAGCGCCTGCCGCACCGGATCCTGCGCCAGATCCAGATCACGTACGACGGCGGGACGTTCCGGCCGGTCGACTTCGCGCGGCTGCGGGCGCCGTATCCGTACGTCATGATGCTGCCCCAGTCGGACTTCCTGGAGCTGCTGGCCGAGCACGGCAACTTCGCGCTCTACCGCGGCGCCGACGTCGTCGGGGTGCGCCGCCGGGACCGCCGGGTGGTCGGGGTGACCGCCCGGACCGCGGAGGGCCCGGTCGAGGTGGACGCCCCGCTGACCGTCGCCTGCGACGGGAGGCATTCGACGGTACGCCGGGAGCTCGGCCTCAAGTCGAAGGTCTTCGGCGCGCCGATGGACGTGCTGTGGTTCCGGCTGCCCCGCGAGCCCGGCGACCCCGAGGGCCTGGCCGGCCGGGTCGACGAGGGGCGCCTGTTCATCGGCATCGACCGCGGCGACTACTGGCAGATGGGCTTCGTCGTGCCCAAGGGCGGCGACGAGCAGGTCCGCGCGGCCGGCCTGCCCGCCTTCCGGGCCGCGATCGCGGACAGCGTGCCCTACCTGGCCGGCCGCGTCGCCGAAATCCAGGACTGGGACCGGGTGCGGACGCTGACCGTACGGATGGACCGGCTCTTCCGCTGGCACGTGCCCGGCGCCCTGCTGATCGGCGATGCGGCGCACGCGATGTCGCCGGTCGGCGGCGTGGGCATCAACCTGGCGATCCAGGACGCGGTCGCCGCGGCCCGTGTCATCGGCGCGGCGTTCGAGCAGGGCCGCCCGCCGACGGAGCGGGAGCTGGCGACGGTACAGCGGCGCCGGTCGCTGCCGACGGCCGGCACCCAGCTGGTCCAGCGCGCCCTGCAGCGGGCCATGCTGACCCGGGCGCTGACCGGGCACCCGACGACCCCGCCGCTGCCGGTGCGCCTGCTGGACCGCTACCCGGCGCTGGGCGCGATCCCGGCCCGGGTCATCGGCGTCGGTCTTCGCCCCGAGCACGTCTGAGCGGGTCCCCGGGCGCCAGGGCGGTCAGCGGCGGGCGGTCAGCGGCGGGCGTAGCGGCGTCGGCGGTACGAGCCGAAGCGGCCGGCCGTCCAGGTGCCGGCGCCGGCCAGGTGCAGGGCGATGCACAGGAAGCCGGCCAGGCTCAGCGTTCCGGCGTCGAGGATCGGGCCGGTGCCGGCGCCGAGCAGGTCGATCAGCAGGGCGACCGCGAACAGGATCGCGGCGATCACAGCGAACACGTCAGCCTCCGGGGGAGCAGCGATGCGTTGAGCGCTGTCTACCCAACGGCGCCAAAAGCTAATCGATGCCCAGCAGGTCGTGGAGGCCGGCGAGGCCCGCCGGGGTGACCTTCACGGCCCGGCCGGTGCCGATGCGCACCACCCAGCGCTGCGCCATGAACCGCTCGCACAGCCGGGCGCCGGCCACGCCCGCGAGGTGGGGGCGGCGCTCGGTCCAGTCCAGGCAGCCGCGGGCGAGCGGGCGGCGCTGGCGCCGCAGCCCCGCCGGGTCGATGCCGGCCTCGGCGGTCAGCCAGGCCAGGCCCCGGTCGGTCAGCGCGAAGCCGGCGCGCTGGTCGAGCAGGCCGCGCGCGGTCATCGCGTCGGTCACCGCGACGCCGAGCTCACCGGCGAGGTGGTCGTAGCAGGTCCGGGCGCGCTTCATGGCCGCGGCCGCGGTCGCCTGGCGCAGCCCGTGGGCCGGCGTGCGGGCCGGCGTGAGGTGCGCGGAGAGGTCCTCGATGAGGTGCGCGGCGGAGGCGTCGGCGAGCCTGACGTACCGGTGGCGGCCCTGACGCTCCTCGGCGAGCAGCCCGCCGCCGATCAGCTGGTGCAGGTGCTCGGTCGCGGTGGAGCGCGCGACGCCGGCGTGCGCGGCCAGCTCGCCCGCGGTCCACGCGCGCCCGTCGAGCAGCGCCAGGCACATCGCGGCCCGCGTCTCGTCGGCGAGCAGGTTCGCCAGCGAGGCCAGGCCGGCGGCGTCCGTGGTCATGCCTCCATCGTTCCCCCTAGACGGTTCGGCCTCCACCGAACGGTCGCGGCCGTAGTGTCGGCGGTATGCGAACCGTCACCGCCGAGGTGCTGTCCGACCTCGCCTACCGCGTGCCCGAGGCCGTGCCCGCCGGGCCCGCCGCCACCGGCATCGGCTGGCTGCGCGGCGCCGTGAGCCGGTTCTGCAACGGCGGCGAGCACGAGCGCCGCCGCGCGCTCGTCGCCGGCCTGCTCGCCGGGCTCGACGCCGAGGCGCTGCGCGCCCCGTACGACGGGCATCCGGTGGCGCGCCTGGCCCGCGAGCTCGGCGTCGCGGAGGCGGTCCTGGGGCCGGTGACCGACGACGTGCGGATCGCGGCGTCGGCGTACCAGACGGGAGACGCTTGCGCCGACCCCGCTGTCGACCGGCTCGTCGCCGCGTTCGGCGGCGCCTACGACGAGCGCACCGCCGCACACATCGCGCTGCTGGTGCAGGCCTGCGACGCGACCGCGGCGCTGATCTCGCGGTCCCGCACCCGGCCGATCGCCGACGTGCTGCGCGACGACCCGCCGGTGCCGTCGACGCGGCGGGTGGCCCCCGACGGCGAGGTCGTGCTCGTCTCGCTGGCCGGCGCCCCGTTCGGGGCCGGGCCGCGCGCCTGCCCCGGCCGGGAGCATGCCCTGGCGCTCGTGGAAGGAGCCTCGCGATGACGCCGTTCGCCGCCCTGCACCGGCCGGGCGATCCGCTGCTGCTGCCGAACGTGTGGGACGTGGCCGGCGCCCGGGCGCTCGCCGCGGCCGGGTTCGCCGCGGTCGGCACCACCAGCCTCGGCGTGGCCGCGAGCCACGGCCTGCCCGACGGCGAGGACGCCGCCGTACCGGAGACCCTGCGGCTGGTGGCGCGCCTGGCGCCGCTGGGGCTGCACGTCTCGGCCGACATCGAGCGCGGCTCGGTCGCCGCCGCCGTGACGGCCGCCGAGGCCGGGGCCGTGGGCGTCAACGTCGAGGACGCGATGTGCGATCCGGAGGTACACGCGGCGCTGATCCGGGGCGTCAAGCGGGAGGCGCCGGAGCTGTTCGTGAACGCGCGCACGGACACGCACTGGCTGCGCCCCGGCGACCTGCCGGAGGCGCTGCGCCGCGCGCGGCGCTACCAGGACGCCGGCGCGGACGGCATCTTCGTGCCGGGTGTGTCCGATGCATCGGAAATATCGGCTCTTGTCGAGGCGCTGGACGTGCCGCTGAATGTGCTGGCGCAGGCCGGCGGTCCGGTGCTGCCCGAACTCGCGGGGCTGGGCGTGGCGCGGGTCAGCATGGGCTCGCTGCTGTTCCGCGCCGCGCTCGCCGCCGCCGTCGAGACCGCCGAGGCGGTACGCCGGGCAGAGCCCGTCCGCGCCGGCCTGCCCTCGTACCAGGACGTCAACGGCTGATCGCCGGCCGGCTGCTGGCCCGGCGCACCAGCACGGCCGGGACCGGCTCGGTGCGCGAGGCCTCGCCCATGTCGAGGGCGAGGGACATCGCGCGGGCGCCCATCTCGGCCAGCGGCAGCCGCACGGTGCTCAGCGCCGGCGTGACGTCGCGGGCGATCGGCATGTCGTCGAACCCGATCAGCGAGATCCGCTCCGGTACCGCGATCCCGCGCTCCCGCAGCGTGCTCAGCGCGCCGACCGCCATCGAGTCGTTGAGCGCCACGATCGCGGTCAGGTCGGGGGAGGCGTCCAGCAGCGCGGCGGTGGCCTCGGCGCCGCCGTCGCGGTCGAACCCGGCGTACGCGATGCGCCGCGCCGGCACCGTCCGGCCGAACTCGCGGGCCGCGCGGCGCAGCCCGGCGAGGCGGTCCGTGGTCGTGGTCAGCACCTGTGGGCCGGCGATCACCCCGACCTTGCGGTGCCCGCCGCCGAACAGCTCGGCGCCGGCGAGGTACCCGCCCTCCTCGTTGGCCGGCATGACCGCGTCGCCGGGCAACTCGTGCCGGCCGATGACGCTGACCCGGCCGCCGGTGCGGGTGTACGCGGCGAGCTTGCCCTTGAGCGCCTTGGTGAACGCCGCGTCGTGGTAGCCCGAGCCGGCCAGCACGATCGCGGCGACCTGCTGGGCGCGCAGCAGCTCCACGTACTCCAGCTCGCGCGCCGGGTCGCGGTAGCTGTTGCAGATGATCACGAGTCGGCCGTGCGCGGTCGCCACCTGCTGCAGCCCGCGGGTGATCTCGGCGAAGTACGGGTCGGAGACGTCGTGCACGATCACGCCCACCGCGGTGCGCTGCGCCCGCGCCAGCAGCTGGGCGTGCGCGTTCGGCACGTACTGCAGCTCGTCGACGGCCCGCAGCACCCGCGCGCGGAGCTCGTCGGTGACCAGCTTCGTGCTGCCGCTGATGATCCGGGATGCGGTGGCCGGTGACACGCCCGCACGGCGGGCGACGTCGGCGAGCGTCGCCATCGTGCACTCCTCTCCATTGACCCGCGCTCAGCGTACCGGCTAGCCTCAGGAAAGCGGTTTCCTGAATCCGGGGGTTGCCATGAAGTCCCATCTGCCCGGCGCTGTCGGCGTGTCGCGGCTGTCGGTGTACGACACCACCGCGCCCGACGGGCTGCACGGGGGCACGCCGCACATGCACCTGACGTGCTCGGAGGGCTACGTCGTGCTGGCCGGCTCGGGGCACGTCCAGACGCTGTCGGGGGAGGGGTACCGCGAGACCTCGCTGACACCGGGGACGGTCGCCTGGTTCCGGCCGGGCACCATCCACCGGCTCGTCAACGACGGCGGCCTGCAGCTGGTCGTGCTGATGCAGAACAGCGGCCTGCCCGAGGCCGGCGACGCGGTGCTGACCTTCCCGGCCGACATCCTCGGCGACCCGGAGGTGTACCGCACGGCGGCCACGCTGCCCGGCGGGCCGGACCCGGCGCCCGCCTACCGCCGCCGCGACCTGGCCGTCACCGGGTTCCTGGCGATGCGCGCGGCCGGACCCGGGGCGTTCGAGGACTTCTGCCGTGCCGCCGCCGCGCTCGTCGCACCCCGGCTGGCGGACTGGCGGCGGCGCTGGGAGGCCGGCGCGCTCGACGCCGCGCTGGAGACCGGGCGGCAGCTGGACGCCCTGGAGAAATCGGAGATCTCGTACCTGGCGCACGGCGGCGTGTCCGTGCTGACCGAGCCCACCGAGCGGGGCAAGCACGGCATGTGCGGCCTGCTCGAGACCTACGTCCCGGCTTCGGCCTGAGGAGACCCGTGAACCGCCTTCCGATCGGCATCGTGCTCAACGGCGTGACCGGCCGCATGGGATACCGCCAGCATCTGGTCCGCTCGCTGCTGGCCATCCGTTCCGACGGTGGCCTGCCCGCCGCCGACGGCCGGCGGATCTGGCCCGAACCGGTACTGGTCGGGCGCAATGCCGCCAAGCTGCAGGAGATCGCCGAGCGGCACGGCCTCACCGACTGGACGACCGACCTCGACGCCGCGCTCGCCCGCGACGACGTGCGGATCTACTTCGACGCGCAGGTGACCCAGCAGCGCGAGAAGGCGATCCGCGCCGCGATCGAGGCCGGCAAGCACATCTACACCGAGAAGCCCCTCGCCGACGACACCGCCGCCGCCGTCGACCTGTGCCGGACCGCGCGCGCCGCCGGCGTCAAGCACGGCGTGGTACAGGACAAGCTCTTCCTGCCCGGCCTGCGCAAGCTGCGGCGCCTCATCGAGGGCGGTTTCTTCGGCCGCATTCTGTCGGTGCGCGGCGAGTTCGGCTACTGGGTCTTCGAGGGCGACTGGCAGGCCGCGCAGCGCCCGTCGTGGAACTACCGGGCCGCCGACGGCGGCGGGATCGTCGTCGACATGTTCCCGCACTGGCAGTACGTGCTGGAGCGCCTCTTCGGCCCGATCCGCTCGGTGCAGGCGACGGTGGCCACCCACATCCCGTCGCGCGTGGACGAGAACGGCGTCGTCTACGACGCGACCGCCGACGACGCCGCGTACGGCACGTTCGAGCTCGAGGGCGGCATCATCGCGCAGATCAACTCGAGCTGGGCCGTCCGCGTGCACCGCGACGAGCTCGTGGAGTTTCAGGTCGACGGCACGCACGGCAGCGCGGTGGCGGGCCTGCGCGAGTGCCGCATCCAGCACCGCGGCGCCACCCCGAAGCCGGTCTGGAACCCGGACCTGCCGGCGACCGAGCGCTTCCGCGAGCAGTGGCAGCTCGTGCCCGACAACGAGACGTTCGACAACGGCTTCAAGGTCCAGTGGGAGCGGTACCTCCACCACGTCGTCGACGGCACCGCGTTCCCGTGGGACTTCGCGGCCGGCGCGCGGGGCGTGCAGCTGGCCGAGCTCGGCCTGGAGTCGGCCCGCACCGGCCGGCGCATCGCGATCCCGGCCCTCGATCTGTGAATCGGCCGGGAGGCCCTGTGAGCGACCTGTCGCGGTTCTCGCTGAACCAGGCGACCACCAAGCGATGGCCGATGGAGGACACGGTCAAGGGCTGCGTCGCGGCCGGCGTGCCCGGCGTCGGGCTGTGGCGCGACCAGGTCGCCGCGTACGGCGTTGAGCGCACCGCCGGCCTCGTCCGCGCCGCCGGGCTCGACGTCACCACGCTGTGCCGGGGCGGCTTCTTCACCGCCGAGGACTGGCGCGACGACAACCTGCGCGCCATCGACGAGGCCGTCGCGCTCGGCGCGCCGGTGCTCGTGCTGGTCAGCGGCGGCCTGCCGGAGGGCAGCCGGGACGTCGACGGGGCGCGGCGGCGCATCGCCGACGCGATCGGCGAGCTCGTGCCGCACGCCCGCGCGGCCGGGGTACGACTGGCGATCGAACCTCTGCATCCGATGTTCGCGTCGGACCGTTGCGTGATCGCCACGCTCGGCAACGCCCTCGACATCGCCGAGCCCTACCCGGCGCAGACCGTCGGCGTCGCCGTCGACACCTACCACCTGTGGTGGGACGACCAGGTCTGGGCGCAGCTGGCCCGGGCCGGTGCGGCCGGGCGGATCGCGTGCTTCCAGGTCGCCGACTGGATCACCCCGCTGCCGGCGGGGGTGCTGCTCGGCCGCGGGCTGCCGGGCACCGGCTGCGTGGAGCTGCGCCGGTTCCGCGAGGCCGTCGACGCGGCCGGCTACGCCGGGCCGATCGAGGTCGAGGTGTTCCACGAGGACGTCTGGTCACGTCCCGGTGAGGAAGTGCTCCAGGAGACCATTCGCCGGTACCTGGAGCACGTCGCCTGACCGCTACTGGCTGATCGGCAGCGCGTCCACGCCCGCGGCCGGCGGGGCGATGGTCTCCGTCGTCGGCGGCGTGGTCGTCGGCGGCGCGGTGGTCTCCGTCGGCGGCGGGTCCGCCGTCGTCGTGGCCGGAGTGGTGATCGGCGTGCTCGGCAGCATCGTCGGCGTCACCACGGTGCCGTAGGTCGTCTGGGTGGGGGCCGGCGTCTGCGCCGCGTTGGTCGGGTTGCCGATCAGCGTCTGCGTCGGGCCGCCGCCCGGCCGGCCGCCGCCGCCCACGGTCGCTTGCGGGCCGGGCTGCGGGGACAGGTTGGTGGTGACCTGGTCGCCGCCCGTGGTGCCGTGGTGGTTGTCGGTGCCGGGGCTGCCACCCCTCAGGTCCGCGGTCGTCTCGGCGGCCGCGAAGACCAGGGCCAGCGCCATCGGTACCGCGATCGCCATCGACGTCACGCGCCGGCGCGACATCTGCGACGCGCCGCGCAGCCAGCGGCGCTGCACCGGGACCGTGACGGCCTCGAGGTCGTCGATCGCGAGGCCGAGCAGCAGCTGGCGGGCGTCGGGGCGGTCGGCCGGGTCGCGGCTCAGCGCGGCGGCGACGAGGTCGCGCACCGGGTCGGGCACGCCGCTGAGGTCGGGGTCGCCCTCGAGGATCTTCCAGGCGCGGGCGGCCGCCTCCTCCCCGCCATACGGGTGGCGGCCGGTGGCAGCGAACGCGACCAGGCAGCCCCAGCCGAAGATGTCCATCGCCGCCGTGGGCTCCTCGGCGCGCAGCTGCTCGGGGGAGGCCCAGCCGAGGCTGCCGACGATGTTGCCGGTGCCGGTGATGTCGCTGGCGGCGTCGAGCGCCCGGGCGATGCCGAAGTCGATGATCCGGACGCCGCCGAGCGTGACCATGAGGTTGCTGGGCTTCAGATCCCGATGTACGAGACCGACGTTGTGAATCGCGGCGAGCGAGGCCGCGACGCCGAGCGCCACGCTGTGCAGCATCGCCGGGTCGAGCGGGCCGTCGTCGGCGACGAGCCGGGACAGCGGGATGCCCTCCAGGTATTCGGTGACGAGGTAGGGACGCTCCTCGTACACGCCGGAGTCGAGCACCCGCGCCGTGCAGAACCCCGGCACCCGCTGCGCGGCGCGCACCTCGCCGGCGAAGCGCACCCGGAAGCGGGGGTCGCGGGCCAGGTGGGCGTGGACCAGCTTGACCGCCACCCGGGTGCCCTCCGGGGACTGCGCCAGATAGACCGTGCCCATGCCGCCGACGCCGAGCTGGCCGAGCAGCCGGTAGTCGTCGATGCGGACCGGGTCGTTCGGGGTGAGGTCGCCCACGATGGCGCGCCTGGCGGGCGCGGCCGAGCGCAGCGGCGGCAGGTCCGGCGTGCCGGACTCGCCGGCGTCGTCGCGCTTGCCTGCCTCGGTCATCGGGGTCCTTCCACGGTCTTTCGTCGCTGCCAGGGGTGTGCGGTGCGTCCGGAGCGGCCCGGGGTGCTGTTCACGTGCAGTCTGGCCCTTTCACCCCGAGATGAAAAGACCGCGCTGGATGCAACCCTCGTGCCCGTTCGGACACCATTGTGCGCCGCAGCACGCCCTCGTCGCTGCCCCGACAGTAGTCCAGGAAACGCCGTTCGTCCGCGCCGGAGGTCACACCTGTTATGGCACTGTTCTGGTCTTCTACCAACGACCGGGGTGCCGAGAAATGACGCTTCTCCCCTTAACGGGGCCATTTGGACAATGCGCGGCTAGCGTGATCGCTCCAGGTGATCGACGAGTCCACGCAACGCAGCCGTGACCAGGGCGAGCTGGGCCGGCTCCAGGTAGGACAGCGCGAACGCCTCGGCGGTCTGTGACTCCGGCAGCAGCTCGCGGATCAGCCGGTGCCCCTTCCGCGTGAGCTGCAGCAGCACCAGGCGTCCGTCGTCGGGGTGGTTGGTGCGCCGCATCAGGCCGCGCCCGGACAGCGTGTCGACCACGCCCGTGAGCGTCGCCTTCGAGATGCCGGCCTGCTCGGCGACGTGCCGGGTCTCGATCCGCCGCGCCGCCCAGACCGTGCGGAGCACCACGAAGCCGGTCCAGGTGAGCTGCCGCGGCCGGAGCACCTCCTGCTCGACGTGCTGCCGCACGGCGTTGGCGGCGCGGTGCAGGTGCAGCACGGCCTCGGTCGCCCCGGTGAACGCGCCGCCGTCCCGGCCCACGGTTGCGGTCACCGTGTCGTGCGCCGTCGTGCGCGAGCCGACACAACCCCGTGCTTGCCCATATGGGCGGCCCCCCTCCGGTCCCACATCGAACACACAGAATATCGGGAACGTGCCGGTTCCGTTGTCCCTTGATCACGCTGAGCGATCTCCCGGCGACCCTCCGGGTGCATGCTTTGTGGCATTCACCGCCTTTGTCCGGCGGTTCTGCCGGATATCCGATGAATTGGAACTTCTTATGGTCTTGGGAGACCGGTCGGCGTGCGTCCGAGGTTCCGGTCGCACCTCCACTGCAGGAGAGTCGGGGTCCGGCCCGCCTGATACATCGGTCCCGCCCGGCACGGCGTGGGTCGCGTTGCCCGACGCGCCGTCGGGCGCGCGGAGGTCGCGGCCGCCGTCAGCGGCACCGTCGCCACGGTCGAGAATTTGGACACCCGCACCCACGCCTGGTCGGCGGGGCGCCTCCGCCGGTTCTGCCGGTGGTTCTGCCGCCGTTCCTGCCGGTTCGCGGTAGCGCTCCGTAGCGGGCATCCCCTCGGCGCGCGGGCGTCGCGGTGGCGGTCAGCGTGACCGGTCGTCGGGGCCGCGGCTGAGCAGGCGGCGGCGTTGCCACACCAGGAACGTGAGGAACGCGGCGATCAGGAAGACCACGCAGCAGAACTTGGCCACGGTCGAAGACTACGACCACTGCGGCAGCCGGGCCGGGGCGCGGCCGACCGTGAGCCCTCGCCGCTCGGCCAGGTGGGCGAAGGCCACGGCGTCGGCGACGGCCGCGCAGCCTTGGTCGTTGTTGAAGTACACATAGGTGGAATGCTCTTGGAACGCCTCGGCGAGGCGGGCGGTCCAGGTGTCCAGTGCCGCGCGGCCGTATCGGGGCCAGGGGGTGCCGCGGCCCTCGTGCAGGCGCAGGTAGCCCCAGCCGGCGGTGCGCCACAGCGGGGACTGCGGGCGGCCCTTGCGGTCCGACCAGCACAGCGCGGCGTCGTGTGACTGCAGTACGTCACGAACCTCGCCGTTCCACCAGGAGTCGTGGCGCGGCTCGACGGCCACGCGGACCTCGCGCGGGAAGGCGTCCAGGGTGGCGTCGAGCGCGGCCGGGTCGGCCGGCAGCGTCGGCGGCAGCTGCAGCAGGATCGGCCCGAGCTTGCGGCCCAGGCCGGCGGCCCGCTCGAGCAGGCGGGCGACCGGCTCCCGCGGCTCGTGCAGGCGCTTGATGTGGGTGAGGTACCGGCTTGCCTTGACCGTGACCACGAAGTCCGCGGTCGTGCGCGTGCGCCAGTCCTCGAACGTGGCGCGCTCGGGCAGCCGGTAGAACGCGTTGTTCACCTCGACGGTGTCGAACGCCGCCGCGTAGTGCTCCAGCCACAGACGGTGCGGCACATCGGGCGGGTAGAAGCGGCCGCGCCAGTCCTTGTACTGCCAGCCGGAGGTCCCGATGCGCATCATGTATCGACCCGTTCCCCGGCGAGGGCGGCCGTAACCTGCGGCGATGCGGGATGACTAGATGGGCCTAGGGATACGTAGACGCGTCGGGGTGGCCGACTACGTATGTCGGCCCGGCTGGATTACGTAAGCGATACCGATGGGACGCGGACCTTACTTCGACAGGATGGGTGCACAAGGTTGGAAGGGGATCTGGAGATGAACGTTCACGACGGTCTGCTCACCGAGCTCGTCCGCCAGCGCCGGCTGCACATGCTCGACGAGGCCAAGCACTGGTCAAGCCGCGTGAAGCTACGGCGCCGCAGCGACGGCGTAGCCACCTGACCGGCGAGACCCGCACGACCCGAGCCGCGGGGGAGTACAGCCTCGGTGCGCCGCGCGGACCACACCCCTCCTGGTGGTCCGCACGGCACGCCGGGGCTGTGCTGGTTTCCGGGGTCGTCGGCCGTCCGGGCATGACTAGTCAGCGGCGCGATGACTAGACCGGCCCGGGCGCCGAAGATACGTAACAGGTGCGGATGGCACGGGCTCCTTACCGCGACAGGATTGGGTCACAAGCACGGAATCACCAGGCCGAGGAGTCGAGATGATGCACCCCGTTTTCCTGCACAGCCAGCTCAAGCACCGTCAGCAGGGCCTGCTCGGCCTCGAGCTGCGCGACCGGGCCGCCGTTCGCGACGAGCGTCGTCCGTGGTGGCGCAGGTCGCGTCCGTCACAGCCGGTGCACCGGCCTCCCGCCGGTAGGCTGGTTGCGTGCGGGCCAGCCGTAGCGGAATGAGCCAGGTGATGGTCGGCCGCGACGACGAGCTGCGCCGGTTACGCCGCCTCGTCGACGGGTCCGAGCCTTCCATCGCCATGCTCGGCGGGGAGCCGGGCATCGGCAAGAGTCGTCTGGTCCAGGAACTGATCGCGGGGCTGCCCGAGACGGTTCCGGTGCTCGACGGGCAGGCCGATCCCGGCACCCTCAGCCGCCCCTTCGAGGTCCTGCTCGACGCGATCGACAGCTGTCGCCGCTCCGAGGGCCTCGAACCGGAGCCGCTGCGGATCGTCACCGACGCGTCCCGCTCGATGATCGACCGGATCCAGGCCGGCCTGGAGATCGTGCGGCGGCTGACGACGCCCGGTTCGTCGATCGTGGTGTTCGAGGACCTGCACTGGGCCGACTCGGAGAGCGTCGCGCTGTTCGAGCGGATCGCCGAGCTTCCCGGCAGCCGGCTGCTCATCGGCACCTACCGGCCCGACGAGGTCACCCGGCGGCACCCGCTCGCCGACCTGCTGACCCGGCTCGAGCGGCGATACACGGTGACCAACGTGCGGCTTGAGCGGCTCAGCCTCGCCGACACGTCGATGTTCATCAAGTCCGCCACCGGCCGCCCGCCCGCCTACCGCACCGCGCTGTCCCTGCACAACCGCACCGGCGGCAACCCGTTCTTCCTCGAGGAGCTGCTCAAGGCCAACGGCGACGGCGACCTCGACACCCTGTGCGACCGGCCGCTGCCGTGGAACGTGGCCGAGGCGCTGCGCCGGCAGCTCGACGACCTCGACGACGCCGAGAAGCGCATCGTCGAGGCCGCCGCCGTGCTCGGCCGCAAGGTCCCGTTCGACCTGCTCGCCGCCGTCACCGGCTTCGACGAGAACGAGCTCATCGACGGCCTGCGTGCCCTGGTGCGCCGCGGCCTGATGGTCGAGACCGGCGACGACGAGTTCAGCTTCCGGCACGCCCTGACCCGCGAGGCGCTCGTCGACGAGATGCTCGCCAGGCAGCGGCGCCGCCTGCACGAGCTCGCCCTGGAGACGCTGCTGTCCACCGGCAGCAGGGACTACGCGCTCGTCGCACACCACGCCCGGGGCGCCGGCCGCTATCTCGACATGGTCGAGGCCGCCCGCCGAGGGTTGCACGTCTACATGGCGATGGGCTCGCCGTACCAGGCGCTGCAGCTGGCCGAGATGGGCCTCGACGAGCTGCCCGACGACGTCGAGCTGCTGTCCTGCGGCGCGCGGGCCGCGTGGCTCGCCGGGCTGCTCGACGACGCGCAGGAGCTCGGCCGCCGGTGGCTCGACGCCGCCGCCACCCGCGAGGAGCGCGCCGACGCCCTGCGCCTGCTGGTGCGGCTCAGCTGGGAGATCGGCAGCAGCACCAGCATGCAGGAGCGCGCCGCGCAGCTGCGGGCCGAGATCGCGCATCTCGACGACGGGCCGGCGAAGGCGCATGCGTTCGCGGCGATCGCCCAGGCGTACATGCTGCACGACGACACCGAGCGGGCCGTCGCGTGGGCCGACATGGCGATCTCCCTCGGCGAGGAGCTCGGCCTGCCCGGGGTCTGGCTCGCCGGCAAGGTCGAGAAGGGCTCCGCCCTCGTCAACGTCGCGGCCGGCGTCGAGGACGGCATCAAGCTGCTCAACGAGGCCGCGAAGGAGGCCGAGGACGCCGGCGAGTGGCTGCTGGCCGCCCGGTCGCTCAACAACCTCTACAACCTGCTGCCCGGCGGGCCCGCCGACTGGGCCGCGGCGCTCGAGCGGATGCGCACGTTCGCGGAGCGGGCCGGGTTCGAGTCGCTGGCCGTCGCCGCATACTTCCAGGGCCGCGCCCGGCTCGCCGTCCAGGAGGGCAACCTCGGCGTCGCCATCGCCGAACTGGAGGCCGCCCGGCGCCGCGACCGGGGCCTGCTGCGCACCCGCAACGGCAGCGACTACCACGGCGTGCTCTTCGCCGGCCTGCTGCTGGAGGCCGGCGAGCTCGACAAGGCCGACATCGTCCTCCGCGGCCTCATCGAGCAGTCCAGCGACGCCTACACGATGCTCACCCAGACCTCGGTCCCCGGCCTGCAGTTCCACCTCGCCTGCCGCCTCGGCCGCGCCGACCAGGCCCGCGAGCTGCTGCGCACCGTCCTCGACGCGGTCCGCGTCACCGGCGTCACCGGCCGCGATTTCGCACACGACCTGATCTCCGCCGGCCTGTCCGCGAGCCTGACCGCCGACGAGCTGCGCCCGCTCGCGGCCGCCATCGACGACCCGCTGTTCGACGACGCGTACCGCTGGCTCGCCGACGCCCAGATCGCCGAGGCCGCCGGCGACACCGCCGACGCGCTGCGCCTCTACCGCGCCGCCGTCGCCGAGCCCACCATGCTGCTGCCCGCCCAGCGCGGCACCGGCCACCTCGGCGCCGCCCGCTGCCTGCTCGCCCTGGGCGACCCGGAGGCGGCCCGCGACCAGGTCCGCGCCGCCGAACCGCACCTGGCCCGCTGGGCCGGCTGGCGCGTGGCCGAGCTGACCGGCCTGCGCGGCCGCCTGGGCCTGGCCGCCCCGGCCACCGCGGGCTCCGGCGACCAGGCCCTCACCCCGCGCGAGCGCGAGGTCGCCGTCCTGCTGGCCGAGGGCCTCACCAACGCCGAGCTCGCCCGCCGCCTGTACATCTCACCCCGCACCGCCGCCGTCCACGTATCGAACATCCTCAACAAGCTCAACCTGGAGTCCCGCACCCAGATCGCCGCCTGGGTGAGGTCGCGCGCCACAACTTCCTGACCGCGCCCGCCGCAGCCGCCTCTCGAGCCCAGACCGCAGCCCGCGGCCTTGTGGCTTGGGGCCCGCGGCCGGGGGCTTGGGGCCGGGAGCCGATTGCAGCCCCGGCCTGGCCGAGAGCGGGTCCGTGGCCGGAGCCGGGCTGCGGCAGGGGCGGGTCGTGGCGGGAGGGAAGCCACGTCCGAGGCGCCGACGCGGCCGTCGACCTCGATCACCCGGTGGCAGGGGCGGGTCGTGGCGGGACAGGGAAGCCACTCCCGAGGCGCCGACGCGGCCGTCGACCTCGATCACCCGGTGGCAGGGGCGGGTCGTGGCGGGACAGGGAAGCCACGGGAGTCGTCGTGCGGCGGGGTTGGCTTGCGGCGGGCCTGGCTTGGTTGGCTTGCGGCGGCGTTGTCCTGCGGTGGCAGCTGGCTTGCGGTGGGAGTCGCTTGCAGCGGGGCTGCGGCGATCCGGGCGGCGACGGGTCGGGCGGCGGCTGGGCTGGCGATGGGGCCTGGGCTGCGACCGGGCAGGTGATTGTCGACGGCCCGGATGGATGCGGACGGCGCGGGGGGTTGCCCGGGCCGCGTAGCATCGGATGCATGTCGTGGTCACTGACCACCCTGTTCGCCGCGTGGGCCTCGGTCGTCACGCCGGCCGACGTCGTCGCCGTTGCGACGGCGGTGCTGGCCGCGCTCGCCGTCGTCCTCGCCGCGAGGCTTGTCGCCGGGGCGCCGGCCGCGCCCGCACGGCTGCGTGCCGTTCCGGCGCGCGCCCGTGCCGCCCGTGGCCACTCGATCCGCTCGGTCGACCCCGACGCGGCCGGTCGGCCGCGTCCTCGCGCCCCCGGAGTCTGACCCGCCGCGCGGTGGGGAACCGCGCCGTGCAGGTGCCGAACCGCGCCGCGCGGGTGTCGAACCGCGCCGCGCCGCGCGGGTGCCGAACCGCGCACCTGCCATGCCGCACCGCACCGCAACACGTGCCTTGCGATGCCGCAATGCCATGTGCGGGTTTCGCACCTTGACGTGCGGCTACTGCGATGGACGTGCGGGTTTCGCACCTTGACGTGCGGCGACCGCGATGGACGTGCGGGTTTCGCACCTTGACGTGCGGCGACCGCGATGGACGTGCGGGTTTCGCAGTGGACGTGCACGTGCTGCCGCGTGCGGGTTTCGCGACGGGCGTGATGGTGCCGCGGTGCCGCGTGTCCGGCGCGAGGTGACGTGCGGTGCGCGGCGTTGCCCCAACGCGCAAGAGATGCGTCTGTCCGGGAGCGGCCGCCAATTGGGCCGTTGGCATCGCGAGAAGCCAGGTCCGGGCGGCGCCGGCCGGGCCTGCGATCTGTGCCGACCGGCCGCCACGTTCTCCATGATCACGGAGCGGAAATGTACTAAGGAGCAGCACGTTCACTCCATGATCACGGAAAAGGCGAACTTCGTTGCCGGCTTCTTGACCGTGCGCTGATCCGTCCGCGCGCAGGTCGGGGTCGGGCTCATCAAACGCGCCGTCGGGGTGCGTCCGGTTGTTTCGTTGACCGAGAAGGGTCACGTTCCGTGGTTCATCATGTTCTCATCGTGCTGGCTGGGGTGCTCGGGTCTGTGCCGGCCGCCATTGTCGTTGCCACCCTCCTGTTGCGGGCCCTGTTGCTGCCGCTCAGTTTGCGTGCCTACCGTGCCGAGCGGGTTCGGGCCCGGCTTGCGCCGCGGATCGCCGAACTGCGCGAGCGGCACTCGCACGAGCCTGTCGTACTCGCCGAGAAGACCGCCGCGCTGATGCGAGGTGAAGGGTCCGGACCTTTTGCGGGGTTGCTGCCGTCGCTCGCCCAGGCGCCGTTCGTCTGGCTGTTGTACCGGGAGTTCACCGGGACCGCCATGCACGGGCACACGCTGCTCGGTGCCGAGCTCACCGCCCGGCTCGTCGGGCATCCGGCGCTCGTGGCCGGGTGGCTCGTCGTGGCCGCGCTCGCCGGGATCGCGCTGTGGAACGTGCGGCAGTTGCCCGAGGGGTCGCCCAGGTTCGTCCGGGCGCTGTCGTTCGGGACCGTCCTCTTCGCGCCGTTTGTGCCGCTCGCCGCCGGGCTCTACCTCGTCACCACCGGCGTCTGGACGGCTGCGGAGCGGTGGGTGCTCCGCCGGGCGCCGGCCGGGGAGCCGGGACGGCAAACCGACGGAGCCGGGCGGAAAGCCGACGGGCCGGGGCCGAACGCGGGCGGTCCGAGGCGAAAGGACGGCGGGAGTGGGCGGAGTGTTGCGGAGCCGGGGCGCAAGGGCGAGGAGAACGGGCGCGGTGTAGCGGCGCCGGGGCGCAAGGGCGAGGAGAGCGGGCGGGGTGTAGCGGAGCCGGGGCGGAAGGGTGGTGGGGAGAGCGGGCTGAGTGTCGCGGAGCCGGGGCGGCGGAAAGGCGGCGAGAACAGGCGGAAGAGGGGCGGGAGCGGGGGGAACGCCGCGGCGTTGGGGCGCGGAGGCGGGGACAGGGGGCGGGGAAGTCGGCGACGATGACCAGACTTTAGGAGTACTACGCCAAAGTTTTTTTGGTTTGGATAAAAGTTCGGTTGCCTATGGCGGAAGGCGGGGGAAGGGATCTAGGCTCGTAATCCAGCGACAATCGGCGATGTCGCCCCCACCATGAACTCCCTATCGTCACACGATTCCTCACCACTAGGAGGAGCCCGTGCGTACGGGTGTGTGGCTGGTTGGCGCGCGCGGATCCGTCGCCGTCACCAGCATCGTCGGCGCTGCGGCGCTGCGGGCCGGGCTGACCGAGCCGGTCGGATGCGTCACCGAGCATCCCGCCCTGTGTGGCGGGGCGTTACCCGGGTTTGCCGACCTCGTGTTCGGCGGCCATGACCTCGCCACGACCGGGCTGCTCAAGCGGGCCGAGGCGCTGGCCGCCGCCGGTGTCGTGCCGGCGCGGCTGGTCGCCGCGCTCCACGGTGAACTGGCCGCGGCGGACGAGGAGATCCGGCCGCTGCCGCACGCCGGGACCCAGAGCGGCGTCGCCGAGGCGATCGTGGCCGACCTGGCCGCGTTCCGCGAGCGGCACGGGCTGGAGCGCGTGGTCGTCGTCAACGTGGCGTCCACCGAGGCGGCCCCGGCCCCGCACCCGGCGCACGCCTCGCTGGAGGCGCTGCGCGAGGCGTTGCAGACCCCGGATGTCGTACTCCCACCGAGCTCCCTCGCCGCGTACGCCGCCCTGACCGCCGGCTGTGCGTACGTCGACTTCACCCCGTCGACGGGCGCCCGCCTGCCGGCGCTGCACGAGCTGGCGGAGCGGCAGCGCCTGCCGTACGCGGGCCACGACGGCAAGACCGGCGAGACCCTGCTCAAGTCGGCGCTCGCCCCGATGTTCGCGATGCGCCGGCTCAGCGTGCGATCCTGGTCGGGCATCAACCTGCTCGGCGGCGGCGACGGCGCCACGCTCTCCGAGCCGGCGGCCAACGCGGCCAAGTCGGCGAGCAAGCAGCGCGTGCTCGGCGAGACCCTCGGATACGTCCCGGACGGGCACACCCGCATCGAGTACGTGCCGGACATCGGCGACTTCAAGACCGCCTGGGACCTGGTCACGTTCGCCGGGTTCCTCGGCACGTCGATGCGCATGGAGTTCACCTGGCACGGCTGCGACTCCGCGCTCGCCGCCCCGCTGGTGCTCGACCTCGCCCGGCTGACGGCCGCCGCGCACCGCAGCGGCCGGGTGGGGCCGCTGCCCGAGCTGGCCTTCTTCTTCAAGGACCCGCTCGGCGACGTCGAGCACGGCCTGGCCGCCCAGTTCGAGGCCCTCGTCGCCTTCACGGCGAGCCTGCGATGAGCGGCGCCGCAGGCGGCATTCCGGAAATGTCCGGAAAATCAGATTTGGTCCGGACTCGTGCCGCGCGGTCGCATCCGAGCTGGCGGGACCTCGCGGAGCTGGTTCGGGCGCCCGCGGCGTTGTCGGTGCCCGGCGACGTCATCGCGGGGGCCGCGGCGGCGGGGCGACTCGGGCCGCGCACAGCCGGGCTCGCCGGGGCCGGCGTGCTGCTGTACTGGGCCGGCATGGCCGCCAACGACTGGGCCGACCGGGAGGTCGACGCCGTCGAGCGGCCCGAGCGGCCGATCCCGTCCGGGCGGATCCGGCCGGAGACCGCGCTCGGCCTGGCCGCTGGTCTCACCGCGGCCGGGGTCGCCGCCGCCGGACTCGCCGGCGGGCGGCGGGCGCTCGCCGTCGCGGTGCCGCTGGCCGGGGCGGTGTGGGCGTACGACCTGGGGCTCAAGGCCACCCCCGCGGGGCCGGCCGCGATGGCCGCCTGCCGGGCCCTCGACGTGCTGCTGGGCGCGGCCGGCGGGCGGCTGCGCCGGGCCGCGTGGCCCGCGGCGACGGTCTTCGCCCACACGTACACGGTGACCGCTCTGTCCCGGTCGGAGGTGGAGGGGGCCACGCCCGCGCTGCCGGCCGCCACGCTCGCCGGGACCGCGGCGGTCGCGGCCTCGGCGGCGATCGGCGCGCGGGCGCCGGTGCCGGCGGCGCTCGCCGCGCTGTACGCGCTGCGGTACGGGGCGCCGCAGGTCGCCGCCATCCGCAACCCCGACGCGGCCCGGGTGCGGGCGTCGGTGGGCGCCGGGATCCTCAACCTGCCCGCCCTGCAGGGCGCGCTGACCGCCAGGGCGGGACGGCCGCTGGCCGGGATCGCCGTCGCCGCAGCGGCCCCGCTGGCCCGCCTGCTCTCGCGGAGGGTGTCGCCGACATGAACAACGGTCTGCGGTTCGGGTACGGGACGAACGGCTTCAGCAACCACCGGCTCGACGACGCGCTCGACGTCATCGCCGGTCTCGGGTACGAGGGCGTCGCGCTCACCCTCGACCACCACCACCTGGACCCGTTCGACGCGCACCTGTCCCGGCACGTGCGCGCCGTGGCGAACCGGCTGGGCGAGCTCGGCCTCGGCGTGGTGATCGAGACCGGCGCGCGGTACCTGCTGGACAAGTGGCACAAGCACGCCCCGACGCTGCAGGACGACGAGCCGGGGCCGCGGCTGGAGTTCCTGCGCCGCGCCGTGCGCATCGGCGCCGACCTCGGCGCGGAGGCGGTCAGCTTCTGGGCCGGGGTGCGCCCGCCCGGGCTCGATCCGGACGAGGCCTGGCGCCGGCTGGTGGGCGGCTGCGCCGAGGTCCTCGCCGCGGCCGACGGCGCGGAGACGATGCTCGGCTTCGAGCCGGAGCCGGGCATGCTGGTCGAGTCGATCGCCGACTGGGAGCGGCTGCGGGCCGACCTCGGCGCGCCTGTGCAATTCGGGCTGACCCTCGACATCGGCCACTGCCGGTGCCTGGAGCCGGTGCCTGCCGACGAGTGCGTGCGCCGCGCGGCCGGCTCGCTGGTCAACGTGCAGATCGACGACATGCGCCGGGGCGTGCACGAGCACCTCGAGTTCGGCGCGGGCGAGGTCGACTTCCCGCCCGTGCTGCGCGCGCTGGCCGACATCGACTACGGCGGCCTCGTCGCCGTCGAGCTGCCCCGCCACAGCCACGCCGCGCCGAGCGTGGCCCGCGACTCGCTGGCGTTCCTGCGCGCCGCCGAGCAGCGGTCGCTGGAACGCTTCCAGGAGGTGTCATGAGGACCGAGGACCTGCACGCGGACCTGATCGCCGAGCTCGCCGACACCGTCTGGCTGGACACCGCGCTGGAGACCGTGGCGCGGCAGCCGGCGGCGATCGCGCGGCTGTTCCCCGCGGCCGGGCGCCGGTGCGGCCGCTGGATGCTGCGCGACCACGGCCGGACCCCGCCCGGCTGGAGCGTCGACGACGCCGCCCGCGTACTGCTGCTGGCCCGGCTGCCGCGCGAGTCGGCCGCCACCGAGGCGGAGCCGCTGTACCGCTACGGCGACGCCGCCGAGAAGCGCGCCGTGCTGCGCGCCCTGCCGCTGCTGGACCTGCCCCCGGCCGTCGTGCGACCGCTGCTGCTGGACGCGCTGCGCACCAACGACACCCGGCTCGTCGCCGCCGCGCTCGGCCCGGCCGCCCGGCACCTGGACGCCGCCGCCTGGCGTCAGGGCGTGCTCAAGGCCGTCTTCATGCAGCTGCCGCTGTGCGATGTCGCCGACCTCGACGAGCGCGCGGACGCCGAGCTCGCCACCATGCTCGGCGGCCTGGCGCAGGAGCGTGCGGCCGCCGGGCGAACCATGGCCGCGGACGCGACCGAGCTGCTGCACCGACTTCAGGAGAGGGTCTCGTGATGCGCATCTTCGACCCCCACATCCACATGACGTCCCGGACCACCGACGACTACGAGCGGATGGCCGCCGCCGGGGTGCGCGCGCTGGTCGAGCCCGCGTTCTGGCTGGGCCAGCCGCGCACCAGCGTCGGCTCGTTCACCGACTACTTCGACTCGCTCGTCGGCTGGGAGCCGTTCCGGGCCGGCCAGTTCGGCATCCGTCACCACGCCACGATCGCGCTCAACCCGAAGGAGGCCAACGACCCGCGCTGCCGCGAGGTGCTCGGCGTGCTGCCGCGATACCTGGAGAAGGACGGCGTGGTCGCGGTCGGCGAGATCGGGTACGACTCGATGACCCCGGAGGAGGACGAGGTGTTCGCCGCGCAGCTCGCCCTCGCCGTCGAGCATGAGCTGCCCGCGCTGGTGCACACCCCGCACCGGGACAAGGCCCGCGGCACCGAGCGCACCCTCGCCGTCGTGCGCGAGTCCGGCATCGACCCGGGCCTGGTCGCCGTGGACCACCTCAACGAGGTCACCGTCGGCGCGGTCGCCGGCAGCGGCTGCTGGATGGGCTTCTCCATCTACCCCGACACGAAGATGACCGCCGCCCGGATGGTGCACATCCTGCGCGAGTACGGCCTGGAGCGGATGCTGGTGAACTCCGCCGCCGACTGGGGGCGCTCGGATCCGTTGCTGACCCGGCGTACCGGCGAGGAGATGCTGGCGGCCGGGTTCTCCGACGACGACGTGGACCGGGTGCTGTGGCGCAACCCGGTGGAGTTCTACGGCCAGTCCAAGCGCCTCGACCTGGAACATCAGGCGCAGGCCGAGGCCACGTTCGAGGGCAACTCGATCAAACGCGGGGGCTCCTGATGCGGCTGCGGCACCCCGACGGGCAGGTGGTGCACCTGGCGTACGGGACCAACGTCCACCCGGCTGAGGACCTGCGCGGGATCGTCGCTCAGCTCGACACGTACGCGACGCCGATGCGCGAGCGGCTCGGCACGGACGTGCTCGGCCTCGGGCTGTGGCTCGGCGCCGGGGTGGCCGCCGAGCTCGCCGCCGATCCGGCCCTGCGCCGCCGGCTGCGCCGCGAGCTCGACGCCCGCGGCCTGGAGGTGGTGACCCTCAACGGCTTCCCGTACCGCGAGTTCCACGCCCCGGTCGTCAAGCGCGCCGTGTACCTGCCGGACTGGGCCGACCCGGCCCGGCTGCGCTACACCCTCGACCTGGCGCGGATCCTGGTCGACCTGCTGCCCGCCGACGCGGCGCGCGGCTCGATCTCCACGCTGCCGCTGGGCTGGCGCGAGCCCTGGGACGGCCGGCAGGTCGCCCGGGTCTGGCGCGCGCTGGACGCCCTGGCCCAGGGGCTCGCGGCGCTGGAGGTGCTCACCGGCCGTACCGTCCGCGTCGCCTTCGAACCGGAGCCCGGCTGCGTCATCGAGAACACGCTGCAGGCCACCGTGCACCTGTCCCGGGTGGACCGGCAGTGGGTGGGCGTCTGCGTCGACCTGGCGCACCTGGCGTGCGCGTGGGAGGACCCGGTCGCCGCGGTGCAGCGCCTCGCCCGCGCCGGGCTGCCGGTGGTGAAGATCCAGGTCTCGGCCGCGCTGGAGGTCACCGACCCGGACGGCGCCCGCGACGTCGTCGAGCGCTACGCCGAGCCGAAGTTCCTGCACCAGACCCGCACCGCCGGCTGCCGGCACGCGTTCGACGACCTCGACGAGGCGCTCGAGGCGCGGGCCGACGGGCCGTGGCGGGTCCACTACCACGTGCCGCTGCACGCCGCGCCCGAGCCGCCGCTGCGTTCGACCACCGGCGTGCTGCGAGCCGGCCTCGGCGCGCTCGTGGGCGGTCCGGTCGCCTCCTGCGACCACCTCGAGGTGGAGACGTACACCTGGAACGTCCTGCCCCCGGCGCAGCGCCCGGCCGGCCCCCAGGCCCTCGCCGACGGCATGGCCGCCGAGCTCGCCTACGCCCGGGACACCCTGCAGGACCTCGGCCTCAAGACCCTGGAGCGCAAATGAGCGGTACGGAGCGAAGCGGAGGTGTCGGCATGAGCAAGCCGCTGGTGGTACTGGACGTCGTCGGGCTGACCCCGCGGCTGCTGCCGCACATGCCCAACCTGTCGCGGCTGGGCGCCGCCGTGCCGCTCGAACCCGTGCTGCCCGCCGTCACCTGCTCGGTGCAGTCGACGTTCCTGACCGGCGAGACGCCGGCCGGGCACGGCATCGTCGGCAACGGCTGGTACTTCCGCGACCTCGGCGAGGTGCTGCTGTGGCGGCAGCACAACGCGCTCGTCGGCGGCGACAAGCTGTGGCACGCCGCCCGCCGCGCCGAGCCCGGCTACACGGTGGCGAACGTCTGCTGGTGGTACGCGATGGGCGCCGACGTCGACTGGACCGTCACCCCGCGGCCGATCTACTACGCCGACGGTCGCAAGGAGCCCGACTGCTACACCTACCCGCCGGCGCTGCATGACGAGCTCACCGCCCGGCTCGGCCCGTTCCCGCTGTTCACGTACTGGGGGCCGAACGCCGGCCTCGCGTCCTCGGCGTGGATCGCGCGGGCCGCGCAGCAGATCATGGCCGACAAGAACCCCGACCTGACCCTGGTGTACCTGCCGCACCTGGACTACGACCTGCAGCGCTACGGCCCGTCGGACCCCCGCGCGGCGGCCGCCGCGGCCGAGCTCGACGCGGTCCTGGGACCGCTGCTCGACGCGGCGCGGGCGCGCGGGGCGACGACGGTGGTGCTGTCGGAGTACGGCATCACGGAGGCGAGCCGGCCCGTCGACGTCAACCGGCTGCTGCGCGCCGAGGGGCTGCTCAACGTCCACACCCAGGACGGGATGGAGTACCTCGACCCGTGGACGTCGCGCGCGTTCGCCGTCGCCGACCACCAGATCGCGCACGTCTACGTGCGCGATGCGCAAGACGTCGCCGTGGTGCGCAAGCTGTGTGCCGCGCTGCCCGGCGTCGGCGAGGTGCTGGACGAGGCCGGCAAGGCCCGCCACGGCCTGGACCACGAGCGCTCCGGCGAGCTCGTGCTGCTCGCCGAGCCCGACGCCTGGTTCACGTACTACTACTGGCTCGACGACGCCCGGCGCCCCGACTTCGCCAACCTCGTGGAGATCCACCGCAAGCCCGGCTACGACCCCGCCGAGCTGTTCTTCGACCCGGCCGGGCCGGGGGCGGCGAAGGGTCGCGCCGGCCTCGCGCTGCTGCGCAAGAAGATCGGCATGCGGTACCTCATGAGCGTCGTCGGCCTGGACGCCGGTGCGCGGGCCGTGCGCGGGTCGCACGGGCTGTTGCCGGCGGCGGACGAGGACGGGCCGGTGTGGCTGTGCGACGACCCCGCGGTCGCGCCCGAGCGGGTCCGGGCCACCGAGGTCAGGTCGCTGCTGCTGGGGCTGGCCGGGCTGGCGGGGTGACGGCGGGGGTGAGGCCGGGGGTGACGCGCCGGGGTCGACCCGGAGCCGAAACCTGAGAAAAATCACAGGTAGAACCCCTAAGGAACCGCTCTCAGGTGCGTTCCGGATGGCCCAGGGGGTGCACGGTCCGTAGTCTCGGCGTCGTGACACTCATCGAGACGCGTGCGCTGACGAAGCGCTACGGGGGTGGCGTCACCGCCCTGTCGGATCTGACCCTGGCCGTACAGCCGGGGGTCATCGGGCTCGTCGGGGCCAACGGCGCCGGAAAGTCAACCTTCATCAAGATCATGCTCGGCCTGCTGGCGCCGACCTCCGGCGAGCTGCGGGTTCTCGGGCTCGACCCGACGGTCCGCGCGGAGGAGGTGCGCGCCCGCGTCGGGTACATGCCGGAGCATGACTGCCTGCCGACCGAGGTGTCCGCCGCGGAGTTCGTGACGCACCTGGCGCGCATGAGCGGCCTGCCCGCCACCGCGGCCCGCGAGCGCGCCTCCGAGGCGCTGCGCCATGTCGGGCTCTACGAGGAGCGGTACCGTCAGATCGGCGGCTACTCGACCGGCATGAAGCAGCGGGTCAAGCTGGCCCAGGCCCTCGCGCACGACCCCGACCTGCTGCTGCTCGACGAGCCGACCAACGGCCTCGACCCGGCCGGCCGCGACGCGATGCTGGAGCTGGTGCACCGCATCGGCACCGAGTTCGGCATCTCGATCGTCGTGTGCTCCCACCTGCTCGGCGAGGTCGAGCGCATCTGCGACTCGATCATCGCCATCGACGGCGGGCGGCTGCTGCGCTCCGCGACGGTCGAGGACATGACCACCAGCCGCGACGTGCTCACCGTCGAGGTCAGCGAGGGCGTCGAGCAGCTCACCGCGCGCCTGGCGGAGCTGGGCATCCCGGCCACCCGCGACGGCGCCGCGCTCAGCGTGCCGCTGGACGGCGAGGACGTGTACGACCGGATCCTGATCGCGGTCGCCGAGCTCGACCTGCCGCTGCACCGGCTCGACCAGCGCCGCCACCGGGTCGCCGAGCTCTTCCAGCCCCCGACCGTCACCGCACCCGCGCTCAGCGTTGTTCAGGAGGCCGGCCGTGGCGCCGCAGACTAGTGTCATCCACGACATCGGCTACCAGCGGTACACGGGGCCGCGCCTGGGCCGGTGGTATGCCAACCGCTCCCTCTACGAGCACAGCGTGCGCAGCGCGTTCGGCATCGGCCGGGGCGCCAAGGCGAAGTTCTTTCCCTGGATGATCATCGGCATCGTGCTGCTCGTCGCCGTGGTCGTCATCTCGATCCGGTCGCTCAGCGACCAGACGCTGATGAGCTACCGGCAGTACGCCGACAATCTGAGCTACCCGGTGATGCTGTTCCTGGCGATCGTCGCGCCCGAGCTGGTCTCCCGCGACCTGCGCGACCGCACGCTGCCGCTGTATTTCTCCCGGCCGCTGGCCCGCACCGACTACGCGCTGTCGAAGTACGCGGCGCTCGCCACCGCCGTGTTCCTGCTGCTGGCCGTGCCCCAGCTGCTCATCTACCTCGGCGCCGTGTTCACCCGCACCGACGGCTTCCACGGCGCCTGGGACGAGCTCGGCGACCTCGGCCCGGGCCTCGGCGCCGCGCTCGTGCGCGCCCTGGTCCTCGCCTCGCTCTCGCTGCTGATCGCCTCGCTGACCGGCAAGCGCGCGTTCGCCGCGGCGTTCATCGTCGGCGCCTTCATCCTGACCGCGCCGATCGTCGTCATCCTCGGCGTGCTGGGCGTCGGGAGCCTGGCGTTCCTGGCCAACCCGATGTCCCTCCTGCTCGGCCTGGAGCAGTGGATGTTCGGCGCGGCGAGCGGCAATGCGCTGCCGATCGGCGACTTCGGCCCGGTGTACGGCCTCGGCGCGCTGATCCTGCTCGGCGGCTCCGTCGGGCTCCTGCTGCTGCGTTACCGGAAGGTGGCCGCCTGAGATGAGCACCGTCGACCTGCAGCACGTTTCGCGGTGGTACGGCAACGTGGTGGCCGTCAACGACGTCACCATGACCCTCGGGCCGGGCGTCACCGGCCTGCTGGGCCCGAACGGGGCCGGCAAGACCACCCTGCTGCACATGATGTCCGGGTTCCTCGCCCCGTCGCGGGGCACGCTCACCGTCGACGGCGCGCCGACGTGGCGCAACCCCGACGTGTATCGCACCCTCGGCCTGGTCAGCGAGCGCGAGTCCGTGCACGGGTTCCTCACCGGCAAGGAGTTCGTGCTCGCCAGCGCCAAGCTGTTCCGCCTGGCCAACCCCGAGGAGGCCGCCCGCCGGGCGCTCGCCCTCGTGGAGATGGAGCCGGCCCAGGACCGGCGGATCGACACGTACAGCAAGGGCATGCGCCAGCGCATCCGGGTCGCCGCCGCCCTGGTCCACGAGCCGAGCGTGCTGCTGCTCGACGAGCCCTTCAACGGCATGGACCCGCGGCAGCGCTTCCACATGATGGACCTGCTGCACAAGATGGGCGACGACGGGCGGACCGTCCTGTTCTCCTCGCACATCCTGGAGGAGGTCGAGCAGGTCTCCGGCACCGTCCAGGTCATGGTCGCCGGCCGGCTCGCCGCCTCCGGCGAGTTCCGCACCATCCGGCGGCTGATGACCAACCGCCCGCACGTGTTCACCATCCGTTCCAGCGACGACCGGCGCCTCGCGGTCGCGCTCATGGCCCAGGACTCGGTCGCCGGCGTCGACATCGACGCGACCGGCCTGCAGGTCCGCGCGTCCGACTACGGCACGTTCACCCGGGTCCTGCCGCGCATCGCGCTCAAGGAGGGCGTGCGGGTGCGCCGCCTGCTGCCGGCCGACGAGTCCTTGGAAAGCGTCTTCTCCTACCTGGTGGGTGCCCGATGAACGCCACAGTCGCGATGATCACGGCCCGCGGCCTGCTCGGCCGGCGCCGGATCTGGCTGCTCGTACCGCTGCCGCTGATCCTCATCGGCCTGGCGCTGGTCGCCCGCGCGTTCGGCCCCGCCCCGGCCGAGTGGGGCGAGGCCATCATCGGCGGCCTGGGCTTCACGGCGGTGCTGCCGGTGATCGCCCTCATCATCGGCACCGGCGTGCTGGGCTCCGAGATCGACGACGGCACGATCACCCACATCCTGTCCAAGCCCCTGCCGCGGTCGGAGATCATCTTCACCAAGCTCGGCGTCGCCACCGGCATCACCTCCCTCTTCGCCGGCGTGCCGCTCTTCATCGTCGGCCTCATCGCCGGCGAGCCGCCGCTGGCCTTCGCCCTGATCGTGGGCGCGGTGATCGGCGCGCTGGCGTACTGCTCGGTGTTCCTGCTCATGAGCGTGCTGACCCGCCGCCCGGTGCTCGTCGGCCTCGCCTACGTCGTGCTCTGGGAGGGTGTGCTGGGCAACATCCTCTCCGGCACGCAGAAGCTGTCGATCCAGCAGTACGTCCAGGCGATCGTCGACTGGCTGGCCCCGACCGACCTGCTGCACGGCAACGTGTCGGTCCCGGTGAGCTGCGTGATGGCGGGTGTCTTCGCGGTGGCGTCGACGGCGTACGCGGTGCACCGCCTGCGCACCCTCTCGGTCGCCGGCGAGACCGGCTGAGCCTTGCGGCCGGGGCCTGCACCTGGCGCCGCGGCGGTGGGATCGCCGGCGGCGCCTCCCCGTAGGTACGGGCCCCGGCACCCAGGTCGGAGGGCATCCAGGACTCTACGAACCGAGTCGATAAAAACTCGATACGTGCTGTACAAATGCTTTCGATGGAGCTCGACGTCCGGTTGCTGGGCCCGCTCGAGGTGCGCCGCGACGACGTTGCGCTCGACCTGGGCACCCCGAAGCAGCGCACCGTCCTGGCACTGCTGCTGTTGCACGCTAACCATCCGGTGACCGCCGGCCGGGTGGTCGAGGAGCTGTGGCCCGGCGAGGCGCCCAGCTCCGCGGTGGCGAACGTGACGACCTACCTGTCCCGCCTGCGCCGCGCGGTCGCCGGGGACGGCTGCGCGCTGGAGCGCCGCGACGGCGGGTACACGCTGCGGGTGCGGTCCGACGCGATCGACGTGCACCGCTTCACCGGGCACGCCGGGCGCGGCGACGCCGCCTGGGCCGCCGGCGACCCGGGCGCCGCCGAGGGGCACTGGCAGCAGGCCCTGGCCATCTGGCGGGGCGCCCCGTTCGACGGCCTGCCGACCGGGCCGGAGCTCGACGCGGCCCGCGCCGAGTGGGGCGAGCGGCGCCTGAGCGTCACCGAACGGCATGCCCGGGCCCGGTTGCGGCTGGGCCGCCCCGGCGACGTCGTGGCCGAGATGCGCCGGCACACCATCGCCGAGCCGCTGCGCGAGACCGGCTGGCTGCTGCTCGTCGCCGCCCTCTGGGACTGGGGGCACGGCGCCGAGGCCCTGGAGGCGTACGAGCGGGCCCGCGCGGTGCTCGGCGAGCAGCTCGGCGTCGACCCCGGACCCCGGCTGCGCGGCCTGCACCAGGCAATCCTCGCCGACGACCACGGCGCCACCCGGCGCCTGCTGGACGACACCGCGTGGCGGCCCACCGAGGAGGCCGGGTCAGCCCCGGTGAGCCCGGCCCCGATGCGCCCGGCCGTGGCGGCGCCGGCCGGGCCCGCGCAGCTGCCGCTCGACGTGCGCGGCTTCACCGGCCGCGCCGAGGAGGTCGCCCGGCTCGACGCGGTCCTCGACCGGGCCGGGACACAGCCGACCTCGGTCGTCATCTCCGCCGTGTCCGGCATGGCCGGCGTCGGCAAGACCGCCCTCGCACTGCACTGGGCGCACCGGCGGCGGGCGCACTTCCCGGACGGGCAGCTCTACGTCAACCTGCGCGGCTTCGACCCGGCGGGCGCGGCGACCAGCCCGGCCGAGGCGGTGCGCGGGTTCCTCGACGCGCTCGGCGTGCCGGCGCAGCGCATCCCGGCCGACTTCGACGCGCAGGCCGCGTTGTACCGCAGCCTCGTCGCCGGCCGCCGCATGCTGATCGTGCTCGACAACGCCCGCGACTCCGAGCAGGCGCGGGCGCTGCTGCCCGGCGCACCCGGCTGCCTCGTGCTGGTCACCAGCCGCAGCCGGCTCACCGGCCTCGTCGCCCTCGACGGCGCCCAGCCGCTGCTGCTCGACGTCCTCGGCCGCGACGAGGCGCGCCGCCTGCTCGCCCACCGCCTCGGCGAGGACCGGGTCGCGGCCGAGCCCGGCGCCCTCGACGAGATCATCGCCGGGTGCGCCGGCCTGCCCCTGGCGCTGGCGATCGTCGCCGCGCGGGCGGCCATCAACCCGCGGTACACCCTGGGGCTCCTGGCGGGGCAGCTGCGCGCGGAAGGCGGCGGCCTGGACGCGCTCGCGGAGGAGGGCCTGACCTTCGACGTGCGTGCCGTGTTCTCCTGGTCCTACCACCGGCTGAGCCCCGCCGCCGCGCGGCTGTTCCGGATGCTGGGCCGCCTGCCCACCCGCGACACGTCGGCGCCGGCCGCCGCGAGCCTTGCCGGCGCGCCGCCCGAGGAGGTCCATGCGCTGCTCGCCGAGCTGGCCGGGGCCAACCTCGTCACCGAGCACGTCGTCGGCCGCTTCACCCAGCACGACCTGCTGCGCGCCTACGCCGCGGAGCTCGCCGCGACCTCCGCCACCGCCGACGACGGCCGGGCGGCGTTGCGGCGGCTGCTGGACCACTACACGCGCACCGCGTGCGCGGCGGCGGCGCTGCTCAACGCCCATCGCGACCAGGTCGCCCTCGGCCCGCCCGAGCCTGGCGCGTCCGCCCAGCCGGTCGCGACCGCCGAGCAGGCCCTCGCCTGGTTCGCCGCCGAGCGGGCGGCGCTGGTCGCCGCCGTGCGCTTCGCCGCCGCGAACGGCTTCGACCGCCAGGCTTGGGAGCTGGCGTGGGCCGCCACCGTGTACTTCGCCCGGCAGGGCCACGGCGCCGAGTGGGCCGACACCCAGCACGCCGCGCTGCGCGCTGCTATCGCGACCGGCGACCGGCGCCGCCAGGCCGAGGCCCATCGGGCCCTGCTGCGCGCGTACGGCCGGATGGGCCGCGACGCCGAGTCCGACGAGCACGGCGAGCGCGCCCTGGCCCTCTTCGCCGAGCTCGGCGACGCGCGCGGCGCCGCCAACACCCACCTGAACTTCGCCTACGCCCTCACCCGCCGTGGCCGCCACCGCGACGCCCTGCACCACGACGAGCAGGCGCTGGGGCTGTACCGCGAGCTGGGCGACGTCCTGCGCCAGGCCGAGGCGCTGCAGTCGGTCGGGTGGCAGTACGGCCTGCTCGGCGACCACCGGCAGAACCTCGAGCACAGCCGCCGCGCCCTGGCGATGCTGCGCGACCTCGGCGCGTTCTCCCAGGCGGCGAACACCCTGGACAGCATGGGTCACGCCCACCACCACCTCGGCAACCTCGACGAGGCCGTGGCCTGCTTCGAGGAGGCGCTCGCCCTGGCCCGCGACTCCGGCGACCGGTACGACGAGGCCGAGTTCCTGACCCACCTCGGCGACACCCTCCACTCGGCCGGCCGCGCCGGCGAGGCGCGCGAACGCTGGCGGCGGGCCCTGGCCATCCACGAGGCGATCGGCCATCCCGACGCCGCGACCGTCCGCGCCCGGCTCGGCGGCCGATGACCGGCGGACGCCCCCTTGGGCGTCCAGCTGGAGATCAGGTGGCCAAGAGCGGCCCGCGATGGTTGGGTATGAGCGTGCATCGGGTCTACAGCGTGGTCGTGTTCATCATTCTGGCCTCGCTCGACAATGTGGCCATCGGGCTGGTGCCGCCGCTGTACTCGCCGATCAGCCGCGCCCTCGGGGTCGGGGAAGGGGCGCTCGGCGTCGTCACGGCCATCAGCTACCTCGTGACCGCGGTGGCCGCCGTCGCGTGGGCATACGTGGGTGACCGTACCGACCGCAAGCCCGTGCTGATGATCGGCACGCTGATCTGGGCCGTCGGCACCGGTGCCACCGCGTGGGCCGGCGGGTACTGGGGGTTCCTCGCCGCGCAGCTGTTCGCCGCCGTCGGCCTCGGCGCCGTCGGGTCCGTCGGATTCTCCGTGGTCAGTGACCTCATCTCGCCCCGGCGGCGCGGGCTGGTGATGAGCCTGTGGGGGCTGTCGCAGGGGGTGGGGACGCTGGCCGGCGTCCTCGTCGCCAGCCAGCTCGGCGGCGCCGACTGGCGGACCCCGTTCTACGTGCTGACCGTGCTCGGGGTCGTGGCCGGCATCGCGTACTTCACCACCGCCGACATCCGGCGCGGGCAGAGCGAGCCCGACCTTGCCGCGGTGTTCGCGGCGGGCGAGGAGTACGAGCACCGTATCTCCCGCGCCGACCTGCCGCGCATCGTCGCCCGGCGGACCAACGTCTGGCTGATCATGCAGGGGCTGACGGCCCAGGCGGCGTTCGGCTCGCTGGTCTGGCTGCCGCGGCTGTTCCAGGCCCGGGCGGAGGCCCAGGGGTACGACGAGCAGACCGCGATCGAGATCGGCGGGCTGCTGACGACGCTGTTCCAGCTCGGCGGCGTGCTGTCGATCGTCGGCGGGCTCCTCGGCGACCGGCTGCAGCGGCGCGACCCGGGCGGGCGGGCCAAGGTAGCGGCGATCGGCATCCTGGCCGGCGTCCCGCTGTACGTGCTGCTGTTCTTCGCCCCGCTGCGGCTGCCGGCCCCCGGGACCACGACCGGGCCGGCCGCGGCGCTGGTGCTCGGCTCGCTGTTCACCTCGCCGAGCCTGCTCGGCGCGTTCCTGCTGGCGCTGCTCGCGCTGGCGCTGACCTCGGCGAACTCGCCGAACTGGTTCGCGCTCATCGCCGACGTCAACCCGCCGGAGCACCGCGGCACGGTGTACTCCCTGGGCAACCTCGTCAACGGCGTCGGCCGCGCGGCCGGCAACGGCCTGGTCGGGGCGGTCTTTGCGGCGCTGGCGCGCAGCTTCCCGCCGCCGGCGAACCTGGCCATCGGCCTGGCCGCGTTCCAGGTGTTCTTCGTGCCGACCGGGTTCATGTACTGGCGGGCGGCGCGCACCGCGCCCCGGGACATCGAGGACGTGCACGCCCTGCTGCGGGCGCGCGCCGCCACGGAGTCGCCTTCGGGCCCGATCAGTCCGAGCCGAACGCCCGGAGGCGGCTCGGCGGGGTGAAGTCCACGACCGGCTGGCCCTGCAGGGCCGCCTTCAGCGTGTAGGCGACCGCGTTGTTGACGACCGGGTGCGACATCGTCCGGTCGGTCTGCGGGTTGTCCGGGTCGGTGAGGATCCCGGCGACCGCGAGCTGCTTGGTCATCGCCACGAACGTCGCGCTCTTGCCGCTGTCGGTGGTGCCGGTCTTGCCGGCGACCGGGCGGCCGACGTCGTCGCGCACGCCGGTCGCCGTGCCGCCGTTGGGGCAGGCGCCGAATGCGGACTGGTCGCCGACCGGGCACCGGGCCATGTCCACCGCGGCGCGGGCGATGTCGGGCTCGACCACCGCGTGGCACTGCGGGTCGCCAGCGTTGATCTTGTTGCCGTTGAGGTCCTTGATCTCCACCACCGGGGTCGGGGCGCAGTAGACGCCGTCGGCGGCGAGGGTCGCGTAGGCGTTGGCCAGGTCCAGCGGCGTCGTGTCCGACACGCCGAGGGTGAACGCGCCCCACTGCTTGGCGTCCTTGGCGAACGCCGCGTCGCTCGGCGAGCGGAACTGGATGCCCAGCCGCTTCGCCACGTCGACCACCTTGTCGGCGCCGACGCGCTGCTCCAGCGGTACGAAATAGGTGTTGAGCGACAGGCCGAAGCCCTGCCACATGTCGAACGTGCCGGTGGGGTCGCCGGTGGAGTTCCTCGGGCAGTAGTGCGGCCCGTTGCACGCCGCGGGGCTGCTGGCCGAGATCGGGTAGTCCGAGACGAACTGGTCCTGCACGTCCTCGGTGTGGCTCAGGGGCAGCCCCGCCTCCAGCGCCGCCACCGCCGTGAAGATCTTGAACGAGGAGCCGGCCTGGTAGCCGGGCACGCCCGGCCCGCCGGTGATGAACGGCACCGTCGTGTTGGGGTAGTTGCCCTTCTGCCCCTTCCTCGACGGGTTGGTGCTGGGCCCGTTGGCGCTCTGGTCGTTGCTGAAGTTGCGGTTGGTCGCGAGGGCCTGCACCCGCCCGGTGCCCGGCTCGACCGCGGCGACCATGACGGCCTCCGGGTTGCCCATGCCGACCTTCGCGCCGCCGACGTTCGGCTGGTCCTTGGCGTACTTGAACGCCGCCGCCTGCGTCTGGAGGTTCAGCGAGCTGACGATCGTGTATCCGCCGGCGCGCAGCCGGTTCTCCCGCTCGAACGAGTCCGCGCCGAACGCGGGCTGGTCGAGCCACCACCGGCGCAGGTAGTCGCACAGGAACCCGGCGCCGAGGTCGGGCCGCTGCACCGACTCGCACCCCTCCGGCGTGCGCTGCCCGACGATGGTGAGCTTCGTGGCCTTCGCCTCGGTGCGCTGCTGCGCCGTGATGTAGTGCATCGCCACCATCTGGTCCAGCACGTACCCCTCGCGGGCGACCGCCCTCGGCAGCCCGTCGGCGGTCGCCGGGTCGTTCGTGGACGGCGCCTTCACCAGGCCCGCGATCAGCGCCGACTCGGGCAGCGTCAGGTCCTTGGGGTCCTTGCCGAAGTAGACGTGCGCGGCGGCGTAGATGCCGTAGGCGCCGTGGCCGAACGAGGAAATGTTGAGGTACCGCTCGAGGATCTGCTGCTTGGTGAGCTTCTTCTCCAGCGCCATGGCGAGCTTCATCTCGCGCAGCTTGCGGCCCGGCGTCTTCGCGGTCGCGTCGACGACCTCCTGCGGCGTCTTGGCCGAGTACGCGGTCACCTGCCGCACGTACTGCATCGTCAGCGTCGAGGCGCCCTGCTGGTCCCCGCCGTTCTCGTTGTTCACGAACGCGCGGGCCACGCCCTTGAGGTCGACGCCGCGGTGCTCGTAGAAGCGCGTGTCCTCGGCCGACACGATGGCCTGCGCCATGTACGGCGACACGTCGGCGATCGGCACGTCGCGCCGGTTCTCGTCGTACATCATCGCGAGCAGCGTCTTGCCGTCGCTGGCGTAGATGTAGGAGATCTGCGGCGACGGCAGCACGTCGAGCGAGGTCGGCAGGTCCTCGAACGTGTCGGCCCCGCCCTTGGCCATGAGCCCCGAGACGGCGAGCCCCGGGAAGATCGCCGCGGCGACCACCACCCCCGCGAACAGCCCGCACAGCAGCAGGGACGCCAAGCCCCTCAGGGCAACGTGTCGACGCAGACGCACCCTGCAAGCCATACCCGACCGCGGCGCCGGCGACACGTGAAAAATGACACCGGGACCGTTGACAACCCAAGGCCGGCTTCGCCGCAAAGCCTCAAGAACAAGCCACATGGCTCCGGTCCGTGCAACTTGCGCGCCGTTGCTCCCGTCAGCCACCGGTCGGGCCTGGCGGCCCTCCCTGCGATGTCCGCGGTGCCAAGAACAAAGCGCCGGGCGTCAGAGCATGCGCAGGTGGAAGCCCCCGTCGACGTCGATCACCTGGCCGGTCGAGAAGGGCAGCAGGCCGGTGGCGATCGCGACCACCGCGCGGCCCACGTCGTCCGGGGTGCCCCAGCGGCGGATCGGCGTGACGCCCTCGATGTGGATCAGCCGGTCGTACTTCTCCCGCACGCCGCCCGTCATCTCGGTCGCGATGATGCCCGGGCGCACCTCGTAGACGTTGATGCCGTGCTCGGCCAGGCGGGCGGCGTAGAGCTTGGTCAGCATCGACAGGCCGGCCTTCGTGATGCAGTAGTCGCCGCGGTTCACGCTCGCGGTGTAGGCGCTCATCGAGGAGATGTTCACGATCTGCCCGGCCGTGCCCGCCGCGATCATGCGGTTGGCGACCAGCTGGGTCAGGAAGTACGGGCCCTTGAGGTTGATGCCGACGAGTCGGTCGAACGACTCCTCGCCGGCCTCGAGGATGTCCGCGCGCACGGCCGGCGCGACGCCCGCGTTGTTGACGAGCAGCCCGATGTCCCCGAACGCCTCGTACGCCGCCTCCACGAGCCGGGCGCGGTCGGCGGACAGCGCGACATCAGCGCGTACAACCGCGGCTTTTGCCCCTGTTTTTTCGACCTCGGCGGCGACCTCCTCCGCGGCCGAGGCGTTGCTCGCGTAGTTCACCACGACGTCCAGCCCGGCCCTCGCCAGGGCGAGCGCGATGCCCCGGCCGATGCCGCGGGACGCCCCGGTGACGAGCGCCGCGGTCATGCGGTCACCTCCGCTTCGCTGCGGACCGCTCGTGCGACACCGCCGAAGAACGTGTAGTACGGCCCCTCGTCGAGGCGCATGAGGTACAGGCCGAGCTCGCGGAGGTGGTAGTCGCCCCACATGCTGGACTCGCCGTTGGGCACCCGCTGCCCCTCGTGGACCTGGTCCCAGCCGTTCGGCCGGTGGTAGACGGAGTGCAGCAGCAGCCCCTGGTGGCCCGGGTCCGCCGACAGGTACGGCTCGGCGAGCAGCGTCCGCGCGACCGTCAGCCCGGCCTGCGTGTACCGCGCGTCGCCGAGGTGCCGCCCCAGCCGCAGCAGCCCCTGCGCCGCGATCGCCGCCGCGCTGGAGTCGACCGGCTCGAAGTCGTTGTACGGGTCGGCCGGCGCGTCGAGGTCGAGGTGCGCCACGCCCGGCGCGCCGGTGTCCCAGTACGGCACCCCGTCGGCGGCGGCGTGCCCGATGTAGAAGTCGCAGGTCGCGCGGGCCGCCTCGGCGAACGTGGCGTCCTCGTGGAACTCGAGCAGCTCCGCGAAGCCGAGCATCGCCCAGGACAGCCCGCGCGTCCAGGTGGAGAAGGGGGAGTACCCCTGCTGCGTGCTCGGCGCCCGGAACCGCCCGTCGTTGACGTTGAACAGCGCCTCGTGCGCGGTGCGGCCCCGCACGTCGTAGGCGTCGCGCCCGGTGCCGAAGTAGACGTTGTACCGCGCGGTGTTGTGCCCGTGCTGCCGCAGCCGCTCCAGCAGGTCGATGCGCTCGTCGTGTTCGCCCATGAGCACGTGGCCGAGCGCGTGCGCCACCGCGAGCGAGCGGCACGAGCGGATCGTGTCGACGAACAACGACTGGGGCCCGTTGAACGAGTAGATGTAGCCCGTGCCGTCCTCGATGCGCTGCCAGCGGGCCGCCTGCACCGCGCCGCTGACCTTCAGCGCCAGCTCCGCCGCGGGCCGCTCCCGCTCGTCGACGCGCCCCTCGCGGGCCAGCCGCAGCAGCGCGCCGTACGTGCTGACGTTGTTGAACCCGTGGTCGTGCACGCCCACGTGGCTGACGTGCGGGGCCATCAGCCGCTCGGTCTGCGCGCGGCCGAGGTCGAGGAAGCGCCGCTCGTCCGTGGCGTCGAACTGCAGCAGCGCCGAGCCGACCTGGAAGCCCTGCGTCCACTCAGTCCAGCCGCGGGCCGTGTACCGCCCGTCGACCGTGAACACCGGCGACCCGTCGCGTCCGTCCGGGTCCAGCGCCAGGATCTTGCCGGCGGACAGCTGCCACATCCGCTCCACGGCGGGCCGCAACGCCTTGGCCGTGAGGTCCTCGTCGATCCGCAACATGCCCCGGATGCTACCGAGGAAAGCCCTTTCCTGAAACCCCGACCCGGGCGCGCGGCGGGCTGCCGGGGGCATGCGAGGATATGCGGCGATGGACATCGCGGTGGAGGACGTCGCCGACCGGTGGGTCGCGGCCTGGACCACGGGGCGCACGCCGGACCTGTTCCGGTTGCTCGCGGCCGCCCCGGCGATCGAGTCCAACCTCGACCCGGACGGCGACTTCATCGAGCTGCTCACGGCGTATGCCGCGGCCCTGGACTCGATCGCGGTCTTCTCCCGGACGGTGATCGAGCGCCGCGCCGCCCTGATCTACGACTGCACCCTGTCCGGCGAGACGTTCCGCCTGGCCGAGTTCCTGACGGTGAACGAGTCCGGCCTGATCACCGAGATCCGCCGGGTGTACGACCTCGACGCCGTGGAGCGCCTGATGCCCGACCTGCTGCTGGGGACTGTGTAAAAAATGGCTGTGATAGCAGCCGTCTTTTACACGTGATCAAGGAGCGTCTGTCCACAGGCGCCGGCTCAGGGTTCCGCCGGCCGCTCGGGGGCGGAAGGCTTGGCGGGTGGAGAGCAAACGGATGGTGCACGTCCGGCTGTCGCAGCGTGGCCTGATCGCCCACCGGCAGCTGGCCGAGGCCGGCATCACCCGCGGCCGGCTGCGCTGGATGCTGACCAGCGGCCGGTGGCAGCGGGTGCTACCCAGGGTCTACGCGATGTTCACCGGCGGGCTGGACCGGCGGCAACGGCTGCTCGCCGCCCAGCTCTACGGCGGCGACGACGCGCTGCTCACCGGAGCCGCGGCGCTGGAGGTCCACGGCTTCCGGCACGCGCCGCGCGACGAGTTCGTCCGGGTTCTGGTGCCACGGGGACGGCGGCTGCGACCGGCCGGCTTCGCGCGCGTGCACCCCACCGACCGTCCCGACCGGCACGCCAGGCCAAACGGTGTGCTGCGCCCGGCGTCCGCGGCCCGGGCGGTCGTCGACGCCGCGAACTTCTGCGCCGACGCCCGGCGCGTCCGGGCGATGGTCGCCGAGTCGGTCCAGGCCGGGCACTGCACCCCGGGCGAGCTCGTCCGCGAGCTCGCCGCGTCCCGCCGCGGCGGCACTCCCGCGCTGCGGGCCGCGGTCGAGGAGGTCGTCGCCGGGGTGCGGTCGATCGCCGAGGGTCAGGCCCGCGAACTGCTCGCCGGGTCGGCGGTGCTGCCCGCGGTGGCGTGGAATCCGCGGCTCACGGACCCGGACGGGACGCGCCTGCCCACGCCCGACGGCTGGATCGCCGAGGCCGACCTCGGCGTCGAGGTGGACTCGCGGGCCTACCACTTCTCGCCGGAGGACTGGGAGCGGACGCTGCGCCGCCACGCCCGGCTGTCGGCGGCCGGAGCGGTGGTGCTCCACTTCACCCCGCGACAGGTTCGCGACGACCCGCGCGGTGTGCTGACCGCGGTCGAGCGGGCCTATCTGAGCCGCATGGGCTCGGGCTACCGGTCGCGGATCAAGGCCTCGTGAGACGACGAGGGCCGGCGGCGCGTCAGGACGTCATCGCCGCGGCGGAGACGAACGTGTAGCCCAGGCCCTGGATGCCCTCGACCGTCTGCTGCAGGTACGAGGTGCCCAGGTACGGGTGGTAGAAGAAGCTCGCCACGCCGTCGCGGACCGCCAGGTTGGCCCTCGCGTTGGCGATCAGGTCGGCCGGCCGCACCGCCGGGTGCTGGTTGAACGGCTCGGGCTCGATGTTGCCGATGTTCTCCGGGATCACCGTCGAGCCGTAGACGTCGCGGACCGGGTACGGGAAGAACTGGCCCACCATGTGCTGGTGCGTGTACCCGTGCATGAGCAGCGTGCCGCCCTTGCTCTGCATGTACTTCAGGGCGCTGACCACCAGTGGCCGCTGCTGCAGCGTGTAGTCCTGGGCCTTGCCATTGTTGTTCACGCCCTTCGGATCGCGGTAGCGGCTGTAGACGGCGACGGTGAACGGGATGCGCTTGCCGTAGAGGTAGTCGGTGACCGCGCGCAGCTCGGCCGGGTCGGCGTCCGGGCCGACGTCCTCGATGCGCACCAGCGCCCGGTGCCGCGCCGCCGCCTTCGGGGCCAGCGCGTCGTAGAGCAGGTCGGCGAAGGCGAGATACCGGTCGTTGGCGGTGATGTACGAGAACGGGATCTCGCCGATGTAGGTGAGGTTGCCCGACCTGATGCCCCACGGGAATTTGGTGCCGTCGGCGCGCACCGCGTCGGCGACGCTGACCGCCTTGGTGGTGTCGTAGACGGCGTAGTCCATGATGCCGGCGGCGTTGCGCGTGTCGCGGGTCAGCGCGGTGCCCCGGTAGTCGACCTCGGCGACGCTTCCGACGTCGAAGCCCTTCCACATGTACCCGTACTTCGTGGCGAAGCCGGCCGAGCGCGCGGTCAGCTGCCAGATGTTGTCGTAGAGCCAGACCACCGGCTTGGTCGTGGCCAGCACGTCGTCGAGGAACGCGGCCGGGATCGGCTCGACAGGACCAGGGTCTTGGTGGCGGCGGCGGACCCGGGCGCGCCGGCGCCGGAGGCCGGCTTCGCCGCGGTCGCGGCCAGGGCGGCGACCGGCCCGGCGAGGCCGAGCACCGCGGCCAGCGCCAGGGCGAGCAGAGCTGACAGCTTACGCATGGAACACCAATCAGACGAGCGATGCGGACGTGGGCATGGGTGCGGGGATCTGCGCGAGGCCGAGCAGCGCGGCGACCGCCTGCTCGGTGCGCCGCGACGCGAGGCCGTCGCCGTACGGGTTGCCGCCGGCGGTCATCGACCGCCGCAGGACCGGGTCGTCGAGCAGCCGGGCCGCCTCGGACACGATCAGGTCCTCGTCGGTGCCGACCAGCTTGGCGCAGCCGGCCCGCAGCGACTCGACGCGCTCGGTGACCTCGCGCAGCACGAGCGCGGGGACGCCGAAGGTGGGCGCCTCCTCCTGGATGCCGCCCGAGTCGGTCAGCGCCAGGTAGGCATGCGAGAGCAGGCGGGCCAGGGCCGGGTACGGCAGCGGGTCGGTGATCGTCACCCGCGCCACGCCCGCCAGGCCGCGCTCGACCTGCGCACGCACGGCGGGGTTGGCGTGCGCCGGGAGCACGACGCGGACGTCGGGGTACGCCTCGCCATCGCGGCGATTACAACGGGTGATGGGCCTGCCCGAGGGAAGTCCGACCGAGCGCCCGACAGAGCGCTTACGCAAGCCAAACTTGGCCGTTACGCGCCGTGATGAGAGGGCGTGCCGTAGCTCTCGGTGAGGAGGCCGGGCTGTTGCCAGTCGGTTGCGAACTCGGCCCACAGCGACAGCGCGACCGCCCCGCTCTCCGGCCGCTCGTGCGGGCGCTTGGCCATGCACTGCCGGCACAGCTCCGCTACCGAGCGTGGCAGCCCGGGCGTGAGCACCACCGGCGTCGGCGCCGCCTGCAGCAGCCGGGCGCCCGGCGCGTGCGGGGACCGCCCGGTGAGCATGTGGTACAGCAGCACGCCCAGCGCGTACACGTCCCAGGCCGGCGCGTGCTCGATCCGGGCCGCCGCCGGGTGCGCGAACGGCACCGCCAGCCCGAAGTCGATGATCTTCACTCCGGCGGTGGTGAGCATGACGTTGTCGGCGGTCAGGTCGCGGTGCGCGATGCCCCGGCGGTGCGCGACCGCGAGCAGCTCCGCGATCGAGGCGCCGATCTCCACCGCGCGCTGCCAGGGCAGCGGCCCCTCGGCCAGGCGGGACGCCAGCGGAACCCCGTTGAGCAGCTCCATGGCGACCGCCGGCACGGACACCCCGTCGGCCTCGACCTCGCCGTACGCGAACACCTTCGGCACCGACGGGTGCCGCATCCGCTGCATGAGGTGAGGCTCGCGTCGCGCCGCGTGACAGGCGCGCGTGTTGCTGGCGAACGCCGGCGCCAGGACCTTCACCGCGGCCGGGCGGATCCGCTCGAGATCGAACGCCTCGTACACCAGCGACATCCCGCCCCGGGCGATCGGGCGGACCAGCAGGTAACGGTCGAGCACCCTGCGGCCAACCTCGATTCCGGACACAATCGTCGACTATTCCCTATTCGGTCGGGCTTGCGGTAGCCCCAGCGACACTCGACACAGCGCAGTTTAGGGTGAATTGCAGGGACCTTAAGGATGATCGAAACCGATAGTTGACATCGGCGTAACTCGTGGCTGACCCTGACCGCAGGAACAGCTCCCACAGGAGACTTGATGCCTGACGAGCACGCCGCAGAGCCGGCACCGCCAACCGTCACCGAGGTCGCCGCCGCCGCGGGGGTCTCTGCCGCCACCGTGTCCCGGGTCCTCACCGGCCGGGTCCGGGTCAGCACCTCCGCCAGGGTGCAGGTGCACGACGCCATCGCCCGGCTGGGGTATGTGCGCCACCGCGCGCCCCGCCGCACCGACCACCAGGCCGTCGACCTGCCCATGGCCGCCGTCGTGTTCGAGCCGGCCGTCCGGCTCTTCCGCGACGGCTTCTGCGCGCGCCTGCTGGCCGGCGCCGAGGAGGAGCTGTCGCGCCACGGCGTGCCGCTGCTGACCATGTCGGCGATCCGCGGCACCGTCTCCAGCGCCACCCGCTTCCTCACCGACGGCGGCGTCGGCGGCGTGCTGCTCGTCGGCGCGCCCGGCCGGCACCCCCTGGCCGTGTCGCTGGCCGCGTCGCTGGTCCCGCTGCGCGCCGCCGGCCGGCCGGAGCTGGCCATCCCGTACGTCGACGTCGACAACCGCGACGGCGCCCGCCAGGCCGTCGAGCACCTGCTGCTGCGCGGCCGCCGCACGATCGCCATGATCGCCGGGCCGCCCGACTCCCCGGCCGCCGCCGACCGCCTCGACGGCTACCGCCACGCCATGCTCGCCGCCGGCCGCCAGCCCCTGGCCGCCTACGGCGACTTCAGCACCCCGTCCGGCGGCCACGCCGCCGCGTGGCTGCTGGACCGCACCCCGCGCCTCGACGCGCTCTTCGTCGCCTCCGACGCGATGGCCGCCGGCGCCCTCCAGGCGCTGCGCAAGGCCGGCCGCCGGGTGCCCGAGGACGTCGCCGTGGTCGGCTTCGACGACGCACCGCTCGCCGCCTTCACCACCCCCGCCCTGACCACCGTCCGCCAGCCCGTCGAGGATCTCGGCGCGGTGACCGCCGCGCTGCTGCTCGCCCCCGACCCAGCCCCGGAGAACCCGATCCTGCCTACCGAACTCGTTGTGCGGGCATCCACGTAGGATGCGCGGCGGACATCTGCGGGAGGGCGACATCCTCGCCCGCCGCTACATCCTCAAACAGCCGGTCGGCGCGGGCGGCATGTCCGTCGTCTGGCGGGCCTGGGACTCCACGCTCGAACGCACCGTGGCCGTCAAGGTCCTCGACGGCCCGATCGCCTCCGACGGCGGCCAGCGCGACCGCATCCGCCGCGAGGCCCGTGCCGCGGCGCGCATCGAGCACCCCAACGCCATCGGCGTCTACGACTACGGCGAGACGGTGACCCCGCGCGGGCGCATCGCCGCGTACGTGGTCATGCAGCTGCTCGACGGCGCCTCCCTGGCCAGCCGGCTCGCCGAGGGCCCGCTGCCGTGGCCGGAGGCCGTCGCCGTCGCCGCGACCGTCGCCGACGTGCTGTACGCCGCACACCGCCGCGGCGTCGTGCACCGCGACGTCACCCCCGAGAACGTCATGCTCACCACCGACGGGGTGCGCCTGCTCGACTTCGGCATCGCCGCCGACATCGGCCAGCGTGAGGAGACGATGACGTTCGGCACCCCGCCGTACGTGGCCCCCGAACGGCTTGTCGGCGCCCCCGCCAGTGGCGCCACGGACGTCTACGCGCTCGGCGTGCTGCTGTTCGAGATGCTCACCGGCGCGCCACCCTACCCGGCCACCACCTGGGAGCAGCTCGAGCGGGCGCTCGCGTCCGAGCGGCGCCCGGCGCTGACCGTGCCCGGCCTGCCGGCCCGCGTCGCCTCCGCCTGCCTGCGCTGCCTGTCCACCGACCCGGTGCACCGCCCGACCGCCGCCGAGGTGGCCTCCATCCTCGGCGCCGGGCCCGGGGCGTCCGCGGTGCTCACCCGCCGCCGCGCGCTGCTGGCCGTCCCGGTCGTCGTGGCATTGGCGACGGTACTCACCGTGCTCCTCCTGCGCCACGACCCGCCCGGCCACCAGGCCGGCGATCCGGGCGTCCCCGGGCCGTCGGTCAGCATCTTCGTCTCGGTCATGCCCCCGCCGACCGACCAGCCGTCCGGCTCGGCCCCCGCCGCCACGCCGCACCCGCCGTCGTCCCGGCCCGGGTCCGGCGCCCCGTCCGCCGCCGGCTCGCCCACCGCGGTGGCGAGCCCGCTGACCCCGGAGGCGGCCGGAAAGGCGGTGCTCGACATCGTCGAGCGCCGCGCCCAGTCCGGGGAGATCCGCGACGACGTGGCCCTCGACATCCGTAACCAGGTCAACAACCTGCTGTACGACACCATCGACACCACCGAAGCCGCCCGCCGTATCGACGTCCTGCGCCACAACCTGAGCGACCGCAAGCGCGAGCACGCGGTGACCGACGCCGCCTATCAGGAACTGGACGCCGCCGTGGTGACGTTCGGCAAGACCTTCACCGCCTGACGCGCGCGGTGCCGCGCTCAGCGCTCCGGGGCCAGGCGGTGGCGCACCGCCCAGAGCGCGGCCTCCGTGCGCGACGCGGCCCCGGTCTTGCGCAGCAGGTTGGACACGTGGACGGTCACGGTCCGGATGGAGATGCCCAGCGAGCTCGCCACCTGCTGGTTGGTCATCCCCGCGGCCAGGCAGCCGAGCACCTCGAGCTCGCGGGCGGTCAGGTCGCCGCCGGCGCGCAGGCTGTGCAGCAGCGTCTCCGCCTCCGCGTGCCGCCACCCGGGCCAGTGGGCCAGCAGCGCCACCGCGCGCTCCGCGTGCCGCCGGGCCTCGCCGGCCCGGCCCAGCCGGGAGAGGGCGTGCGCCACCGCGGTGTGGACCGCGGCGTCCTCGGCGCGGCCGCCTGACTCGCTGCCGCCGCCGGCGGCCGGCCCGGCGTCGGCCTTGCCCCCGTCGCCGGCCCGCCGCCGGGCCGCGCGCGAGCCGCCGTGGCGGCCGGCGGACCCGTCCGCGGTGCCGCCGAACCCGTCCGCGGTGCCGCCGTGGCGGGCCGCCGGGTCGGGCGCGGCGTCGATCGTGCTGGGGCCGAGCGCGACCGGCAGGAGGGCCACGGCCTCCGCGTCGCGGCCGGCGGCGACCGCCAGCAGCAGCCGCAGCCGTGGCGGGCGCTCGGCGACGTGCTCCTCGACGGTGGCGGCGGGCACGCCGCCGTGCAGGGCCCAGCGCGCCGCCTCGGCCAGCCGCGCCGGGCTGCACCGGCCCACGCAGTCGTGCAGCGCCGCGGCGGGATCCACGGGGTGTACACCCCGCGCCGCCACGGCCACGCGCAGCACCCGGACCAGACCGGAGTCGCGGCCCTCCGCATCGGCGCGGGCCAGCATCCGCACCGCGAGCGGGTCGTCGCCGCGCTCCAGGGCGAGCAGCCCGGCGCGGGCGGTGAAGCGCACCCGCTCGACCGGGTCGCCCTCGATCGGCAGGCGCGACCACACCAGCGCCTCGGCCCGGGCCAGGTCCCCGGCGCGCACCGCGTGGGCGACGCCGAGGCTCGTGGTACGGCCGGCGCAGAACTCCAGCCCGTAGCGGGCGATCGTGGCCATCGCCTCGTCGAACAGCCGCCAGCCGGTCACCTCGCCCAGCCGCGGCAGGCTGACCGCGACCAGGTTGTGCACCGCGCGCCCGATCGTGACCGGGTCCCGCTCCCGCGTGGCCAGCTGCCGGGCCGCCCGCAGCATCGCCACGCCGCGCTCGAAGGCGCCGGTCAGCGCCAGCGCGGTGCCCAGCGTCACCGAAGCCGACCCGATCCCGGCCCCGGCGCGCTCCGCCGCGGCGAGAGCGGCCTCGGCCAGCGGCAGGGCCGTCGCGGCGTCCTCGAGGCGCAGCGCGCTCTCGGCCTCCGCGGCCCGCTGCCGCGCGAGCGACGCCGCCGAGCCGCCGACCGCCGCGGCCCGGTCGAGCGAGCGCCGGTGCCCGGTCGGGTCCCCGAGGCACCACCGTACGGCGGCGAGCTGCCGGTGCGCGTCGGCCGTCTCGTCGGCGTCGTCGCGCTGCTGAACCTCGTTCAGCCAGTCGGCGGCGTAGTCCGCCGCGAGCCCGAACCGCCCGCCGACGAACCCGGTCGCCGCCCCGACCGCGGCGAGGGCCCGGCGCTGGCCGGGCGCGTCCTCCGGCGCCGGCGCGGGCCGGGAGGGGAGGCTCAGGCCGAGTGCGACCAGGTCCAGCGCGGCCTCCGGCAGGCCGTCGGCAAGGCTCGCGGCCGCGCCCCGGGCCGCGGCGGCGCGCGCCTCGGCGGTGCGCCCGAGCGCGGCGGCGTGGCGGGCGAGTGCCGCGTCGTCGCCGAGCTCGACGGCGAGCCCGCGGGCCAGGGTGTGCACCTGGGTGCGCTCGCGTGGCATGGCTCCGGCGGCGAGGGCCTCGCGCAGCAGCGGGTGGCGGAAGCGCAGCGAGCCGGCCGGGGCCAGGTCGGGGGCGATGAGCAGCATGCCCAGGTCGAGCAGGCGGCGCAGGGCGGGCTCGACGTCCTCGCCGCACACGTGGAACAGCACGTCGTTCTCGACCGGGTCGCCGAGCAGGGCGGCGGCCCGGGCCACCCGCCCGACGAGCGCCGGTTCGTCCGCCAGCGGCTCGACGAGCAGGCCGACGACGTGGGCGGGGAGCGGGGCGGCGGTCAGGTCCTCGGCGGTGCCGTACGCGGCGAGCAGCTCGGTCAGCCAGAACGGGTTGCCGCCGGTGCGCCGCAGCGCGCCGCGGACGGCCTCGGGGGCGGGGGCGCTGCCGTACGCGGCCTCGATGAGCTCGGCGGTCTCCCGCGCGGTGAACGGGGCCACGTGCAGGCGCAGCACGGACGGCCCGCCGCCGAGGCGGCGCAGCGTGCGCGCGGCGGCAGGGGCGAACGCGGCCTCCTGCGGCGGCCGGCTCGTCACCAGCAGCAGTGCCGGGAGGGTCTCCGCGACGGCGGCGAGCTCGGCGACGAGCGCCAGGCTGGCCGGGTCGAGGTCGTGCAGGTCCTCCACGACGATGATGCCCAGCGGGCCGGCCCAGCCTCGGGCGGGACCGGCCGCGCCGTCCGGGCCGTCCGGCTCGTCGATGTGGAATCGCGTGAAATGCCGGACCGGCCGGGGCGCCGGGCGTCCCGGCTCGTCGTCCGCCGCTTCGTCGGCGGGGCCACCGTCCGGCGTCGGGGTCGGGGTCGGGGTCGCCGCGTTGTCGCCGGCGGTCGCCGGGGCCGCCCGGAGCAGGGTGCGGACCACGTCGACCGCGGCGCGCAGGGTCGTGGCCGGGGCCAGGCGCGGCCCGGCGGCGTCCGGGGTGCCGTCGGTGGAGCGCTGGGCCAGGCGGTTCAGCAGCGACTCCTCGACCGGTAGGTCGACCGCCGGGCGGCCGCTGAGTACCGAGGCCAGCCAGTCGTGCGGTGCCGCGCCCAGCGAGCGCGCCGCGCCGCGCAGGACGGTGGCCGAGGCTCGTTCGGTGGCTCGGCCGGGGGCCAGGTCGAGCCGGCCCAGAGCCTCCGCGACGAGGCGGCTCTTGCCGCTGCCGGCCTCGCCGGTGATCAGTATGATGCCTGGCCGGCGGGCCGCCCACACCTCCGCGATCTCGGCGAGCTGCGCGGCTCGGCCGATGAAGGGGGCGGTTGGCATGCGGCCACGATACGCACAAGTGCGTAGAGACGCCTGCCGACCTGATACGGCACGCTGTTCGGCATGGCAGAGGGTGTCGCAGAGGGCGTGGTCGACGGGGGACATCAACCGCTCGCACTGCATTGGGCGGCGCGCACCGACGTGGGTCTGGTGCGCAGCACCAACCAGGACTCGGTGTTCGCGGGCGACCGGCTGCTCGCCGTCGCCGACGGGATGGGCGGCATGGCGGCCGGCGACGTCGCCAGCCGGCTCGCCATCGAGGCGATGGGCCCGCTGGACGAGGAGTTCGCCGGCAACGACCTGCTGACCGCGCTGCGCACGGCGGTGTCCGACGCCAACCGGCGCATCCGCGACGAGGTCGAGGCCGACCCGGAGAAGCTCGGCATGGGCACGACGCTCACCGCGGTGCTGTTCTCCGGCGACCGCATCGGGATGGTCCACATCGGAGACTCCCGGGCCTATCTGCTGCGCGGCGAGGAGTTCAGCCAGATCACGCGCGACGACACCTATGTACAGCTGCTCGTCGACGAGGGCCGCATCACGCTCGAGGAGGCGGCGACCCATCCGCAGCGCTCCCTGGTCAGCCGGGTGCTGCAGGGGCAGCCGACCGATCCGGTGTACTCCGTGACCGCCGCCCGCGCCGGTGACCGCTATCTGCTGTGCAGCGACGGCCTGTCGAGCGTGCTGCGGGCGGAGACCATTGAGGAGGTCCTGCGCGAGTACGGCGATGTCGACGAGTGCGTCGAGCGCCTCGTCGACCTGGCGCTGCGCGCGGGCGGCCCGGACAACATCACCGCCGTGGTCGCGGACATCGTCGGCGACGACGTCCCCGAGCGCAAGGGCCTGCGTGGCCGGCTGCGCTCCTGGCTGGGCCGCGACGAGATCAGCGGCGCCCGTCTGCCCGCGTGAGCGCCGGCGTCGCCGTCGGGGGCTCCCAGGCGGCGACGCGCTCGGCGCCGCGGGCGGTGGCGCTCGCCGGGGTCAGCCGGGCCAGGGCCCGCACCATCGCGCTCGTCACGGCGCCCCGCGCGCCCGCGACCCGGCCCACCTGCCACGACCGGCGCGCCACCATTGCCACCCGGGGGCGGCGCATTCCGTCGTACTCCCGCAGCGCCTCCTCCACGCTCCCGCCGCCGCGGCCGCCGGGCACCAGGGCGGCGAGCGTCACCGCGTCCTCGAGGGCCTGGCAGGCGCCCTGCCCGAGGTTCGGGGTCATCGCGTGTGCCGCGTCGCCGACCAGGGCGACGCGCGCGCCGAACCGCATCGGCGCGACCGGGTGCAGGTCGAGCAGCGGGTGGTGCAGCAGCGCGCCGGGGTCGGTCGCGGCCAGCAGGCGGGGGATCGGCTCGTGCCAGTCCCCGAACGCGGCGCGCAGCTCGGCCAGCTGCTCGGCGGGCGCGGTGGTGCGCAGCGGGGCGGGCGCGGCGACATACCAGTAGACGCCCCGCGGGCCCATCGGCACGTATCCGAACCGCAGGCCGCCGGGGCCCATCGTCTCGCCGCCATCGCGGTCGTCGCCGAGGGCGCTGGCCGGGACGACCGAGCGCCACGAGACCTGGCCGCTGTCGCGGATGCGGATCTGCGGGGCATATGCCGCGCGCACCGCGCTGCCGATGCCGTCCGCGCCGACGATCAGGTCGGCGTCCAGCGAGCGCGCGTCGGTCACCGCCGCGCCCGTGCGCACGCTCAGGCCCTCGGCGAGGATCTCGTGCAGGTCGGCGCGGTGCACCGCGATGGGGCCCGCGACGGTGACGCGGGTCAGCCACGCGCCGGCCGCGGTGCGCAGGCCGCCGCCGGTGATCGGGGCGCCGGCCGCGCGGACGGGCCCGCCGACGCCGAGCCAGTCCAGGGCGCGCAGGGCGTTGGGCCACAGTGAGAGGCCGGCGCCCGCCGCCTCGAGGCTGGGCTGACGCTCCAGGACGGTTACCTCCCAGCCGCGCAGCCCCAGCCCGCGGGCCGTGGCCAGCCCGCCGATCCCGCCGCCGACGACGATCGCACGCATCGCTACTCCCTTACCGCTGACACTACAGATGTAGTAATGACGCTACACCTGTAGCATCGCTGCTGTGCAAGAGCGGGACGCGGATCGCAAGGGTCGGCTTGCCGACGCCGCCATCGACGTGCTCGGCAACGACGGGGTGCGGGCGCTCACCCACCGGGCCGTCGACGCGCGTGCCGGGCTGCCGCAGGGCACGTGCAGCTACCACTTCCCGACCCGCAACGCGCTGCTCACCGCCGCGCTCGAGCGCATCGCCGAGCTCGACCTGGCCGAGTCGGAGGGGCACGACCTCGCCGCGGTGCTGGAGCGGTGGGCGGGGTCGCCCCGCGCGCGGGCGCGGTTCATGCTGATGCTCGACCCGCAGGCGCGCCGCGAGCTGGGCGAGGCGGCGGCGCGGCTGGCGGACGGGTTCGTCGAGCGGGCCGAGCGGCTCACCGGCTCGCGGGCCAGGGGACGGTTCATGATCGGGCTGATCGACGGGCTGCTGCTGGACGAGCTGATCCGCGGTACCGTCACCGCCGAGGAGCGCCGCGAACGGCTCGCCGCGATCGGCCGGATCGTGGCAACCGGCGAATAACCCCGGGCGGCTCCGGTCGTTGAGCACGATGAGCACCTCCCCAGCGCTCCCCCTCGCGAAAGCGGCACCGAGTGGTCAGCAACCCGCGCACCTTCTGGATCGTTCTGCTCACCGCGGCGGCGGCACTCGGTGCCGCCGCCGTCCTCGGCCCGGTCCTGGGCCTCGTCGCCGTCGCCGCGGCCGCCGGCGCGGCCGCGCTGCTGCACGCCGGGGAGCTGATCCGGCTGGCGCTGCGCATCCACCACGGGCGGCGCAGCTTCGGGCCGTGCCGCGGCGCCGGGTTTCTCGGGATGGGCGCGCTGTTCACCGGCGCCGGGGTGACCGTCACCGGCCTGCCGTGGTTGGACCCGGGACCGGTCGCCGCCGCGACGACGCTGGCCGCCGCCCCCGCGTACCTGCTGGGCCTGCTGCTCCTGCCGGGCACCGCGCCGACCCTCGGCGCCCGGCTGCGCCGCCTGCTCGACGGCGCCGGCATCGGCGTCAGCCTGTTCTACTGCGCCTGGGTCCTGGCGCTGGGCCGCGCGACGCCGGCCGCCGAGCCGCTGCGCCTGGCGGTTTCGCTGACCGGGTGCGTCGCCGTCGCGGTCGCCGTCGTCACCGGGCTGCGCGCGGTGCGCCACCGCCCGGCGGCCCTGGGCTGCAGCGGCGGCGCGGCCCTGTCGATCGTCGGCGTCGACGTGTACGCCCTGCTGCTGCTCGACCACCACCGCGCCTGGCCGGCGGCGCCGGGCACGGTCACCGCCGGGCTGGTCGCGGCGGGGCTGGCGATGGTCGCCGGCCCGTTCCTCATCGCGGCCGGCGCCCGCCGCGCCGACGACGAGCCGACGAGGCCGCACGCCGCCGACGAGGGCGGGTCGTTCGCCGGCTACCCGCTGCTCATCGGCCCGGCCCTGCTCGCCGTCGCGGTGTCGGCGTTCCACCTGCTCACCGGCGGCCGCTTCGACGGCACGTCGGTGGCCCTGGGGCTCGCCGCCTTCGCCGCGCTCGCGGTGCGGGAGGTCCTCGCCGCGCGGGACATCCGGCGGTACGCGCACGCCCTCGCCGACCGCGAGGCGCGCTTCCGCACCCTCGTCTCCGGATCGACGGACGTGACGATCGTGCTGGACGCCGACCTCGTCGTGCGCTGGCAGTCGCCGGCCGCCGCCCGCCAGTTCGGCCTGTCCGACCAGGACACGCTCGGCCGGCCGCTGACCGACCTGCTGCACCCCGCCGACGCCGCACCCGCCACCGCGGCCCTGCGGGCGGTGCTCGACGGCGACCAGGACGCGCTGGTCCAGGCCCGGCTGCGCGACGGCTTCGGCCGCTGGCGGGACACCGAGTCAACGGTCAGCGACCAGCGCGCCGCGCGGGAGGTGGGCGGGCTCGTGGTACACGTGCGGGACATCGGCGAGCGCGCCCAGCTGCAGCGCACCCTGGACGAGGTCACCTGGACCGACGAGCAGACCGGCCTGGCCAACCGGCGCAGGTTCGTCGCCGCCGCGAGCGAGGCCTGCGCCGGCAAGCGGGACGGCTCGCTGCTCGTGCTGGAGCTGGAGCGCTTCGAGAGCCTCGCCGGCCTGCACGGCCAGGCGGTCGCGGGCGCGGTGCTCATCGAGGCCGCCCGCCGGCTGCGCGCCGCGGCCGCCCGCGACGACCTGCCGGCCCGGCTCGGCACGGCCGGGTTCGCGGTGCTCACCGAGGCGCCGCTGGTGCACGCCTTCGCTCTCGCCACCCGGCTGGCCACAGCCCTGGCCGAGCCGTTTCACCTGCCCGGCCACACCGTGCACCTGGCCGCCTCCGTCGGCGTCGCCGACCTGCTCGGGGCCGGCAGCGCGGAGGAGGCGCTGCGCCACGCCGACGTGGCCCGCCGCCGGGCCCAGCAGCTCGCCCGGGGCCGCGGCGGCGGCCGGGTCGAGTGCTACGACAAGTCGTTCGAGACCGCGCTGGTGCGCCGCACCGAGATCGAGCAGCAGCTGCCCGGCGTGATCGGCCGCGGCGAGCTGGACCTGGTCTTCCAGCCCGTCGCCGACCTCGCCACCCGCCAGCCGGTCGGCGCCGAGGCGCTGCTGCGCTGGCGGCACCCGCGGCTGGGCCCGATCCCGCCGGCCGAGTTCCTGCCGATCGCCGAGGAGCTCGGCGGCGGCATCGCCGACGAGATCGGGGAGTGGGTGCTGCACAGCGCGTGCCGGCAGCTGTCCCGCTGGCGCCGCGACGGCCGCGAGCTGTGGATCTCGGTGAACGTCACGGCCCGCCAGCTCGCCGCCGACGGCTGGCTGGCCACGGTCGCCACCGCGGTGGACACCCACTGCGTGCCCGCCGAGGCGCTCGTCGTCGAGGTCGCCGAGGCGGCGCTGCCCGACGACGCGTTCGCGGTCGACGAGCTGGCCGGCCTGCGTGCCCTAGGGGTGCGGACCGCCCTTGACCACTTCGGCACCGGCCCGACCGCCCTGGCCCACCTGCGCCGCCTGCCGATCGACGTACTGAAGATCGACCAGGCCCTGTTCAGCGAGCCCGCCGGCCGCCGCGGCCCGGCCACGCCGATCGTGGACGTGGTCGTCGGGCTGGCGCGACGCCTGGGCATCGACGTGATCGCGTGCGGCCTGGAGACCGAGTCGCACGTCGACGTGGTACGCGCCGCCGGCTGCCCCCTCGGCCAGGGCTTCCTGATCAGCCCGCCGGACCACGCCGAGCACGTCGAGGCCTACCTGGAGCGCCACCGCACCCCGCTGCTGTAGCGGCTCAGGCTCGGACGTCGTCGGGCGGTGGCGTCCGCAGCGTCAGGATCAGGTCCAGCACGAGCGCCGTCCAGCCCGTCTGGTGCGCCGCGCCCAGCCCCGCCCCGGTGTCGCCGTGGAAGTACTCGTAGAAGAGCAGCAGATCGTGCCACGCCGGGTCGTCCTGGAAGAGTTCCACGTCGCCGAAGAACGGGCGGTGGCCGCGCTCGTCGTCGAGGAACAGCCGGACCAGGCGGCGGGACAGGTCGTCGGCCACCGCGCCGAGCGTCGCCATCCGGCCGCTGTTCGCCGGGTACTCCACCTGCAGGTCGTCGCCGAAGAACTCGGCGAAGCGCCGCACCGCCTCGATCAGGATGTAGTTGACCGGCATCCAGATCGGGCCCCGCCAGTTCGAGTTGCCGCCGAAGAGGCCGCTCGTGGACTCGCCGGGCTCGTAGCCGACGGTGTACGCGTGGTCGCCGAGGTACACCGTGAAGGGCTCGTCCTTGTGCGCCCGGGAGAGGGTGCGCAGCCCGTACGGCGAGAGGAACTCCTCCTCGTCCAGCATCCGCTGCAGGATGCGGATCAGCTGGTCCGGCCCGACCATCGACAGCAGCCGCAGCTGCTGGCCGCCGCGGCTCTTCTTCGCCCCGACCACGTCGCCGTACTCGGGCTTGTTGGTCAGGAACCAGCGCAGCCGGGCGGCCACGTCGGGCAGCCGGCGCAGGGTCGACGAGCTGATGATCGTGGTCGCGGTCAGCGGCAGGAGGCCGACGACGGAACGCACCTTGAGCGGGATCTGTTGCCCGTCGGCGGTGCGCAGCACGTCGTAGAAGAACGCCTCCTCCTCGTCCCACAGCCCGAACTCGTAGGCGGCGTCGGCGATGTAGGCGAAGTGCTCGAGGAACTTGGCGGCGATGTCCTCGTACACCCGGTCGTGCACGGCGAGGGTGAGCGACATGTCGAGCAGGTTGAGGGCGTACATCGCCATCCAGGCGGTGCCGTCGCTCTGCTCGAGCCGGCCGCCGACCGGCAGCGCGGCGGAGCGGTCGAACGGCCCGACGTTGTCAAGGCCGAGGAAGCCGCCCTCGAAGACGTTGTTGCCCTCCGCGTCCTTGCGGTTGACCCACCAGGTGAAGTTCAGCAGCAGCTTGTGCAGCACCCGGGCGAGGAAGTCGAAGTCGCGCGAGCCGTCCAGGACGAACACCCGCAGCGCGGCCCAGGCGTGCACGGGCGGGTTGACGTCGCTGAACGCCCACTCGTACGCCGGGATCTGCCCGTTGGGGTGCATGTACCACTCGCGCAGGAGCAGCAGCAACTGGTCCTTGGCGAAGCCGGGGTCCACGCGGGCGATCGCCACGCAGTGGAAGGCCAGGTCCCAGGCGGCGTACCAGGGGTACTCCCACGGATCGGGCATGGACAGCACGTCGCAGCTGTTCATGTGCCACCAGTGGCTGTTGCGCCCGTACCGGCGGCTGTCCGGCGGCGCCTCGGAGATCGGGTCGCCCTGCAGCCAGCGCGCCACGTCGAAGTGGAAGAACTGCTTGCCCCACATGAGCCCGGCGACCGCCTGCCGGACGATCATCTTCTCCTCGGCGCCGGCCGCGGCGGGCACCAGCGCGTCGAAGTACGCGTCGGCCTCGGCCTTCCGCCTCGACATCGTGGACTCGAAGTCGGCCTTCAGGTCGGCCGGGGCGAGGTCCTTGGCGCCGGGGGCGTTGAGGTTGAGCCGCAGCCGGATCTCGTGCACGCCGCCGGCGGGCACCGAGATCAGGTAGTGCAGCGCCGCCTTGGTGCCGACGCCGTCGGGGTTGACGCTGTCGGCGCCGTGGATGATGTGGTCGCCGATGCCGTCCTTGGGGTACTCCCGGCCGGGCTTGCCCCAGATCCGCGGCCCGTTGGTCTCGTTGTTGCAGAACAGCGGGCGCGGCGTCCCGTCGCCGGTGAGCGCGAGGCGGCCGAGCAGCCGGTGCTCGGCCAGCAGGCCGTTGTCCTTGGCGCGGATCTCCGGCATGTAGTCGCGCCCGGGCAGCCCCCACGCCCAGGTGTTGCGGAACCACAGCGTCGGCAGGACGTGCAGGGTGGCCGGGTCGGGCCCCATGTTCCGGACCAAGATCCGGACGCACATGTCGGTCGGGCCGGCCTTGGCGTAGTCGACCTCGACCGCCCAGTACCGGTCCTCGTTGAAGATCCCGGTGTCGACGAGCTCGTACTCCGGCTCGTTCCGCCCGCGCCGGCAGTTCTCGGCGACCAGGTCGTCGTAGGGGAAGGCGCCCTGCGGGTAGTGGTAGCGCCACTTCATCCAGGAGTGCGTCGGCGTGGAGTCCAGGTACCACCAGTAATCCTTGACGTCCTCGCCGTGGTTGCCGAGGTCGCCGCCGAGGCCGAACATCCGCTCCTTGAGGATCGTGTCCTTGCCGTTCCACAGCGCGAGGGCGAAGCAGAACGTCTGCCGGTCGTCGCAGATGCCGGCCATGCCGTCTTCGTTCCACCGGTACACCCGGGACCGGGCCTGATCATGGGGGAAGTGCTCCCAGGCCGTGCCGTGCGCGCTGTAGTCCTCGCGGACGGTCCCCCAGGCACGCTCGGACAGGTAGGGCCCCCAGCCCCGCCATGGGCGCTCCCCGCTGTCGGCTTCGGCCAGCCGGCGGCGCTCGGCATTCCCATCGTCCTCGATCACGCGGCTATTCTCCGTTGTTCATGTTTCGGTCAAGTAGAGACCCGACCCTTCACCCCTTACGTGGCATTTGTTAGTACACCAACCTGCCCCGTGATCCATAATCTTGTGGCGAACCGCTCGCCGGTCGCCACCCCCAGCCACCAAGATTGTGCGCATGGTGGTGTTCGGCGCGCAGGTATGTGGTGATTTGTCGTTCGGAGCGACGCGTGAGTGGCTTGTCCCGGATGGGGCCGGCGGCTACGCGATGGGCACCGTGCCGGGGCTGCGCACGCGCCGGTACCACGGGCTGCTCGTGGTCGCCGAGCCCGGGCAGCCCGCCCGGCGCCACCTCGGCCTGGCCGCGCTCGACCCGGTGCTCACCCTGCCCTCCGGCGCCACCGTCGAGCTCGCGGTGCACGAGTGGGCCGGCGGCGCGATCAGCCCCGCCGGGCACACCCTGCTGGAGCGCTTCGACCTCGTCGACGGGCTGCCCCGCTGGCGCTGGCGGATCGGCCCGGTGGTGATCGAGCGCGAGCTGGCTATGGTGCACGGCCGGGCGCACCTCGGCGTCGTGCACCGGCTCGTCAGCGCGCCGGGCCCGGTCACGCTCGCCCTCAAGGCGCTGGTCACCTGGCGCGACGTGCACGGCGAGCGCACCGCCGGCGGCCCCGCCCCGCACGTCGAGGCGCACGACGCCGGGGCGGTGATCGAGCGCTCCTTCAGCATCGCCGGCCCCGGGTTCACCAGGATCGGGCAGTGGTACCGCGGGGCGCACGCCCGCCTGGAGCAGGAGCGCGGCCTGGCGGCGCAGGAGGACCTGTGGTGCGCCGGGCAGTTCACCGCGCGGCTGGAGCCGGGGGAGAGCGTCGAGGTCGAGGCGTGGGCCGGGACGGACACGGCGCTCGGCGCGCAGGGCATCGTCGAGCGGGCCCGGCGGCGCGCCCGGGCGCTGACCCACGACGCGACCGACGGGGTGGACCGCGCCCTGGTGCTCGCCGCCGACGCGTTCGTGGTCGCCGGCGCCGCCGGCGCGCCCGACGTCGTCGCCGGCTATCCGTGGTTCGGCACCTGGTCGCGCGACACGATGACGTCCTACGAGGGCCTCTTCCTGTCCACCCGGTGGTACGACGAGGGCCGCGCGCTGCTGCGCGCCTACGCCGCCACGCTCGACGACGGCATGCTCGCCAACACCGCCGACACCGGCCGCACCGAGCACAACACCGTCGACGCCACCCTGTGGTTCCTGCACGCCGTCGAGCGGCACGTGGCCGCTGCCGGCGACGACGACCTGGCCGCGGAGATCCTCCCGGCGCTCGACGAGGTGGTCGCCGCCCACCTGCGGGGCACCCGCTACGGCATCCGGGCCGACGCCGACGGGCTGATCACGCAGGGCGCCCCGGGCGTCGCGCTCACCTGGATGGACGCCCGGGTCGACGGGGTCCCGATCACGCCGCGGGCCGGCAAGCCGGTCGAGGTGAACGCGTTGTGGATCAACGGGCTCGGCGCGATCGCGGCGCTGCGGGAGCGCCTCGGCCTCGACGCCGGCGACACCCTCGCGCTGCTGCGCCGGGCGCGGGAGAGCTTCGAGCGGCGCTTCCCGCTGGAGCGGGGCGCGCGGCTGCACGACGTGGTCGACGGCCCGGCGGGCGACGACCCCTCGCTGCGCCCCAACCAGCTGCTGGCGTGGAGCCTGCCCCGCGGCCCGATGCGCGGCCGGCCCGCGCCCGGGGCGGCATCCGCCCTGCTCACGCCGCTCGGGCCGCGCAGCCTCGCGCCCTCGGACCCGGCCTACGTGGGTGTGCACGCGGGCGGCCCGGCGCAGCGTGACGCCGCCTACCACCAGGGTACGGTGTGGCCCTGGATGATCGGCCCGTACGCGGATGCCCACCCGGCCCCGTCGGCGCAGCAGCACGGCGAGCTCCTGCAGGGCCTCGAGGCGCATCTGTGGGAGTGGGGGATCGGTTCGGTCAGCGAGACGGCCGACGGGGACCCGCCGCACCGGGCCACGGGCTGCCCGTTCCAGGCCTGGTCGGTCGCGGAGACCCTGCGGGTGCGCAGGAACGCCGAGCCCGTACGACGGAATGTCGGCTGACCGTTACACCGAAGAAATGAGATTTGCCGCCGCGGTAACCCTCGGCAGGCAGGATGAATCTCAAACCCACCCAACAGCTCACACGCGAGGGCGAAAGCGCGTGTGTACCCGCTGTCATGCGTGGGTATCTGGGCGAGCGTTTTGATCAACGATCTGTGGGGGCGGCCACGTGAGCGAGACCATCGGGACCGGGAATCGACAACCGTTGCGCATTCTGATGCTCTCGTGGGAGTACCCACCGGTGGTCGTGGGCGGCCTGGGCCGCCATGTCCACGCCCTGGCGACGTCGCTGGTGACGGCGGGACACGAGGTGACGGTCGTGACGCGGCACGCGCCGGGCGCGCCGCTGGAGGAGTACGCGGAGGGCGTGCGAATCGTGCGGGCCGCCGAGGACCCGCCGCTGTTCCCGCTGACCACCTCGACGCTGCTGGCCTGGACCATGGCGTTCAACCACACGCTGACGCGGGCCGCACTGCGCGCCGCGGCCACCGGCGAGTACGACCTGATCCACGCCCACGACTGGCTGGTCACGCACACCGCGGTGACCCTCAAGGAGTGCCTCGACCTGCCGCTGGTGGCGACCATCCACGCCACCGAGGCCGGGCGGCACCAGGGCTGGCTGCCCGACGAGATGAACAAGTGCATCCACTCCGTGGAGTGGTGGCTCGGGCACGAAGCGTGCCGCGTCGTGGTCTGCTCCGAGTACATGCGCTGGGAGGTCACGCGGCTGCTCGACCTCGCGCCGGCGCGGGTGTCGGTGGTGGCCAACGGCGTGGACGCGAGCGTCTGGCGGGCGCCGTCCCGGGCGGTCAACGCGGCCCGGGCGCGGTTCGCCGCCGACGGGCCCCTGCTGGGGTACGCCGGGCGGCTGGTCTACGAGAAGGGCGTGCAGGACCTCATCGCCGCGCTGCCGGAGCTGCGCGCCCGGCACAACGGCCTGCGGGTCGTCATCGCCGGCGACGGGCCGCACCGCGCCGAGCTGCAGGAGGAGGTGCGCCGGCTGCGGCTGCAGCAAGCGGTCAGCTTCGCCGGCTTCATGGGCGAGGGCGAGCTGCCCGCGCTCATGGCCGCCACCGACGCCCTCGTCGTGCCGAGCATCTACGAGCCGTTCGGCATGGTCGCCCTGGAGGGTGCCTCCGCGGGCGCGCCGCTCGCCGTCGCGGCCACCGGCGGGCTCGCCGAGATCGTCGAGCCCGGCGTCACCGGCGTGACGTTCCCGGCCAAGAGCCCCGACGCGCTGGCCGTGTCCGTCGGCACCCTGCTGGAGGACGAGCCGTTCGCGCGCCGGGTCGCCAAGCGGGCGCGCTGGATGGTCAGCGAGCGCTACGGCTGGTCCACGATCGCGAACAGCACCGCCGACGTGTACGCCACCGCGATCACCGAGGCGCCCGGCTTCGCGGCGAAGCAGGCCGCCGCGTTCCTCGAGCACGGCCGGCCGCAGGTCGTCGTACCGGAGGGTAATCTCCTGACGCTGTGACCGAGCGGCGGACGGACCGGATTGATACATCGGATTTCTGACGACCCCGGCGATGTGATTTGCCGGGGTCGGTCACATTTCGGGGCTCGCCACGGCGTTGCTTCCCCGGTACGGTTCCCAGGTACAGCGAACGGAGTCGATCAGGACGGCAACGGGGTTGAGCGGCAGCGCCGACGAGGTACTCAGCAACAGGTACCGGCTGGTCGCACCCGTCGGCACCGGCGGCATGGCCGTGGTGTGGCGAGCCCGCGATCTCGTCCTTGACCGTGACGTCGCCGTCAAGCTGCTCGCCGGGGAGCTGGCGAGCAAGGCCGGCAACCGCGAGCGGATCCGCGCAGAGGCCCAGGTGGTAGCCCGGCTGCAGCACCCCAACATCACCGCCGTGCACGACTACGGCGAGGCCGGCGACCTCACCGCCGGCCGCAATGGCCGCCGCCCGTACGTGGTCATGGAGCTGCTGGAGGGGGAGCTGCTCTCCGAGCGGCTGCGCGCCGGGCCGATGTCGTGGCGCCGCGCCACCCAGATCTGCGCCCAGGTCGCCGCCGGGCTCGCCGCCGCGCACGACCGCGGGGTCGTGCACCGCGACATCAAGCCCAGCAACGTCATGCTCACCCCCGCCGGCGCGAAGATCCTCGACTTCGGCGTCGCCGGGCTCACCGGCTCCTTCGACCCCGACGACGAGATCGAGGGCACCGTCTTCGGCACACCCGCGTATCTCGCCCCGGAGCGGCTGCTCGGCGGCAGCGTCATCCCGGCCACCGACGTGTACACCGTCGGGCTGCTGGCCTACCGCTGCCTGACCGACCGGCTGCCCTGGCACGCGGACACGCCGACGCAGATGATCGCCAACCACGTGTACGAGCCGCCGCACCCGCTGCCGGAGATCCCCGGCCTGCCGGCCGAGGTGGCCCGCCTGGTCGGCCGCTGCCTGGCCAAGGACCCCAACGTCCGGCCGCCCGCGGTCGAAGTGGCCCGGGTGCTGGCCGCGGCGACCGGGATCCACGTCGTGCTGCCCGGCGAGGACGGCTCCTCCACGCAGGAGGTGTACGTGCCCCCGGTCGACCCCGAGTCCTGGCGGGCGCTGCCCGCGCCGCGCCGGTCGCGCCGCGCCCGCCGCAACGCCCAGCGCACCTGGGCGGCCGTCACGGCGCTCGTGGCCGCGGCCGGCGCCACCACCGGCATGATCATGTGGAAGCCGTGGGCGCCCAAGCCCGGCTGCAACGTCGACTTCTACATCCACCCGCAGTTCGTTCCCAACGTCGACAAGCCGTTCGAGGCCCGGGTCACCGTCGCCAACGTCGGCAACCGCACCGTCGACCCTTGGACGCTGCGCTTCGTCTTCCGCGGCGGCCAGACGGTCGACCGTATCGAGGGCGTCGGCCAGTACCAGCCCGGCACCGGCGGCCAGGTGGTCACCGGGCAGTCGCCCCTGCCGCCCGGCAAGGCGGTCACCTTCGGCGTGTGGGGCCACGGCGGCACCCCGCGCCCGCCGAGCGACTTCATGCTCAACGACACCGCCTGCGACCAGCGCACCTCCCAGCGCGCACCGGAGGACTCGCTCCCGGCGATCACCGAGAACGTCGACGCGCCGGGGGAGAAGTCCCGCCCGCCGGCCAACCAGCCGGGCCCGCCGCCGGGCGGGGACCCGAACTACCCCGGCCCACCGCCGGGCGGCGACCCGAACTACCCCGGCCCACCGCCCGGCGGCGACCCGAACGGCCCCGGCGGCGACCCGGGCCGCCGCACCGGCCAGCCGGGCCCGCCGCCCGGCTATGTCGCGACCACCCCGCCGGCCCGTGTCTGACTGACCACGGCCGGCGGCGGGCGCGGCAGCGAGGGCGAGGCCCGGGACGATCCGTCCGGCCGGGCCGCCGGAGATCGCCGCGGGTTGGTGATCGGCGGCGCTGCGGCGTGGGGAACAATGGTCCGATGCGATTCGGCGTTTTGGGCACGGGACACTGGGCGGCGGTCACGCAGGCGGCCGCGCTCTCGACACACCCCTCGGCGACGCTCGCCGGCGTCTGGGGCCGCAGCCCGGACAAGACGGCCGACCTGGCGTCGCGCTACGGGGTGCCCGCCTACGACGACGTCGATGCGCTGTTCCGCGACGTCGACGCCGTCGCGATCGCGCTGCCGCCGGACGTGCAGGCGCCGCTCGCCGTGCGTGCCGCCGAGGCCGGCAAGCACCTGCTGCTCGACAAGCCGCTCGCCCTCGACCCGGCCGCGGCCGACCGGGTCGTCGCTGCCGCCGCGGAGGCCGGGGTCGCCTCCGTCGTGTTCTTCACCAACCGGTTCGTGCCGTCGGTCGACGCGTTCCTGCGCGACAACGCGGCCGTCGGCGGCTGGTACGCGGCCCACGGCACGATGTACGCCTCGATCTTCCAGCCCGGGAACCCCTACGCCGGGTCGGTCTGGCGCAAGCAGCACGGCGGCCTGTGGGACCTCGGCCCGCACGCGCTGTCCGTGGTACTGCCGCTGCTCGGCCCGGTGCTCGACCTCTCCGCCGCCGAGGGTCCGCGCGACACGGTCCACCTGCTGCTGCGCCACGAGGGCGGGGCGGCGAGCACGCTCTCCCTCACCCTCGACGCCGCGCCGGACGCCACCAGTTTCGGCTTCTCGTACTTCGGCGAGCACGGCGCCACGACCCTGCCCGAGTGGGACATCACCCCGGTCGAGGCGTTCGGCGCCGCGGTGTCGGCCCTGCTCGACTCGGCCACGACCGGCGCGCCGCACGCGTGCGACGCCGCCTTCGGCGCGCAGGTGGTCCACATCCTCGCCGCCGCGGAGAAGGCGCGGAGCACGTCGACGATCGTCGCGGTCTGAACGCGGGGGTGTCCATGATCACGGAGTGAACGCGCTGCTCCACTCCGTGATCATGCAGCCGTGTCAGCGCATCCGGCCCAGCGTGGCGCGGAGGCGGGCCAGGTCGCGCAGGCGGCGCTCGTACGTCACCGCGAACCCGACCAGCAGCGCACCACCGATCGCGAGCGGTGCCCACCGGGGCAGGTAGTCCCAGTGCACCCGGATCTCGTGGCCGACCAGCACCACGAGCACGGCCCCGCCGACCGCGATCGGCGCCTTCAGCCGCAGCCGCGCCCCGGCCAGCACCACGCCGATCGCGGCCACCCCGAGCAGCAGCCGCCGCCCCGGATCGCCCGGCGTGACGAGCACCAGGGCCAGGCTGGGCGCAAACCCGGCGAGCAGCCCCGGCCCGAACGCCGACCAGCTGGTCAGCGCCGGATTGCGCCGCGCGGCGAACCACCCGGCGGCCACCGCGACCGCCCCCACCGGCACCGTGTACGCCTCGGCCAGGGACACGTCCCCGGCGACGAGCACCAGCTCGTACGCGAGCAGCTCGCCCACGATCGCCGCCGCCGTGTAGGCGGTCCGCGCCCCGCCGGCGAGCGCCCGCAGCCCGAGCGCCACACCCCAGAGCCCGGCGACCCCCGCCGCCGCGCCCGCGTCGCCGGTCGTGAGCAGGGCCGCCACCAGGGCCGCGGCGTGCGCGACGGCGTCGAGCAGGCGCCCCTCGAGCCCCGCCTTCCCCGCGCCACGCCCACCGGCAGACCCGGCCGGCACCGGTCGGCCCCGCAGCAGCCGGCCGGCGGCGAGGGCGATCGCGGCGGCGAGCAGCACCCAGTACGCCGACGCGCGCAGCGGCAGGTCCGCGGCCCGCGCGGCGGCGAACGCCAGCCACGCGCCGCTCACCCCGGCGACCGGCCAGGCCAGGACGCGGGCGGCGGCGGTGCGCCCGAGGAGGCCGGCGAGCACCGCGGCCGCGACGATCGCGCCGAGGGCGGACAGCGTCGCCGCCGGCGTGGCCAGGCAGCCGGCCAGGCCGGGCACGATGCCGGACCAGCACGTCACGGCGCCGAACGCGGCGCCCGGCGAGGGGCGGCGCAGCGCCGCGGCGAGCGCGGTGGCCAGGCCCGCGGCGAGGGTGACCGCCGGCACCACGGGCCACGGTGCCCCGGCCGCCACGCACGCCAGGACCAGGCCGAGGGCGGCCGGCGGCGCCGCGAGGTTCCAGGCCGCCGCGCCGACCCGCCGGGCGACCGGCACCGCCAGCACGGCCAGGACCGCGAGGGTGGCGGCCGCCGCGGCCGGACCGAAGGCGGGCGGGGTGTCGGCCCACCATTCGGTACCACGGGGGCCAAGCCCCACGCCCGCCGGCGCGCCCCGCCAGACGGCGCCGAGCCAGGCCAGCGGCCGCAGCAGCGCCTCGGCGACCGCGGGGACCAGCGAGACCACCGCCAGCACCACCGGCACCGCCGCGGGCGCCGCGTGACCGAGCCGCACCGCCGAGCAGGCGTCACCGGTGGGCGGCGTCTGGGCATCGCCGGTGGCCGGCGCTGCCGTTGCGGGCGGGGTTTCCCCGGCGGGCAGTGGCGCCCCGGCGGCGGGCGGTTCGGCGGCGTTGCCGGCGGGCGGCGGCGTCCGGGCCTCCTCACCGGCGGGTGGCGTCCAGGCCGCGTCACCGGTGGCCGGCGGTGTCGTTGCGGGCAGGGTTTCGCCGGCCGGCAGGGGCGCCCGGGCGGCGGGAGGCTCCGCGGCGTCGTCGGTGGCCGGGGCCGTCACCGGCGGGCGGAAGCCGCGGGCGGCGAGCCAGGTGCCGGCGAGTGCGGCGGCCGCGTACGTGCCGAACCACGTCGTGCCGCCGTTGCCCGCCGACAGCAGCGTCGCGGCGACCGTCACGCCGGCGCCGGCCGTGGCGGTGGCGATCGTGCCGGCGACGCGGGCGCGGTTGCCCAGCAGCAAGGTCGCGGCGGTCAGGGCCGCCAGGCCGGCCGTGGCGCCGACGAGGGCGGGCGGGAGGGGGCCCGATTCCGCGGTACCGAGGCGGAGGAGGCGGAATGCGGCGGCAGCCGTGACGGGCAGGCAGAGCAGGGCCACGGCGGCGGCCGGGAGGCTCAGGCGGCGATCGGCCGAACGGACGGCGACCACTGTGGACAGTCCACCGAGGACGGCGTACACCAGCAGGGTCGCGAGCGGGGTGGCGAGGCCGGCGAGCGCCAGATGTGCGGCCACGAACGGGATCGCCGCGGCGGCCCCCCGGGCGGACGTGAGCGCGATCGTGACCAGCGCCACCAGTACCGCCGCATCCACAATAGACACCAGGGCGGTGGTGGGGGACGGGAGCGCCGCAGGGGCGGCGAAGGCGACCAGCACGGCGGCCGTCACCGGCACCGCGCGGTGGCGCAGCAGCAGCCAGAGCGCGGCGGCGAGCAGGACCAGCGCGACCGGCTCCTGCCAGCCGAACAGGCGCTGCGACAGCAGGCCGCCGAGCGGCGCCTCCTGCGGGCGCCACGCCGGCAGCGCACGGGCGGCGGTCTGGACGGCGGCGAGGGCGGCGAAGTACGCGTATGGCGCGGCGAACCCGCCGGCCACCACCAGGGCGCCCACCCGGACGCCGCGGCGGACCCGTTGCGGCATGACGATCGCGGCCGTGGCGACGAGCAGCGCGAGCGCGGCGAACGCGGCGTAGCGCTGGTGCGGGAACACCTCCGCGGCCAGCCGCGCTCCGGCCACCGCGACGATGCCGGCCGCGACCCCGGCGCCCGCCTGCGCGGTACGCTCGTGCGACAGCCCGGCCACGACGACCAGCGCGGCGAGCAGCACCATGACCCCCGCGGCGCGCGCGGCCGCGGGCACACCGTCCACAGTGGCCAGCGCGTGCAGCGCGGGCGGCAGCGCCGACAGGACCGCGAGGCCCGCCGGGATCCAGGCGACCTGCTCCACGGTACGGCCCAGCAGCACGCCGATCGCCGCCACGCACACGAACACCAGCGTCCAGCCGACCGCTCCGAAACCGCGGTGCAGCGCCAGCAGCGGCAGCACGGGCTGGAGCGCCGCGACGGCGGCCAGGCGCGGCGCGCGCAGGCGGGTGAGGGCCGCGTAGCCGCCGGCGACCGCCGCGCTGAACGCGAAGGTCAGCCCCGCGTACGTGGCCGGGCTCGTGGTCTGCGCGAGGCCGGCGAGGTCGACGTACCGGGCGGCGTACCCGTCGAGGAGCACCAGCAGCACCCCGAGCGCGGCGAACGTCTCCGCCGTGGCCCGCAGCCGCCGGGCGAGCGCGACCGGCGGCACGGCGAGCGTGAGGAGTGTGACGACGGCGAGAATGGCGGCGCGGCCGAGGACGCCGAAGCTGGCCCAGGCGACGGCGGCGAAGACGATGGCGGCGCTGCCGAGGAGCATGCCGCCGAGGATGAACAGGATGTTCTGGACGGTGCGCGGGCCGGCCTCGGGCCGCTGCCCGAGGATTGTTGCCGCAGCCCCCACCGCCCCGGCCGGACTCCCAACAGCCGCCGGCGTCGGCGCGGCGCCGGTCGCGGCCGCGTTTGCCTGCGCGGCGCGGGTCCCTGCCGCCTGCGCGGTGCCGGTCCCTGCCGCCTGCGCGGCGCGGGTTCCCGCCGGCTGCGCGGTGCCGGTCCCTGCCGTCCCTGGTGTGGGCGCGGCTCCGGTGCCTTCAACCGGAAATTTCATGACATCAGGCGCTATGCCCGGAATTTGCGGTTTCGTCGGGCCCGCGGCGGCGACGGCGGCCTTCACCCGGGCGGCGAGCATGTTGCGCTGTGACTGGACGGCGTTGAACCGCTGCACCGCGGCGCCGTAGCGGGTGCGGGCCGCCTCGACCTCGGCGTACAGCTCGATGGTGCGTCCGTTGAGTCGCACGACCTCGGCGGCGTCGGGATAGGGCGGCCGGCCGCAGCCGCTACAGCCGGCGTCGAGCCCGGCGGGCGCGCCGCAGAACGGACAGGGGTAGCTCACCATGCCGCACAGCATGAGGCCCGGCGGCGACGGGGCGAATCGGGTGTGCTACTCAACCGCGCCTGAGTACCTGCCACTTTTCTGTGCCGCCGCGATACCGGCATGCTGACGTGATGCGATTACTCACCGAGGCTGAGTACAGGGCGACGATGGAACCCGAACCGATACGCATCGGTCCGGAGGACGAGCCGCCGTTCGACTTCTGGCCGTATTTCGACGAGATCCCGGAGGCGGACCTCGGCGGCCACGACTTCTCGCAGGGCAGCATCACCTACGCCTGGCACATGCCACACGGCAACCTGCAACACGTCCTGGTCAACTGCGAACGGCCGAACGTCTTCCTGGTGCTCGTGCTCGACCTGAACACCGCGACCGTGCTCGGCCACTACCTGCTGGACATCTACGGCGTGTAGCCGGTCACTCGTCGAGCCCGCGCTCGATCGCGTATCGCACCAGGTCGACCCGGCTGTGCAACTGCAACTTGCCGAGCGTGTTCTGCACGTGGTTCTGCACCGTCCGGTGGGACAGCACCAGCCGCTCGGCGATCTCCTTGTACGTCACGCCCTTCGCCACCAGCCGCAGCACCTCGGTCTCACGCTCGGTCAGCCGCGGCGCGTCGGGGTCCTCGGCCCTCGTGACGCTCGCCAGCCGCCGGAACTCGCCGAGCACGAGCCCCGCCAGCCCCGGCGTGAACACCGGATCCCCCTCCGCGGTCCGCCGCACGGCCGCGAGGAACTCCGCCCGGGCCGCGGACTTCACCAGATAGCCCGTCGCCCCCGCCTTGACGGCGTCGAGCACGTCCTGCGGCTCGCCGCTGGCGGACAGCATGAGGATGCGCGCGTCCGGGCAAGAGATCAGAATGCCCTGGATGACCTCGACCCCGGACCGGTCCGGCAGCTGCAGGTCGAGCACCACGACATCGGGCCGGACCGACCCGGCGATCCGCACCGCCTGGGCCCCCTCCCCGACGGCCGCGACCACTTCATACCCACCCTCGGCGAGGTCACGGGCAACTCCCTCGCGCCACATGGGATGGTCGTCGACCACCATCACCCGCAGCTTCGCCCCGACGTCCACGCAAGCACCATAGACGCCCCCGCGCCCGGATCCCCGCTCCCGGCACCGTGATCCCGGCAATGCACCAGCCCACGACCGGGGCGACGGTTGCGAATGTGCAGCGGCCGATGTGCGGCGACGGTGTGGGCTCAGCGGGGGATCTGCAGTTCGACCTCTGTGCCGGCGGTCGGGCTAGATGTGACAGTGACCGTGCCGCCCAGGTCGCGGATGCGGCCGCGGATCGACTGGGCGACGCCGAGGCGGCCGGCGCGCTGCGCCTCCGCCAGGCGGCCGTCCGGGATGCCCGGGCCGTTGTCGCGCACCGTGACCGCGACGGCGTCGTCCAACTCCTCCACCAGCAGCCAGGCCTTGGCCTCCGGGCCGGCGTGGCGGGCGACGTTGTCCAGCGCCGCGGCGACGGCGGCGACGATCTCGGCGGCGACCGGCGCCAGGAGCAGCACCGGGGTCGCGGGCGAGGCGATCGTGACCGCGGGCGAGGCGTGCGGGTCGAGCAGCGTGCGCAGGTCGACGAGGTCCGGCGGCGGGGGAGCGGGAGCCGCGCGGGAGCCGGCGCGCCGGCCGCCCCGGCGGAAGCCGGCCCGCCAGCCCGGACGGACCCCGGGACGGCCGGCGCCTCCGGCCAGGGCCGGACCCGAGACCGGCGAACCGGGCGCCGGGCGGCCGGTGAATCCCGCCGGATCGAAGGGTCCGGCGGCGCCTGCGGCTCCGGCCGCCTCAGCGGACGCGGGGGCGCCCGGGGTCCCGGCGGGGTCAGTAGGCGCCGGGGTGCCGGTAGGCCCCAGGTCGGGGGCGGTGGAGTCGGGCGCGGGGGCAGGGGACGCCAAGGGAGCGGGGGACGGCGCGAGGGCGGGGGACGCCGATGGGGATGGGGACGCCGCGCGGGAAGGGGACGCGATAGAAGAGGAGGACGCGGCGGGAGAGGGGGATGGGTTGGGGGTCGGTGGGCGTGGGGGTGGGGGTGGGGGTGCTGACGTGACCAGGGCGCGGAGTACGGCCTCCTGTTCGCCGGCCAGGCGGCCCAGGTCGGCGGCCTCGCCGCCCAGTTCGGCGCCGCGGCGCTGGACCAGGGCCAGGACCTGCAGGACTGAGTCGTGGATGCCGCGGGCCAGGCGTTCGCGTTCGCGGGTGGCGGCCTCCAGCTCGATCGCCCGCTGCATGCGGGACTCGGCGTCGATGGCCAGGCGGGCGATGTGGCCCACGCCGATGCCGGCCAGGATCATCAGGACCGGGCCGTTGGCGGTGGCCTGGCTCAGGCCGTCGCGCACGACCACGTCGCCCGCGCTGAGCAGGATCGCGGCGATCGCGCCGCGGCGGCGGCCGCCCGAGATGGCCCAGGCCACCACCGGGCACGCGACCCAGGCCATCGGCAGGGTGGGGGCGCCGACGACCAGGCCGCCGGGGTCGACGATCCAGCGGGAGGCGAGCAGGCAGCCGGCCGCGACCGCGAGGTCGGCGGTGAGCAGCGGCCAGCCGCGGCGCTCGGGGCGCGCGTAGGCGAGGCTGCTCACCGCCGTCCAGACGACCATCACGCCGACGATCAGCCAACCGCCCGCGGGCCACGCGTAGTGGCGGAAGTTGTTGATCATCAGGGCGGCGGCGTAGCCGAGCGCGGCGATGCGGAAGACCAGCAGCGCCCGCCACAGCGGGCCCTCCAGGCCCGGCACCGTGTCCCGCTCGCCCCCGCGGACCATGTCAGACCCAGTGCACAGGGGGCAGGCCGACCTCGTCGAGCGCCGCGTTGATCTTGCTGAACGGGCGGGAGCCCAGGAAGCCGGCCGGGTTCATCGGGCTGGGGTGGCCGGCCTCGATGACCCGGTGCTGCGGGTTGGTGACCAGCACGGCCTTCTTCCGCGCATACCCGCCCCAGAGCACGAACACGACCCGCCGCTCGAAGGTGTTGAGGGCGTGGATCGCGGCGTCGGTGAAGTGCTCCCAGCCGCGGCCGGCGTGCGAGGCGGCCTTGCCGGCGCGCACCGTGAGCACCGCGTTGAGCAGCAGCACGCCGTCGGCCGCCCACGGCGTGAGGTCGCCGTTGGCGGGCGGGGCGACGCCGAGGTCGTCGCGCATCTCCTTGTAGACGTTGCGCAGCGACGGCGGCACGGACACGCCGGGGCGCACGGAGAAGCTCAGCCCGTGGGCCTGACCCTCCTTGAAATAGGGGTCCTGGCCCAGGACGAGCACCCGGGCCTGGTCCGGCGGGCACAGCCGGAACGCGGTGAAGAGGTCGGGAAGCGGCGGATACACGGGGCCGGCCGCATACTCGCCCTCCACGAACGTCTGCAGGCGTTGCACCACCTCGAGGTCGAGGTGCGGCTTCATCACGTCACGCCAGCCGGCGGGGAGGAGCTCCAGCAGATCCAACGACATGCACGGCACTTTACGAGCCGGGTACGACATTCTTGGTACCGGGTGAAAAGAGTATTTATCCGGATAAAATGGGACCATGGCGCAGCGCAACGTCTCCCCGCGCCGCATCCGCGCGGTGACGCTGCCGGAGCCGGTCAGCCCGGTCAACTCGGCAACGGTCAGCCAGCCGAGAGCAGCGAGGCGGTGACGACGGTGTTGCCGAGGTACGTGCCGCGGTGCCGGTCGAACGTGCCCCCGCAGGTCACCAGCTCCAGGCGGGCGTCGGGGACCGGTCCGTACACCTGCCCGGCCGGAAAGGCCGTCTTGTCGAACAGCTGCACCGCGTCGACCCGGAACGTCGCCGACGACCCGTCCTCCCGGGCCACCGTCACCGCGTCGCCGGGCTTGAGCCGGCCCAGCTCGTAGAAGACCGCCGGGCCGGTGGCGGCGGTGTCGACGTGCCCGACGAGCACCGAGTTCCCGCGCTCGCCGGGGCTCGGCCCCCTGCTGTACCAACCGACGGTCTTCGGCTCTTTCAGCGACGGCGGCTGGAGCATGCCGTCGGCGTTCACGTCGACGCGCTGCACGGGCGCGTCGACCCCGATCGTGCCGATGGACACCCGGACCGGCGGCGACGATCGGGTCAGGTAGGTCCCCGACCCACCGGGGAAGCCGGACCCGGCCGGGACGATCGGCGGCGAGGAGCCCAGCGACGTACCGATCATCCACACCCCGGCGACGACCAGCGCGATGATGAACAGCGCGGGCAGCCCGCGCCACCGGCCGTCCGGCCGGACGAGAAACCTCAAGCCGGCCGGCGCCGCAGCACCAACGCGCCCGCGGCGCCGATGACCAGCAGCCCACCGCCGGCGGCCATGAGCATGTGGTTGGGCTCCCGGGCCGTGGCGCCGTCGCCGGTGGGTACCCCGCCCGACGGCGAGACCACCACCTGCACGACCGTCGACGTACCGTCCCCGCAGTCGATGCTGACGTTGAATGTCCCCTGCTGCGTGTTGCTCGGGATGCTGACCGTCACGGAGAAGGCGCCCGAGGACTTCCCCGGCTCCATCGGGATGCGCTCCGACAGCCCCAGCGCCGAGCCGGCCACGTCGGCCGAGCGAACCTCTTCGGCGCAGACGACGCTGAACGTGACCTGGCTGCCCGGCGTGACCGTGTTCGGTGTGACCGCGCCGCTCGGGCTGGCCGAAGGGGCGAGCACGACGGCGCCGAGCGCAGCGAGGAGAGTCTGCATGCCGTACATCTCATCGGAAATCCGGGTGAAAGCCGCACACCCTTCCAAGGCGACCACCCCACGGCGGCCTTATCCGGGTGCGACGATGGGAGTTCGGGTGTCACGAGTTGGAAATGTCGCAGTGACGCGCCCCGCCTCCCCGTCGGGCGCGTTCATCTGAAATCCTGCCCGAAGGGCGCCATAAGCGCCGGTCGCGGGCGATGGCGGCCGCGGCCACGAGCCGGACTGCGGGACGAGACGGGAACGACGCGCATGAGTGAGTACAACATCACATACCCGGACGGTGAGCTCGAGCTCAAGGTACGCAAGGCGACAGAGGGACCGTCCGGGCTGGAGATCGGTTCGCTGCTCAACAAGACCGGCCAGGTCACGCTCGACACCGGCTTCGTGAACACGGCTTCATGCGTCTCGTCGATCACCTACATCGACGGCGACGAGGGGATTCTGCGCTACCGCGGCTACCCGATCGAGCAGCTCGCCGAGGGCTCGACCTTCCTCGAGACCTCCTACCTGCTCATCCACGGCGAGCTGCCCAGCCCGACGCAGCTCGAGCAGTTCACCACCCGCATCCAGAACCACACGCTCCTGCACGAGGAGATGCGCCGGTTCTTCGACGGCTTCCCGCGCGACGCGCACCCGATGGCGGTGCTCTCCTCCGCGGTCAGCGCGCTGTCGACGTTCTACCAGGACAGCCTCAACCCGTTCGACGCGGAGCAGGTGGAGATCTCCACCATCCGGCTCCTGGCGAAGGTGCCTACCATCGCGTCGTACGCGTACAAGAAGGCCATCGGCCAGCCCATGCTGTACCCGGACAACTCCCTGGGCTACGTCGAGAACTTCCTGCGCATGACCTTCGGCGTGCCCGCCACGCCCTACGAGATCGACCCCGTCGCGGTCAAGGTCCTCGACATGCTCCTGCTGCTGCACGCCGACCACGAGCAGAACTGTTCGACCTCCACGGTCCGCCTCGTCGGCTCCAGCCACGCCAACCTCTTCGCGTCGGTGTCGGCCGGCGTCAACGCGCTCTTCGGCCCGCTGCACGGCGGCGCCAACCAGGCCGTGCTCGAGATGCTGCAGCAGATCCAGGCCGACGGCGGCGACGTCAACTCGTTCGTTCGCAAGGTCAAGAACAAGGAGGACGGCGTCCGGCTCATGGGCTTCGGGCACCGGGTCTACAAGAATTACGACCCGCGCGCGGCGCTGGTCAAGAAGGCCGCCCAGGAGGTCCTGGGCCGCATGTCGCAGCCCGACCCGCTGCTCGACCTGGCGATGCAGCTCGAGGAGATCGCGCTCGCGGACGAGTTCTTCGTTTCCCGCAAGCTGTACCCCAACGTCGACTTCTACACGGGCCTGATCTACAAGGCCATGGGCTTCCCGACCACCATGTTCACGGTCCTGTTCGCGCTCGGCCGGCTGCCCGGCTGGATCGCCCAGTGGCGCGAGATGATCAGCGATCCGGACACCAAGATCGGTCGTCCCCGGCAGGTCTACACCGGCTACGGCGTCCGGGATTACACCCCGATTGCTGCCCGGTAAAGACCCGCTGCGCCGAGCGGTTCTTGCTCGTTTGTCTACTTGACGGAGATCGACCCCAGCTGTCTCATACATGAGTCTGTCTGGGGTCGTTGTCCGTTTTCGACTGGGAGCATTCGGAGCAGCATGAGCGCGCCAACGTTGTCGCCGCTACTGACCGCGGCAGTGCAGGACCGCACGTCGGGAGCCACCGGCGTGGCCCGGCAGGTGCTCGACGGCCTGGCCGAGTTCGTGCACGACCCCGCGACCCTGCGCGCGATGGTGGCGCCGCTGCCGGGGCTCCTGCCCGGGTATGCCTCGATGTGGCACATCGCCCGAGCGGCCAACGGCGCCGACCCGGGCCCCGCCCTGCGCGCGATCCGCGAGCAGCTCGACCACGACGTCGAGCGCTCGGTGTCGATGGCCACGCGCGTGCTGCGGCAGCGCGGCGGCTGGGTGCGTACCGCCCCGAGCAGTGCCCTGGTGAAGGCCACGGTCGCTGGCCTGCCCGCCGGCACCGTGGACGCTCCCGGCACCGAGGGCCTGGAGCCGGTCACCGGCCTGGCCGGTGCCGACGCGATCAGCCCCACCCGGGTCCTCAACATCAAGGGCACCCTGGCCCTGGCCGCCGGCATCCCGACGATCGTCGTCACGACGTCGCTGAAGCTCGTGCCGGAGGACGTGTTCGAGGGCCTCGGCTCACCCCTGTTCGAGCGCATCCCGCTCGAGGCCTTCTGGGCCGTGGTCCTCGACGGCGAACTGCTGACCCCGGCCGAGGCCGGTCGCCGCGCCGCCCAGCTGAGCTGACCCGTCACCCGGGCGTACAACCGTAAATCTTCTTTCGAGATGGTGCCGGCCGGAAACCCTGGCAGGGCAACGGCTTGTGCGATCGTGTGCGGTCGTGTGCTCCACATTGGACAGATCCACACGGTCGGGAAGACGGCACGAATTGGGGGGTGTGCAGTGGCTCCCCGGGGGAGTACATTTCCTCCAACCCAAGGACGGCCGGGGCCGCCGCTTCCCCCGTGGCGGCGGCCCCGGTCCTTGGTTGCCCCCGTCGCCGACGTCAAGGTCGTCCGGACGCGGGCAACGCTCAGGACTTCTGGGGACGACCCAAGTCCGCGGGCGCGCCCGACACCGGTGCGTCCTCGGGCATGTCCGGCAGCCCGAACAGCTCCGTCAGCCCGGTGATCTGCAACAGCCGGTGCACGAACGGCGAAGGGCTGCTCACCTCCATCGCGCCGCCCACCTCGTGCGCCTTGTTGTTGACGGCGACGAGCGTCCCGATGCCGATGGAGTCCATGAACGGCACCCGGCGCAGGTCGACGGTCAGCACCCGCGGACGGTACGTCTCCACGGCGTCCAGCACCACGGAACGGAGCGCTCCCACGGTCGCCGCCTCCAGCGGCCCCAGCACTTCCACCACGATCGTGCCGCCCGGAACGTCGCCGGAGCGGTGTGTCCGGACCATCGCGTCGCCCATTCGGCCCGCGTACCCAACCCGCGGACCGGGAAACGTCACGGACTGGCCGAGATCAACAACGGCAGCATGAGCGCATACGCGCACAGCAGCACGCACGCCTCCGGGCGGGTGATTCGGCTGCCCCGCTTGAGCAGCAGCCACGCGAGCACCCCGGCGCCGACCATCGCGCTGACCGCGGCGAAGCCGAACGGCGCGATGGTGTCCCTACCGGCGGCGAGCCCCACCACCGCCCCGCCGATGAGACTGTTGAACAGGTTGCTGCCTAGTAGGTTGCCCACCATCAGGTCGCCCTCGCCGCGCCGCTGCGCCTGCACCGACGTCATGAGCTCCGGCAGCGACGTGCCCCCGGCGACCAGGGTGAAGCCGATGATCGTGTCGCTGACGCCCCACTGGTGCGCCAGCGTCGAGGCGTTGTCGACGACCAGCTGTGCCCCGCCGAGCGTCGCGGCCAGCCCGAACACGGTCCGGATCACCTCCACCCACCAGCGGCCGGGCCGGGGCGGCGGCTCGACGAACGCGGCGACGTCGTCCGGCAGGGGATCATCCGGCGGTACCCGGGACAGCCGCACCAGCAGCACCAGCGCCCCGATGCTCAGCACGGCCAGCAGTACCCCGGCCACGAACTTGAGCCCGACCAGGGCGAACGCCCCGAACACGGCGACCCCGGCGACCATCAGGGGCGCCTCGCGAACCGGCACCGAGGAGCGCACGAGCACCGGCGACACGACCGCGACCGCACCCAGGATCAGCGTGAGGTTGAGGATGTTCGAACCGACGAGGTTGCCCAGCGCCAGTCCCGCATTGCCCTGCAGCGCGGCGGTCCCCGAGACGACGAACTCGGGCGCGCTCGTGCCCAGCCCGATGACCACGACGCCGACGATCACCGGCGCCACGCGCAGCACCGTGGCGAGCCGCCCGGCGCCCACCACGAGCTGGTCGGCGCCGACGGTCAGCAGCACCAGGCCGGCGATGCCGAGCCCGGCCACGAGCAGGATCGACATCCGCCTCCTCCCAGTGATCGCCTGGCACGACACCATACCGGCCCCGCCCATGTGCGGTCCGCCCCGTGGCGCGGTCCGCGGCCCGGGCAGCGCGCACCGTCACCGCGCGGTGGCGCAGCAGAGTGGGTGGAAAGATCAACGAGCGTCACGGTCGGAAATCCGAAACCGGTTCCGCCGGATTGACCCCTCTCACCGCTGGCGGAAATCCGCGGAGGGCTCTACAGTTTTCATCGAGACCGGCGTCTTCCCCCGTGGATGCCGGTCTCACCATTTTTGGGGGCCGTTTCTGGGGCGCCGCACCGCTCCGAGCCGGCGCGGGCGTCGCCCGGACGGGGCTGCCTCCACAGTGGACGCCACGGCAGATCGGCCCCGGCGGAGGGAGCGATCGAGTGCGATGTCCACGTTGCGGCGTCGAGGGCGTCGACGCCGCCGGCTACTGCGTCAACTGCCGGCTCCATCGCGGCCCGACCGCCCAGGCGCCCCAGTTCCAGCCATTGCCCCAGCCTCAGATGCCCCAGCCTCAGATGCCCCAGCCTCAGATGCCGCACCCGCAGGCCCCGCAACCCCAGGTCCCGCAATCCCAGGGGCCGCCGCGCCCGCAGGCTCCGCCGCCGCAGTCGCCGCAGTCGCAGGTTCCGCAGCCGCAGCCGGTACCGCCGATGCCGACGGGCCAGTCCCACGCGATGCCGCCCACCGGTCAGTTCCCGGCCGGCATGGGACAGCCGCCCATGGCGCCCGCGGCCCGCAACCCGCTGCTGAGCGAACACGGACAAATCGTGCGAGCCCTCGCCGCCGGGGCGCACGAGTATGTGATCAAACCGTTCACAGCGGAAGCTATCGTCGACAAGTTGACGTACCTGGGACCGGTCCCGCTCGCCGGCGCGGAGCCCGCCGTGCGCGCCTGATCTGGGATCTTGACCTGAAACGCAATGTTCTCGGTCCGATAGGCGACGGAAGAACCCCAGACGCCGAACTACCGTGCGACACATGACGATCGACTTCCCGCACGGCTGGTGGGGTACGGACCTGGGCGCCGCCCGGGCGAGCATGGGTACCTACGAGCTCTACCCCACCGAGAGCCTGCCGGTAGTGGACGAGTCACGCTTCGACGGCTCCTTCTCCTGGCTGGTCCCCGACGCCCCGCACGACCCGCTACGGGCGATGGAGGTCGCGGCCCTCGCCGAGCACGTCGCGCTGCCGGCCCCGTTCAAGCGGTTCATGGGCAGTCAGGTGCTGATGGACGCCATCCCGTCGTGCACCGGCTGCGACTTCGACCTTGCCCCGCGCCCGGTCCCCAGCCCGGTGGAGCCCGGCGCCCAGCTCGTGCGCTTCCTGCGCGACCAGCAGGACGCCGTCATCTGGTACCTCTACCTGCGCCCCGGCGGCCAGCCGTTCGTGATCGCCTCACCGTGGCTGCTGGAGATCATCGGCCTGGAGGACGTCGACCGCGACACGCTGGTCGCCAACATGGTTCGTGCCTCCGACGGATTCGAGCAGTTCATCCACCGCTTCTGGCTGGAGAACTCGCTGTGGTTCAGCGTCAACGAGGGCGACGAGCCGACCGACGAGATGAATCTCTACCTCGCGCATTACACGGCCGCTATTTAATCCCTTGCACCACCTGCGCGGCGCACCTATCTTTGAATACGTCAAGGCGAGAACGAAGACAAGATCGGCGATGGGAAGGGATCGGACGATGAACGGGCACCGCGAGCTACGACTGGACGCGCCGGGCGCGCGCCGTCGCGCCGTGCTGTCCGCCGGCGCCCGGTCCTGGCTGCTCGGCAGCCTGTCGGAGTCCTCGGGTAGGTGGCGAGGCTAGGGGTTTCCCAGCCACACCAGCCGCCCGGGCCCCGTCTGGGCGGCTTTTTCGTGTCCCTGAATCACATTTCCGGCGGTTGTGGGTTCGATTTCCTGCCGCTCGTGCATTTCCATGCCCAGTGCATTGAACGAGTTCGTTGAAAAATGCATATCCGTACCACGCCGTGGTAGCCCAAAGGCAGAGGCGCCCCCCTCAAAAAGGGGTCAGTGCGGGTTCGACTCCCGCTCGCGGCACGCAAGATCGTTTGGTTCCGTATGTCGGTTTCACCGTATGTGCAGATGAAGGGAGGAGGCCCGGTGACCGCGGTTCTCGTACTCAACGCCGACCTCGGACCCCTGCACCGGGTCACTCTCCGCCACGCCATCCGCATGATCCTGCGCGAGGTGGCCGTCATCCATGAGGCGGAGCCGGACCGGTCGATCGGGGTCTACCCGCTCCCGCGGGTCGTGCGGCTCGTGTCCTACGTCGTCACCCGCTGGCGCTTCACCGGCGGGCCGGCCTGGTCCCGCGCCGGCGTCCACGCCCGCGACGGCCGCCGCTGCGGCTACTGCGGGGCCGAGGCCACGACCATCGATCACATCCTGCCCCGCTCGCGCGGCGGCCGGAACACCTGGAAGAACACCGTTGCGGCCTGCACCGGCTGCAACCAGCGCAAGGGTGACCGCACCCCCGCCGAAGCGGGCATGGTGCTGCGCGTCAAGCCGTCGGTTCCGACGTGGGGCGCGCTCGTCCAGCGCTGAGACAGGACCCCGGCGGCCGGCTCCTTCGCTACCGCCCGCCGCCGGGGCCCAACGGGCTCGTAGCTCATCTGGTAGAGCGCCGCTCTTGCAAAGCGGAGGCGGCCGGTTCAAGTCCGGCCGGGTCCACGCCTGTCCCAAGCCCGGGTAGCCCAACGGAAGAGGCGTCTGATTCAGGGTCAGAAGGTTGGAGGTTCGAATCCTCTCCCGGGTACGCATGGAAAGTTGGCCGAGAGGTAAGGCTGCGGCTTGCTAAGCCGTCGACGGGGGACGACCCCGCGGGGGTTCGATCCCCTCACTTTCCGCGCCCTTGTAGCTCAGTGGAGAGAGCGCCTGGCTACGAACCAGGAGGCCGGAGGTTCGAATCCTTCCAGGGGCACGGTCAATGGGAAGGCCAGCCGATTGGTGCCGGCACCCGTCTCGAAAACGGCGTTGGGTTCACGCCCGTGTGGGTTCGACTCCCACCCTTCCCGCTCTCCCCGCACTCTGCCCCACAGCCCCCGGCACCGTTGCGCCAGGCGGCCCAGGCTCGCCTCCGCCACCAGCCGGTCCGCGCCGCTCGGCGTCATCTCCTGCCACGTCGGCAGCATCGTCGCGCCCCCTTCGCCGATCCTTCGTCGTCACAGCTACGACGAACGACGGGGGCGGATCCGGACGTGCTACCGCGGGCGGGGGTTGCCGAACGCGTACCGGGTCAGCACCCGCACGCTCCCGGTGCTGCGCTGCCGCGCGGCCGCCGGCAGCATCGTGAGCGCGTGGATGCGCGAGGACAGGTGCCAGCGCGCGGCCCGCCCGGCGCGCGGCCAGCCATGGGCGTCCATGCGCGCCGCGGCGGCGAGGAAGAACTCGCGGGCCTCGCTGAACCGGTTGCCCGTCACCGCCGAGGACGCCGACAGGCTCTCGCCGTGCCGCCGGTACTGGAACACGACGTCGTCGTCGGCGACGAGCGTGCCGCCGCGGGTCACCAGCTGCAGAATGAGCTTGAGATCCTGGATCACCTTGAGGTCCGGGTCGAAGCCCACCGCCTTGATTTCCTCGGTACGCCACACCAGCGACGGGAAATACAGCCAGTTGCCCCGCAGGAGGCTCACCGCGAGCTCCTCGCCGGCCATGGTGACCGTCCCGGCGAACCGCGGCGCGTACACCCGCCGCTTCGTCGTGTCCGCCAGCGTCCGCACCACGGCCCCGTCGGCCCCGATGACCTCGACTCCCGGCTGCACCAGCACCGCCTCGGGGTGCGCGTCGATGAGGGCGTGCACACGCTCGACGTACCGGGGCAGCATCACGTCGTCGCAGCCCATGATGATCATGAACGGCGCCGTGGCGAGGTCGACACCCTGCTGGAAGTTGCCGGTGACCCCGAGATTGCGGGGATTGCGCAGGTACCGCACGCGCGGGTGCCCGAGCGCCGCGAAGTACTCGGGAATGCCGGTGTCCCGCTCGACGGGGTTGTCGTCCATCACCGTCAGCTGCCACCGCTCGTCGGTCTGCGCCGCGATGCTCTCGACGGCGATCTTGAGGAGGGTCAGCTCGCCGTAGTGCGGCAGCATGATGTCGAGCACCGTGCGATCCTAACGACCCGCGCGCACCGGCGATCCGCCCACCGCGACGCCGGCCCCGTTTTCGACGCATCACGGAGTACCCGATGCGAGCGGCGCGCGAAAGCTACCATTGCGGGTCGGCGCGTACCGGACGGAACGGAGCACATCGTGAACGCGTGGGAGCAGGTCGAGGCGCTGCGGTTCCCGGGGCGGGAGTTCGACCCGTCGACCGGGGTGGCGCGCTTCCACTACGCGCTCGGTGACCTCGTGCTCACGGAGACCGTCGACTTCGGGTCGCCCGCCGCCGGGCATCCCGCGCTCGATCGGGTGCTCGACCTGCTGTATGTCGCCGCCTCCACCTCGTACTACAAGATCGCCGCGCCGAAGCGGGTCGAGCTCGGCGGGCTGGCCCTGGCCGAGGGGGCGCTGCCCTGGGCACGGGCGCTCTTCCACGACGGGCTGGGCGAGTTCGCCTACCGCAACAAGCTTGAGTACGTGCTGGACCTGCCGATCGAGGCGGAGCGCACCGCGGCGCCGCCGGAGCGGCCGCACACGCCGGACGGGCCGCCGCTGGCCGCGGTCGGCGGGGGCAAGGACTCGATCGTGACCATGGAGGCGCTGCAGCGGGCCGGGCTCGACCCGGTGCTGTTCGCGGTCAACCCCAACGCGATCATCCGCGGGGTGATGGCGGTGTCGCCGCAGCCGGTGCGCACCGTGCGCCGGCAGCTCGACCCGCGCATGCGCGAGCTCAACGAGGCCGGCGCATACAACGGGCACATCCCGGTCACCGCGATCAACTCGCTGGTCGCGGTCGCTGCGTCGCTGATGCACGGGCTCGGGCCGGTCGTCATGTCCAACGAGAGCTCCGCCTCGGTGCCGAACCTGAGCTGGCTCGGCCGGGACATCAACCACCAGTGGTCGAAGGGGCTGCCGGCCGAGGCGCACCTGCGCGCCGCGCTGCTGGCCCACGCCGGGCTGCAGGACGCGTACTTCTCGCTGCTGCGCGGCCTGTCCGAGCTGCACATCGCCGGGCTGTTCGCCAAGTTCACCGCGTACGACGAGGTCGTCACCAGCTGCAACGCCGCGTTCAAGCAGCGCGACGCGAGTGAGCGCTGGTGCGGGCACTGCCCGAAGTGCCGGTTCGTGTTCCTGGCCCTGGCGCCGTTCACCGGCCGGGAGCGGCTGGCGCACATCTTCGGCACCGACGTGTTCATGGATCTCACGCAGCTCGAGGGGTACCGCGAGCTGATGGGCCTGACCGCGCACAAGCCGTTCGAGTGCGTGGGTGAGATCGAGGAGTCCCTCGTCGCGCTGCGGCTGCTCACCGAGCACCCCGACTGGCGCGACACCCCGATCGTGAAGGCGCTCGTCGCCGAGGTGCCGGCGCTGCCCACCGACGCCGAGGTGGACGCCGCGTTCCGGGGCGACGGCCCCAACGTGGTCCCGCCGCGCTACCTCGACGCACTCAACGCCCTGGGACGACCCCGGTAGCCGAGACCTCTTCGTTGAGCGCGTCCGGGTCAGTCGGCCGCCGCGCCGGGGTCGAGGGTGAGCAGGGAGCGCAGCTCCGCGGTGGACAGCTCGGTCAGCCACTGCTCGCCGGTGCCGACGATCTTCGCGGCGAGCCCGCGCTTGTCCTTGATCAGGGCGGCGATCTTCTCCTCGACCGTGCCGGCCGTGACGAACTTGCGGACCTGCACCGCGCGGCGCTGGCCGATGCGGAACGCGCGGTCCGTCGCCTGGTCCTCCACGGCCGGGTTCCACCAGCGGTCGGCGTGGATGACGTGGTTGGCGGCGGTCAGGGTCAGGCCGGTGCCGCCCGCCTTGAGTGACAGCACGAACAGCGGCGGCGAGGATGGGGACGCCTCCTGGAAGCGGGCCACGAGCGCGTCGCGCGACGCCTTGGGCAGGCCGCCGTGCAGGAACGCGACCTCGCGGCCGAAGCGGGCGGAGAGCTCGGCGCGCAGCATGGCGCCGAACTCGGCGTACTGGGTGAAGACGAGCGCCCGCTCGCCGGCGGCGAGGATCTCCTCGGCGATCTCCTCCAGCCGGGCGAGCTTGCCGCTGCGGCCGGGCAGGCGGCTGCCGTCGCGCAGGGCCAGGGCCGGGTGGTTGCAGATCTGCTTGAGCCGGGTCATCGTCGCCAGCACCAGGCCGCGGCGCTCGATGCCCTCGCTGCTGTCGATGCGGGCCAGCATGTCGTCGACCACGGCCTGGTAGAGGCTGGCCTGCTCGCGGGTCAGGCTGCACACCACGTCCATCTCCAGCTTCTCCGGCAGGTCGGAGATGATGGCGCGGTCGGTCTTGAGGCGGCGCAGGACGAACGGCTGGGTGATGCGGCGCAGCCGGGCGGCGGCGTCGGCGTCGCCGAACCGCTCGATCGGCTCGGCGTAGCGCTCCTTGAACTTCGTCGCGCTGCCCAGCAGGCCCGGGTTGGCGAATTCCATGATGGACCACAGGTCGGCGAGGCGGTTCTCCACCGGCGTGCCGGTGACCGCGACGCGGTGCCGGGCGGGCAGCCGCCGCACGGCCGCGGCCTGTTTCGTCGCGGCGTTCTTGACCGCCTGCGCCTCGTCGAGCACGACGCGGTGCCACGGTACGGCCCGCAGCTGTTCCGCGTCGCGGGTGGCGACGGCGTAGGTGGTGACGACGAGGTCGAACGCGGCCGGGTCGAGCGCGCGGGCGCGGTCGGCGCCGTGGTGGACGTGCACCCGCAGCCGCGGCGCGAAGCGGGCCGCCTCGCGCTGCCAGTTGCCGACCAGCGACATCGGGCAGACCAGCAGCGTGGGGCCGGTGCTGAGCCCATGGTGACCGGCCCCTCCGCTCCGCTGCGGACCGGTCACGCCGGGCGCGTCCCCGGCGATGAGAGCGAGCAGCTGCACCGTCTTTCCGAGACCCATGTCGTCGGCGAGGATGCCGCCGAGGCCCGCGGCCTCCAGGAACCGCAGCCAGTTCAAACCCCGCAGCTGGTACGGCCTGAGACTGCCCTCGAACGCCGCGGGCACCCCGGCGTCGCCGACGCGCAGCTCCGCTTCCCCGCTGAGCAGGTCGCCGAGCCAGCCGTCGGCGGCGACCTCGACGACCGGCAGGCCGCCGGGCCCCTCGGCCGCGCCGCCGGCCAGGTGCAGCAGGTCGGCGACGGTCATCGACTCCTGCGCCCGGTGCCGCTCCAGGAACGACAGGCCCTCGGCGAGCCGGCGCGGGTCGAGCTCGACCCACTGGCCGCGCAGCCGCACCAGCGGGGCCTTGAGGTCGGTGAGGCGGCGCAGTTCGTCCTCGGTGAGCGGCTCGTCGCCGACGGCGAGTTCCCACCGGTAGTCCACGACGGCGTCCAGGCCCAGCCCGCTGTCGGTGGCGACGGCGCCGGGCGCGGCCGAGCCGGAGCCGCCGGCCCTGAGCCGGGCGCCGAGGCGCGCCGACGCCCGGCGCCACCAGCCGGGCAGCACTACGCCGAACCCGGCCGCGGCCAGCAGCGGCGCGGACTCGCTGAGCAGCCGGTGCGCGCCGTCGGTGTCCAGCGTCAGCGCGACCGGGCGGGCCTCGCGCAGCGCGTCCTCGAGCGCGGGGTACAGCCGGCTGGCCCGGCCGAGCTCGGCCAGCAGCGTCTCCTGGGGCGCCGGGATGTGCCGCTGCAGGGCCTTGAGCGCGCCGCGGGAGCGCCACACCCGGGCGGCGTCGACGACGAGGGTGGGCTCGTCGGCGGCCTGCAGCGCGAACTCGAGGGTCCACCGCGGATCGGCGGGCGGATCCTCGCCGTCGCCGGGCTCCGGCGGCTCGACGAGGCGGAAGCAGGCCCGCACCGCGCCGCCGACCGCGTCGGCCTCCCAGGTGGCCAGCTGTGAGCGCAGCCGCTCGAGCGCGGCGGGCGCGACGCCGGCGATGCGGCGGTCCCGGCCGGTGAGCGCGGCGAGCCAGGCGCCGGCGGCGTCGCCGGGGCGGTGCTCGGCGGCCCGCGGTCCGGCGTCGGCCGGCAGCGCCGCCCGCGCGGCGGCGTCGGCGAAGGCGTCGAGGACCTCGGCCAGCGCGGCGGCGCGGGTGGTGTCCGGGCCGGTGGCGAGCGCGGCCTGGGGCAGCGCGAGGGCCAGGGCGCGGGCGTAGGCGGCGTCGCGGCCGGTGAGCACCGGCAGCCAGCGGGCCTCGTCGCCGGCGGTGCCGGCCGCGCCGGCCGTGCCGGCCGGGCCGGCCAAGGCGGGCAGCATGCGGCCGCGGGCGACGAGCCCGGCGGCGAACGCGGCGACGCCGGCGAACCAGCGGGTGGAGTCGCCGAGCACGACGTCGTCGCCGGCGGCGGACGCGAGCCCGCGCAGCAGGCCGAGGGCGTCGTCGGGGTCGTACTCGACCGTCTCGACCGCCCACCGCCGCAGCGCGGGCCGGCCGCCTTTGACCGGCCGCTCGACCGACCCGTCGATCGGCCCCTCGAGCGGTCCCTGGACCGGCCCCTGGACCGGCATGGACGCGGCCGGCGAGGGCTCGGGCCGGCCGCCGCGGGTGGGCAGGGCCAGGGTTCGCACGGCGGTCGTGCCGGTGCCGCCGTCGAGGTCGAGCCCGGCGACCGCGAACGGATGCCGGCGGCCGGTGCGCGCGCGGTCGAACGGGATCGACGGGTCCTCCGCCCACAGGGCGACCCGGCCGCCGACCCAGAGCGCATGGACCACGAGCACCCCGGAAGCGTAGTGGAGCCCCTGCGTATCGACGGTGTGACACCTCTGTTCAGTGACGGGCGTCGTTGTTACCATCCGGTAATCCGAGTCATTTTCATATTGACTCGCAACCACGGAAGGGATCCGCCATGTCCCTGCCTCTCCTCAAGCGCGCCCTGGGGGCGTTACTGCTCGCCTCCGCGGTGCTCGTCGCCCCCGCGCTCGCCGCGCCCGCCCGGGCGGCCGTCCTGGCGCCCAACGACTACTGCCTCGAGCAGTGCGACGACATCCTGCCGCCGGGCCAGAACGGCAACGCCACGCTCGCCGACATCCTGGCCCACCAGGCGCTGGGCTTCCGGCCGGCGCACTCGGCCGACCAGCTCGGCCCGTACGCGAACCTCGTCGCGGCCTACACCGGCCTGACCGACGAGCAGATCTCCTCCTTCTACAACAGTGCCTCGTTCGGCGTACCGGCCGGTCAGGTGGCGCGCAGCTACAGCCCGCGCTCCGACGTGACGATCGTGCGGGACAAAGCGCTCGGCGTGCCGCACGTGACCGGCACGACGCGGGCCGGGACGATGTTCGGCGCCGGGTACGCCGGCGCGGAGGACCGGCTGTTCGTCATGGACCTGATGCGCCGGGTCGGCCGGGGGAAGCTGACCCCGTTCGCCGGCGGCGCGCCGGGCAACCGGGAGCTGGAGCAGAGCATCTGGCGAAGCGCCCCGTACACCGAGGCCGACCTGCAGGCGCAGGTCGCGGCGCTGCGGACCAAGGGTGCGCGCGGCGCGCAGCTCTACGACGACGTGCAGCAGTACGTCGCCGGCATCAACGCCTACATCGCCGCCTGCATGGCCGGGCGCAACTGCCCCGGCGAGTACGTGCTCACCGGCCACCTCGACGCGATCACCAACGCCGGTGGGCCGGAGCCGTTCCAGATGACCGACCTGATCGCGATCGCGGGCGTGGTCGGCGGCCTGTTCGGCGGCGGCGGGGGCGGCGAGGTCGAGTCCGCGCTGGTGCGGGTCACCGCCCGGGCCCGCTACGGCGCCGCCGAGGGCGACCGGCTCTGGGCCGCCTTCCGCGAGCAGAACGACGAGGAGGCGGTGCTGACCCTGCACAACGGGCAGTCCTTCCCGTACGGCGCGGCCGACCCCGACGCCCCCGGCGTCGCGCTGCCGGACCTGGGCAGCGTCGCCGCGCAACCCCTGGTGTTCAACCCGAGCGGCTCGGCGACGACGACCGCCGGCCTCGCGCCCGGCGCGGCGACGAAACGCGGCATGTCCAACGCGGTGGTGATCGACGCCGCGCATTCGGCGACGGGGCACCCGATCGCCGTGTTCGGGCCGCAGACCGGGTACTTCTCGCCGCAGCTGCTCATGCTGCAGGAGCTGCAGGGACCCGGGGTCAGCGCGCACGGCGTCGCGTTCGCCGGGCTCAACCTCTACGTGCTGCTCGGCCGCGGGCAGGACTACGCCTGGAGCGCCACCTCGGCGGAGCAGGACATCACCGACACGTACGCGGTGCCGCTGTGCAACACCGACGGCTCCGCGGCCACGACGCAGTCCTCGGCGTACCTCTTCCACGGCGTGTGCACGCCCATGGAGGCGCTGGTGCAGTCCAACGCCTGGACGCCGACCGTCGCGGACTCCACGCCCGCCGGGTCCTACCAGCTCATCACGTACCGCACGAAGTACGGCCTGGTCGCCTGGCGCGGGACGGTCGGCGGGCAGCCGGTCGCGTTCACCCAGCTGCGCTCGACGTACCGGCACGAGGCCGACTCCGCGATCGGCTTCCAGGCGTTCAACGACCCGGCCGCAATGGGCACGCCGGCCCAGTTCATCGCCTCGGCCTCCGACGTCGGGTACGCCTTCAACTGGTTCTACGTCAACGCCACGGACACCGCGTACTTCAACTCCGGCAGCGATCCGGTGCGCAAGCCGGGCGCGAACCCGAACCTGCCGACGAAGGCGGACGCCGCATATGAATGGTCCGGATGGAATGCGGATACGAATACGGCCGACTACATTCCGGTGACCCAGCATCCGCAGTCGACCGAGCAGGATTATTTCGTCTCTTGGAATAACAAGCAAAGTAAGGACTTCGGCGCGGCGGACGGAAACTTCAGTTTCGGCGCCGTGCATCGCGCGGATCTGCTCGACAAGCGGGTCAAATCCGCGCTCGGCGCGGGCAAGGTCGATCGGGCCGGGGTCGTGCGGCTGGTCGAGGACGCCGCCGTCACCGACCTGCGGGCCGAGAACCTGCTGCCGGAGCTGCTGCGCATCCTCGATCCGTCCGGTACGAGCACCGACCCCAACGTCGCCGCGCTGCGGGCCTGGCAGGCGGCCGGCGCGAGGCGGGTCGAGACCTCGCCCGGATCGCACGTCTACCAGCACGCGGCCGCGATCCGCACCTTCGACGCCTGGTGGCCGAAGCTGATCGAGGGGGCGTTCCGGGCCGGGCTCGGCGACGACGTCTACGCCGCGCTGACCAGGGCGCTGCAGATCGACGAGTCGCCCTCCGGGGCCACCGGGCCGACCAGCGCCGGCTCGCTGAACCAGACCCAGACCCACAAGGGGTCCTCGTTCCAGTACGGCTGGTGGGGCTACCTCCACAAGGACCTCCGCTCGGTCCTCGGCGACCCGGTGCGCAGCGGCCTGGGCCGCACCTACTGCGGCGGCGGCTCCCTGACGGCATGCCGGCAGGTGCTGGTCACGACCCTCGCGGCGGCGACCGCGGAGCCCGCGACCACCACGTACCCGGGCGACAAGTACTGCTCGGCCGGCGACCAGTGGTGCGCGGACACGATCGTCCAGTCGCCGCTGGGCGGGATCACGCACGACAAGATCTCCTGGCAGAACCGGCCGACGTACCAGCAGGTCGTGTCGTTCCCGGCCAGGCGCGGCGACGACCTGACGAACCTGGCGCAGAGCCGGGCGGTCACCGCCAGCAGCACCCAGCTGGGCTACAGCGCCGGCGCGGCGGTCGACGGCAACCCGACCACGCGGTGGGGCAGCGGGTGGAGCGACAACCAGTGGATCACCGTGGACCTCGGCTCGGCACGCACGGTGGCCCGGGTCATCCTGCGCTGGGAGGCCGCCTACGGGTCGCGGTACCGCATCGAGGTCTCTGCCAACGGCAGCAGCTGGAGCGCCGCGGCCGTGGTCGACGCCGGCAACGGCGGCACCGACAACGTCACGTTCGAGCCGGTCAGCGCCCGGTACGTGCGCATGGCCGGGGTGGCCCGCGCCACCGGCTACGGCTATTCGTTGTGGGAGATGGAGGTGTACTCCAGATAGCTCAGCGGCTCACAGCACCGCGCGGTGGCGGCCGACCGGCAGCTCGTCGGCCCGGACCTCGGCCGCCGCCCAGGTGAGGTACTGCCTCGGCCGCCGCAGCGCCTGGTCAATTCCGGCTGGCGCGCCCGATGTTCAGGTCGTGCGCCAGCCGGTGATGAGCCCCTGGACCTCGTCGGCGACCTCGTCCGGGGCCAGCTCGTCGGTGTCCACGACCGCCCCCAGCGCGCGCAGCTCGCGCCGCGCGGTGAGGTAGGCGCCGAGGCTGTCCAGCCGCCAGCCCTGCGGGCTGGGGTCGTCGTCCGCCTCGATCCGCTCCACCAGGACGGGCGCGGAGACGTCCAGCAGCACGTGGCGCACCTCGTGGCCGCGGCCGTGCAGCCCGGCGACGATCTCCTCGAGGTAGCGGCGGCGCAGCACGGTCATCGGCACCAGCAGCGGGTCGGCGCCGCGCGCCTGCCAGGCCGCGGCGGCCACGGTCGCCGCCCGCCAGGCCGGCAGGTCCTGGTAGTCGCCGTGGCGGACCCCCTGCCGGACCCAGCCGAGGGTCCGCTTGAGCACCCAGCCGATGCGCTCGGGGTCGAACGCCCGCGCCCGCTGCTCGCGCCGGCACAGCTCGGCGGTGAGGGTCGACTTGCCCACGCCGAACGGGCCGTTGATCCACACGATCACGGGCAGCCTCCCTGCGGTCCCGCCCTTCCAGGATTCTCGCAGGCGGGGCCAAGGGTGGTACCAGGCCGACACGCGATAAAGGAGGCATGACGATCGTGACCCTCCCCAAGCGCACCCCCGCCGCCCACGCCGTCGAGCACGTCGACGTCCTGCTCATCGCCCCGGCCGGCCGCCACGCCGACCTCGAGCGGCACCTGCCCCACGGCTGGGTGGTGACCCGGCGCCACGAACCGCCGGCCGGCTGCCGCGAGCCCGACATCGTGCTGCTCGACGACCCCGGCCCAAGGACGGTCACCGCCGCCTGCCTGCGCCACCCGGCCGCCTCCATCGTGGCCGTGCTCAGCCCGTACAGCGACCACCAGGCCGTCGTCGACGTGCTGGAGGCCGGCGCGGACGCCTGCGTGCGCTCGTCCACCACCGCGGTCATCGCCGCGCACCTGGAGGCCTGCGCGCGCCGCCAGGCGGCATGACGGTTTTGGCGTTTCCCACAACATATTCGGGAGAGCGCTCTCAACCGATTCTGTGATTGACATTGGGCTAGTCATGGGCCAGTCTGATTGCAGTCTTGAGAGCGCTCTCCGGCCGAGCGGCGGCCCGGGTGACCGGCTTGGGTTGATCGACGCAGTATGACCGGCGAAATCGTGATCAGGGTGTAACCGGTGTGAGGGTGCGACGGGCGGTGGAGCGACATGCTCCATCGCCCGTCCTTTTTATGCGCTACACAATGCCGAGCTTCAGTCATGATGGTCCGCGGAACAGATATGGGGGACAGAATGGTGCTGTCGGGGCGGGACCGGCCCACACTCGAAAACGTCGCGCAACGCGCCGGGGTGTCGCGGGCCACGGCCTCCCGCGTGGTCAACGGGTCGACCTCCGTCGCTCCGCACATCCGCGACAAGGTGCTCAGCGCGGTCGAGGCGCTCGGCTACGTGCCCAACCAGGCCGCGCGCAGCCTCGTCACCCAGCGCACCGACTCCATCGCGCTGGTCGCCTCCGAGACGGCCAGCCGGGTGTTCTCCGACGACCCGTTCTTCTCCAGCATCATCCGGGGGGTGAGCCTGGAGCTGGAGGCCGTCGACAAGCAGCTCGTGCTCATGATGGTGGGCCCCTCGGGGCCCAGCCACGACCGGGTCGAGCGCTACGCGACGGGCGGGCACGTCGACGGCGCGATCATCTTCTCCATGCACGGCGCCGACCCGCTGCCCGAGCGGCTCAGCCGGGCCGGCGTGCCGGTCGTGTGCAACGGGCGCCTGCTGATCCAGTCCTCGGTGCCGTACGTCGACGTGGACAACGAGGACGCGGCCCGCGCGGCGGTGCGCCACCTGCTCGACACCGGGCGGCGGCGGGTGGCCACGATCGCCGGGCCGCAGGACATGAGCGCCGGCATCGACCGGCTCAAGGGGTACCGCTCGGCCATGCAGGACAGCGGCCGGCGCTCGCTGGTGGCGGTCGGCGACTTCACCCGGCAGTCCGGCGCCCTGGCGATGAGTCAGCTGCTCGGCGACGACCCGGACCTCGACGCGGTCTTCGCCGCCTCCGACGCGATGGCCGAGGGCGCGCTGCGGGCGCTGCGCCAGGCCGGCCGGCGGGTGCCCGACGACGTGGCCGTGGTCGGCTTCGACGACATGGACTTCGCGCGCGACACCGAGCCGCCGCTGACCACCGTGCGCCAGCCGATCACCGACCTCGGCCGGATGGCGGCCCGCCAGGTGCTGCGGATGACCGCGGGCGAGCAGATCGAGCCCGTGTTGCTCTTACCCACGGAGTTGGTGAAGCGCGAGTCGGCATGAAGCTGGCATTGTGGCAGGGGTGAGACTTGCCACCTGGAACGTGAACTCGGTGAAGGCCCGGCTGCCCCGGCTACTGGAGTGGCTGGAGCAGGCCCGGCCCGACGTGCTGTGCGTGCAGGAGACGAAGGTCGCCGCCGACGCGTTCCCGGCCGCCGAGGTCGGCGAGTTGGGGTACACCACGGCGCACCACGGCGAGGGGCGGTGGAACGGCGTCGCGCTGCTGTCCCGGGTGGGCCTCGACGACGTGCGGCGCGGCTTCGCCGGCGACCCCGGCTGGGCCGGCGAGCCCGGCGGCGACGAGGCCCTGTTCGACCAGCCGCGCCAGGAGGCCCGCGCGGTGTCGGCGCTGTGCGGCGGGGTGCGGGTCTGGTCGGTCTACGTGCCCAACGGGCGCACGCCGGAGTCGGCGCATTACGGGTACAAGCTCACCTGGCTCGAGGCCCTGCGCGCCGCGGTCGCGACGGACCTCGCGGGCGGCGGCCCGGTCGCGGTCTGCGGGGACTTCAACGTCGCCCCGGCCGACTCCGACGTCTTCGACCCCGCCGCCTTCGTCGGCGCCACGCACGTCACGAAGCCGGAGCGCGACGCGCTCGCCGCCCTGCTGGACACCGGACTCGCCGACATCGTGCCCAAACCGATGAAAGGCTCCAATCCATTCACGTACTGGGATTACCGGGCGGGGATGTTCCATCAGGACAAGGGCATGCGGATCGATCTGGTCTACGCGAGTCCGTCGATTGCGGACGCGGTGACGGGCGCCTACATCGACCGGGAGGCGCGCAAGGGCAAGGGCCCCTCGGACCACGCGCCAGTCGTGATCAATTTCGATATTTGAGCACGCTGTGTCACCATGCTTCCTGACCGGACCGTACTGTTAAGTGTGAAACGATCAACGATCGTCCTGGATAGCCCGTTCTCGTCGGTCTTGCCGCTATGTTTCCGCCACATTGCGTGATCGCACCGTTACGATTCGACGGTAATTCGCCCGTTTAGGGGGTGTATGATCCAAAAGTCGCTGTGCTTGGATCACGCCCTCATCACGGCGCGGCGTGGACTTGGTTACAGGACAGGGGGTGACCCTTGACGGGCGGCCGAACGGGAGACAGGGTTCCTGCAACGAAGGCGACACCACCACGTCGGCTTCGTGCACGCTCTGCCCGTGGACCGAACCTGCGGATAGGGCACCAGGAGTCCACGAAGACACAGCCGATCGGCTGCTGACTGCCACGGGCCCCGGTCTGGCCGACGCATGCTCGCTTCACGGTGCGACGGCCATCGCTGGCGGGTTCGTGATGGCGGGCAGGCGGCCGGGGAGAGGGGCACCACGCCCATGACTATGGGACCCGTCACGTCGAAGAGCGACGAGCAGGTGCCGACGGTCGACGAGGCGACCGCAACGCCTGCCGGTGTTCCCGCGAAGGCCATCGAAGGTCGCTCGCTCAGTCAGATCGCGTGGACCCGGCTCAAGCGCGACAAGGTCGCGCTCGTCGGAGCCGGGTTCATCATTTTCCTGGTGCTTGTCGCGGTGTTCGCCCCCCTGATCAACAAGGTGTGGGGGCACCCGGTCAACGACTTCCATCAAGACAAGATCGATCCGCTGCTCGGCGGCATCCCGCCCGTCGGCACCTGGGGCGGCGTCAGCAAGGAGTTCCTGCTCGGCGTTCAGCCGGTCACCGGCCGCGACCTGTTCTCGCAGATCATCTACGGCGCCCAGGTCTCGTTGCTCGTGGCGCTGGCCGCGACCCTCGCGGCGGTGACCATCGGCGTGGTCCTCGGCATCGTCTCCGGCTACTTCGGCGGCGCGGTCGACAGCCTGATCAGCCGGCTGATGGACCTGATCCTCGCCTTCCCCTACCTGCTCTTCTCGATCGCGCTGATCTCCGTCGTGCCGGCGAGCACCGGCTGGCGCATCGGCGTGGTCATCTCGGTCATCGCGTTCTTCAGCTGGCCGTACATCGGGCGCATCGTGCGCGGCCAGACTCTCTCCCTGCGGGAACGCGAGTTCGTCGAGGCGGCGCGCAGCATCGGGGCCGGCCCGAGCCGGATCCTCTTCCGCGAGCTGCTGCCGAACCTCGTCGCGCCGATCCTGGTGTACGCGACGCTGATCATCCCCTCGAACATCCTGTTCGAGGCCGCGCTGTCGTTCCTCGGCGTCGGCGTGCTGCCTCCCACGCCCTCGTGGGGCCGGCTGCTCTCGGACGCCGTGCAGTTCTACCAGTACGACCCGATGTACATGTTCGTGCCCGGTGTCGCGATCTTCCTGATGGTCCTCGCCTTCAACCTGTTCGGCGACGGCCTGCGTGACGCTCTCGACCCGAAGTCCAACCGGTAGCCCGCAAGGGCCGCCGGCCGGGCTTCGGGCCCGTCGCGCGAACCTGGCACCGCCACGTCCGGCCCCGCCCGCCAGCCCGGTCGAACCCTGTGCATACCCCGATCTTCACTCGCACAGCAGCACAGCTCGGACGGCCCGTCCCTCGGCGGGTCGCGCCAAACAAGGAGGGAAACCCAGTGAGAATGAGGACAGGGGCACTGGTGGCCGGCTCGGCCGCCGTCGCCCTGGTGTTGTCCGCCTGCGGATCGGGCGGCGACACGAAGACCAGCGAGAGCTCGGCCCCCCAGGGTGTGTCCGGGTTCAACGCCGCCACCAAGGGCGTCGTGAACCCTTCCGACAAGAAGGGCGGCACGCTCAAGCTCGTCAACAGCGCTGACCCGGACTCGTTCGACCCGGCGCGTGCCTACTACGCGTACGTGTGGAACTTCATGAAGGGCTACTACGTCCGCACCCTGCTCACCAACGAGTCGAAGCCTGGCGAGGACGGCCTCAAGCTGGTTCCCGACCTGGCCGCGGACATGCCGACGATCGCCGACGGTGGCAAGACGTACACCTTCAAGCTCAAGCCGGGCCTGAAGTTCGAGGACGGCTCGCCGATCACCTCGAAGGACGTCAAGTACGGCGTCGAGCGCATCTTCGCGCAGGACGTGCTCTCCGGTGGCCCGACCTACCTGGTGGACGTGCTCGACCAGGGCCAGGACTACCCCGGCCCGTACAAGGACACCGACCCGGACAAGCTGGGCCTCAAGTCCGTCGAGACCCCGGACGACACCACGATCGTCTTCCACCTGAAGGAAGCCCTCTCGGACTTCCCGTACCTGCTCGCCATGCCCGGCGCCGGCCCCGTGCCGAAGGCCAAGGACAACGGCGACAAGTACGGCGAGAAGCCGGTCTCGACCGGCCCGTACAAGTTCCAGTCGTACGACGCGGGCAAGAAGGCCGTGCTGGTCCGCAACGACCAGTGGGACCAGAAGACCGACACCGTGCGCAAGGCGCTGCCGGACCAGATCGACTTCACCATCGGCACCGCGCCGGAGGAGATCGACAACCAGCTGCTGTCCGGTGACATCGACATCGACACCGGCCAGACCGGCGTCCAGCAGGGCAGCCAGCCGAAGATCCTGCTCGACCCGGAGAAGAAGAAGAACGCGGACACCCCGAACACGGGCTTCATCCGCTACTTCTCGATCAACACCAAGGTCGCGCCGTTCGACAACGAGCACTGCCGCAAGGCCGTGCAGTACGCCACGGACAAGGTCGCCATGCAGACCGCGCGTGGTGGCGCCGAGGCCGGCGGTGACGTCGCCTACAACATGCTGCCGCCGAACATCGCCGGTCACGACGACTACGACCCGTACAACACCAAGTCGGGCAAGCCGCAGATCGACAAGGCCAAGGAAGAGCTCGCGGCCTGTGGCAAGCCGAACGGCTTCGACACCGTCATCGCCACCCGCAACGCCGGCAAGGAGCCGAAGACGGCCGAGGCCCTGCAGGCGGCGCTGAAGAACGTGGGCATCAACGCCCGCCTCGACCCGACCGAGCCGTCGCTGTACTTCCGCTCGACCATCGGCTCGCCGTCCAACGTGCACGCCAAGGGCTACGGCCTGATGATGGCCGGCTGGGGCGCGGACTACCCGACCGCCGCCGGCTTCCTGCAGGTGCTGGTCGACGGCCGCAAGATCCAGCAGTCGGGCAACAACAACTACTCGGAGATCGACGACCCCGAGATCAACAGCCTGATCGACAAGGCCCAGGCCGAGAGCGACCCGAAGAAGGCCGCCGACATCTGGGCTCAGATCGACCACAAGGTCATGGACGCCGCGATCTACTGCCCGTTCGTCTACGACAAGGCGCTCAACTACCGCAACCCCCGCGTCACGAACGTCTTCGTGACGGAGTACTACGGCATGTACGACTTCGCCAGCCTGGGCGTCGCGAGCTGACCTGCGGGTCGGCAAACGCACCAACTGCTGAAGCAGCAAGCCTGAACAGCCGGTAACCCGCCCTTCACGAGTACAGAAGGCAGGTGAGGGCCACGGCGCCGGCCGGTGCGACGGTAACCTCGTCGAGCCGGCCGGCGTCAGGCCGCACACGTGATCAACTACATCCTGCGCCGCCTGGTCACCGCGGCTCTGCTTATCGTGGCCGTCTCCATGGTCACCTTCGCGATCTTCTTCCTGATCCCGAAGGCGGCGCACGCTGATCCGGCTGAGATGTACGTCGGTAAGACGGCGACCCCGCGCGACGTGGAGGCCACCCGCATCAAGCTCGGCCTGGACCAGCCCATCTACATCCAGTACGCCAGGTTCGCGAAGGGCCTCGTCGTCGGGCGGGACTACGACAGCGGGCCGAGCGTCACCCACTGCTCGGCGCCGTGCTTCGGCTACTCCTTCCGCACCGACCGCGAGGTGTGGCCGCTGCTGCTCGACCGGCTCCCGGTCACCATCTCCCTCGCCATCGGCGCGGCGATTCTCTGGCTCTTCGGCGGCGTCGCCGGCGGCGTCATATCCGCGCTGAAACGCGGAAAACTCTCGGACCGGGTGGTGATGGTGCTGGCACTGGCCGGCGTCTCCCTACCGATCTACTTCACGGGCCTGGTCTTCCAGTCGCTGTTCGTGCACCAGTGGAAGATCTTCAAGGGCGGCGAGTACGTCAACTTCGTCGACGACCCGCTCGGCTGGGCCAACAAGCTCTTCCTCGCCTGGGTGAGCCTGGCACTGCTGTTCGCCGCGACCTACGCGCGGCTGACGCGGGCCACGATGCTCGAGACGATGAGCGAGGACTACATCCGCACCGCCCGCGCCAAGGGTCTGAAGGAGCGGGTCGTGATCGGCAAGCACGCCATGCGCGCGGTGCTCACCCCGATCGTCACGATCTTCGGCCTCGACCTGGGCACGCTGCTGGGCGGCGCGATTCTCACCGAGCGGGTGTTCAGCCTGCCCGGCATCGGCAAGCTGAGCGTCGACGCGGTGACGCAGAAGGACCTGCCGATCATCCTCGGCGCGACGCTGTTCGCCTCGTTCTTCATCGTCATGGCCAACCTGATCGTGGACGTGCTCTACGCCGTGATCGACCCGCGGGTGCGGCTCTCATGACCCTGCCCGCGTCCCGGTCCCCGCTGCACGGCACCCCTGGAAAGGAGTGAGCATGTCCAGCAGCCTGCTCACCGACGTCAACCCGAGCCCGGGCGGCTCCGGCCCGCAGCCCGCCGAGGCCTTCCTCGACGTGCGCGACCTGCGGATCCACTTCAAGACCGACGACGGCGTGGTCAAGGCCGTCGACGGCCTGACGTTCCAGCTGGAGCGTGGCCAGACCCTCGGCATCGTGGGCGAGTCCGGCTCCGGCAAGAGCGTCACCAGCCTGGGCATCCTGGGCCTGCACCGGCGCGGCTCCGCCAAGATCTCCGGCGAGGTCTGGCTCGACGGCGAGGAGCTCATCCGGGCCTCGCCCGAGCGGGTCCGCCTGCTGCGCGGCGCGAAGATGTCGATGATCTTCCAGGACCCGCTGACCGCGATGCACCCGTACTACACGATCGGCGCGCAGATCATCGAGGCGTACCGGGTGCACCACAAGGGCAGCAAGGCCGAGGCCCGCAAGCGGGCGATCGAGATGCTCGACCGGGTCGGCATCCCGCAGCCCCAGCGGCGCGTGGACGACTACCCGCACCAGTTCTCCGGCGGCATGCGCCAGCGCGCGATGATCGCGATGTCGCTGGTGAACAACCCGCAGCTGCTCATCGCGGACGAGCCCACGACGGCGCTCGACGTGACGGTACAGGCGCAGATCCTGGACCTGATCCGTGACCTGCAGACGGAGTTCAACTCCGCGGTCATCATCATCACCCACGACCTGGGCGTCGTGGCCGAGGTGGCCGACGACATCTTGGTGATGTACGGCGGCAAGTGCGTCGAGCACACCACCGCGGAGACCATCTTCCGCCGCCCCGAGCACCCGTACGCCTGGGGCCTGCTCTCGTCGATGCCCCGCGTCGACCGGGAGGTGCGCGAACGGCTGGTGCCGATCAAGGGCAACCCGCCGTCGCTCATCAACCTCCCGAGTGGCTGCTCCTTCCACCCGCGCTGCCCGTACGCGCAGCGCGACGGCATCCCTTGCAAGACGGTCGAGCCGACCCTGGCGGAGGGCACGCGCGAACACGGCGTCGCCTGCCACATTCCGCCGGCGGACCGCGCGGCCATCTTCAAGTCGGACATCGCCCCGAACCTCTGAGGAGCACGACAGTGTCGACGAGCACCCAACCCCAGCCGGCGGCGGCACCGCACCGCAGCGGCGAGAACCTCCTCGAGGTGCGGGGCCTGGAGAAGCACTTCCCGATCATGCGGGGCGCCTTCATCAAGCGGAAGGTCGGCGCCGTGCGCGCGGTCGACGGCATCGACCTGGCCGTCAAGGCCGGTGAGACGCTCGGCCTGGTCGGCGAGTCCGGCTGCGGCAAGTCCACGACCGGCCGCCTGATGACCCGCCTGCTGGAGCCGACCGGCGGCCAGGTGCTGCTGGAGGGCCGGGACATCTCGCACCTGGGCGTGGGCGGCATGCGCCCGCTGCGCCGCGAGGTCCAGATGATCTTCCAGGACCCGTACTCCTCGCTGAACCCGCGCCACACGGTCGGCTCGATCGTCGGCGCGCCGCTGCAGGTGCAGAACATCAGGACTGCGCACGGGCAGAAGCGGGAGGTCCAGCGGCTGCTGGAGCTGGTCGGGCTCAACCCCGAGCACTACAACCGCTACCCGCACGAGTTCTCCGGCGGTCAGCGCCAGCGCATCGGCATCGCCCGGGCGCTCGCGCTGCAGCCGAAGCTGATCATCGCCGACGAGCCGGTGTCCGCGCTGGACGTGTCGATCCAGGCGCAGGTCGTCAACCTGCTCGACGACCTGCAGCGCGAGTTCAATCTGACGTACGTGTTCATCGCGCACGACCTGTCGGTCGTCCGGCACATCTCGGACCGGGTCGCGGTCATGTACCTCGGCAAGGTCGTCGAGATCGGCGGGCGCAACGGGCTCTACACCCAGCCGCTGCACCCGTACACCTTCGCGCTGCTCTCCGCGGTGCCGGTGCCCGACCCGGGCCGCCGGGACAAGGCACAGCGGGAGCGGATCCTGCTCACCGGCGACGTGCCGAGCCCGATCGACCCGCCGTCCGGCTGCCGCTTCCGCACCCGGTGCTGGAAGGCGCAGGACCTGTGCGCCCAGGAGGAGCCGCCGCTGCGCGAGCTCGCGCCCGGGCAGACGGTCGCCTGCCACTTCCCCATCACCGAGGAGGAGCGCTCGGCCCGCGGTGCCGCCGCGGCCCGGGCCGCGGCCGCGGAGATCCCCGCCGACACCGCCGAGGACCCGTCCGCCGAGCCGATCGGCTGAGTTTTTCCGACACTTCGGGGAGCCGCCTACTGGCGGCTCCCCGACTCTTTTGCTTGCCCCCGCGCAATACTGTGTCGGGATGTACACCGAAGAAAGCATTCAGCTGCTCCGTGAGCGCCTGTTCCGCGCGGAGCGCCAGGTCGCCTTCCTGTACCGCCATTTCGGCCTCGACCCGCAGCTCGCCGACACCTTCTCGGGTGTCGCCAACATGCCGCCGGAGTTCACGGAGGCGCTGCGGCAGCAGAACCTCCTCGCCGCCATCAAGATCTACCGGCAGGTGACCGGCGTCAGCCTGGCCGAGGCGAAGGACGCCGTGGAGCGGATCGCCGGATCCGTCTGAACAACGGCGCATGCGCCGCCCTCGCATCGAGAATCTTGGACAGAAAGGGTTTCGCCCCCGCAAGAGCTCTTGTTCTCATATCCCCATCCCCTCGACCAGGGAGGTTATGTGGGATTCAACAAGAAGCTCACCGGCGCCGCGGTCTTCGCCGCGACGCTGACGGTGACGGCGGCCGGCCTCATGTCGGCCCCGGCCAGCGCCGAGTCCACGGCGACGACGCAATACACGGTCGTCGCCGCGGACAACGTCTCCGCCTCCGACGCGGCCGCCGCCATCAAGCGGGCCGGCGGCACGGTGGTCGGCAGCAACGACACGGTGGGCATGTACACGGTGCTCGCGCCGCAGAACGGCTTCGTCGAGAAGGCCGCGGCGGCGCCGCAGCTCGTCGGCGCGACGCACCAGGTCGCCATCGGCAAGGCCCCGAAGAAGGACCGGCCGAGCAACGTCGAGCGGGAGGCCCAGCGCGCGGCCGCCGCCGCCAAGAAGAGTGAGAAGAAGCCGGCCACGGCCGGTATGGACCCGCTCGACGACAAGCTGTGGGGCCTCAAGGCGGTCAAGTCCGACAAGGCGCGCAAGGTCAACGCCGGTGACAAGCGGGTGACCGTCGGCATCCTCGACACCGGCGTGGATGCCTCCAACCCGGACATCGCCCCGAACTTCAACTGGGCGCTGTCGAAGAACTTCGCGCCGGACCGGCCCGACATCGACGGGCCGTGCGAGGTCCCGAGCTGCCTCGACCCGGTCGGCACCGACGACGGCGGCCACGGCACGCACGTCGCCGGCATCATCGGCGCGGCGGCCAACGGCGTCGGCGTGTCCGGTGTCGCGCCGAACGTGTCGCTGGTCGAGCTCAAGGGCGGACAGGACTCGGGGTACTTCTTCCTGGAGCCGACCGTCAACGCGCTCGTGTACGCGGGCGACAAGGGCATCGACGTGGTGAACATGTCCTTCTACGTCGACCCGTGGCTGTACAACTGTACCGCCAACCCGGCCGACTCCCCGGCCGCGCAGGCGGAGCAGCGCACCATCATCAAGGCGATGTTCCGCGCCCTGACCTACGCGCACTTCAAGGGCGTGACCCTGGTCGCCGCGATGGGCAACAACCACGAGGACAAGGGCAAGCCGCGCACGGACATCTCCAGCCCGGACTACCCCGATGGTGCCGCGTACGACCGGCCGATCGACAACAAGTCCTGCTGGGACCTGCCGACGGAGGGCCCCTTCGTCATCGGCGTGTCCTCGCTCGGCCCGTCGCTGAACAAGGCCGACTACTCCGACTACGGCCTGGAGCGCATCGGCGTCTCGGCGCCGGGCGGCTGGTTCCGGGACGGGCTCGGCACCGACACCTACCGCACCTTCGGCAACGAGATCCTGTCCTCGTACCCGAAGAAGGTGCTCCAGGAGGAGGGCTCGGTCGACGCGGACGGCAACGTCCTGCCGGAGTTCGCCGACTCCGTGTTCAAGGACTGCAACGCGGCCGGGCAGTGCGGGTACTACACGTACCTGCAGGGCACCTCGATGGCCTCGCCGCACGTGGCCGGCGTCGCCGCGCTGATCATCAGCGCGCACGGCAGCCAGCACGGGAAGAACTTCGGCCTGGAGCCGTGGAAGGTCGAGTACCTGCTCTACAACACGGCGGCTCAGCACGCCTGCCCGAACCCGCCGCTGGTGTCGTACGTCAACGTCGGGCGCTCGGCCGAGTTCGACGCGCTCTGCGAGGGCACCAAGCAGTTCAACGGTTTCTACGGCTTCGGCATCGTCGACGCCTACGCCGCGGTGACCGCGCACGCCTGGTGGGAGCACTAGGCAGCACCGTACCCAGGGCCGTCTCGTGCGCGCGACTAGGATCATGGTCGTGGCGTACGAGGCGGCCCCGGGCCGATACCAGGACATGCTCTACCGGCGCAGCGGGCGAAGCGGGCTCAAGCTGCCGGCCATCTCGCTGGGACTCTGGCACAACTTCGGGAGCGAGCGGGCGTTCGAGACGCAGCGCCAGATCGTGCGGCGCGCCTTTGATGCCGGCGTGACCCACTTCGACCTGGCCAACAACTACGGGCCGCCGCCGGGCTCGGCCGAGGAGACCTTCGGGCGGATCCTCGCCGAGGACCTGCGCCCGTATCGCGACGAGATCATCGTCTCCACGAAGGCCGGCTACGGCATGTGGTCGGGTCCGTACGGTGAGTGGGGCTCGCGCAAGTACCTGCTAGCCTCGCTCGACCAGTCGCTGGCGCGCATGGGGCTCGAGTACGTCGACATCTTCTACTCCCACCGGCCCGACCCGGACACGCCGCTGGAGGAGACGATGGGCGCCCTCGACGCGGCGGTGCGCGCCGGCAAGGCGCTCTACGTCGGCATCTCCAACTACAGCCCGGAGCAGACCGCCGAGGCGGCGCGCATCCTGCGTTCGCTCGGCACGCCGCTGCTCATCCACCAGCCGCGGTACTCCATGCTGGACCGCTGGATCGAGCCCGAGCTGCTTGGCGTGCTCGAGGCCGAGGGCGCGGGCTGCATCCCGTACTCGCCGCTGGCGCAGGGGCTGCTGACCAACCGGTACCTCGACGGCATCCCGGACGACTCGCGGGTGCGCACCAGCCAGTTCCTCAGCGAGAGCGACCTGACCGCCGCGCGGCTGCAGCTGATCCGGGCGCTGGACGAGGTGGCCCGCGAGCGCGGCCAGAGCCTGGCCCAGCTGGCGCTGGCCTGGGCGCTGCGCGACCCGCGGGTGACCTCGCTGATCATCGGGGCGTCGAGCGTGCAGCAGCTGTACGACAACCTCGGCGCCCTGCGCAACCCGGCCCTTTCCCCCGAGGAGCTCGCCCGTATCGACGGGCTACTTGCTCAGGAAGCCGCCTAGCGCGCTGATCACCGGCTGGAGGGCGGGCGGGATCGCGCCGTCCTTCGCCGTGATCTGCCGGCCGGAGTAGGTGATCGTGTACGTGTAGCCGTCGGCCACCGCGCCGTTGTCGTTCACGGTCGGCATCTTGTTGAAGTCGGTCGAGGCGAGCGCCGCCTTGAGCGCGCTGAGCTCGTCGGCGCTCAGCTTGCCGGTGCGGGTGCCCTGGCGGGTCTGGATGGTGTACGAGCCGTCGGGCCCCACGATCAGCGAGTCGCTGACGCCGGCCAGGCCACCCGTACGGCTGAACGCGATCAGGGCGTCGACGGCGGTCGCGTTGCCGCCGGTGTTCGCCGAGGAGCTCGGGTCGGTCTGCGGGCCCGCGCTCGGGCCGGACCCGGCGCCGGCGTCGCCGCTCGCGCTACTGCCGGCGACCGGAGCACCGCTGGACGCGCCGCCGGTGGCCGCGGCGCCCGCGTCGCCGGTGTTGTCCGAGCAGGCGGCGAGGGCGAGCGTGAGCAGGGCGGCGGCGAGGATCCGGGACTTCATCGTGGTTCAGCTCCATCCATAGGTCTTGCTGATTGGACTGCGGCCCGCCGCCTCCGGTTCCCGGGTGACGTGCGGCACAGTCCCGCGGAATAATCCCGCGTTTTTGTCGTACCTCCACGACATGATGACCCCATGCGTCTCGACCCCTACCGCCGCGTCCTCGCCCTACCGGGCGTGCGGGCCCTCATGGTGCTGGGCCTGCTGGCCCGCATCCCGATCACCGCGATCGGGGTGACCATGACCCTCCACGTCGCCCAGGACCTCCACCGGGGCTGGGGCGCAGCGGGGCTCGTCGGCGCGGCACTGACGGTCGGCACGGCGCTGGGCGGCCCGCTCAACGGCCGCTTCGTGGACCGTCGTGGCCTGCGGCCGATGCTACTGGTCACCACCGTGGCCGAGGCCGCATTCTGGTCCGCTGCGCCGTTCCTGTCCTACTCGGCGCTGCTCGTCGGCGCGTTCGTCGCCGGGGTGTTCTCGCTGCCGGTGTTCTCCGTGATCCGCCAGTCGCTCGCCGCGCTGGTCCCGGCCGAACAGCGCCGCCAGGCATATGCGCTGGACTCCATGTCCGTGGAGCTGTCCTTCATGGCCGGCCCGCCGCTCGCCGTGCTGCTCGCCAGCGCCCTCTCCGGCCGCGTCGCGATGTGGTCGATCGGCGCCACCCTGGTCCTCGCCGGCGCCGCCCTCTACCTCGCCAACCCGCCCGTCCACGAGGCCTCCGCCGAGTCGGCCGCCCCCGGCGCCGCCGCAGTGCGCCGCCGCGACTGGCTGACCCCGCGCTTCCTGGCCGTGTGCGCCGCCGCGGCCGCTACGACGGTCGTGCTGGCCGGCACCGACCTGGGCATCGTCGCGATGCTGCGCAACGCGGGCCAGGTCGGCCTGATCGGCGCCCTGCTGGCCGCCTGGGGCATCTACTCCCTGGTGGGTGGCTTCGTCTACGGCGCCCTGCCCCGCGCCGTGCCGCTCGTGGCCCTGCTGGGCGGCCTGAGCGTGTTCACCGTGCCGGCGGGCGTGTTCGGCGACGCCTGGCCCCTGCTGTTTCTCACCCTGCTCCCGGCCGGCGCCCTGTGCGCCCCCACGCTCAGCGCGAGCGCCGACCTGATCAGCCGCCTGGTCCCGGCCCCGGCCCGCGGCGAGGCCATGGGCTGGCACGGCTCGTCGCTGACCGTGGGCCTGGCGATCGGCTCCCCGCTGGCGGGCTGGGCGATCGACCACGGCTCCCCGTCGTGGGGCTTCGCCGCCGTCGGCACGCTGGGCGCCGTGATCGCCGCGTCCCTGCTGACGTTCCGCCACCTGGACCGCCCCCTGACGCCTGCCACCGAAGCCCCCACCACCGCCTCACCCGACGCCTCGCCCGTTTCGCCCGACGCCTCGCCCGCCGTTTCGCCCGGCGCCTCGCCCGCCGCCTCACCCACTACCACGGCCACCACCACGGCCCCTGCCGTCTCACCCCTTGCCGCGCCGGCCGTCACCCCGGGCACCGCCACGCTGGGCACCGCCACCACCGCCGCGTAGGGCACCACCATGGCCCCCGCTGTCTCGGGTTCCGCCGCGCCGCCCGCCGTTTCGGGCCCCGCCGTGCAGCTCAGCGCGAGGGCGCCGCACCGCCCGCGTTCGCGCCGCCCGCCGCCGCCTTCGGGCCCCGGGCCGCACCGCGGCCATCGCGGCCGCACCGCCGGCCGTCGCCTGGGCGCCGCCGCCGTCAGGCCTCGCCGCGTCAGGGCACTGCCGCGGTTGCCGCCGCTGAGAACGACCGCCAATTGGCCGGTGGCGCCAGTCCGTCAGCAAGTCTCCGTGATCACGCGCCCGGCGGCCGCGGTGCGCGGGGGTCGTCCGTGATCGCGGAGTGAACGTGCTGCTCCTTGTACGTTTCCGCTCCGTGATCATGGCCAACGGGGCGGGCGGCGCGCGAGCGTCACTCAATTTGAATGGCGCGGCCGAGTGACCGGCCGGCAACGCCGTCGCCGAGGCCCTCGGACGGGTCGCGGCGGAAGCGGAGCGCCGGCAGGTGCGGCATGGCTGTCGAGCGTCATGCCGCCGCCCGGGCGCTGTGTGTTTGCCCAGCGCCACGCGGCCGGGCGGTGAGCGGGCGTCGTCCGGTGTCGCGTCGTCGTCAGAGGCGGGGGCGTGGTCCGGGATCCGTTGGAGATCCTCGAGGGGCGGCAAGCGACACGCGGTCGGAGTCGATTTCACGACCGTGAGCACGATCGGGCCGAGGTGATGCCGCAGGTCTCGTCAGTTAATACTGAAAGACTGGAGGGTTTCCAGTCTTCGGATTGCGCACGTCCGCGCTCACAGTAACAAACTGGGCGGGGGCGAACGCATGGCCCAATAACTGTATGCCTTCGATCAACTGCGGTAAGTATTCTAAGCCCAGGAACGGGTGGCAGCATCCGGACGCTGTGCTGGTTAAATCTTTGTGTTGCAACGTTTCCAAGTGTTTCGGGGATGGCCCGGCGTACTCTATGCGTCTTTTACGAGGTATGGGAAGAACTGGATCACGGAGCGTGTTCCGGTCCCGCCCGGGCGCCGAGGCAAGCGTGCGAGAGTCCGTCGCGCTGGCCATGTAGTGCGGAAGCTCCCAGATGTCCGGGAATGTGAGGCCGCCTTCGTGCACTCCCGCCGGGGCCGGGCCGTCGAGCGCCACCGAGTCGGCGGCGTCCACATGGGGCGGGAGAACTCGTAATCCTCGGAGTTGACGCCGTACGGATTCGGCGCGCCCGTGAATTCGTGCGTAAAGCGTGCATGATCAGCGCTCCGTCGGGCGCTGCCATGGAGCGCACGGCCTCGACGACCTGCGGTGATCCGCTCAGCGTGCAGTACGCGGCATGCTGCCGGAATTGACGCCCGTGGCGTCGTGATGAACGGGGAAAACCGCCACGGCGAACGGAACATTACGGGGCTGCGGACAATCGGCGATCTGGCGCGGCCGGGCGGGATCGGAGCGCGGGTCGACGTCCTGCCGACCCGCACCGCCCGCGGTGCCGTCGTGCCGTCCGCGCGCACCGCCTCGGCCAGGGCGTCGCATACATGCCCTGGGCGGATGATCTCCGTGGCGACCGCATCGGCGATCGTCGGTGTCTGAAAGTCGATTCCCGAGCGCAGCATGGGGCGTGCCGGCGGCGACGTCGGCCAGGAACTCTGGGCGGCAAGGGCTCGTCGTGCGTCGATCAGATGTGGATCGCCAGCAGGTGTTTCTGTGCCGATCCGGACGTGTACTTCGTCACTGGCCCGGCCTCCCGGTGATCGAGGTGCGGCGCCAGATTCCCTGCTTGCGCCGCGTGCAACTCGCCCGGCGGCTCGTATTGCCCGGAGGTGTCATACAGGACGAGGACCCCGCTCGCCGGGTATGCAGGAGAACGGCCCGGCGAAGGCCCGGGCCCGAGATGTACCGATTGGAGAGGCTTTGCAGGCACTGAGCGAGAACGCGGCGGCGATGACCAGCGCGATCCCGATGACCATGACGGCGAGGCGCCGTTCGGGCCCGAAGGTGACAGCCAGTATTCGGCGGAATGCGGCTCGATGCATGCACAACTCTCCGGAAAACTCGCCATCAACCCGAGCGAATCGGGCGCAATCGGCTCGCCCGTCGGGCTTATCTGGCGGGTCCGCCGACAAGCAGGATGGTTGCGTCCGTCACTCAGCGCGGTACGATCCGGCAGAGCCGCCCTGCGGTGATCGGTGTGGAACCCCCTCCGCACCGCACCGCTCGTGGCACACCCGACGGAGGGCGATCTTGACTCGTTGCTGCCCGCTTGCAGCTCGCACGCCGATCACGCTGGGCCGTTCGCGGCCTCCAGCCGGGACGGCGGCCACGCGGCCGGCAGCCGCCCTCGTCGGGGCAGGGCTCCATAGTGCTGAGAGGTCCGCATGAGCACGGCGATGCAGGTGCGGCTGCGGCACTGGCCCGGGATGAAGGTGTCCTGGCTCGGTGCCGGTGCGGTCGTCCACTCCGGTGAGGAACCGAGCCCGGGCGCGGCGGCGCTGGTCGTCTCGCCGCACGGGTCCACCGAGTGCGCGGTGGTGATCAGTTCCCACACGGTCAAGCTGCAGCCGGCGATGATCGAGGAACTGGCCGAGGTACTCGCGAACGGCCTGCCCCGCGGGTTCACCGCGATGCGGTTCGTCGCCTGGGACGGCGCCTGCGCCACCAACGAGCGGCCCGCCGCGGCCCACTTGATCGCCATGCGCCTCGGCATCGACGTCATCGCCGCCGCCGGCCCGCTGCTGGGGGTGCCCGGCGGCTCGCTGTTCGCCCCCGTGGGGCGCGGCGAGCAGCGGCCCGGCGGCTTCTGGCGCTTCCGCACCGGCGTCCAGCCGGTCCGGGTCGGCTGGCGCTTCCCCGCCCCGGCCTGGGAGTCCGACCTCTGCACCGAGATACCGGAGCTGCCCGGCGACCTCGTGCTCGACCAGATCCCGGCCGGCCTGTGGCTGCACCGCCGCCGGGTCGGCAGCGTGACCGACCTGGTCTACTCGGTGCCGACCGACCACGCCAACCCGGCGCTGATCCTGGGGCACCCGGGCGACCAGCCGCTGCACCGCGACGAGCTCGCACACGCGGTCTCCGCCGTCACGACGCTCGCCGCCGATCGTTGCGTCTTCACGCCGTACGGCCAGAATCCCATCGCCGACGGCCCGGTCGGCCCCGTCGTGGCCGACGTCCTCGGCCGCGCGGTCCACGTGCGCACCGGCCTGCCGCTGTGCGCGCCCGCCGGCCAGCGCGCCGTGGTCACCATCGACGCCAAGGGCCTGCCCCGCTGGCGCACGTTCGCCCGCGAGCTGTGGCACGCGCCCCGCACCGGCGCGCCGCGCCCGGTCGACTGGGTCAACCCGTGCCCCGACGTGCTCGACACCCCGGCCGGCCAGGCGACGTTCGCGCTCGGCTCGGGCTGGGTGCTGGAGGTCGTGCAGGCGGGCCTGTGGATCCGCCCGGAGCACCTCAACGACCCGGCGGACTGGATCCGCGGACTGCCGGTCGACGTCAACCGCTGCGCCGTCATCGTGGGCGCGCCCAACGCGGCCGAGTTGCCGCCGCCGGCGCACGCGATCGCCGAGGTACTCGAGAAGCTGCCGATCGACGCCCGCAAGCGTGCCTACCTGACCGTGCCGCGCGGCGCCGCGCCCAACGTCTTCATCCTCGCCACGGGGCTGCGCGACTCGCTGCCCGAGCCGGGCGAGGTCGAGCTGGTGGCCCCGTCGGCGTCCGCGGGGACGACGACGGGCTCGTTCCCGGCGGTGCAGGACGCGCCCCGGCACGCGGGTCAACCGGCCGGTGGCCGTCGTGGCGACGCGAACGGGCCCTACCTTGTCGACGGTCGCCCCGCCAACGGCCACCCCTCCGGTGCGCACCCGACGGTGTCGCGCCCGGACACGTACGAATCGGGCTACGACAAGCGTGACCTCGAGGACGGTCGTGGCCTCGAGGACAACCGCGGGTACGAGGCACGCCCCGACTACGGCGCCGCGGCGCACGGCGGCTACGCCGAGCCGCGCACGTCCTCGTTCGACGGCCCGCGCTCGAACGGCTTCGACGACCGCGCACCGCGCACCGGCGCCTTCCCGGCGGTCGACCCGGCGGCGAACGCGTTCGACGCGCCGCGTGGCAACGGCTACGAGGACGGCCCCCGTGGCCAGCGCACCGGCGCTTTCCCGGCGGTCGACCCGGCGACGAACGCGTTCGACGCGCCGCGTGGCAACGGCTACGAGGACGGCCCCCGTGGCCAGCGCACCGGCGCTTTCCCGGCCGTTGACCCGGCGGCGAACGCGTTCGACGCGCCGCGTGGCAACGGCTTCGACGACCGCGGCCAGCGGACCGGCTCGTTCCCGGCCCAGCCGGACGCCTCGGCGACGGGGACGTTCGCGCCGGTGACCCCGAACGGCACGCAGCGGCCCCCGCGCCCGGGCGGCTACCCGGCCGAGCCCCCGATGCAGCAGCCGCGGCAGCGCCCGGCCGACGCCACGGGCGCGTTCCCGGCGGCGGGCGGGTTCCGCAACAACCCGGACGCCACCTCCCCGACGGTTCCTGTCGTACCCGGCCCGACCCCGAACGGCGTCAACGGCAACGGGCACGGCGGCAACGGGCACGGTCACGGCGGTGCCAACGGTCACGGCGGCCCGAACGGTCACGGCGGCCCGAACGGTCACGGCGGCAATGGACACGGCGCCTCCGGGCACGCCCCGGTGTACAACAGCTTCAACGGCCCGGGTCACAACGGCAACGGCGGCCACAACGGCCACCCCGGTGCCCCCGGCCTCAACGGCCACCCCGGCGCCGCGCCCAGCGGCCACGGCGGTCCGGGCCCCAACGGTCACGGCCCGAACGGGCTCAACGGCAACGGCCACCCCGGGCCGGCGCACAACGGCAACGGCTACGGCGGGATGCACCCGGACCTGCACGTCGCCCCGCCGCACGCGTTCCACCGCGAGGACCAGCCGCTGCCCCCGGCTGGGTCGAACGCGCCGCACGGGTACAGCTTCGACGCGCCCGACTACGACGAGCACCACTTCGACCCGGTCACGCCGCCGACCCGGCATCACGAGGAGCCCACGGGCCGCATGCCGGCGCAGCGGCCCCCGATGGACGAGCAGAACGAGCCGGCCGAGGAGACCTCCTCGATCAACACGGGCCGGGAGATCCGCTCGCACAACAAGAAGGGCAAGGCCACCCGGGCCGACGACAAGACGAGTACGCAGGAGCTCGACCGGCTGCTCGGGTTCTTCGACGAGATCCGCCGGGCGAAGGCGTGGGACGAAGACCCGAACTCCCCGGAGGAGCAGGCCGCCAAGCGCGCCGCGGCGGGCCAGCCCCCGGCCGGTCCGCGGCGAGCCCGGCACTGAACTAGACGCACCGAACCGGCCCATCCGTTGACACGGGTGGGCCGGTTTTTTGCGTGCGCTCCGAAGCTCCGCGTAACCGAAATATCGGATATATCCGAAAAGTCGTAGTGCGAAGCGCCCGACTTTTCGCAGGGAGTCAGGTGCGGTGGCGGATGCGCCACAGAGCGAAGCCCGCCAGCAGGGCGGCGACGGACAGATAGAGCGCCGTCTCCAGGTACTGGAAGCGCCAGAAGCGGTCGTTGGGCTGGTACGCGATGTCCAGGTGCAGGTCGTGCGCGGCCAGGCACGGCGATATGTCGCCGAAGGTGCCCGTCGCGCCCGTCTTCGGCGCGCGCATCAGGCAGTCGTCGAACGCCCGCGGGTCCAGTGGGCGGCCGTCCGCGGTCAGCAGCTCGCTCGTCGCCGTCACCCAGGCGCCGGGTACCTCGATGCCTCTGACCACGGGGGCGCTGCCGAGCGTGCCCAGGCCGTGGGCCTCGTCGATCGCCGCTGCCGTCATCGGGCGGGTGGCGTGCAGGGCGGGCATGAGGTGCGGGCGGACCAGGTTCGGCATCACGAAGAGCACGGCGATGACGGCCACGCCGGTCAGGGCCATCGCCGGTACCGTGCGGCGTAGGAACAGCCCGGTCACCGCGCCCACGAGGCTCGCCAGCGCGGCCTGGCCGATCGGGGAGAGGTCCCGCGCGCCGAAGTTGACCGTGCCGAAGCGGTCGCCGGCGATCGCGTCGACCGGGGACGCGGCCCAGGTGAGCAGGGCGCTCGCGACCGCCGCGACGAGCATCGCGGCGAGCACGACCGTGGCCAGGCGCACCGCCAGCCAGCGGCGGCGGGTCACGCTCTGGTTCCAGGCCAGGCGGTGGGTGCCGGTCTCGAGCTCGCGGGCGATCAGGGGCGCGCCCCAGAACATGCCGACGAGGGCGGGGAGCAGGCCGAGCACCCCGGCCAGGAGCAGCAGGCGGGTGCGGTAATCGCCGACGAGCCGGGCCAGGGCGTCGGCGCAGTCGCCGGTGGCCCCGGTGGCATGGCACTGCGCGAGGTACCCGGTGCGGGCGTCGCGGATGTCGATCCCGGTGGAGATCAGGTACGCGGCCAGCGCCGCCAGCACGAGCGCGCCGACGAGGGCCTGGATGCGGAACTGCCGCCAGCTCATCCAGATCATCGCGCGGCCCGGTTCAGGTAGGCGAGCACGAGCTCCTCCAGCTCGACCGGGCCCGCGTCCGGGGGCGGGGCCGCGGCGCGCACGACGGTGCCGTGGACGCGTTCGGCGCCCGCGGGCAGCGGGCCGGTGCCGGGCATCCGGTGGTGGGCGGCGAGCAGGTCGGCCACGTCGCCGGCGAGCTGCACCCGGGAGCCGGCCAGCACGATCAGGTGGTCGCAGACCCGCTCGACGTCGGCGAGCAGGTGGGAGCTGAGCACCGCGCTCGCGCCGAGCTCGGCCACGGACTCCAGCAGGCTGCGCAGGAACCCGTCGCGGGCGAGCGGGTCGAGCGCCGCGGCCGGCTCGTCCAGGATCAGCAGCTCGGGCCGCTTCGCGGCGGCGAGGGCCAGGGCCAGCTGGGCGCGCTGGCCGCCGGAGAGCCGGCCGGCCCGCTGGGTCATCGGCAGACCGGCCTGCGCGGCGCGGTCCCGGGCGAGCGGAGCGTCCCAGCCGGGGTTCATCCGCGCGCCCATGCGCAGGTGCTCGGCGACGGTCAGCCCGGCGTACACCGGCGCGTCCTGCGCGACGAACCCGACCCGGGCCAGGTGCGCCGCGTCCGCGGCCGGGCGGGCGCCGAGGACCCGCAGCGTGCCGGTGCTCGGCTCGATGAGGCCGCAGGCCAGCTGCAGCAGCGTCGACTTCCCGGCCCCGTTGGGCCCGACGAGGCCGATGATCCGCCGGGCCGGGACGTCGAGGTCGACTCCGGTCAACGCCGCCCGTCGGCCGTAGCGCTTGGAGAGCGCGGTGGCCCGCAGTACCGAATGATGGTTTGGCATGCCCGCAATGCTCGGCGGCGGCCGGGGCCCGGGCATCGTGCCAAGGCGGGGGCGGCCCCCTTCTTTCGGCCGATGCAAAGCGGTCAGCGGTACCAGCGGCGCAGGGTTCGCAGGGTCTCCGCGCCGCCGAGGTCCGCCGGTGGCGTCGGGAGCTGGCGCAGCAGCAGGTCGCGCTCGGTGACGTACGACGGTTCCGGGTCGGTCAGCGGGACCGGCGGCAGCCAGAACCGCTCGATCTCCACGTCGGGCTCGGTGAGGCCGGCCAGGGCGCCCGCCGTGCCGATCGGGGAGAGCGCGGGCACCGGCTCGTGGTCGTCGCTCTCCCCGATCGGCACGGCGGGGCCGCCGGCGCGCAGGGTGCGCAGCGCCGACAGCAGGGCCTCGCGCGAGCGGCCGCGCCACAGCAGGATCAGGAACGGGTCGGCGTCGAAGCGCTCGGCCAGCAGGTAGCACGTGGCCGCGAGGTGTTTGCACGGTACGGCCTGGTCGGGGCACGAGCAGCGCATCGCGAGGTCGGCGAAGCGGGCCGGGAACAGCGGCGCCGACGCGGCGCCGAAGACGTCCTCGACGTGCGGCGGGAGCTCGCCGGCGAGGAGCTTCGCGGCGCCCAGCGCCTCGGCGGCCAGGGCGCGCTCGACGGCCGACCAGACGCTGTCGGGGAAGATGGTCAGGCCGATGGAGACCTTGTACGGCGCGGGGCGCGAGCCCTGCACCGTCGCAGTCACCGCGCCGGGGGCCACGTCGAGCTGCAGCACCTGGCCGGCGCGGGCGTAGTTGCGGCCCCGGGTCAGGCGGGTGCCGAGCGCGAAGGACTCGAGCACGGCCAGGAACCGCTTGGACCACCAGCTCTCGCCGATGGCGCCGCGCGTGCTGCGGGCCCGGATGCCGCCCTCGACGCGGACGGTCCGGGACCCCCAGTACTCCGGGTTCATCGTCCTATTTTACGCAACCGCGGAACGCCGCGATGTCCGCGATGGCGTCTGCGCGCTTTCACGGAGCGTATGTGGCCGCCTGGGTGACCAGTGCTTGCATGAGGCGTTCGGCGGTCCTGTTGGCCCGATGCCGGCGGGGGAGGTAGGCGCCGACGTGCCGGGTGGTGTTCTCCACGAGGTTGATGGCGCGGACGCGAGGGTGGTCGCAGAGCGCGAGGTGAGGGATGAGAGCGACGCCGACGCCGGCGCCGACGAGGGCGCTCATGAAGCGGTAGTCGCTGGATCGGCAGGCGACGTTGGGATGGAAGCCGGCGTGGGCGGCGAGGGTGTCCAGGACGCTTCCGGGCTCGCCCCAGCCTTGGACCCAGCGTTCGCCGACGACCTCCCCAACGCTGACGGCGGTTCGATCGGCCAGGGGATGGCTGGTCGGGACGACAAGCCGGAGGTGGTCGACGAGGAGAGGGGTGTAGGCGCCGAAACCGGCGGTGCCGGGCCAGTGTCGCGGCGGTTGGGGGGTGTGGAAGTGGTAGACGAGGGCGATGTCGGCTTCACCGCCGCGGATGGCGTGGAGGGCCTGGTCAGGTTCGGCTTCGATGACGGTGACCTCGACGTGGTGGCCGGCGGCCATCGCGGTCAGGGCGGGCGCGAGCAGTGGTTCGCCGGCGCTGGGGAAGGTGACGACGGTCAGGGTCGAGGGGCCGTCGGTTCGCAGGTTGTTCAGCTGCCGCTCGGCGGCCAGTACCTCGGCGTGGATCGTGTCGGCGGCCGCGAGCAGGATTTGACCGGCGTCGGTGAGGACGACCCCGCGGGTGCTGCGTTCGACGAGGGTGACCCCGGCGCTTCGTTCGAGGGCGGCGATCTGCTGCGAGACGGCTGACGGGGTGTGGCGCAGCGTGGCGGCTGCCCCGGCGAAGCTGCCGCACCGGGCGACCTCGCGGAGCACGGCGAGCCGTTGCACGTCGATCAACAGTTCTCCTAATGGTCCCAGCCTGAGGTTACTAGTTCCGCTGATCACCTGTCCCGGCGACGCTGCCTGTCATGGCGATACTCGGCAGGGATGAACGGACGGGCGTAGCGCTGGCGGTGGGGGCGGTGCTGCTGGTCGGGGGGTCGGTGGCCGCTTCCCGCATGGTGGCCGGCTACCCCGTCCTGGGCGGCCAGGGGGCGCGCTACCTGGTGGCCGGGATGCTGCTGGCCGGCTGGGCGCGGCTGCGCGGCAAGTCGCTGGTTCGTCCACGCGGGCACGAATGGGCCTGGCTGGGAGGCTTGGCCGTGGTCGGCCAGGCCGGCTGCAGTGTGCTGCTCATCGCGGCCACCCGCGTCACCGATCCGGCCGGGGTCGGCGTCGTGATCGGCGCCGCTCCGCTGGTCATCGTTGTCGCCTCCAGCCTCGCGGCGCGACGCCGGCCCTCCGGCCGGATACTGACGGCCGCCGTGGTGGTTGCCGCCGGCGTCACCGCCGCCCAACTCGCAGCTGCCGGCGGCGGCCCGGCCTGGACCCCGCAGGGGCTGTTGCTGTCACTCGGAGCCCTGGCGGGCGTGGTCGGCACGACGCTGTTCGCCGCGCCGCTGCTGCCCCGGTTGGGCGCCCTCGCCGCCACCACGTACGCGTCGAGCCTTGCCGGCGTCACGCTCCTGGCCGCAGCCACGCTCGTCGGCGCCACGCATGGCGAAGCCGTCCTGCGGGTGCCGACCCCGACCGAGTTGCTGGCACTGGCCTACCTCGCGGTTGCCGTCACCGCGGTCGTGTTCATCGCCTGGTACGGCGCGATGGAACGGCTCGGAGCCCAACGCACCGGCCTCTTCAACGGTCTGATCCCGCTCACGTCGCTCCTCGCCGTCGCCGTGACCGGTACCGGCACCGTCACTGCGGTCCTTGTCCTCGGCGCCGCCGGGATTCTCGCAGGAGTGGTCCTCGGCCTTACACGAGGAGCCGGCACGGCGGCGCGATCGCCGAGCGTCGCTCGCCGTCTCGACGGGTGACGTTGTGAAGTTCGGTTCGTCGTTACGGATGGGTGGCGAACGGCCTTTCCCGGCGGGCGGGCGTCAGCGTGTGAACCGCTCAGTCATCGCCGTACCCGTCCAGCATGGTGATCTCGGTGTCGCTCAGCCGCAGCCCGAAGTCGTCGCGCAACACCGCGCCCAGCCGGTCGCCGGGAATCCGGCGCTTGTGGTCCGGCCTGCCCGGCCGCTCCTCGCTGAGCTCATGGCCGACGAGGCTGCGTACGCTCGTCTCGTCCTTGCGCACCACGATGCCGCGGCGCACGAACGGCGAGGCAGGGTTCGTGCTGGTGTTGTAGTTGGCGACCTCGACGTCGACCGGGTACTGCGGCTCCTCCGTGAACGTCATCAGCGTCGTCCAGTCGCCGCCGCGCATCTCTTGCAGCCGCCACGCCCCGTCGGCGCCGGTCATGAGCCGCAAGTCCCACACGCCCTGCCGGTGCGGCTCGTTCTCGACGAGCGGGATCGGCTCGAGCAGACCGGATCCGAAGCCGACGTCGGCCAGCCAGACGCGGTCGCCCTCGGCGACCCGCAGCACCATGTGCGAGCGCGGACGCGGCTCGATCAGCGGGTCGCCCATGCGCGCCAGCAGCCGGTCGACCCGGAAGCCGAGCCGCTGCAGCACCGCGCTGAACAGCACGCCGTGCTCGTAGCAGTACCCGCCACGCCGCGCGACGACCAGCTTGCGCTGCACGCTGGGAAGGTCGACGGCGATGCCGCGACCGAGCGGGATGTCGAGGTTCTCGAAGGGGATTCGTGCGATGTGAGCACGATGCAGCGTGGCGAGCGTCGCCGTCGGCGGCGACCGGTCCGTCGTGGCCGATCCGGGCCAGGTACGCACCCATGTCGAGGTCGTCGATCTGCCAGGTCACGGTGTGCATCTTTCTGGTGCGGATCCGGTGCTCGAGCTGATGCCCGACTGGATGCGCAAGATCAGTGACGCCCTCCCGCTGACGTACGCGATCGAGTCGCTGCAATGGGCCTGGCTCGACCACGGTGACTCGATCGGCGTCGCCCTCACCGTGCTGGGCGGCACCGTCGTGGTCTGCGCCGCCGGCGCCGCCTGGCTGTTCCGCTGGGAATGGACCCGCTCGTCGACCGGACCGTGCAGGCCACCGCGTACGCCGCGGCGGCCTGCCGGGCGGCGGAGAGCCGCCGTCCGCACCCCCGGCTGTCGGACCCGTTCGCCGAGCTGTTCACGCCCGGCGGCGCCGACGCGCAGGTCGCTCGCCTCGCCGACGCCGGGGTGGACGAGGTTGTCGGCCGTACCGTCCTCATCGACCGGATGCTGGTCGCGGCGCTGGACCGGTGGCCCGGGGCGACGGTGGTGAACCTCGGCGCCGGCTTCTGCACGAGGCCCTACCGGATGCGGCTGTCCGGATGCCGCGAGCTGGTCGAGGCCGACGACCCGGCCGTCATCGAGCTCAAGGGCCGGACCCTGCACGGCCGGCGGCCCAGCTGTCCGATCCGCCGGGTCGGCCTCGACGTTCGCAACGAAACCGCGGTGACCGCCGTGCTGGACGACGCCGGACGATCGGGCGCGGTGATCGTGATCACCGAGGGCCTGCTGGTGTACCTGCCGACCGTGGCGGTCACCGCGCTGGCCGGCACGCTCGCGAGCCGGCCAGCAGTCGTGCACTGGCTCGCCGACATCGTCAGCGAGAGCTCCGCCGGTCAGATGCGGACCATCGCCCGGCGCGTGCCGGGCGGGCTAGCGCTCTTCGGGATCGACTCCCTCGCCCCGCTGGAGGAACCGGGCTGGCAAGTGGTGGGCTACCGGGCCCTGCCGGTGTCGCGACCACGGTACGGCCCAGCTCCCGGCACCTCCAGTCGCGCGCTGGTCGACGGCGTGGTCGCCCTGGAGAGGCGACTGGTCGAACGCTGAGCGCCGGTTGATCCTGAGCCGCGCCCGCAGCAGCAGCCCGGCGAGGATGACGGCCAGCGCCACGCCGTAGCCGATCCGCTGGGCGGCGCCGGTGGACAGGCCGAGCTCGCCGGCGAACTGGGCGAGGTATGCGGCCAGGGCCACGGCCAGCCACTCGGCGGGAGCGCCGTAGGTCACGAGCATGACGAGCAGCAGCGAGTACCACGGGTAGGCGGGCGCGGCGACCAGCAGCGTGACGGTCACCATCGCGGCCGCCGCGCGCCACGGGCGGTTCGGGTCGGCCCGGCGCCACACCAGCACCGCGGTCGCGGCCAGCACGACGGCGGCGGCGGGTGCGGTCAGCGGCCCGGGCGCGACCAGGCTCAGCAGGGCGAAGCGGCTGCCGTCGGCGTACCCCTCCTCGTGCAGGTATCCGGGCAGGTACCCCAGCACGGCGGGACCCACGGCCAGTACGTGCGGCAGGTAGACGACCGCGACCGCGCCCGCCGCGGACAGCGCCACGGCCAGCGGGCGGCGGCGCAGCAGCGCGGGGCCGAGCACGGCCGGGGTGAGCTTGGTGGCGACCGCCAGGCCCAGCACGGCGCCGCCGAGCGCCGCGCGTCCCCGGGTGCGGGCCGCCGCCAGGATCCACACCGCGGCCGCGGCCAGGCCCACCGCCACGACGTCGACGTGCGCGTTGTTGCCGGCCTCCAGCGCCACCAGCGGGCACCACGCCCACAGCACCGCGCGGCGCGGGTCGCGGCCCAGGGCGGCCAGGGCGGCCCACAGCAGGGCGCCGGTGGCGGCGGCGAACCCGGCCATCGCCAGCTGCATCGGGCGCTCCCGGGCCGCGCGCGGGGCCAGGGTCGCGACGCCGGCGAAGAGGGCCTCCGCCACCGGGGGATAGATGGTCGGTACGGCCGGGCGGTTGATCAGCGTGCAGGCGCCCGGCACGCACCAGCGGGCGCCCGGCGGCCAGAGCGAGTCGTCGCGCAGCGGGGCGAGCTGCGGGGCGACCGGCGGGTAGCGGTACGGGTCGACGCCGGCGAGCTGCACGCGGCCGTCCCACACGTACCGGTACACGTCGTCGCTGCTGTTCGGCGGGCGGGCGGCTGCGGCCAGCGGGAGGGCGATCGCGCCGAGCAGCACGAGGACCAGGGCGGCGCGGCGGCCGACCCGCGGGACCAGCCAGGCGCCGGCGGCGAACGGCACCCACGACGCCAGGTACCAGCGGCCGGGCAGCAGCAGCGCGCCGAGCACGGCGGCCAGGCACGCGGCGGCGGCCAGCAGCCGCGCGGGGCCGGGCAGCCTCACGCGGCCGGGCAGCCTCACGCGGCCGGGCAGCCTCACGCGGCCGGGCGGCCTCATGCGGTCAGGCGGACGAACCATCGGCCGGCCTCCGTCCAGGTTTCGGCGAGCCGCAGCGCGGCCCGCTCGGCGATCGCGGCGATGTCGTCGGCGGCGACGAACGCCCACGCGAACGGCGCGCTGGTGCGCCCGGGCCCGGCCAGGGCCACCGGGCCGCTCCAGCTGCCGGCGCCGGGCGGGTCGACCTCCACCAGCACCGCGCCGGCCGGCCCGACGAGCCGGCGGCACCGGCGCAGCAACCGGGCCGGGTCGCCGCCGATGCCGATGTTGCCGTCAGCGAGCAGCGCGCCGGTCCAGCCGCCCTCGCCGGGCAGCGGGCCGAACAGGTCCTGGCGCAGCACAGGGGCGCCGTGGCGGCGGGCGTAGCGGACCGCCTGCGGGCTGAGGTCCACGCCGAGCACGCGGCGCCCGCTCGCGGCCAGGGCGCCGATGAGGCGGCCCGGCCCGCAGCCGAGGTCGACGGTACCGTCGGGGCAGCGCGCCACGAGCCCCCGGTCGCCGGGGCGCAGCCCGGCGTGCCAGGCGTGCGGGTCCAGGGCGCGCACCGCGCCGCCCGGGCCGATCAGCCGCAGCCCGGCCGGCTCGCCGCGCTCCGCCCGGCGCAGGGCCGCCCCGAACACGGCGACGGGTGCGGTCATCGTTCGGCGTCCACTGTGGACGTCGAGGGGTCCATGGTGGACAGCGCCCGGGCGAACCGGCCGTCGGGCCGGGCCGCGGCGGCCGCGGTCGCGTCGGCGGCGGTGTCGACGTCGCGCAGCGTCGCCGCCGTCGCCACCCGCAGGCCGCGTCCCCGCAGCGCGGCGCGGGTGAGCGCGAAGGTCTGCGGGGTGGACATCGGCACGCCGGCGAGGACCTCGGCGGCGGCCGGGTCGCGCAGGCCCAGCGTCCACCAGCCGCCGTCCTCCGCCGGGCCGAGGACCGCGTCGCAGCCGGCCAGCGCGGCCCCCGCGGCGATCAGGTCACCGACGCTGAGCTGCGGGGTGTCCATGCCGACCAGCAGGGTGGCGACGCCGGGGCGGGCGGTGTCGGCATACGCGGCCGCGAGCCGCGGCCCGAGCCCGTCGCCGCGCTGCTCGCGCCGGCCCCAGCCGGCCGGGGCCGGCAGCGCGCCGTCGGCGACGAGCGTGCGGGCGACGGCGGGCGTCGCCGAGAGCACCTCGACGGTGTCGGCGATCGCGGCGGCCGCGAGCGCCGCCGCCTGCGCGGGTGTCCACGGTGGACAGAGCCGGGTCTTGACCCGCCCCGGCACGGGCGCCTTGGCCAGCAGCAGCAACTGGATCCTCGGAACGCTCACGCCGACACCTCCGCTTCGCTCCGGACCGCTCACGCCGACAGGACCCGGGCCATGTCGCGGACCGCGCGCAGCGTGCCGCGCACGGTGCCGGTCACCTTCGACCGGCCGCCGGTGGCCCGGGGCGCGTAGTCGACGTCGACCTCGCCGATGCGCCAGCCGGCCTCGGCGGCGCGGACCATCATCTCCAGCGGGTAGCCGAAGCGCCGGTCCGTGAGGCCGAGCGCCAGCAGCGCCTCGCGGCGGGCCGCCCGCATCGGGCCCAGGTCGTGCACGAGCATCCCGGTGGCGCGCCGCAGCCGCCACGCCACCAGCGCGTTGCCGGCCCTGCCGTGCAGCGGCCAGGCGCCGCGGGTCGTCGGCCGGCGCCGGCCCAGCAGCAGGTCGTGCGAGCCGGCCGCGACCGGCCCGGCGACCCGGGGCAGCTGCCGCGGGTCGAACGAGCCGTCGGCGTCCATGAAGCACACGACGTCGGCGGTGGCGGCGGTCAGGCCGGCGTGGGCGGCGGCGCCGAAGCCGCGCGGGGCGGCGTGCACGACCGTCGCGCCGAAGGCGGCGGCGATCGCCGCAGAGTCGTCCGTGGAGCCGTTGTCGGCCACGATCGCGCGGTATCCGGCCGGCATCCGGGACAGCACCCACGGCAGCGCGGCCGCCTCGTCGAGGCAGGGCAGTACGACATCAGGCACGGCCGGGACGCTACCCACGATCGCGGCCGAAGGATCTTACGAAGGGGTGACCGACCATTACGAACCGCGAACGTGCGCCCGCGCCGCGGCCCGGGCGCCCCTAGCGTGAGGACATGCGAATCCTCGTCACCGGCGGCGCCGGCTTCATCGGCGGGCACGTCGCCGCCGCCCTGCGCGGGGCCGGGCACGACGTCGTGGTCCTCGACGCGCTGCACCCGAAGGCGCACCGCGCGCCGGTCACCCCCGGCGACGGCGCGTTCGTGCGCGCCGACCTGCGCGACGCCGCCGCGGTCGCCGCCGCGCTCGCCGGCGTCGAGGTCGTGGTGCACCAGGCCGCGGTCGTGGGCATGGGCGTCGACCTGGCGGACCTGCCCGAGTACGCCGGGTGCAACGACCTCGGCACCGCCGTGCTGCTGGCCGAGATGGCCCGCGCGGGCGTCGGCCGGCTGGTGCTGGCCAGCTCGATGGTCGTCTACGGCGAGGGCGCGTACGCCTGCCCGCGGCACGGCCCGGCCGAGCCCCGCGACCGGGCCGCGGCCGACCTCGCGGCCGGCCGGTTCGAGGCACGCTGCCCGTCGTGCGCCGAGGTGCTCGAACCCGGCGAGGTCGGCGAGGACGCCCCGCTGCGGCCGCGCAGCGTCTACGCCGCGACGAAGGTGGCGCAGGAGCACCTCGCCTCGGCGTGGGCGGCCGCGTCCGGCGGCGCCGTGGTGGCCCTGCGCTACCACAACGTGTACGGCCCCGGCATGCCGCGCGACACGCCGTACAGCGGGGTCGCCGCGATCTTCCGCTCCGCGCTGGAGTCCGGCCGGCCGCCGCGCGTCTTCGAGGACGGCGCGCAGCGGCGGGACTTCGTGCACGTCGCCGACGTGGCCGGGGCCAACGTGGCCGCCGTGGGTGCGACCCTGGGCGGGGCGGGCTTCCGGGCGTACAACATCGGCTCCGGAAGGCCGACGACGGTCGGTGCGATGGCCACGGCCCTGGCGGCGGCGATGGCCGGCCCCGAGCCCGTCGTGACGGGCGAGTTCCGGGCGGGCGACGTGCGTCACGTGGTCGCGTCGCCGGCGCGGGCCCGGCGCGAGCTGGGTTTCGCCGCCGCGATCGGCCCCGACGAGGGGATGCGCGAGTTCGCCACCGCCCCGTTGCGGGGCTGAGCGCGGATTATTCCGCCCGGCGGGGAGGCGTAACCCACGTCCCGCGCGGGGCTCCACCGATCTAGCGTCGGGGCCATGAGGATCGTGTTGACCGGCGGGACCGGGTACATCGGCTCCGCCGCGCTGGGGCAGTTCATTGCCGGCGGCCACGCCGTCACCGCGCTCGTGCGCGGCGAGGAGGCGGCCCAGAAGGTACGCAAGGCCGGCGCCGAGGCGGCGGTCGGGGATCTGCTCGACACCGCGTGGACCGCGGACCGGTTCGCCGAGGGTGACGCCGTCGTGCACCTCGCCGCCACCGGCGACGGCGAGCCCGCGCGCTTCGACCGGGCCGTCGTGGCCGCGGCCGTGCGGGCGCTGGGCGGCACCGGGAAGCCGTACGTGCACACCAGCGGGATCTGGCTCTGGGGCGACAACGCCGACATCACCGAGGAGTCCCCGCTGGCGCCGCCCGCGCTGACCGCTTGGCGGGTCGAGGTCGAGCGGTCGGTGCTCGACGCCGACCTGGCGGCCACGATCGTCGCCCCCGGCATCGTCTTCGGCCACGGCGGCGGGATCCCCGCCGGGGTGCTCGCGGCGGCCCGCGACGAGGACGGGCGCGTCCGGCTCGTCGGCGACGGCTCGCAGCACTGGACGACCGTGCACGTCGACGACGTCGCCGCGCTCTACCGGCTTGTCGTCGAGCGGGGGGAGCGGCTCGGCCGCCTCATCGCCGCCTCGGGCGTCAGCCCGACCGTCCGCGAGATCGCCGAGGCCGCCTCGGGCGGCGCGGGCGTCGCCCCGGAGACCGCCGAGGCGTCCCGGGCGCGCCTGGGTGCGCCGTTCGCCGACGCGCTGCTGCTGGATCAGCGGGCCACGGGCGCCAAGGCCAGGTCGCTGGGCTGGGCCACGTCCGGACCGGCGCTCGTCGAGGAGCTGCGCGCCGGACGGTAACGCTCTCACCTGGGTCGGGGAGCGCGGCGGGGGCCGCGCTCCGTCGCATTGTTTCCGGCGGTCGTACCGCCGATCAGACCGGCAGCAGCGACGAGTCCGCCTCGGTCAGCACCAGCACGTCGCTGGTCAGCGGCTGGTAGACGCGGCGCAGCAGGGCCGGGTCGCAGGTTCCCGCCACGGCGGCGAACACGGCCCGGGCCAGGCGCTCGGCGTCGGCCGGCGCGACCGACGCCCGGGCCGCGACGTCGGCCAGGAAGTCGAGGTGTACCTCCTGGTCGTACAGGTGCTGGTAGCCCCACAGCGGCTCGGCCAGCGTCGGCGGGAGCTCCGCCGCCAGCTGGTGCACCCAGCCGTCGGGCAGCCGGTTGGCCAGGGCGTGCAGCACGCCGCGCAGGGCTCGGCGGGCGCTTTCGGGGTCGCTGATGCCGGTCTTTTCGCGTACCTCCGCGATGAACACGTCTTCGTACATGCGCCGAACGCTGCCGGGCGAGCAGGTGAGCGGCCATCACTCGCCGGGGACGGCGCTGGCGGGGGAGCGGTGTCGGGTCATCCGTCGCGGGTGGGACCGCCTCACCCGCTCCTCGCCCAGCATGGCGGGGTACGTGCAGCCCGCACTTTTGGGAGGCGTCACCATGACACTGCTGGTCACCCGTCCCCGCCGGTCGCTTGCCATGTATCCGGCGCTGGGCATGCCCGTGACGAGCGGCGCGCCCGTCGACGTCGAGGAGACCGGCGACGCGTTCCGGGTCGAGCTGGACCTGCCGGGAGTCGCGCCCGACGACATGGAGATCGAGCTGCGCGACAACGAGATCCGGGTCTTCGGCACGTTCGGCGAGCGCCACCGCGAGGGGACGCTGCGCCACCACGCGCGCAGGACCGGTGAGTTCGAGTACATCGTCGCCCTGCCCGGCGACGTGGACCCCGAGGGCGTCCAGGCGGACCTGGACGCGGGCGTGCTCACGATCGTGGCGCCCAAGGCGCACGTGCAGCAGGCGCGGCGGATCGAGGTACATCGCAAGCAGCAGATCGTGGACTCCTCCGTGGTACCGCAGGAGCCGTCCACGCAGCACCTGAAATCGCCGGACAATCCGGCCGCGCATGCCAAGCAGATGAAGGAGCGCCAGAAACGGCCCGGCCCGGCGAGCCAGCACGCCGGCTTGTCGGGCACCGGCAGCACCGGCCAGGTCGGCCGCAGCTCGATGGGTTGAGGCGGGCCACAGGGACCCAGGACGGGCCGTCATGGCGGTCGACTTCCGCGACCCGTACGAGGTGCTCGGCGTCGCGCGGGGCGCGGGGCAGGACGAGGTCCAGCGCGCGTACCGGCGCCTGGCCCGCCGCTACCATCCCGACGTCAGCTCCGAGCCGGCCGCGGAGGAGCGGTTCAAGGAGATCACCGCGGCGTACGGCGTGCTGGCCGACCCGAAACGGCGGCGCGAGTACGACGCGGGGCGGCGCGGCCGGCAGCAGCAGTACCGCGGCGGCATCGACGTCGACCTGTCCAGCGGGCTGTTCCGCGGGGCGCGCGGCACCGACACCCGGGGCGAGCTCACGATCGGCGTGGAGACCGCCTACACCGGCGGCCGGCGGCGCGTCACGCTGCCGGGCCCGGCGGGACGGCCCCGGCAGTACGACGTGAACGTCCCGGCCGGCATGATCGACGGCGAGCGGCTGCGGCTGCCCGGCCAGGGCGCGCCCGGCACGCGGGGAGGCCCCCCGGGGGATCTGCTCCTGGTCGTACACCTGGCGCCGCACCCGAGATTCAAGGTCTCCGGTCGCAACGTGATGGTCGAGGTGCCGCTCAGCCCGTGGGAGGCGGCCCTCGGCGCGGTCGTCCCGGTCGGCACACCCGGCGGGGAACTGCACCTGGACGTGCCGGCGGGCTCGTCCTCGGGCCGGCGCCTGCGCCTGCGCGGCCAGGGCCTGCCCAACCCGCGCGGCCCGGCCGGTGACCTGTTCGCGGAGATTCGCATCGTGGTGCCGGAGCGGCTCACCCCCGGCGAGCACGCGCTGTACAGCTCGCTCGCCCGAGAGTCGCCCTTCGACGCCCGGCTCATCTAGACACAACGCAGGAAGGCAGGGGATCACATGCTGAAAAGGGAAGCTTGGCTGCTGGGTATCCGCGGTGTGCTCGCGATACTGTTCGGCATCATCGCGGTGATCTGGCCCGGAGTGACGGTGATCGCGCTGGCGTTGGTGTTCGGCATCTTCGCCATCGTCACCGGGGTCGAGCAGCTCGTCCACGCGATCCGCCCGTCGCCCGGGCCGTCGAACGTGGTCACCGGTTTCGCCGACGGCACTGGGCCGAGGGTGGCCCGCGGCGTGGCCGGGGTCGTCGGCCTCGTGCTCGGCATCCTGGCCATCGTGTGGCCCGGGATCACGGCCATCGTGCTGGCCATCATGGTCGGCGTGTGGGCGGTCGTGACGGGCCTGGCCGACCTCTGGCTGGCGACCCGCCAGCACGGGGGCTGGTCGATGGCGGTCATCGGCGCGCTCGCGATCGTGGCCGGGCTGTTCATCATGGTCCGACCCGCCGCCGGGGCGCTGGCCATCGCCTGGGCCATCGGCATATACGCGATCATCAGCGGCGTGCTGCTGCTCGTCGCCGCGTACCAGCTGACGCACCAGGGGACCGGGCGGGGCCGGATGGCGGCGGCGCACTGAACGACGCCGCCTCGGCACAGTCGGTTCGTCATGATCACGGAGCGGACACGTACAAGGAGCAGCACGTTGCAGCACGTTCGCTCCGTGATCATGGAAACCGCCTCGGCCTCGCGGCGCGGGTTCAGCGCTCCTCGACGAGGCGCTCACCCGGCTCCGCCGCGCCGCCGAGGATCTCCCGGGTCAGCCGGGACACCGCGAGCTCGACCAGGCTTGCGCTGGCCAGCTCCCCGGTCTCCTCCATCGGCACAGTGTCGCAGACCCCCTGAACGGACCGGAGTCCGTGTGGAGGCCGGGGAAGTGGGGCGGAAAACGTCGTACCCGCGTTGTAGCCTGCACGTCATGACGCAGCCACCGTATGGAACCCCCAATCCGTATGGGCAGCAGGATCCGTATGGGCAGCCGTCGCCGTATGGGCAGCCGGTGCCCTACCCGCAGTCCGACCCGTACGGCCAGCCCGCGCTGCCGCCGCCGATGTCCAGCCCGCCTGCGTCCGGCCAGCCGTATTCGACGGCCTACCAGATGCCCCCGGTCTCGGGTGCCCCGACGTCGGGCGGCTTCGACCCCTACGGCCAGGCCGCCTACGCCCAGCCCGGTTATGCCCAGCCCGGTTATGCTCAGCCCGGTTATGCCCAGCCCGTGGGCTATCCGGTCGCCGTGGCCGCCTACGACCCGCTGACCGGCCAGCCGTATTCCGACAAGAGCAAGCTCGTCGCGGGCCTGCTGCAGCTGCTGCCCGCCCTGTTCCTCGCCATCGGCGGCATCGGCCGGCTCTACGCGGGCAACATTGCGCTCGGCGTGACCCAGCTGATCCTGAGCTTCGTCGTGGGCTGGGTCTCCTTCGTCTGCGCCTTCCTCCTGTTCGGCCTGCCGTTCATCATCACCGGCGGCCTGTGGCTGTGGTTCGTCATCGACGGCATCATGATGCTCGCCGGCCGCCCGGTCGACGGCCAGGGCCGCCCGCTGCGCCCCAACTGACCCACGCGCGCCGGTCTTCCCGCGTTCAACGGCCCCGGCGGCGGTGCGGCAGCATCTCCGACGGGCCGAAGAACCAGTGCCCGGCCGCGCAGCGCACGCGCCCCCGCTCCGCCGCGCTCACAACCGTCACCGACCCGGCGCCTGGCTCTGGACCGGCCCCACCTAACCCAGCGTCTCCGGGCGGACGCCGCGGATCGATGCGTCGAGGACCTGGGCGGTGTGGGCCAGGCGCAGCGGGGCGCCCACGCGGGAGGCCGCGGCCGCGATCTGCATCAGGCAGCCGGGGTTGGCCGTCACCAGGAGGGACGCGCCCGTGGACAGGACGTCGCGGGCCTTGCGGTCGCCCAGTTCAGCGGCGGGGCCGGGGTTGAGGATGTTCCAGATGCCGGCCGAGCCGCAGCAGATCTCCGGGTCGGGGATCTCCCGCAGGTCCAAGCCCGGCACGGCGCGCAGCAGGGCGCGGGGCTGGGCGCGCACGCCCTGGGCGTGCCCGAGGTGGCACGCGTCGTGGTAGGCGGCCGTCACGGGGACCGGGTGGCGCGGGGCGACCGGGGCCAGCTCGACCAGGAACTCCGACAGGTCGCGCACCTTCGGGGCCAGGGCGGCGGCGCGTGGGTCGTCGGGGAGCAGTTCGGCGATCTCCTTGAGCGCCGAGCCGCAGCCGGCGGCGTTGACGACCAGCGCGTCAACGCCGGTGAACGCGTCGAGGATCGCCGAGGCGAAGCGGGCGGCCTCGTCGCGGCGGCCGCTGTGCAGGCTCAGCGCGCCGCAGCAGCCCTGCGCCGGCGGGATGACCACGTCGCAGCCCTCGGCGGCCAGGACGCGCGCGGTCGCGGCGTTGACCGACGGGAAGAAGGCGTGCTGGACGCAGCCGGTGAGCATGCCGACGCGCGCGCGGCGCGGGCCCAGCGCGTGCACGAGCGGCGGCAGCGGGACCGCGCGGCGCAGCGGCGGGGCCAGGTCGACGAGCGTGCGCAGGGTCGCCGGCAGGCGCCGTCGCAAGGGCATTCCGAGCATCCGGTACCCCACGAGCGGCGCCTTGGCGACCCGCAGCCGGCGGTGGTACGGGAAGAGCGCGAAGACGGCCGCCCGCAGCGCCCGGCCCGACGGCGGGCGGACCTCCTCGACCATCGCGCGGGTCTCGGTGATGAGCTTGTCGTACCGCACCCCGGACGGGCACGCGGTCACGCACGCCATGCAGCCCAGGCACGCGTCGAAGTGGCCGGCCATGGTTGCGGTGAGCGGCTCGCCCTGGCTCTCCTGCAGCATGAGCTGGATGCGCCCGCGAGGGGAGTCCATCTCCTCGCCCCACAGCACGTACGTCGGGCAGGTGGGCAGGCAGAAGCCGCAGTGCACGCAGTCGTTGATGAGCTCGGAGCGGTCCGCGGTCATCAGATGCCCCCGACGAAGCGGCCCGGTGCGAGCGTGCCCGCGGGGTCGAACTGGTCCTTGACCCGGCGCATGAGGTCCAGGCCGTCGACGTGGCCCCAGATGTCGATGCGGGAGCGGACCGCGGCCGGGGCGGTCAGCACCACGCAGTGCCCGGCGCCGGCCCGGGTCGCCGCGCGCAGGTCGCTGACGACGCCGGCCACCACGCCAGGGTCGGTGCCGGCGGGCAGGCCGGCGTAGAGCACGCCGGTGCCGGCCGAGCCGCGCACCCGCAGCGGCACGTCGTGCAGCTGCGCGGTCACGCCGGCGGCGGTGAGCAGGTACGACACTCTCGAAAGGGCGCAGGTCAGCTTGATGCCGACATCGCCGGGCGACCACGGGTACGCGCCCCAGCCCGGCGGCGGCGTCTCGCTCTGCACGGCATCGTCGCCGAGCAGCTTCTCCAGGTCGGCGGCGCGCCGCTCGACGCCGGCGGGGACGCCCTCGACCAGGGCGGCGACGGTGAGCCGGCCGGCGTCGGCCATGTCGAGCTCGAGGGCGCTGGGCACGACCTGCGAGCCGAGGACCGCGGCCACGGCCCGGCTGGCCTCGTCGGGGCCGCCGGCGGGCGCCGACACGAAGCGGGCGGCGGCGGGCAGAGGATGCAGCCGGAACGCGCACTCGGTGATCACGCCCAGGGTGCCGTACGAGCCGGCGACGAGCTTGCCCAGGTCGTACCCGGCGACGTTCTTCACCACCTTGCCGCCGGCCCGGGCCACCAGCCCGTCGGCGCGCACCACGGTCACGCCGATGAGCAGGTCGCGGACGGTGCCGTAGAGCATCCGGCGCGGGCCGGACGCGTTGACCGCGACGGTGCCGCCGACGGTCGCGCCCGGCAGCGGCTCGTCCAGCGCGAGCTGCTGGCCCGCCGGGCGCAGCGCCTCCTGCACCTCGCGCAGCGGCGTGCCGGCCCGCACCACCGCGACGAGGTCGCCGGCGGCGTGCTCGACGAGGCCGCACACCCCGCCCATCTCCAGGATCAGGTCGAGTCGCTGCGGCGGCAGCGCCCAGTCCTGCCGGGTACCCGTGCCGCGGGCGACCAGGGCCAGCCCGTCCCGCGCCGCGCCGCGCACCACCTCGGCGACCTCCGCGGTCGACGCGGGCGAGGCCACCGCCGCGGCGGGCACCCCGGCGATCTCAGCGCGCACCGTCACCGTGTGACCACCTCACCCTCAGAACACCTCCGCCACGCCGGACTCGTGCAGGGGATGGACGCCCTTGCGCCGGCCGGGCACCTCGCCGCACAGCCGCGGGGTCGGGAACACCTTGCCGGGGTTGGCCAGGCCGCGCGGGTCGAACGCGCACCGGACCAGCTGCATCGTGTCGAGGTCGGCCGGGGAGTACATCCGCGGAAGGTGTTTGGCCTTGTCGACCCCGACCCCGTGCTCCCCGGTGATGGAGCCGCCGTGCTCGACGCAGATGTCGAGGATCGCCCCGGACACCGTCTCGGCCCGCTCGGCCTGCCCCGCGACCGACTCGTCGAACAGCACCAGCGGGTGCAGGTTGCCGTCGCCGGCGTGGAAGACGTTGGCGACCCGCACCCCGTGCTCGCGGGCCAGCTCGCCGATGCGCGTGAGGACCCGCGGCAGCGCGGTGCGGGGGATGACCCCGTCCTGCACGATGTAGTCGGGGGAGATGCGCCCGACCGCGGCGAACGCGGACTTGCGCCCCTTCCAGAACAGCGCCCGCTCGGCGTCGTCGGCGGCGATGCGGATCTCGAACGCGCCGTGCGCGCGGCAGAACTCCTCGACCGCGGCGAACTGCGCGTCGACCTCCGCGGCCGGACCGTCGAGCTCGACGATGAGCACCGCGCCGGCCCCGCCCGGGTAGCCGCAGTGCACGGCGGCCTCGGCCGCCTCGATCGCCAGGGCGTCCATCATCTCCACGGCGGCGGGCACCACGCCGGCGGCGATGATCGCCGAGGTCGCGGCGCCGGCCTCGTCGGTGCCGGCGAACGCGGCGAGCAGGGTGCGCACGGTCTCGGGCAGGCGCACCAGGCGTACCGTGACCTCGGTCGCGATGCCGAGGGTGCCCTCGGAGCCGACGAACGCGCCGAGCAGGTCGTAGCCGGGCGCGTCGGGCGCCCGCCCGCCGAGGCGGACCAGGTCGCCGTCCGGGGTCACGATCTGCAGGCCGGTGACGTGGTTGACCGTGAAGCCGTACTTCAGGCAGTGCGCCCCGCCCGAGTTCTCCGCGACGTTGCCGCCGATCGAGCAGATCTGCTGGCTGGACGGGTCGGGCGCGTAGTAGTACCCGTGCGGGCCGGCCGCCCGGCTGACCTGCAGGTTGATGACTCCGGGCTCGAGGACGGCCCGCTCGTCCTGCGGCGCCATCTCGCGGATCGCGCGCAGCTGCGAGGTGACGATGAGCGCCCCGTCGGCGTGCGGCAGCGCGCCGCCGGACAGCCCGGTGCCGGAGCCGCGGGCGACGAACGGCACCGCGGTGGCGACGCAGGCGCGGACCACGGCCGCGCACTCCTCGGCGGTGCGGGGCAGCAGCACGATGCCCGGCACGACCCGGTAGTGGGTCAGCCCGTCGCACTCATACGTGCGCAGCCGCTGCCGGTCCGTGATGATCTGCTCCGGGAGCAGCACCTCACGCACCGCCCCGGCGAGCGCATCTACGGTCATCTGATTCCTTCCGTGGATACCCCGGCCTACAGGCCAGGGAGGAAGCCGGGGAGGAAACGGACCCCTGCGCAGCAGGACAGGGATAGCCGATCCGCCGCCAGGGCGGATCGGTGTCTGCCCGCGTGTCACCGCAAGGGTTCCCGGTCAGCATGCTAGTTATGGGGACATGGCCAGGACCGTGAAGCGGGCGTTCAAATACCGCTGCTACCCGACCGACGCGCAAGCCGCCGAGTTGACTCGTACGTTCGGCTGTGTCCGGAAGGTTTACAACCTGGCTCTCGCAGCCCGCACCGAGGCGTGGACCCAACGCCAGGAACGGATCAACTACAACGCCACCTCGGCCATGCTGACCGCGTGGAAGAAGACCGGCGAGCTGGCGTTCCTCAACGACGTCTCGTCGGTCCCGCTCCAGCAGGCACTGCGGCACCTGCAAGTGGCGTTCACGAACTTCTTCGCCAAACGTGCCCGCTACCCGAGCTTCAAGACCAAGAAGAGGTCTCGGAAGTCGGCGGAGTACACCACCAGCGCGTTTCGCTACCGCGACGGCAAGCTCACCCTGGCGAAGATGGCCGAGCCGCTGCACATCGTGTGGTCCCGGCCCCTGCCTGAGGGCGCGCAACCGTCGACGGTGACCGTCAGCCAGGACGCGGCCGGGCGCTGGTTCGTGTCGCTGCTGTGCCAAGAGGTGATCGCGGCCGTTGCCGCACCGAACGCGGCCGTCGGCATTGATGCCGGCCTCGACAACCTCCTCACCCTCTCCACCGGGGAGAAGATCAGCAACCCGCGGCACGAACGCCGCGACCGCGCCCGGCTGGCCCGCGCCCAGCGGAAGTTGTCCCGCAGGGAGCAAGGCTCCGCGAACCGGGCCAGGGCCCGGCGCAGGGTGGCCCGGATTCATGCCCGGATTGCGGATCGGCGCCGTGACCACCTGCACAAGCTGAGCACTCGGCTCGTTCGTGAGAACCAAACGATCGTGATTGAGGACCTGGCCGTGCGCAACATGGTCAAGAACCGCCCGCTGGCCCGCGCCGTCTCGGATGCGGCGTGGCGGCAGTTCCGCACCATGCTGGAGTACAAGGCGGAATGGTACGGCCGTGAGGTGATCGCGGTCGACCGCTGGTTCCCATCCTCCAAGCTGTGCTCGGCCTGCGGCGCGATGGCCGAGCAGATGCCGCTGCACGTGCGGACCTGGACGTGCCGGTGCGGCACCGTCCACGACCGTGACGTCAACGCGGCTCGCAACCTGTTGGCCGCCGGGCTGGCGGTGTCTGCCTGTGGAGCTGGTGTAAGACCTCAACGGGACTCCTCCCGGACAAGGCGACCGGCAGTGAAGCAGGAAAACCCAAGGGCGACCGCGGGGATCCCCGTCCTTTAGGACGGGGAGATGTCAAGGCATCCTTTCGTACGCCGGAATGGTCAGGAAGTCCACAAAGTCGTCGGCCACGGCCACCTCCATGAACAGCGCGCGGGCCGCGGCCAGATCCCCGCCGAGCGCCGCCAGCTCCTCGTCGGCGATGCGCTCGACCAGCTCCCGGGTGACCTTCTCGCCCGAATCGTCCAGCGTGACGTCGTTGTGCAGCCACTGCCACACCTGCGAGCGGGAGATCTCGGCCGTCGCCGCGTCCTCCATCAGGTTGTTGATCGCGACCGCGCCGGTGCCCTTGAGCCACGCGTCGAGGTACCGCACGCCGACGCTGACCGCGTTGCGCAGCCCAGCCTCGGTCCGCCCGCCCGGCGTCTGCCCGATGGCCAGCAGGTCGGCCGCGCCGACGGAGACGTCCTCGCGGAGCCGGTCGAGCTGGTTCGGCCGGTCGTGCAGCGCCGCGTCGAAGACCTCCCGGCAGACCGGGACCAGGTCCGGGTGGGCGACCCACGAGCCGTCGAAGCCGTCGCCGGCCTCGCGCGTCTTGTCCGCGGTGACCTTCTCCATCGCCACCCGGTTGACCTCGGGGTCGCGCCGGCTCGGGATGAACGCCGCCATGCCGCCGATCGCGTGCGCGCCGCGCTTGTGGCAGGTGCGCACCAGCAGCTCGGTGTAAGCGCGCATGAATGGCACCGTCATCGTCACCGAGTTGCGGTCGGGCAGCAGGAAGTCCCGGCCGCGGGTGCGAAACTTCTTGATCACGCTGAACATGTAGTCCCAGCGGCCGGCGTTGAGCCCGGCGGAGTGCTCGCGCAGCTCGTAGAGGATCTCCTCCATCTCGAACGCGGCCGGGAACGTCTCGATGAGCACCGTGGCGCGGATCGTGCCGGTCGGGCGACCGTAGCGCTCCTCCGCGAAGGCGAACACGTCGTTCCACAGCCGCGCCTCCAGGTGCGACTCCATTTTCGGCAGGTAGAAGTACGGCCGGGTGGCGAGGTGGTTGTGGAAGAAGTACAGCCCGAAGTCGGTCAACGACCCGGAGGTGCGCTGCCCGTCGACCAGGATGTGCTTCTCCGGCAGGTGCCAGCCGCGGGGCCGCACCACGATGGTCGGCCGCGCGCCGTCGGTCAGCGCGTAGCGCTTCCCCTCCGGCGAGGTGTACTCCAGCCGGCCGGCGATCGCGTCGCGCAGGTTGAGCTGGCCCTGCACGACGTTGTCCCACAGCGGGGTGTTGGCGTCCTCGTGGTCGGCGAGCCAGACCTTCGCGCCGGAGTTCAGCGCGTTGATGGTCATCTTCGCGTCGGTCGGCCCGGTAATTTCCACGCGGCGGTCCTCCAGGCCGGGCGCGGGTTCGGCGACCCGCCACTCGCCCTCGCGCACGTCGAGCGTCTCCGGCAGGAAGCCGAAGGTGCCGCCGTCGGCGAGCGTGGCCTCGCGCTCCTTGCGCAGCGCGAGCAGCTCCAGGCGCCGCTCGTCGAAGCCGCGGTGCAGATCTGCCAGGAAACTCAGAGCCTCGTCGGTGAGGATCTCGGCGAAGCGTTCGCCGAGCGGTCCGGTAATCTCGACGCCCGTAGCGTTGCCCATACGACCGACCTTAGGCCATATCGGGTGGGTACCCCGGTGCGTGCCGCGAAGCGTGTGGTATGGGAAGCTCTGCCGAACAAAACTCAGGTCCGTCCGTGTGCTGGGCCGTCCACCAGGGGAGTCGACGAACTGTGAGCGATCGGGGCAGAAACCGCCGCCCGGCAAGGTCGACCAAGGCCACCCCGCCGCAAGCGGCGGAGCCGGCCGAGCCGGACGCATCGACGGAGGCTGAGGAGTCGGCGTCCGTCATCACCGACACGACCGCCGCCGAGCAGACCGCGTCCGAGCAGACCGACTCGGACGAGACCGCCGCCGACGCGACGGACGCCGATGGCGACGCCGGTGACGATGCTGACGCCGGCGACGATGCGCCGGAAGAGCCGGAAGAGTCCGAGAAGTCCGAGAAGACGGACAAGTCCGACAAGTCGGCGAAGTCGAAGAGCAAGGCGCCCGCGCCGCTGACGAAGGCCGACAAGCGCGCCGCCGCCCGGGTCGCCGCCGCGAAGACCGCCCGGCGCCGCCGCACCGGCCAGGCGATCGCCGGCACGCTCATCGTCCTGCTCGCCATCGGCGGCGCGTTCGCCGGCGTGTGGTACTTCGGCAACCGCGCCGAGGAGCAGAAGACCCTGTGCAAGAAGCCGAACGAGTCCTCCTACCCGCCGCTGCTCGGCGGCTTCGACAAGCGGCTGGCCAAGGAGCCCACGACGGAGGCCGGCAAGGAGCCGAGCGTCGGCGTGCGCCACGTCGACGTGCTCATTCAGGGCAAGTGCAAGGCCGTGAAGCCCGGCGACACCATCGTGGTCAACTACGTCGGCCTGACGTACAAGGACGGCAAGGTCTTCGACTCGTCCTGGGAGCACAAGCAGACCTTCCCGGTCCAGGTCGGCATGGCCGAGCAGAACCAGCAGCCCCAGGTCATCGAGGGCTGGGACCGCGGCCTGGTCGGGCTCAAGGTCGGCAGCCGGGTCATCCTCGACATCCCGGTCAAGGAGGCCTACAACAACGCCCAGGGCTACCCGCAGGGCGACCTGCGCTTCTACGTCGACATCCTGGACATCCAGGCCCCGGACGCCTCGGGCGGCCTCACCGTCCCCGGCGGCAACTAGCGCATCGGTACCGCGCGGACCGGGCCCGGCTCCGCGCGGTACCGCATCCGGGCCGTGACCTCAGGGACCTCAGGGACCTCAGGGCCGGGTCGCGACCCGGCGCAGCCGTTCGACCACGCCGGGGTGGGGCCACTCGCGCAGCCGGTAGCGCTCCGGCGCCACCCCGGGCTCCGGCTCAAGGTCCACCTCGCGGGCGACCGCGTCCCATGCCACGAAGAACGTGTCGGCGACATCGGCCGAAGACTCGGCCCAAGACGCGGACGGGAACGCCACGAAGTCGGCGCGCGGCAGCAGCGTGTCGACCCCCTCGGCCCAGCTCGCGACCGAGAACACCGAGCCGTCGGGGCGCTGCGCGACCGTGCACGACGCCACGAACGCCTCGGTCTGCAGGTGCTCGGCCTGGGCCGAGTACTCCGACGACGCCGTCAGCACCTCGGTGCGGTGCGTGATCTCGTACATCGGGTCGCCGGGCGGGGCGAGGAACGGCACCACGGCGCCGTCATCGCCGACCGTGAGCGCCATCGGCGAGATCGGCCGGGCCGCCTCCAGATATTCCCGCTCGACGAGCTCGAACAGCTTGCCCAGGCCCTCCTGGGTGTCCTCGGCGGTGCGGCCGACCAGCATCACCCCGGTCGTGTCGGGCACGAACAGCAGCGGGGTGCCGCCGACCCGGGCCCGCTGGGCCGCGAGCCAGCCGTCGACGAACAGGTGCGAGGCCCAGTACGCGTCCCCGGACTCGACCATGCGGATCAGCGACCGGGGGCCGGGGCCGTCGCTCGCGTCGCTCGTGCGCCGGGCGAGCTCGGCCATGTTGCGCCGGGCCCGGTCGTACACGGTGCGCTCGGTGACGCCCCACTCCACGACCTGCTTCGCCGTCACGTAGATGATCGACGTGGGCTGGTCGACCACCACGAACTCGGCCAGGTACGGCCACGCCGGGCGGTGCAGCGGGCGCGCGGCGGGCGCGGCCATACCGAATGTCACCGTGCGCAGCAGCGGCCGCAGCAGCGGGGCGACCTCCTCCCAGCTCTGCGGCGCGCCCGGGTTGAAGATCACGGCGGCCAGGAACGTGGCGATGCGCTCCCGGCGCTCGGCGCGGCCGGCGCGGGCGCACTCGCGGAAGAGGCTGCCGAGGTAGGCGATCCCCGGCGAGTCCGTCTTCGAGTCGCGGCGCACCTCGATCGCGAATTGTTCCGGCAGATAGCGCGCCTGAGCCACGCCCGCGTCGCGCATCGCGGTGAGCACCCGGCGGGCGAAGCGGTCGTGCGGGGTGCCGCGGAGCCGGTCGAGCAGTCCCATGTGGCTGCACGGTACCGGATCGCCGCCGGAGGTTTGGATGCGACGGATGCGGCAAAGCGCACCGTATGACGAAGCAGACCGTGGGCGAGGCGATCATCGCTCGGCTGGCCGCCTGGGGCGTGGACACCGTGTTCGGGTTGCCGGGCGACGGCATCAACGGCCTGATGGAGGGCTTGCGGCGCAACGCCGACCGGGTCCGGTTCGTGCTCGTGCACCACGAGGAGGCGGCCGCGTTCATGGCCGTCGCGCACGCCAAGGCGACCGGCCGGCTCGGCGTCTGCATGGCCACGTCCGGGCCCGGCGGCATCCACCTGGCCAACGGGCTCTACGACGCCAAGCTCGACCACGCCCCGGTGCTGGCGATCACCGGGATGCAGGAGTCGGGCGTGCTCGGGACGGCGTACCAGCAGGAGGTACACCTGGACCGGCTCTTCGAGAACGTGGCCGAGTACAACGAGCCGATCGTCAATCCGGCGCAGGTGCCCGCGCTGGTCGACATCGCTGTGCGCACCGCCCTGGCCCGCCGCGGCGTGGCACACCTGACCGTCCCCAACGACGTACAGGTCGCCACCGCGGGTGACAACCCGTACGAGGAGGTGGGGCCGGTCCGCGGGCCCGCGACCAAGCCGGTGTGGGTCTCGCCGCCCGCCCGCCCCGCCGACGACGACCTGCAGGCCGCCGCCGACCTGCTCAACGCGGCCGACCGCCCGGCGATCCTGGCGGGCGTCGGCGCGCGCGGGGCCGGCGCCATCGTCGAGCTCACCGCCGACGTGCTCGGCGCGCCGATCGTCAAGTCGCTCCTGGGCAAGATGGTCGTGCCCGACGATTCGCCGTTCGCCCTCGGCGGCCTCGGGCTGCTCGGCACCGCGCCGAGCGAGGACCTCATGGACGAATGCGACGCGCTGCTCATGGTGGGCACGAACTTCCCCTACACGAAGTTCCTGCCCGAGCCCGGGCAGGCGCACATCGTGCAGATCGACGCCGAGGCCACCCGCGCCGGGACGCGCATCCCGACCGACGTGCCGCTCGTCGGCGACGCCGCGGCCACCCTGGAGTCGCTGCTGCCGCGGCTGCGCCGCCGGGAGGACCGCAAGCACCTGCGCCGGTACCAGGAGAAGATGCGCGACTGGCGGGAGCGCATGGCGGGGCTGGAGAACGCGGAGCGCTCGCCGATCGCGCCGCAGTACCTCGCCGCGGCCCTGAACCGCGCCGCCTCCACCGACGCGATCCTGTGCTGCGACTCTGGCACGGTGGCCACCTGGGCGGCGCGGCACTGGCAGATCGTCGGCCGGCGCGAGTTCTACATGTCGGGCACGCTCGCCACCATGGCGCCCGGGCTGCCCTACGCGATCGCGCTGCAGCACGAGTACCCGGGCCGGCAGTGCATCGCCTACATCGGCGACGGCGGCTTCGCCATGCTCATGGCCGAGTTCCACACCGCGGCCCGCTACGGCCTGCCGATCAAGGTCGTCATCAACAACAACAACGCGCTCGGCATGATCGTCTGGGAGCAGATGGTGCTCGGCTTCCCGGAGTACGGCGTCCGCTTCGGCGACCCCGCCCCCGACTACGCCTCGTGGGCGCGCGGCTGCGGCGGCTTCGGCGTCCACGTCAGCGAGCCGGGCCGCCTGGAGGAGGCGCTACGCGAGGCGCTCGCCTACGACGGCCCGGCCCTCGTCGACGTCGCGGTCGACGCGAACGAGCCGCCGATGCCCGCGAAGGTCACCTACCAGCAGGCGGTGCGCTTCGCCGAGGCGTTCCTGCGCGGCCAGCCGCATCGCGCCGCGATCGCCACCACCATCCTCGAGGACAGGATCACGCAGCTGAAGGGATGATCGAACGATGCGCGCCCAGCCCCGGGGCGCCCGCGGCGACATCGGGCACCCGTACAGCGCCCTGAACCTCCGCCTGGTCCTCGCGCTCTTCGGCCTCGTCGTCGGTGTGGCGCTCGGCGTCCTCTCGCTGACCGCCGGGCTGACCTGGCTGGCGGTCGCGCTGTTCGTCCTGGCGGCGACGGCGCTGGTCGACTCGGTCGTGGTGGTGCTGCGCCGCCGCGCCCGCTCCCGCGAGGGCGGCGGCCGCGGCTCGCTCTTCGAATAGCGTCAGCGGTGCTCGGTAGCGCGGTGCACGCCGGTGCGGCGGACCGAGCGGTACCACAGCCTCGACCGCGCGACGCTCATCGAGACGCCGCCGGGCACGCGCATCCCGCCCAGGCCGACGACGCCGCCGACCAGGACCACGCCGGCGAATGCCAGCAGGCCGGAGCCGGCGAGCACGGAGATGATGCGGTCGTCGCTCTCCGTGACGGCGGTGGTCCCGTTCGGGTGGACGGTCGTGGCGTTGGACCGCTCGACCATCGGCGGCGGATCCGGTTCGCGTGCCGCCTCCGCCGCGCTCAGTGTGCCCACCATCAGCGCCGCGCTCGCGACGCACAGCCATGCCCTGGTCTTCATCGCGGGGCACGCTAGGCGGCGGCCGGGTGAGCCGTCGCCGCCCGCCGCCCACCCGGCGGGGGTGAATCGTGGCAGAGTGAGGCGCGTGCCGATCTACAAGATCCTGCTCCCCGCAGAGTGGTCCGCGTTCGAGGCCGCCGGAGCGTCCGGCGTGTTCGAAGGCTCGCCGCTGGACCGGGCCGACGGGTTCGTCCACCTCTCCGGCGACGACCAGGTGGCGGGCACCGTCGGGCGGTACTTCGCCGACCAGCCCGAACTCGTCATCCTCGCCGTCGACCCGGAGCCGCTCGGGGAGGCGCTCAGGTGGGAGCCGAGCCCGTCCGGCGGCACCTACCCGCACCTCTACGCGCCGCTGCCGAGATCCGCGGTCGCCGCCGTTCACCGGATAACGGATACATCCGATCTGTCGGCCGTGTTCGGCTGATCACGTCGGGCCGGCCCAGCGCGTCGTGGCGATCGCGGTCATGGCTGGTACCTCCCCCTCGAGCCTCCGTACCGCTCGGCGTAGCGGGGATCGACGTGTGGCGAGCCCGGCGCGCGGGTACGGTGTCGGCATGCCAGACGCGCCCCCGGTGTTCATCGTGATGGGCGTCGCCGGCACCGGGAAGACCACCGTGGGCACGCTGCTGGCGACCCGGCTCGGCTGGCGCTACGCGGAGGCCGACGACTTCCACCCCGCCGCCAACGTGGCCAAGATGGCCGCCGGCATCCCGCTCACCGACGCCGACCGGGAGCCCTGGCTGGCGGCGATCGGCCACTGGATCGACGAGCGCGCCACCGCCGCCGAGCCGGGCGTCGTGACGTGCTCGGGCCTCAAGCGGGCGTACCGCGACCGGCTCCGCGAGGACCGGCCGCAGGTGCACATGGTGTTCCTGCAGGGCTCACCCGAGCTGATCGCGCGCCGGCTCGCGGCCCGCCACGGCCACTTCATGCGCGTGGAGATGCTCGACAGCCAGTTCGCCGCCCTGGAGCCGCCGGCGCCGGACGAGGCCGCGACCGAGATCTCGGTCGAGCGACCGCCGAACGAGATCGTCGACGCGATCCTGAAGGCCCACCCGGACGTGACCTGACCGCCGGCCCCTTCGCGGGGCGGGCGTCAGCGGTCGCCGCGGAGGCGGCCGTAGACGAGGACGTCGCGCCAGGCGCCGTCGCGGAACTCCGCCGAGCGCAGGATGCCCTCGGCGAGGAAACCCACCTTCTCGAGGGCCTTCTGTTCGGGGATGTTCTCCGGCTGGATGCGCGCCTCGATGCGCTGCGCCGGGGTGCTGGCGAACAGGTAGTCGCACAGCAGCGTCTGGGCCCGCCAGCCGACGCCGCGGCCGCGCCACTCCGGCAGCAGGACGATGCCGACCCCCCAGTACTGCGCCAGGCCCGACCCGATGGCGAACCAGTGCACGAACCCGGCCGCGGTCTCGTCCGCCTCGACCATGAGGCGGCCGTCCTCGGCGCCGAGGTATCCGTCCTGCGCGAAGCGCCGAGCCGGGCCGTTCGGCTCGTGATAGCCGGTCCAGGCCGCCCCCGCCAGGCCCGGCTCGGTGGCGAACCGGCGGAACATCGCCAGGTCGCCCTCCAGCACCGGCCGCAGCCGCACCCAGGTCTTGTTCACAGCCCCCACCTCACTCGACCTGCAAGATCGCCCGCCATCTTCGCTGATGATCGCGGTCGCCGCCATCCGGCGTATCGTCCGTAATCGCGTGACGCTACCGTCTCAGGCCATGGCCGTCGATGTCTTCGCGCACTCGTTCGTCGTCGCCGCGGCGCCCGGGGAGGTGCGCGTGCACTTGGCCGACCCGCACTCCTACGTCGGGCTGTCGCCGCTGGTGGTGGCGGTGCGCGACGTGCGGCGCGACGGCGACGTGGTGCGTTACGTCGCCGTGGAGCGCTTCGGCCTCTACCGCAACGCGATCCGGGTGACGATGACGGTGGGCGAGGCGCGGATCGTCAGCGAGGTGGTCAGCCCGGGCCGGGTGCGGCTGCGCGCCGAGGTGGATCTGGCGCCGCACGGGGACGCCGCGGGGCACACCGCGGTCACCGAGACGATCACCGTGCGGTCGCCGGCGCTGCTGCGGAGGTTCGTGGTCCGGCAGGCCCGGGGCGTCCAGCAGTCCCGCGCGCTGGAGCTAACCCGCCGCTTTGCGTAGCGCGGGCGCGACCTCGGTGCGGATCAGCTCGAACGAGCGGGCCCGGGCCTCCAGGTCGTACACCATGCAGGTCAGCATGAACTCGTCGGCGCGGGTCGCTTCCAGCAGCTCGATCAGCTGCTTGCGGACCGTGTCCGGGGAGCCCAGGGCCTGCCCCTCGCGGCGCTGCAGCACGAACTCGCGCTCGCGGTCGCTGTAGGGATAGGCCGCCGCCTCCTCGGGCGTGGCCAGCGGCTCCGGCCGCCCGGAGCGCAGCCGCAGGAACGACAGGGCGCTCGGCCCGGACAGGAACTCGGCCTCCTCGTCGGTCGGGGCCGCGATCGCGCTCACCGCGACCATCGCGTAGGGCTCGGCGAGCCACCGCGACGGGCGGAAGTTGGTGCGGTACAGCGCCAGCGCCGGCAGCGTGTTCTGCGCGCTGAAGTGGTGGGCGAACGCGAATGGCAGGCCGAGCGCGCCGGCCAGCTGCGCGCTGTAGCCGCTGGAGCCGAGCAGCCACACGTCGGGCTTGTCGCCCTTGCCGGGAGAGGCGAGGATGCGCCCCTCGCCGTCGAAGTAGGCGATGAGGTCCTGCAGCTCCTCGGGGAAGTTCTCCGCCGAGAGCCCCTCCATCGTGCGGCGCAGGGCGAGCGCCGTGTACTGGTCGGTGCCGGGCGCCCGGCCGATGCCGAGGTCGATGCGGCCCGGGTGCAGCGCCTCGAGCGTGCCGAACTGCTCGGCCACCACCAGCGGGGCGTGGTTGGGCAGCATCACCCCGCCGGAGCCGACCCGGATCGTGGACGTGGCGGCGGCGAGGTGCGCGAGCAGGACGGCGGGCGAGGAGCTCGCGATGGCCGGCATGTTGTGGTGCTCGGCGACCCAGAACCGGCGGTATCCCAGCGCCTCGACCCGGCGGGCGAGCTCGGTGGTGTTGCGCAGGGCCTCGCCGTTGGAGCCGTTGACAGCGACCGGCGCGACGTCGAGCACGGAAAGCGGAAGTTCACTCACAGACCATGGTCAACACGGGGCCGGGCGGCGATATTCCCCGCAGTCCTGAGCAACGCCGACGGGCAAGGGGCCCTCGCCGCCGCGGCGTGGCAGGGCGCGCCGGGCTGGTAGCGCAGTACCCTGCTCACGTGACAGCTGACCCTAGCGTCTGGCGGGTCAAGGGCATGCCGCTGGCGCCGGCCACCGGCCACGGCCCGCTGGACGGGCTCCGCCTCGCGGTCAAGGATCTCTTCGCCGTCACCGGCTTCGCGGTCGGCGGCGGCAACCCGGCCTGGCTCGCCGAGGCCCTGCCGGCGGCCGAGGACGCCCCGGCGCTCGCCCGGCTGCGCGCCGCGGGCGCGCACGTGCAGGGCATCGCGCACACCGACGAGCTCGCCTACTCCCTGTCCGGCAGCAACCTGCACTACGGCACGCCGCCCAACCCGGCCGCGCCCGGCCTCGTCACCGGCGGCTCGTCCAGCGGCCCGGCCTCGGCGGTGGCCACCGGCCACGCCGACGTCGGCCTGGGCACCGACACCGGTGGCTCGATCCGCGTGCCGGCGTCGTGCTGCGGCCTGTTCGGGCTGCGGCCCACCCACGGGGCCGTCCCGACGCAGGGTGTGCTGCCGCTCGCGCCGTCGTTCGACACCGTCGGCTGGATCACGCGCGACGCGCGGACCCTGGCCGCGGTGGGCGACGTGCTGCTGCCGCCGGGCCCGCAAGGCCCGCCGTCGCGCATGCTCTGCGTCGGGGGTACGGCGGAGGCCGCGGCCCTGCTCGGCCCGCCGGTGACCGAGGTGACGCTGTCCACCTGGGACGACCCCGACCCGCTGCTGCTGGCCTTCCGGCAGGTGCAGGCGGCGGAGGCGTGGCGGGCGCACGGCGCCTGGATCGAGGCCCACCCGCGCGCCCTCGCCGCCGACGTCGAGGGCCGGTTCCGCTTCGGCGCGCAGGTCTCGGCGCAGGACGAGGCCGGCGCCCGGGCGCGGCTGGCCGCGTGGCGGGCCGAGCTGCTCGACCTGCTCGGCGACGACGCCTGGCTGGCCCTGCCGGCCGGCGGGCCCGGCCACCCGCGCGAGCTTAGCCCGGCCGGCCGCGACTCGTGGCGCCGGGAGACGCTGCGCTGCGCCGTCCCGGCCAGCGCCTACGGCCTGCCGAGCGTCTCCGTGCCGACCGGCGCCTCGCCGCCGGCCGGCATCGCGCTCGTCGGCCCGCCCGGCAGCGACCGTGCCCTGCTGGGGCTCCTCGTTGGACGGTGAGGCCTGACAGGCGGTGCGGGGGCGTTGTACGCTACCCGCGATGCTTACCTACAAGCGCAGATCGGGGGTCCCGTCCGCCAAAGGTGAGTGCTGATGCGCACTCACGAAGCGAACGGTGAAGCCCGGCTTCTCTTCTGGCTGCGGATACGTGAGTTCGCCGTGCCGCCGCCGATGATCGAATCAGCCACCGCGCGGCGCGCCGCCGGGGACTGGGGCGGGGCCTGCGCGGCGGCGCGGGTCGACGTCGACCTCAACCTGCGCATCCTCGCGAAGACCCGCGGGCACGAGCTCGCCGGGCTGGTGCGGGCCGACCTGCGGCACCTGGCGCCCGACCTGCTGCGCTGGCACATGCCGCGGATCGCGCCGGACGGGCTGCTGCGGCCGGGGCTGACCGTGGCCCTGGCCCGGTACGAGCCGAGCGGCACGGGCGGGCTGCATCTCGTCGCCCGCACGCCGCCCGCCTGGGCCGGCGCCGGGCAGCGGATCAGCCTCGCGCTGTGGGACGGGGGCGGCTCGTGCGGGCACCCGCATCCGCGGCCCGACCGGCACTTCCGGCTCGACCTGCACCGCCACCTCTGGGACGCCCGGCGGGCCGGGGAGCTTCCCGAGCGGTCCGGCGGGCCGGGCCGGTGGGCGGCGGAGGCCGAGATCCTGCGGCGGGCCGACGGGCGGGGCGACGACGAGGCCGTGGTCGTGCGGCTCGGCGGGCGGCGCCGGCTGCTGCTCGAGCGCTCCGGCCGGACCCGGCCCGCCCGCCGGGGCGGCGCGGCGCCGCCGGTCCTGCCGCACGCGGCGACGTGGGAGCCGCCCGACGCCGGCCTGCTGCGCGCCGGGCTGATCGACGCCGGTCGGCTGCATCCGCTCGTCGCGCAGGCGCTCACACCGAGACAGGCGCCCCGCCGCCGCGACGACGACAACGGTGGTCCGGGCGGCGACGGCGGGTCGCGGTATGTCGACTGCCGCGGTGCCCGGCACCGGATCGGGCTCGTGGACGGGGCGCTCATCGCGCTCGACCACGACCCCGGGCAGTTGCGCCGGGAGGAGCTGCTCGCCGCGCTCGGCGGGCCGCCGCTGCCCTGCCTGCAGGCCATCGACGAGGCGCACCGGCGTCCGGAGTGCCTCGACGACGTCCGCGCCCGGCTCGACCACGGCGACGCCGACGGGGCGCTCGCCGCCGTCGAGGGGCTGCTCGGGCCGGGCGTGCTGCCGCGCAGCGGCGCCCTGCGCGACGCCCTGGAGACGGCGGCGCGGCGGCGCCTCGCGCACGGCATGTTCCGCGCGGGGCTGGACCCGCGCGCGCCGGACGCGCCGCCCCGCCGCGATCCCCGCCGGCGCGGCGACGTCCGCGCCCGCCCGCGCAACGCTGAGAAACCCTGAGCAACGCCGACGGCCGCCCCGTCGCGGCCCCTGAAGCTCGCCACCGTTTCCCTTCACACACCCAAGGTGATGCCGCATGCCCACCCTCGATGTCGCCGCCGACCTGCTCGCCCTGCTGCGCGACACGGACACCGAACCGCGCGCCGACGCGCAGCTGGAGGCCCTGACCCTCGCCGTCGCCGCCGATCTGCCCGTGCTGCTGTGGGGCGAGCCGGGCATCGGCAAGACCGCCGCGCTCAACCAGCTCGCCGAGGCGCTCGACCTGCCCCTGACCACGGTGATCGCCAGCGTCCACGAACCGTCTGACTTCGCGGGGCTGCCCGTGCTCGGGGACGATCCCGCGGTGCACGGCGTGCCGATGGCGCCGCCGGACTGGGCCGTACGGCTGGTGCGGGCCGGCCGCGGCCTGCTCTTCCTCGACGAGCTGTCCACCGCGCCGCCGGCCGTGCAGGCCGCCCTGCTGCGCCTCGTGCTGGAGCGGCGGGTCGGGGCGCTGCGCCTGCCGCCCGGCGTGCGGATCGTGGCCGCGGCCAACCCGCGCGCCTCGGCCGCCGACGGCTGGGAGCTCAGCGCGCCGCTGGCCAACCGGTTCGTCCACCTGCAGTGGACGTACGACCACGACGTCGTCGTGCGCGGGCTCGGCGGCGTATGGCCGCGGGCCGCCCTGCCGCGGCTGGACCCCGGGCGGCTGCGCGAGGCCGTCGCGTACGCCCGGCGCGCCGTGTGCGGGCTGCTGTCCGCCCGGCCGGGCCTGGTGCACAAGCTGCCCGGCGGCGAGACCCGCCGGGGCGGGGCGTGGCCGTCGCCGCGCAGCTGGGACATGACGCTGCGGCTGGTCGCGTTCGCCACCGCCGCGGGCACCGACCGCGACGTGCTGTCGATGCTGGTGCGCGGCACGGTCGGCGACGGCCCCGGGCTGGAGCTGCTAGCGAGCCTCGACCGGATGGACCTTCCGGACCCCGAGCAGCTGCTCCAAAACCCTTCCGCGGCGGTACTGCCGGAGCGCGGCGACCTGCGCCAGGCCGTCCTCGACGGCGTGGTCGAGGCGGTGCGCCGGCGCCCGGACCGCGCCCGCTGGGAGGCGGCGTGGGCGCTGCTGGCCCGCGCCGCCGAGACCGGCCCGGCGGACCTCGTGGTCGTGCCGGCCGCCACGCTCGCCGCGCTGCGCGACGACGAGTGGGAGGTACCGGCGGCGATCGAGCGGCTGGCCGGCGCGGTGTCGCTGTCCCAGCGCGCCGACCGGGCGCAGGTCCGCGAGGAGGCGACCGCGGGGGCCGGCCGATGACCGAGCCCGCGCTGGACCTGCCGAAGCTGCTCGCCGCGCGGCTGCACGCGACGCGGATGCGCCCGTACCTGGCCACGGCCCTGTTCGCGCTGCACCCGGTGCCCTCCCGGCTGGTGCCGACGATGGCGGTGGACCGGCACTGGCGCTGCTACGTCTCGCCCGCGTTCGTCGAGCGCACCCCGCTGGAGGAGCTCGCCTCGGTCTGGGTGCACGAGGTCTCGCACCTGCTGCGCGACCACCACGGCCGCGGGGACCGGTTCGCCGCGCGGCGCGACCTGTCCGGCCCCGGAGAGCGGCTGCGGATGAACATCGCCGCGGACTGCGAGATCAACGACGACGCGTACGGCGACGGGCTGCCCAGCCCCGAGGGTGCCGTCGAGCCCGCGACGCTGGGCCTGGCCGCGGGCGAGCTGATGGAGGACTACCTGCTGCAGTTCCGCCTCGGGCCGTACACCCAGGAATGGGTCTGGCTCGACTGCGGCAGCGGGGCCGACGGCCTGGACCGGGCGTGGGACCTCGGGCCCGACGGCGCGCACGGGCTCAGCGCGCAGGAGCGCGACGCGGTCCGGTTCCGGGTGGCGGAGGGCATCCGCGGCCGGGGCGACGTGCCGGGAGGCTGGCAGCGGTGGGCGGAGGAGGCGTTCCACCCGCCGCAGCCGTGGCGCGACCTGCTGGGCGCGGCGGTCCGCGCGGCCGCCTCCGCCGCCGGGGCGGGCGACGACTACACGTACGCCCGCCCGGCGCGCCGGTCCGCCTCCCTGCCCGGCGTGATCCTGCCGAGCCTGCGCCGCCGCCCGCCGCGCGTCAGCGTGGTCATCGACACGTCGGGCTCGGTCAGCGACGCCGAGCTGGGCAGCGCGCTGCTGGAGGTCGCCGCGATCGCCCGCGCGGTCGGCGGCCGCCGCGACCTGGTCACCGCGGTGCCCTGCGACGCCGCGGCGCCGCTGGTGGTCCCGCTGTGCGGCGCCGAGGGCATCCCGCTGACCGGGGGCGGCGGCACCGACCTGCGCGAGGGCTTCGCCCGGGCGCTGCGCGGCACGCCGCGCCCGGACGTCGTCGTGGTGCTGACCGACGGCCAGACGCCGTGGCCGGAGCGCCGGCCGCCGTGCCGCACGGTGGTGGGCCTGTTCCCGCGCGCCACGGCGCGGCGGCGCTGGAGCGAGCAGGACCCCGATTACGTGCCGGACTCGCCTCCGGCGTGGGCCCGGGTGGTCACGATCGGCTGACCGACTCCCGGCGTGCCGCGCTGTTCACCGCGCGGCCACGCTGCGGTAGGCCGCGGGCGCGGACGGCGTCGTGGTCTGCCGCGGTACCTTCGACTGGAGCGTGCGCCGCCGGCTCGGCTGAGGAGGGTGCCCCGATGGCCACCATCGCGATCATCGGCGACGTGGGCGGCTGCCTGGAGCAGCTCGCCGCTGCCGTCGCGGCGCTCGACGACCCCGACACCATGGTCATCCAGGTCGGCGACCTGGTCGACCGTGGCCCGGACAGCGCCGGCGTGCTCGCCTACGTGGCCGGCCGCCCGCCGCGGCGGTGGATCCAGCTGGCCGGCAACCATGACGCGCAGTACTTCGGCGCAGAGCCGTTCTGGCCCGAACGCCTGGGCGTGGCCGAGGCCGCCGTTCTGCGCGACTGGTGGCTGCGCGACCGGCTGCGGGTCGCCGCCGCGGTGCGCACCGCCGACGGCGAGGAGCTGCTCGTCACCCACGCCGGCCTGACCGCCGGCGCGTGGCGCGAGCTGGGCGAGCCGGTCACCGCGGCCACCGCCGCCGCCCTGCTCAACACCCGCCCGGAGCCGCTGCTGTGGCGCGCGGACGGCCCGCTGTGGGCCGAGGCGGCGACCCGGCTGTACCCGTCGTGGCTGGAGGCCGGCCCGCCGATGCCGTTCTCCCAGGTACACGGCCACTCCACCATCGTCGACTACGGCCTGCGCGCCTGGCGCTGCCGCGAACGCATCCAGCAACGCTCCACAGTGGACTGGCAGGCGCGGCACACCGTCACCCGGACCGCCGCCGCCCGCTTCGTCGCCGTCGACCCGAGGCACGGCCACCACGGAGCCCCGTCGTGGGCTCCGCTGATCCTGCGCGACGCGACGCTGCTCGACGGGTGAGCGACGGGCAGGAGGCGGCCATCCTCGACGAGCTGCGCCGCCGGCAGGCCGACGCCGTGGTGGTCCGCGCGCCCTCACCGGGTGATCGAAGCCCGCGGGCCGAAGTCTGCCGGGCAAACTCGGACAGAATGTCCGCATGGACCGGGCACATCTCGCCGAACGGGCCCGCGACTCCGCCGCGGCGCTCGCCGCCCAGGGCGTCCACGCCGTCGCGCTGACCTGGGTCGACAACGCCGGAATCACGCGGGTCAAGACCGTTCCCGCCGGCCGTCTGCCCGACGCCGCCGCCTGGGGCGTCGGCATGTCCCCGGTGTTCGACGTCTTCTGCCTCGACGACTCCGCGACCACCAGCCGGCACATCGGCGGCCCGACCGGCGATCTGCGCCTGCACCCCGACCTGGACCGGCTGACCGTGCTCGCCGCCCAGCCCGGGTGGGCCTGGGCGCCGGTCGAGCGCTGGACCCAGGAGGGCGAGCCGCACCCGGCCTGCCAGCGCCGGTTTGCCCGGACCATGGTGGAGCGGGCCGCGGCGGCCGGGCTCACCCTGCGGATGGCCTTCGAGGTGGAATGGTTCCTCGGCGCCGACGCCGAGGACCCGCGGCCCGCCGGCACCGGCCCCGCCTACGGCATGACCCGGCTCGTCGAGCTGTCCGACTACGGCGACGACCTGCTCGCCACGCTCGCAGCGCAGGGTGTCGCGGTCGAGCAGTACCACCCCGAGTACTCACCCGGTCAGCTCGAACTGTCGGTCGCGGCCACCGACCCGGTCGCCGCGGCGGACGCCAACGTCCTGGTGCGCCAGACGATCCGCGCCGTGGCCGCCCGTCACGGCCTGCGGGTGTCGTTCGCCCCGGTCGTCACCGCCGGTCAGGTCGGCAACGGGGGGCACCTGCACTTCTCGGTGCGCGACGCGGACGGCGCCCTGTTCGCGGGCGGCGCCGGCCCGTACACCCTGACCGGGCGCGGCGAATCCGTCCTCGCCGGGGTGCTGGCGCGGCTGCCGGCGCTGTGTGCGATCGGCGCGCCCGGCGTGGCCAGCTACCTGCGACTGGTGCCGCGGCGCTGGGCCGGCCCGTACCAGTGCTGGGGCCGGGAGAACCGCGAGGCCGGGCTGCGGTTCGTCACCGGCGTGGCGGGCCACGGCGACCAGGCCGCCAACGCGGAGCTCAAGTGCGTCGACGGCGCGGCCAACCCATATCTCGTGGCCGGCGCGCTCTGCGCCCTCGTCCTGGACTCGGTCGGCGCCGGGCTGCGGCTACCGCCCGAGATCACCGTCGACCCGGCGTCGCTGCCGGACGTCGACCGGCCGCCCCGGCTGCCCGCCTCGCTGCCCGAGGCGATCGGCCGCCTGGAGGCAGACGACGGCCTGCGCGCCGCGATGGGCGAGGCGCTGTTCGATGCCTTCCTGGCGGTACGCCGGGCCGAGGTGGACCTGTTCGCCGACGCCGAGCCCGCCGACGTCGCGGCCGCGACGCGGTGGCGGTACTGAGTGGTCCACATCCCGGAGCTGGTCGACGCGCACTGCCACGGCGTCGTGGCCGACGCCGTCGACGCGGACGCGTTCGCGCTGTGGTGCAGCGAGGCGTCGGTGCCCGCCCCGCCCGGCGTGTCGTACCTGGACGGCCCGCTCGGGCTGGCGGTGCGCCGGTGGTGCGCGCCGCCGCTGGACCTGCCGGCGCACGCCCCCGCCGCGGCCTATCTGGCCCGCCGCGCCGAGCTCGGCGCCGACGAGGTGACCCGCCGGATGCTGCGCGCGGCCGGGCTCGCGACCCTGCTGGTCGACACCGGGTTGCGGGCCCGGGCGGATCGGTGGCTCGGCGCCGACGGGCTCGGCGAGGCCGCCGGCGCCGAGGCGGCCGAGGTGGTACGGCTGGAAACGGTGGCCCAGCGGGTCGCGGCGTCCGGCGTGACGGCGTCCGGCTTCGCCCCCGCGTTCGCCGCGGCCCTCGCCGACGCCACCCGCGGCGCGGTGGCCGTCAAGTCGGTGCTCGCGTACCGGCACGGCCTCGGCATCGACCCGGAGCGGCCGCCGGCCCGCGCGGTCACCGCGGCGGTCGGCGAGTGGCTGCGCGTCGGCGGCGGCCGGCTCATCGATCCGGTGGTGCTGCGGCACGTGCTGTGGTGCGGCGTCGACACCGGGCTGCCGGTCCAGGTGCACACCGGCTTCGGCGACCGCGACCTGGCGCTGACGCGCGCCGATCCGGCGCTGCTGCAGCCCTGGCTGGCCGCCGCCGAGCCGAGCGGCGTGCCGGTCGTGCTGCTGCACTGCTACCCGTACCATCGGCACGCCGGCTGGCTCGCGCAGGTCTATCCGCAGGTGTACGTCGACGTGGGGCTGACGCTCGGGCACGTGGGCGGCCGGGCCGGCCCGGTGCTCGCCGAGTACTTCGAGCTGGCCCCCTTCGGCAAGCTCCTGTACTCCTCCGACGCCTACGGCCTGGCCGAGCTGTTCCTCGTCGGCGCCGCCCAGTTCCGGGCCGCCCTGACCCAGCTCGTGACCGAGTGGACCGGCGCGGGCGTACTCGCCGCGACCGACGCGCGGCGGCTGGCCTCCGCGGTCGCCGCGGACAACGCCCGGCGGGTGTACCGCCTGCCGGGGGCGTAGGTTCCGGCCCGATGTGACGGGCCGGCCGCCGGTCAGTGGACCGTCGCCGCGCTCGTGGCGACCGCGGCCTCGGCGAAGGCGCGGATGACCGCGTGGCAGCGCGAGCCGTCGCCGGCCAGCTCCGGCTGGAACAGCGTGCCGAGCATGAACGGGTGGCCGGACAGCTCCGCGATGCGCACCTCGCCGGTGCCGTCGTGGCCGGTGAAGCGCAGGCCGTGCGCCTCCAGCAGCGGCAGGTAGGCGTGGTCGAGGCCGTATGCGCAGTGGTACCGCTCGACCGAGCGCTCCACGCCGAAGATCCGCTCCGCGAGGCTGCCGCGCGTCAGGTGCACCGCGCCCTCGTGCCCGACGAGCGAGCACGACAGCGGCACGATGAGCGGCCGCTCGCCGCCCGGGTCGCTCTCGGCGTGCGTGGCGTCGGCCAGGCCGCACAGGTTCCGGGCGATCTCCAGCAGCAGGTGCTGGAAGCCGCCGCAGGTGCCGAGGAAGGCGATGCGGTGCTCCCGGGCGGCCCGCACGGCGGCGAGGGCGCCCGCCTCGTCGCGGTACGGCGAGCCCGGCAGCAGCCAGATGCCGTCGAACCCGGCCAGCCCGGTGCCGGCGACCTCCTCGGTCGGGATCCAGTACGCGTCCAGGGCCAGCCCGTGCTGCTCGCGCAGGACGTCGATCAGGCCGGGGACGCGGGTGTGCGAGCGGACGTGGGCGGACCGGTCGCCGATCAGCGCGACGCGGGCCGTGCGGGTTGTCGTCATGGCTCGAGCCTGCCGTGAGCTGCCTTCATCAGTCCAACGACTCTTTGCGGTACCGACATAAGGAATCATGATGTCGTGGACCCGCACCTGCTGCGCACCTTCGCCGCCGTGGCGCGGCTGGGGTCGTTCTCCGCCGCCGCGGACGAGCTCGGCTACACCCAGTCGGCCGTCTCCCAGCAGATCGCCGCGCTCGAGCAGGACGTCGGCGCGCCGCTGCTGCGCCGCCGCCCGGTCGCCCTCACCGATGCCGGCGCGCGGCTGCTCGAGCACACCGGCCCGATCCTGCTGCGGCTGGCCGCGGCGCGCGCCGACGTCGCCCGGCTCTCCGGCCCGCCGCCGGCCACGGTGGTCCTCGGGGCGACGCCGCTGTGCGGCCTGGACGCCGGACGGCTCGTGGCGGTGCAGCGCGCCATGCCCCGCGTCGCGTTCACGCTGCGGGTCGCCGGGCGCTCCGAGATCGCCACCGGCGTCGCCACGGGCCGGCTCGACCTGGGCCTGGTCGACGGCGTCACCGCACCGAGCGACCCGCTGTCGCTGCCGGACACCGGCCAGCTCGACACCGCGGTCGTCGCCGAGCGGCCGGTGGTCGTGGCGCTGCCGGCCGGCCATCCGCTGGCGGGGCGCCGCTCGCTGCGCCTGGCCGACCTGGCCGACGCGGTCTGGCTCGACGCACCGGAGGCCGCCACGCCGCCCGCGCAGCTGCGCGCCCTGGCCCGCGCGGAGGGGTTCCGGGGCGGGCTGGCCTACCCGGGCACCGACACCGGCGCGCTGCTGGCCCTGGTCGCCGCCGGCGCGGGCCTGGCGCTGCTGCCGGCCTCGGCGCTCACCCCGGCGCTGCGCGGGGTGCCGGTGGCCGAGCCGCGCCTGGTGCACCGCACCGAGCTCGTCCACGGCTCGCTGACCGGCCCGGCCGCCGCGCTGCGCGCGGCGCTCAGCGCCTGACGAGCCTGCAGACGAACGGTGAGTTGTGGCTGTCGATATCTGATTCCTAGACTGCCGCGGCAGGAGTAATCCGTCGGCGACCTTGGGTCGGGTGTGCTTGCGTTGGATCGGCATGGCTGAGCGGCAAGAGCTTGCCCACCCCGAATCCCATCCCCGATACGTGTTGGTCACCGCGGCCCGGGACGAGGGCGAGCGACTCGTGCGCACCATCGCCGGCGTGCGCGCCCAGACGCGGCCGCCGCTGCGCTGGGTCATCGTCGACGACGGCTCGGTCGACGACACCGCCGACGTGGTGCGGCGCCACATCGAGGGCGCCGACTGGATCACCCTCGTGCGGCGGACCGCGAACCGGCCGGCCGACTTCGCCTCGAAGGTGTTCGCCGTGCGCGACGGGTTGGCGCGGCTGGAGGGGCTGGATTACGACTTCGTCGGCACGCTCGACGCCGACATCGCCGTCGGCGCCGACTACTTCGAGCGGCTCTTGGACGTGTTCGCGGGCACGCCGCGGCTCGGCATCGCCGGCGGCCAGCTCGTCGAGGAGTACGACGGGCGCAGCGTCCGGCAGCGCATCACAAGGTCCGAGCGCTCGTCGACGACCACCGCGCCGGCCGCCACGACCACCATAAGATCATCTTCAGCCTGGTGAGCCTGGAACTCTGGCTCCGCCGCGCCGCGGTGTCCCTCTGACAGCCGCCCCTCCCGGGCGGCTATTCGTCGCCGACGATGGCCAGGGCCGGGTCGCCGTCCTGGCAGGTCACCCGGGCGCGCACGGCGCCGCCGCCGGAGCGGGCCTTGAAGCGCAGCGACACCGCCGGGGCCGGGCCGCGCGCCACGTGGTCGGCCTCCCAACCGGCCCGCGGGATCCACGAGACCAGCGTGGCCAGGCCGTCCGTGCACGACGCGACCAGGCTGCCGCCGTCGGTGGTCAGGGCGCGCGTCGCCGCGGACGGTACGGCCGGGGAACCGGACGGCGTCGCGGAACCGGACGGCTCCGGTGGCGGCAGCGACGGCGTCGGCGACAGCTGGGCCTGCACCTCGGACTCGCGCAGCGGCTCGTCCGACAGGCCGAACAGGCCGCGGCGCAGGGAGTTCACCGCGCCGATCGAGGCGGCCGTCGCCAGGGCCGCGGCCGCCAGCCACGCCCCCACCGCCAGGGGCCAACGCATCCTCATGCCGACCAGTCTGCGCGGGGGCACGCTAACGAATGGTTAACCTCCCCATATGGCGAAGGTGCTGATCGTGGAGGACGACGCGACCATCCGCACCGGCATCGTGCGGGCCCTCGCCGGGCGCGGGCACGTGGTGGTGCCCGCCGCAACCGCGCTCGACGGCCTCAAGCTGGCCGTCGCCGAGGCGCCCGACGTCGTGCTGCTCGACCTCGGCCTGCCCGACCTCGACGGGCGCGAGGCGCTGCGCATGCTGCGGGCGGTCAGCCAGGTGCCGGTCATCGTCGTCACCGCGCGGCGTACCGAGGGCGAGATGGTGCGGGCGCTGGACGCCGGGGCGGACGACTACGTGGTCAAGCCCTACGGCGCCGACCAGATCGATGCGCGCATCCGCGCCGTGCTGCGCCGCACCGCCCGGCCCGAGGAGCGCGACCCCACGGTCGAGGCCGACGGGGTGCGCATCGACCCGCGGGCCCGCACGGCCACCCTGGACGGCGCGGGCCTGGACCTCACGCCGCGCGAGTTCGACCTGCTGTACTTCCTCGTCGCCCGCGCCGGCGAGGTCGTCTCCAAGCGGGAGCTGCTCACCGAGGTGTGGCAGGTGGCGTACACGGCCGCGGACAAGACCGTCGACGTCCACCTGTCCTGGCTGCGGCGCAAGCTCGGCGAGACCGCGCAGGAGCCGCGGCGCATCCACACCGTGCGCCGCGTCGGCGTGCGCTTCGGGCTGCTGCCGTGAGGCGCCGCCTCGCGCTGCTGGTCAGCGCGGCCATGGCGCTGGTACTGGTCGCGTTCCTGGTGCCCCTCGCGCTGCTGCTGCGCGCCGCGGCCGAGGACCGCGCGGTCGCCGCCGCGGCGGCCCAGGCGCAGGCGCTGGGCGCGCTGGTCGCCACCGCCGATTCCCAGTCGCTGCGGCTCAGCGTCGAACAGGCCAATGTGGACGGTGCGCACCCGGTCACCGTGTTCCTGCCCGACGGTACCGTCGTGGGCGCCCGGGCCGAGCGGACCCCGGCGGTGCGCCTCGCGGCCCAGCGCGGCAGCTTCACCGTCGCCCATCCGGACGGCCGGGAGGTCGTCGTCGCCGTGCAGGGCCTGCCCGGCGGCACCGCGGTCGTCCGCTCGTTCGTCCCCGAAGCGGACCTGCGCCGCGGCGTCGCGCGGTCCTGGCTCGTGCTCGCCCTCGTCGGCGCCGGGCTGCTGCTGCTCGGCCTCGCCGTCGCCGACCGGCTCGCGGTCGCGGTCGTCCGTCCGATCAGGACACTCGCCGCGGTCTCCGAGGGGCTCTCCGCCGGCGACCTGGACCGCCGCGCCCCGGCCGGCGCCGGGCCGCCCGAGGTGCGCGCCGTCGCCGCCGCGCTCAACCGGCTCGCCGCGCGGATCCGCGACCTGCTGCGCCAGGAGCGCGAGGCCGCCGCCGACCTCTCGCACCGGATGCGCACCCCGATGACCGCGCTGCGCCTGGACGCCGAGGGCCTCGCCGACCCGGCCGAGGCGGCGCGGATGCTCGAGCACGTGGCCGCCCTGGACCGGGCGCTCACCGCGGCCATCGAGGACGCCCGGCGGGAGCGCGGCGCGCCCGCGTGCGACGCTGCGGCGGTCGTCGCCGAGCGGGTCGCGTTCTGGGCGGTGCTCGCCGAGGACCAGGGCCGCGCCGTGCGCACGGAACTGGACCCGGGCCCGCTGCCGGTCGCGGTGTCCGCCGCCGATCTCGCCGCCGCCGTGGACGCGCTGCTGGGCAACGTCTTCGCGCACACCGACGAGGGCGTCGGGTTCGCGGTCGCCCTGCGCGGGATCGCGCGCGGCGCCGCGCTGGTCGTGCAGGACGACGGCCCCGGCTTCGACCCGGCGGCCGGCGCGCGCGGCGTCAGCGGCGGCGGCTCGACCGGCCTGGGCCTCGACATCGCCCGCCGCACCGCGGAGTCCACCGGCGGCCGCCTCACGGTCGCGGGTTCCCGGGTGACCCTGGAGCTCTTAACCGATCCTTAGCCCCGCGCCAGGACCCCGTTGACGCAACGCCCGGCACCGTTTGTGGCACAAGCACAAGCGATGGAAGGTGTACCGCACATGCGCAGACTCCTGGTGATCAGCGCCACGACCGCCGCGGTCCTGGCGATCGGCGGCACGGCCCTCGCGGCCAACGGCCCGGGTTCTGGCTCGGGTTCTGGCTCGGGTCCGGGCCGCCACGACGACGACCCGGCCCGGGTCGTCGTCGACGATTCCGCGACCCGCGGCACGGCCGACGACAACCCCACGCCGCACGGCAGCCGCACGCCGGGCGGAACCCCGTCCGCCGGCCCGTCGATGGACGACCACGGCGGCCTCCGCGGCGGGCACGGCTCCGACGACCCGGCCGGGGACGATCATGGGGGTTCCCGCCACCGGCATTAGCTGCGATCATGTCGCGGTGCCCCTGCTCGACGACGACGCCCTCGCCGGATCGGCAGTGGTGGCGAACTCCGCGATGAACCGCGAACGGCAACTCTCCGGCGTCAACAGCTACGAGCGGGAGCTCGGCTTCGACCCCGTCGACGTGCTCGCGGCCCTGCTGCGCGTCACCGGTGCGCCGGACACGGTCGCCTGGCTCGACCTGTGCTGCGGCTCCGGCCGCGCGCTGATCCAGGCGGCCGGCCGGCTGGACGAGCAGGGCGTGGCCGGCCGGGTGCTGGTGCAGGGCGTCGACCTCGTGGACGCCTTCGACCCGGCCCCGGACGTGCCCTGGCTGCGGCTGACCGCGGCGCCCGTGCTCGCATGGGCGCCGCACCGGCGGTACGACCTCATCACCAGCGTCCACGGCCTGCACTACGTCGGCGACAAGCTGGGCCTGCTGGCCCGCGCGGCGGGGTGGCTGACCGACGGCGGACGGCTGGTCGCCGACCTCGATCTCGCCGCGGTGCGGCTGGCCGACGGTTCCCCGGCCGGCCGGCGCCTGGCCACGGACCTGCGCGAGGCCGGCTTCAGCTACGACGGCCGCCGCCGGCGGATCGGGCGGGACGACCGCGGCGACGTCGCGCTGCCGTACGAGTACCTCGGCGCCGACGACCGGGCCGGCCCCAACTACACCGGCCAGGACGCCGTGCACTCCCACTACCGGCGCAGGAACGCCGGCGCGGCGTAGCCCAGCCGATCGGCGAAGACGTCCCCGCCGACCTTGCCGACGCGTCGGTGTGCGGTGGCGGCGGCGATCCTGGCCGGCGTGACCGAGCCCGACGCGGTGCGCCGGCACCGCCGGGTCGGGTCGAACGGTGTCAGGCGGGCTGCAGGTGCTCGGCGAGGATCGCCAGGTGGGTCCGGCGCGCGGCGGTGTGCCGGGCCAGGCCCTCGTCCGTGAGGTTGACGAACACGCCGCGCCGGTCGGCCTCGCACAGCGCACGGCCGACCAGGCCGTGCTTCTCCAGCCGGGCGACCGCGCGGGACAGGGCGCTCTGGCTCAGGTACATGTCCGCGGCGAGATCTTGCATGCGTCGCTTCTCACAGTCCTGCGCGAAGAGACGGTCGAGGATCTCGAACTCGCTCATGGTCAGCCCGTGGCGCTCCTGCAGGGCCCGCTCGAGATGCCCCGCGACCTCGTTGTAGCTGGTCAGCAGCGAGCGCCAGCGCTCGATCAGGGCTCCCTCGGACCTCATGCGCGGCATCCTACTCCTCCCCGTATGCGATTGCACCTGCATTAAATGCGCGCGGATTTAGTGCATGGACATTGAATGCACACGCATCTAGCGTCTCCGCTCGTGACTATGACACTCACCAAAGCACCACGGGCGGCAGAGCAGGTCTGGACTCCACGGCTCTGGGGCGTGCTGGCGGTGCTGTGTGCCGTGCTGTTCCTCGACGGGCTCGACGTCTCCATGGTCGGCGTGGCGCTGCCCTCGATCGGCAGCGAACTCGGCCTGTCGACCACCTCGCTGCAGTGGATCGTCAACGGGTACGTGCTGGGGTACGGCGGCCTCCTCCTGCTCGGCGGGCGCACCGCCGACCTGCTCGGCCGGCGCCGCATCTTCCTCGTCGCGCTCGGCGTCTTCGCCGTCGCGTCGCTGATCGGCGGCCTGGTCGACGACGGCGGACTGCTGATCGCCACCCGGTTCGTGAAGGGGCTGGCGGCCGCGTTCACCGCGCCGACCGCCCTGTCGATCCTCACCACCACCTTCCACGAGGGCCCGGCCCGCAACCGCGCGCTGTCGGTGTTCTCGGTCTTCGGCGCGAGCGGGTACTCCTCCGGCCTCATCCTCGGCGGCCTGCTCACCAGCGTCGGCTGGCGCTGGACGTTTCTGATCCCGGTCCCGCTCGCGGTGGCCGCGCTGGCCGCCGGCATCGCGCTCATCCCGCGCGACCGCCCGGCCGCCGACGGCGGCCACGACCTGGCCGGCGCGGCCACCTTGGTCGGCGGCATGCTGCTGGCCGTCTACACGGTCGTGTCGGCCCCCGCGCGCGGCTGGCTCGCCCCGGCGACCCTGGGCTTCGCCGCCGCGGCGGTCGCGCTGCTGGCCGGGTTCGTGGCCATCGAGCGGCGGGTGCGCCATCCGCTCATCCGCCTGGGCATCCTGCGGATCGGCTCCGTCGTGCGGGCCAACCTTGCCATGATCGCGCTGTTCGGGTCGTACCTGAGCTTCCAGTTCATGATGACGCTGTACCTGCAGGACGTCCTGCACTGGTCGCCGTTGCGGATGGCCCTGGCGCTGCTGCCGGCGGGCCTGCTCGTGGCGTTCGGCTCGCCGTTCGTCGGCCGGCTCATCACCCGGCACGGCACGCCCCCGCTGATCGTCGGCTCGATGCTGTCGATGAGCCTCGGCTACGGCTGGTTCCTGCTCACCGCGGGCAGCGCCCCGCACTACGCGGTCACCACGCTGCCGACGATGCTGCTGCTGGGCGGAGGGTTCGCGTTCGGCTTCAGCTCGATCATGGCCCAGGCCACCGACGGCATCGCCGACGCCGAGCAGGGTCTGGCCTCCGGCCTGGTCCAGACGTCCGGCCAGGTCGGCGCGGCCCTCGTCCTGGCGGTCGTGACCGCGCTGGTCGCGGCCGGCGCCCCGGCGGGCGGCGCCGACTTCGGCCAGTTCCATCCGGGCATCAACCTGGTGACCGGGGTGGCCGTGGCCGGCCTGCTGCTGAGCCTCGTGCCGCTGCTGGGCCGCCGCGCAATCGGCGCCCACCGCGTCTGATTCGGGCCTGATCCGGGCCCGGCCCGCGCGGCCGGCCTTCCCCGCGAAGGCCGGCCGCGCGCCGACGGTCAGGCGGTGATCGCGGGAGGTTCGGGGACCGTGCGCAGGGCCAGCCAGGCCAGGGCCGGCATCACGATCAGCGGGGCCAGGGCGGCCCGCAGCGACGTGGCGTCGGCCAGCGCGCCGATCGCCGGGGCGGCCACCCCGCCCGCGCTGACGGCCAGGCCGAGCGTCACGCCGGCGGCGGTGCCGACGCGGGTCGGCAGGTAGTCCTGGCCGAGCGTGACCTGCAGCGAGAACGGGACGTACAGGCCGGCCGAGGTGGCGGCGACGAACAGGTACACCGCGGGGCCCGGCACCAGCACGATCCCGGCCACGGCGGCCACGGTGAGCAGGTACGCGTGGCGTACGACCGTGACCCGGTCCCAGCGCTCGGCCAGCCGGCCCCCGGCAACGGTGCCGAGCGCGCCGCCGAGGTAGAGCACCACGAGCGCCGCCGTGCCGGCCGCGGGGCCGCCGCCGAGTTGCTGCCGGGCGTACACCGCGATGAACGTGCTCAGGCCGACGAACGCGACCGACCGGAAGACCACGGCGGCCGTGAGCCGGGCGAACGAGCCGCGGTCGTCGGCGTGAACCGGATTTTTCGTACTAGGAGGCGAAATTTCCGATTTAGCGGAAGTGTCAACGCCAGTGCCGCCGCCAGTGCCGTTGCCTGCGCCGCCGGCCACGCCGGCCACGCCGGCCACGCTGGCGGCCGGGCCGCCGCTCGCGTCCGCGGCGAGCGCGCGCAGCACCGGGACGCACAGCGCGGCGCCCGCCAGCGCGGGCACGACCAGCAGCGGGGACAGCCGCAGGCCGCACGCGGCGACCAGCAGCGGCGCGGCGGCGAAGCCCACGTTGCCGCCCAGCGAGAACCAGCCCATCGCGACGTGGCTGCCCCGCCCCGCGCGCCGGGCCACCCGCGCGGACTCGGGATGGTAGGCGGCCACCCCGAGTCCGGACAGCGCGACGCACGCGAGGGTCAGCGGATAGGAGCCGGCGACGCCGGCCGCCGCGATGCCGAGGCCGCCGAGCACGGTGCTCGCCGGCAGCAGCCACGGCAGCGGCCATCGGTCGGTCAGCGCTCCGAACAGCGGCTGCGCCACCGACGACAGCAGCGTCGCGGCGAGCACCACGCCCGACGCGGCCGCGTACGTGTACGCCCGCTCGGCCACGAACAGCGGCACGAGGGCGGCCACCGCGCCCTGGTACACGTCCACGCAGGCGTGCCCGGCCGCCAGCAGGACGATCGATGTCTTCTTCCGCACCGGACCATGCTCGCCGTGCCCGGCCTGACCGGCTTCCGATAAACCGCCAACCAATGCCGATAAACTGCCAAGTACGATGCCGGAGATTCGCCACCAGCCCGTCGCGCCGACCCGCGCGCGGTGGCTCGCGCCCGGCGACGCGATCGAAGCCCACCGCCACGACGACCACCAGCTCGTCTACGCCGCGGGCGGCGTGCTCACCGTCACCACCGACGCCGGCTCGTGGATCGCGCCGGCCACCCGGGCGATCTGGGTGCCGGCCGGGACCGTGCACGCCCACCAGGCCCACGGCGAGCTCGAGCTGCACCTCGTCGGGCTGCCGCCGGGGGAGGGCCCGCCAGGGTGGGACCGGCCGACCGTCGTGGGTGCGGGGGCGCTGCTGCGGGAGCTGATCCTGGCGTACACCCGCGAACCCCACGACGACGGCCCGGCCCGCCGCCGGCTGCGGGCCGTCCTGCTCGACCGGCTGGCCGCCGCGCCCCGCGAGCCGCTGCACCTGCCCGCGCCCGCCGACGAGCGGCTCAGGGCGCTGTGCGCGATCCTGTGCGACGACCCCGCCGACGGCCGCACCCTGGCCGCGCTGGGCTGGCAGGTCGGCGCGAGCGAGCGGACCCTGGCCCGGCTGTTCCGGGCCGACCTCGGCATGACGTTCCCGCAATGGCGCGCCCGGCTGCGCCTGCACCGCGCGGCCGTCCTGCTGGCCGAGGGCGCGGCGGTGACGGCGGTCGCGCACGCGTGCGGCTGGTCCTCGGCGAGCGCCTTCATCGACGCGTTCCGCCGGACGTTCGGCCACACCCCGGGGGCGCACCGGGCCTCCGCCCCGGCGGCGCGCACGCCCGCGGCTGCGTCGCCGGCGGCGCGGAATTCGGTTGCGGGGCCAGGGGCGGCCGGTGTCGGGTGAGCCCATGAACGCCGACGAGATCCTCGCACGGTTCGACCGGGAGATCCGCCAGCGGCCGCAGGAGGGCCCCGGCGCGATCGTCGAGCGCGAGCCCGGCATCGTGCGGGTCGTCTCCGCCGACGACGGCTGGGCCGGCATCACCTGGTCCGACCTGACCGGCCTGGACGCCGGCGCGGTCGTCGCGGCCCAGGTCCGCCGCTTCGCCGCGGCCGGGCTGCCGTGGGAGTGGAAGCTGTACTCGCACGACCGCCCAGCCGACCTGCCCGCCCGCCTGCTGGCGGCGGGCTTCGAGCCGGATCCGCCGGAGTCGCTGCTCGTCGCCGAGATCGACGCGCTCCCGCGGTCGGTGGAGCTTCCCGATTCGGTACGCCTGGTGCCCGTCACCGGCGAGCGCGAGGCCGACTTGCTGGTCCGCGTCCACGACGAGGTCTTCGGCGGCGACCACTCGGCGATCGGCCGGCACCTGCTCGCCCGCCCCGACATCGTGCAGGCCGTCGTCGCCATGGCCGGCGACCGCCCGATCTGCGCCGGGCGGGTCGAGTTCCACCCGGGCACCGAGTTCGCGAGCATCTGGGGCGGCGGCACGTCCCCGGACTGGCGCGGCCGCGGCGTCTTCCGTGCCCTCGTCGCGCACCGCGCCGCGCTGGCCGCGGCGGCCGGCTACCGCTACCTGCAGGTCGACGCCTCCGACGACAGCAGCCCGATCCTGCAGCGGCTCGGCTTCGTCCGCCTGGCCACCACGACGCCGTACGTCCACGCCTGACGGGGTGGCAGCCCCCGGTGCGGATCGATGCGGTCCCCCTCGCATGTGGGATCGAGGAACGCCTCACGGCCCGTGCCGCGCGCTTGCCGCGTCGGCGATGAAAAATCGCTGTCCGGTTGCCGGGGCACGGCCGGTGAGCTGGTCCTGCTCGTGGCCTGGGACCCGGATGAGTAGGAGGTGACGCTGCGCCACCTCCAGGCGCCATCTGACGCTGGGACTACGACGACGCCGACGGTGCGGCGGGCGTTACGCGCCGGTCTCCGCGCTGCGCAGGCGGGTGACGGCCGCCAGGAGGTCGGCGTGGGTGATCGGGCCGGCCGGGGACCCGGAGCGGGCCTCGCGCATCGCCTTGTCCAGCTGGGCGCGGCGCAGCGCCTCCTTCAGGTCCGCGCCGGTCAGGCCCGTCGCGGCGGCGGCCAGCTCGCCGGCGTCCACGTCGTCGGCGAACATCCGGAAGGCCGGCGTCTCGTGCCGGGAGATCAGCGTGCGGATCAGCTTCGTCAGGATGTCGGCGCGGGCGCGGCTTGACGGCAGCGGGATCGCCAGCTTCAGGTCGAAGCGGCCGGAGCGGACCAGCGACGCGTCCACGCGGTCGGGGAAGTTGGTGGTGGCCACGACGATCACGTTGGGGTTGGCCTCGATGAGGGTGTTCATCTCCTGCTTGAAGATGCCGGCCACCGCGTTGATCATCTGCCCGGCGGCGTCGAACGCCGTGCCGGTGTAGCTGATGATCGAGTCGAACTCGTCGAAGAGCAGCACCGCGGGCGCGCGCAGGGCGCGGGCCTCGGTGAAGATGCGCTGGATGTTCTTCTCGGAGTTGCCGACCCACTTGTCGAGGATCTCCGGGGTGCGGATCTCGCGCAGCTCGGCGCCGATCTCGTTGGCCAGCGCCTGGGCGAGCATGGTCTTGCCGGTGCCGGGCGGGCCGTAGAGCAGGATGCCCTGCGGCCGGGTGGCGCCCCACCGGGCCATCACGTCCGGGTGGCGGAACGACACGGCGACGTCGCGGAACTGCGCCACGACGTCCTCCAGGCCGCCGACGTCGTCGAGCCGGACCCCGGCGGCGGTCTCGGGCAGCGCCGCGGGGCTGACGGTGACCGGGCCGGTCGTGTCGGTGAGCTCCATGACGGCCAGCACGAGCGAGGGCAGCGACGCCGAGCGCAGCACGAGGTCGGGGCCGTCCTCCTGGATCGTCACCGCTGGGTCGGTCACGTCCTCGGGCCGGGCCGGCCGGGTGGCCCGCGCGACCCCGACCGCGACGATCGTGCCCAGCACCGCGCCCGGCAGGCCGAACAGCCGGAACAGCGCCCCGCCGGCCGCGCCGCCGGCGAACAACCGGGCGAACGCGGGCAGGCTGAACGTGCTGCGCATCCAGCGGGCCTGATAACCGGTGGCGTCGACGCTGAGCTCCACGCCCCGGTGCGGCAGGTCGTGCCCGATCGCGCGCGGCTCGCCGGCGTCGGCCGCGATCAGGTGCCCGTCGACGATCCGCACCACGCGCCCGCCGATGTCGACAACCTCCACGGCGGGCCGCAGCTGCGTCTCCGGCATGCATCCGAGTCTGCCACGGATCCGCCCCACCGGCCCGCGGCCGGACGCGCCGGACCGCCCTGGGTTGGGGGCGCGACCGGCCGTTCGGCCGAGTCGCGATCGGCCCATGGAACACCTGTGCGGGCGTTGGTACCCTGCGGCCTGTGAGTGACGAGGCGCATCAGCAATCGGGATCCGGCTATCCCCCGCAGGGGATGCATCCATCGTCGCCGTGGGCGGTGCCGCCCGAGGCCCGGCCGGGGCAGTCCGAGTGGGAACAGGCCACCGAGCCTCTGACGCCGCCGTCCGGCACGCCGTCGAGCGCGCCGCCGCAGCCGTTCGATCCGGGCTCCGGGCAGTATCCCGTGTACGTTCCGCCGCAGCCGGTCGATCCGAACGCCGGGCAATATCCCGTGTACGTTCCGCCGCCGCCCGGCGATCCGAACGCCGGGCAGTATCCCGTGTACCCGCCGCAGACGTCGGACCAGTATTCCCAGTACCCGCCGGCCCAGTACTCGCCGCAGCCCCAGTACCCGGCGGCGCAGTACCCGCCGCAGCCCCAGTACCCGCCGGCGCAGCAGCCGCAGCCGCCGGCGCCGCAGCAGGGGTACGGTCCTGCGTACGGGCAGACCTCCGCGCCGCCGTACGGGCAGCCGGTGCCGCCGCAGCAGCCGCCGCAGGCCGGGCCCTGGAGCGGCCCGGTGTCGGTCCCGCCCCTGCCGGTGTCGGTTCCGCCGCAGCCGGTTTCCGTGCCGCCGCTGCCGGTGTCGGTCCCGCCGCAGCCGGCCTCGGTGCCGCCGGTGCCGTTCGCCCTGGGCGGGCAGCCCGCCCAGAGCTCGTGGCCGCCGGAGATGCAGCCGGCGCAGCAGCAGGTGCCGCCGAGCTGGTCCGCGGCGGCGACGGAGCCGCCCAAGGCCGAGCAGCCGCCGGGCGGCGGCCGCAAGGGCCTCGTCTGGGGCATCGTGGCGGCGGTGGTCGTCGGCGCGCTCGCCGGTGGCGGCGGCTACCTCGTGGGCAGGGGCGGGTCCAGCGGCGGCGAGCCGCACGCCAGTCCGAGCGGCCAGCCCACGCCGACGCCCAGCCCGACCCCCGGCACGTTCGCGAAGACGCAGCTCGCGCTGAACAAGCCCAAGTTCGACGGCGACCTGGAGCCGCTGGCCGCGCCATGGCTGGCGGACATGGGCGGCTGCGCGACCGACACCGAGCCGGGCGGCCCCAAGCTGTCGGAGGGCCAGGCCAAGCGCGTCTACTGCCGGTACAACGGCGTCACGCTGAACTTCGTGCGGTACAGCTCGCAGGTCGACCGCGATGCCGCCCGCAACTACCGCAGCCGGCTGAACGGCACCGGGGCCAGCCTCGCGCCCGGCCAGTCGTCGCCCGGCCCGAAGAGCGGCGGCGGCGGGAAGCCCGGGTCGTACGTCGAGTACGCCCTGACGAGCAGCGAGGGCCGGAACCTGTGCGGCATCTGGTGGAACCTCGACGAGGGCAACTCGGCGCTGTACATGGAGGCCGCGTGCGCCGAGGTCCTCGGCGGCGACTGGGAGCCGCTGCGCGAGCTCTGGCGCGAGCACAGCTGAGATCGGCACGAACAACGACCGGGTCCGCCGAGGGGGTTGAAGCCTCGGCGGACCCGGTCGTTTCGTCCGTTTCGTTGCAGAGCGGGGTTACTTGGTCGGGGTCGGGATCGGGTTGTCCTCGCGCAGGGCGTCGTAGAACGGCTTGACCTTGTCGTTGTCGGCCAGCACGACGCTCTGCGAGCCGATCATCCCGGTGCCCTTCGTCGGGCTCGTGTAGAAGCTCAGGTCGTCGCCGCGCAGGTTTCGCAGCTCCATCGCCATGTCGAAGATGTTGAGCGTGTCGTCGACGATGACCGCGTCCGCGGTGGCGTGCAGGAACGAGTTGAGCTTGGTCGGGCTCGTCAGCGTGCCGCCCGAGGCCGCCTTGTTGAGGATGGCCTTGATGACCTGCTGCTGGTGCTGGATGCGGGCGAAGTCGCCGTCCTTGAACGCATACCGCTCGCGCGAGTAGTCCAGCGCCATGGCGCCGTCCATCGTCTGCAGGCCCTTGTCGAAGTGCCGCTTGCCGTCCGGGTTGAGCGAGTGCGTCGAGTTGAAGCTCTCGGTCACGTTGATCTCGACGCCGCCGAGGGCATCCACGATCTCCCTGAACCCGGAGAAGTCGACGATGGCGACGTGGTCGATGCGCACCCCGGTGAACTTCTCCACGGTCTGCACGACCAGGGGCACACCGCCCCAGGCGTACGCCGCGTTGATCTTCGCGTCGGTATTGCCGTACTGGCTGGTCTGCGACTTGGGGATGTACACCCACGTGTCGCGCGGGATCGACACCATCTGCGCCTTTTTGTGGCCCTTGTCCAGGTGCAGGATGATGATCGTGTCGCTGCGCGAGCCGTCCTTGCTGTCCGGGTCCCGCGTGTCGCTGCCCAGCAGCAGGAAGTTCATCGCGTTCCCCGCGACCTTCGTCGGCCGGTCCGCCTCGGGGACGTCCTTGAACGCGTCGACCCGCTTGACGTCCCCGGCCACCGAGTTGAGCCAGAGGCTAACCCCGAGCAGGCTGACGCCGATCACCACGACCAGCGACGCGGCGATGATCAGCAGGATCTTCTTCCGGCGGCGCCGAGGCTTGGGTGCCGTCGTGCCGCTGCCCGGATTGCCCGGATCGTTGCGGTCCGGCCCGTCGCTGCGCCGCCCGCGCCGGGGCGCAGGAATCCGCTCGACGACGGTCGTGTCACTGTCGGTAAACGGTTCTCCCGTTGGCATGGCGAGGATGGTACTGACACCGGCCCGGATCCAGGTACCGGCCGGTCGGGTCAAGGGTGTCGCGTCGGGCCCCGCGCCGACGTCACCGTCCGTGCAATGGGGGTGTCTGTCCACATTGTCCGAAATATCAAAGTAATGAAATGGAGTAATGGCCGCTAATCCGACATGACGGCCGCAGCGATATGTCCCTTGTCGCGCCAAGTAAATGTGACGCGTCTCTCATAGGTGCTGGTCCTGCAACCGGGCAGGGTGGTGAAAGCCGACGGCTTGGTCTTAACATCCACAACCATCGGACGCGACGAGGCGGTTCGTCGCTTGGCGGGGGAAATCATGCAACTGGAACCAGGACGAATTGCGCCCACTGCCGACGACGAAGCCAATCCGATACCGCGACCGGTGATGGGGATGCACGACGACGACCTGATCGATCACGAGCGAACTGGCCGCGACCGCGCCGGGACGGCGGCCGGCGATCTCTGGGTGCCCGCGCAGCGTGACGGCGCCGACGACGGCATCGACCTTGACCGGACCTTCGAGTACGCACCGGCCGACGCTCCGCGCCGCGAGCCGCGGATCCCCCAGCAACCCCAGGAACCCCGGCAACTCCAGGAACCTCAGGAGGGGCGGCACCGCGGCGACCCCTCGTCGCGGCCGTCGCCCGACCTGGCGGCCCGGATCGCCGGCTCGACCGTCGTCATGCCCTACCTCGGCTCGCCGGTGGCCCGCAAGACCCGCGCGCTGCGCATGTGGATGCTCTCGATCCCCCTCGACATCACGGCGTTCGCCCTGCCCGCGCTGCGCTACCAGCAGCACTGGAAGAGCATCCTCGTGGCGGCCGCGCTCAGCGCCGCCCTGTTCGCCGTCGGCGGCCTGTACAGCGCCCGCCGGCACCTGAGCTTCCTCGACGACCTGCCCACGCTGATCGGCCGGATGCTCATCGCGTGCGCGATGGTGAGCCTCGTCGTGGCGATCCGGCACTCCTCCCCCGAAAACCTGGCGTCCTTCCTGCGCGTGGTCGCCGTGTCGGCGACGTTTGTGCTGCTCGGCCGCGCGATGAACTACACGTCGGTGCGCTTCGCCCGGCGCAAGCGCTGGGTCGAACACAGCGCGATCATCCTCGGCGGCGGCCCGGTCGCGATCGAGCTGGCCCGGCTGCTGCGCCGCTACCCTCAGTACGGGCTGCGCTTCGCGGGCTTCGTCGACGTCGAGACGACCGTCCACGACCTCAAGGAGAGCACGCCGCTGATCGGCCTCTTCGACGATCTGGAGGAGATCGCGAAGATGGTCGACTGCGACGTGATCATCATCGCGGACATCGACTGCCCCGAGTCCAGGCTGCTGCCGGTGGTGCGCTCTCCCGAGACGGCGCGGTACGACCTCTGGATGGTCCCCCGGCTGCGCGAGTTCAGCGCGCAGGGCAGCAGCCCCGACCACATCGGCGCGATCCCGGTGGTGCGCGTGCGCCGCCCCACGCTGAGCGGCCTGAAGTGGTTCGTCAAGCGCGCCTGCGACGTCGTGCTGTCCTCGATCGCGCTGCTGGCGCTCACCCCGATCCTGCTGCTGTGCGCGATCGCCGTCCGGCTCGAGGGCGGGCCGGGCATCTTCTTCCGGCAGCAGCGCATCGGCCGCTACGGCAAGCCTTTCCAGCTCATCAAGTTCCGCTCGATGCGCCCGGTGAACGAGAAGGAGTCGCAGACCAACTGGTCCGTGGCGCACGACCCGCGGGTCGGGCCGGTCGGGCGTTTCTTGCGCCGCACCTCCCTGGACGAGCTGCCCCAGCTGTGGAACATCCTGCGCGGGGACATGACGATCGTCGGGCCGCGGCCCGAGCGGCCGTACTTCGTGGACCAGTTCTCCGCCGAGCACCCGGACTACGCGATGCGCCACCGCGTGCCCGTCGGCCTGACCGGCCTGGCCCAGGTCAGCGGCCTGCGCGGGGACACCCCGATCTCCGACCGCGCCCGCTTCGACAACTACTACATCGAGAATTGGTCGATCTGGCTCGACGCGAAGGTGGTGCTGCGGACGGTGGCCGAGGTGTTCCGCGGCGGCGGTCGGTGACGGCCGGCCGGGGGTCCGGTACCGGTCGCGGAACGCCTAGAATGCTCTCTGAACGGCGGCACCCACCCCTCGCCGTCCGGAGACGACATGTTCATTAGCCTGGCGTTGCGGCGCCGACGCGGCACCTTCGCGGCGACCGTCGCACTGCTGGGCACGCTGCCGGCCGTCACCGTGTGTGTTCCCGCGGCTGCGGCCCCGTCCCCGACGTACACCCGCAACGAGCCGGCGATCGCGGTCGCCGGCCCGTCCGTCGTGTACCTCGAGGCGACGTACACAGGCGTGCTCCGCGACACCAAGACCGGCCAGCCGCGGGCCAAGGAACCGGTGGTCGTGGTGCGCCGGTGCAGCGGCGTCGTCGTCGACACGCAGGGCGACGTGCTGACCACGACCCTGTGCGTCCAGCCGAGCGACGAGATCCTTCTCGTCAACGCGCTGTACCGCCTCGGTCGCGACCTCGTCACGCAGGGGCAGCTCGCCGCCGACAAGGTCGACGAGTACGTCACCTCGATGCAGGCGACGTCGTCGTTCACCGGCGAGAAGGCGACCGCCAAGCCGCAGGTGGCGGTGTGGGGGCAGTTCGACATCGCGACACCGGAGCTCAACACCGACCCCGCCATCCCCGGCACGATCCAGTCGGCGCTGCCGGCCGACGGCGGCAACGCGGCGGTCGTTCGGCTGCAGGGGGAGCACCTGCCGGTCGTCGAGCTGGCCCCGGACGCCGACCCGCGGCCGGGCGACACCGTCATCGGCATCGGCTACGGCACGGCGAGCAGCGAGTCCGCCGCCGGCTCGTACACCGTGCGTGCCAAGACCGTCACCGTGACCGGCCGCACCGCGACCAACCGGATCGGCATCAACGGCGACGTCGGCCCCGACGCCCGCGGCGGCGCGGTCGTGGACACCCGCGGGCGACTGGTCGCCCTGCTCGACACCGACCCCAACTCGCCGGGCGAACCGACGCACGACCTCATCACGCAGCTGCACCTCAGCAGGCTGCTGGAGCAGGCCAAGGTCACCAACGACCTCAGCGACGTCGACCGGGCCTACCGCGACGCGCTGGCCGCCTACTTCGACGGCCGCTTCTCCGTCGCGGTCGGCAAGTTCGACGCGGTGCTCAAGATGGACCCGAAGCACATCGCGGCGCACACCTACCGCGACCGGGCGGCGCAGCGGCTGGACACCGAGGGCGACTCGGTGGCGAACCAGGCGACCTGGCTGCAATACCTGCTTGCCGTCGTGATCGGCGCCGCCCTGGTCGTGCTGATCAGCCTCGTCGCGCAGCGCGTGGGGCGGCTGCTGGCCGCCCGGCGGGCGCCCGAGCCGAGCGCCGGGACACAGCGGCCCGTGCCCGTTCCCTTGGCCGAGCCGGAGTCGCAGCCGACCGTGCTCATGCCGGCCGTGCCCATGCCGCCTGTTCCCGTGCCGCCTGCGCCGGTGCCGCCCGTGCAGCCCGTGCAGGTGGACGCCGATGCCACCGTCGTGCTGGCCCGCTCGGACCTCGGCGCCGGCCCGCCGGGCCGCGCCGACCCGGACGCGACCGTGGTCATGCCCGCCGTACCGGCCAACGACGAGACCGTCGTGCTGCCCTGGCGGACGCTGCACGACGGGCCGGCCGACCGGCGCCAGGCGGCCCGGCCGTGATCGCGCCGGCGGGACCACCCCGCGCCGGCAAAACACCGCACAGCTCGGATTCAGGGAGGATTCGCCGTGGATGACCTGCGGGAGGGCGTCGCGGGCGCCGGAGCGCGACCCGTGCTACTGCCGGGGAAGTCGATCGCGCTGGTGCACGAGTGGTTCGCCGTCACCGGCGGATCCGAGAACGTCTTCGTCGCCATGCACGAGGTCGTTCCGCAGGCGAAGCCGTTCGTGCTCTGGCGCGACGCGGACGCGCAGCGCGGCGCCGGGTTCCAGGAGTCGTGGCTCGCGCGCACCCCGCTGCGCCACGCCAAGCCGCTGGCGCTGCCGGTGATGCCGCTGACCTGGCGCACGCTCACCCGCGAGCACTTCGACGTCGTCATCTCCTCCAGCCACGCCTTCGCGCACACCGTCAAGATGGGCAGCCCCGAGGAGACCCGCTACCTCAGCTATGTGCACTCGCCCGCGCGGTACGTCTGGAGCCCCGACTTCGACGGCCGCGGCTCCAACGGTCTGCTGACGCTGCCGCGTAAGGCGCTGCAGGCCGCCGACGTGCGGCTGAGCCGGCACGTGCACAGCTACGCCGCCAACTCGCGGGAGGTGCAGACGCGGCTGCGGCGCTTCTGGAACCGCGACTGCCGGGTGATCCACCCGCCCGTCGACGTGCAGTACTTCGCCGAGGCGCCCGAGCACCAGCGCCGCCAGGAGCGCGGCTACCTGCTCGGCGTCGGGCGGTGGATTCCGTACAAGAACTTCGACGTCATCATCCGGATCGCCAACGCGTCCGGCATCCCGCTGGTGATCGCCGGCTCCGGCCCGGAGGAGGCGAATCTGCGGCGCGCCGCGGAGGCGGCCGCCGTCCCGGTGCGCTTCGAGCGCCAGCCGTCGCGGGAGCGGCTGCGGGAGCTGTACTGGGGCGCTTACGCGCTGCTGTTCCCCGCGCACGAGGACTTCGGCATCATCCCCGTCGAGGCGCAGGCCTGCGGCACGCCCGTGCTCGGCGTGAGCCGCGGCGGGCTGCTGGAGACCGTGGTGCAGGGCGAGACCGGCTTCCTGCTCGACTCGCTCGAGCCGGTGGAGTACGCGGCGGCGCTGCGCCACGTCGGGCAGCTCGACCGTGACCGGATCCGCGCGCACGCCTGGAACTTCTCCGCCGACGTGTTCAAGGCGCGGATCGCGTCGTGGATCGCCGATGACGCCTCCTGACGGCCGGCAACCAAGGTTTCGGCACGCGGCCCGGCAGCGGCCGCGCGCCTCCTCGGTCGTCGCGGCGGTCGCCGGCGCGGCGGTCATCGCCCTGCTCGGCGTCCTGCTGGTCCTGCCGCACCCGACGCTCGCGGGTGCGCTCGGCCTCGTCGCCGTCGCGGTCTGTCTCACCGCGCTCTACCAGGTCACCTTCTCCGGCTCGTTCGCGCCGGTCGCCGTCACGTTCTGGTCGTTCGTGACGGTCTGGGTGGGCGTCGCGCCGCTGATCCAGCTCCGCGACAACGTGATGCCCTGGCCGGACCTGCCCCTGCGCCAGTACTACGTGACCGCGCAGATCATCCTGCTGGTGGCCGTGGTCACGTACTGGGCGGGGTACGGCCGCGGCGAGCCGGCCCTCAGTGTGCCGCGGGCACCGCGGTTCACCGTGACGATCGAGAAGGCGATCGTGGTGACCGGCCTCGCCGCCCTGCTGACCGCCGTGTGCCTGCCGCAGACCGGCGGCCTCGTGGTCCGCTTCACCACGCGCGACGACCTGCAGGGGGCGATCAAGCGCGCCGGGCTGGTCGACGGCAAGGACCAGGCGCTCGCCGGGCTGCTCAGCACGCTGCCCGCCGCCGTGTGCCTCGTCGCCCTCGTGCTGTGCCTGCTCTGCGTGCGCGACCGCAACCACGCGACCCCGAAGGCCAGGCAGATCCTCCTGGCCACCACCGCCGTCGCCGCGCTGCTCAACATCATCTACAACAACCCGCTGACCGCCAACCGGTTCGCCACCTTCACCGTCATGCTCGCCGCCGTGTTCGCCCTGGTGCGCTTCAACCGGCAGCTGTGGCGGACCCTGTTCTCCGCCGGCATGCTCGGCGGCCTGGCGGTCGTGTACCCGCTGGCCAACCTCTTCCGCAACGACAAGTCCCGCGGCAGCCTCCGGCTGGGCCTGGACGCCTATTACACGTACGACTTCGACGGATTCCAGCAGACCGTCAACTCCGTCTACTACGTGCACGCGCACGGCCACACGTGGGGCCGCCACCTGATCTCGGCGCTGCTGTTCTTCGTGCCCCGGTCGATGTGGCCGGGCAAGTCGATCGCGGCCGGCAACGTGGTGGCCGCCAGCCGCGGCTACACCTTCCAGAACCTGGCGCTGCCGTTCTGGGCCGAGGTCGCCGTCGAGTTCTCCATCGCCGGCGTGGTGGTGGTGTTCTTCTTCTACGGGCGGCTGGCGGCCCGCCTGGACCGCTCCGTCGACAGCGGCCGGATCGGCCTGCTGATGGCCGTGGCGGTATTGTTCGCCGCGTGCCAGATCGGGATGCTGCGGGGCCCGCTGGGCGCACAGATCCCGCTCGTCGGCGCGGCGTTCGGCCTGCTGGTCGTCGCGGTCGTCGGCTGGCGCTTCCGGTCCTGGGGCCTTACCAGGCCACCCGATCCAGACGACGCCCGCGGCGGTGCGCGCCCGGCCGGGCGGCGGATTCCAGCGAAGGCAGGGGCATGAACGGACCGACACCGAAGATCGCGGTACTGGCCGACTGGTGGTGGCCGGAGACGGTCGGCGGTGCCGAGCGCTCCGCCCGCGCCGCGGCGATGGAGCTGTCCCGATTTGCCCGGGTCGAGATCTTCGTGCCCGCCGCGCAGGAGCGGGAGTACACCGACGGCCCGCTGACCGTGCATGCCGTGCGCCGCCCCTTCGCCCGCCGCGCGCACGTGGACTCCAAGGCCCGGCGCGGCATGGAGTTCCTGACCGCGTGGCTGTGGCCGCCCGTCGCACGGCGCCTCGCGCGGCGGATCAGGGCGTTCGGGCCGGACGTCGTCGTCGCGACCAACGTCTCCCGGACCGGCCCGTGGCTGGTGCGCAACGCCCGGTCCACCGGGACGCGGTTCGTGCGCGTCTACCACGACCTGAGCGACACCTGCTGGCGGCGCTCCCGCCTCAAGGGCGGCTCCTCGTGCGCCAGCGTGTGCGGCGAGTGCGGGGTGAAGACGCGGATCATGCGCGCCGCGCAGCCGGAGTCCGGGATCGGCGTCTGCGTCTCCGGGTTCGTGCAGACCGAGCTGGTCGCCGCCGGCCTGACGACGCCCGCCACGAGCCTCGTCGGCTACCCGATGCTCGGCGCCGCCATGCCGCCGCGGGCCCCGCGCCGGGTCGCCGGCGACCTCGTCACGGGGTACATCGGCCGGATCGACGCGGTGAAGGGCATCGAGTCGGCCATCCGCGCGACCGCCGCCTACCGCCGCGGCACCGGCAAGGCGGTGTCCATGCTGGTGGCCGGCGAGGGCGACCCCGGCTACGTCCGGACGCTCGTCGCGCTGGCCGAGCAGGAGTCGCTGCCGGTCGAGTTCGCCGGCCACATGGAGGTCGACGCGTTCTGCGCGCGGGTCGACCTGGTGCTGATCCCGTCCAAGTGGATGGAGCCGTTCGGCCGGGTCGCCGTCGAGGTGGGCCGGCGCGGGCTGCCCATGCTGATCTCGCCCGTGGGCGGCCTGCCCGAGGCGGCGGCGGTCTCCGGCGGCCGGTTCGGCTTCGCCGACTTCGACGACCCCGCCGCGGCGGCCCGGGCGCTGGCCGCGCTCGTCGACGGTGCGCATGGCGGCGCGGCGCCGCCGGCCCGGCCGCAGTCCACACTGCCCCTGGAGCACGCCGTCGCCCTCGCCGTCCAGCGCGTCCTCGCGCCGCGCGCGGAGTCGCGCCGATGAGTCCGTCGTTACGGGGGCGGCTGAGCAAGGCGGCCTGGCCCAGCCTCGCCCTCACGTTGAGCCAGCTCGCCCTGATGGGCACGAGCCTGGTGTTCAGCCTGTCGCTGGCGTACGCGGGCGGGCTCGAGGCGGTCGGCGCCACCGCCGGCGCGGTGCTGGTGTTCCAGCTGACCTGCGGCGTGCTGCAGCGCAGCCTGTCCGAGGCGACGCTGCTGACCGACGCCAACGCCGAGCGGCGCGCCGATCCCCGCGCGTGCCGCTGGTCGGTCACGGCCGCCCTGCTCGGCGGCCAGGTCGGCGCGGCGGTCGCGGTGCTCTCGGCGGTGCTCGTGCCGGCCGGCTCGCCCGGCTACGCGATCGTCTACGCCGCCGGCATCCCGTTCGCGATCGCGCTGGACATCGGCCGGTCGGCCGACGTGGCCAGCGGGACGCCCCGCGCGGCGTTCGCCGACGCCGGCCTGTGGCTCGTCGCGCAGGCGGGGCTCATGGCCGTGTTCGCGGCCATGCACATGCCCATGGGCGTCTGCCTGTCGTGGGCCGGGGTCAACATCGCGTTCTTCCTCGCCGCCGCGCTGCGCGTGCACCGGCGGCCCCGGCTGCGCGGCCTGTCGGCGTGGGTGCGCTCGCGCCGCGGGCTCATGGGCTCGGCCTCGCTCGACGCGCTCCTGGTCGGCCTCACCCCGGTCCTCGCGCTGCAGGTCACCGCGTTCGTCGCGGCCCCGGCCACACTCGGCGCGGTGCGCGTCCTGCAACAGGTCTTCGCGCCGCTGTCGTTCCTGTCCATCACCCTGCGCCGGGTGCTCATCTACCGGCGCAAGGCCGAGGTGCTCACCACGACGGCCCAGGACCTGCGCGACGGCGTGGTGTCGGCCGGGCTGATGGTGCTCGGCGGCGGGCTGCTCGCCCTCGCGGTGTTCGTCGGCCGCGGCATCGTCCCCGCGTTCGCGTTCATCCCGGTCGGCGCCGTGCTGGTCGCGGCGGCCGCCGAGAAGGTCGCGCTCGGCCTGTCGTTCGGCACCTCGCTGAGCAAGTTCATCCGCGGCGAGTTCGCCGTGCTGCTGCGGGCCCGCTGGGTCATGCTGGTGCTGGCGGTCGTGCTGGTGCCGCTGGCCACGGTGTGGTGGGGTCCGGTCGGATACCTCGCCGGCTCGTCGTTCGCCATGGTCGTGTACTCGTTCGTCGTGCTCGCGCTGCCCAGTGCCCGGCAACCCGCTCCGGTGCCGGCGGCCACCGTCGCGGCCCGATCCTGAACCGGCTGGGGGAGATGGCGTGAGAAGCCGGGCACTCGTCGCTACCGTCGTGCTCGCGGTCGCCCTGACCGCGGGCGGCTGCACCGGTGACTCCGGCGACGGCGCCGAGCGCAACCCCGGCGGGGGCGGCGAGAAGCCGGTGACCAACGGCGTCAGCCCCGTGCACAGCTGGTCCTACGACGCGAGCGACTTCAACGGCGGGGTGCTCGGCGGGCCGCCGCAGGGCTGGAAGGTCGACGGCGCGGGCGGCGCCGGCGTCGTGCCGTTCCCCGACGAGACCGACCGCAGCCTCAAGATCGGGGCCGGGACGCGCGTGACGCGGAGCTTCGCCACCCTGGAGGGCACCGTGGAGGTCGCGGCGCGGGTCTGGGTGGAGCAGACCGACGGCCGCCTCGACGTGCTGACCGTCAAGGGGCCTGAGGGGCAACCGGTGGCCACCGTCGCGGTCCGCGACGGCCGGTTGGCCGAGATGGCCACCGGCCGCGACGCGACCCCGGCCCAGGCGCAGCGGTGGTACGCGCTGCGCCTGGTGCTGCGGACCGGCGACCAGCGGTACGACCTCTACGTCGACGGCCGCCGCGCGCTCGCCTCCCAGCCGTGGCAGAGCCGGGCCGCCGGCATCGCCAGGATCACCGCGGGCGGCGGCAACCCGGGCACGATGTACCTCGACGACGTCAACGCCCATCGCATCCCCGACCCCTCGGTCGACTACCTCGTCCTCGACCAGTTCGACGACGCCTCGCTGGGCTCGCGGCCCACCGGGTACGAGCTGAGCCGGGACGGGAGCCTCCAGGTGGCGGCGGTGCCCAGCAACGACGACCGCAGCGCCACGCTCACCCGGACGGGCGCCGGCGAGGCCACGGCCGTGCGCCGGTTCGACGCGCAGCGCGGCACGGTGATCGCGCAGGCCACGGTGCGCACCGACACGCTCGAGGGCGCCCGGACCGCGCTCGGCGCGCAGACCTCGCAGGGCCGCACGGTCGCGGCGATCGAGTTCAGCGACGGCTGGCTGGTGTACGACAACGGCCGCTCGCGCAGCCGGCTCGTCTCGTTCACCGCGGACGAGTGGCTCACGATCCGGCTCGTGCTCGACGTCCCGACCCAGCGCTTCGACGTGTTCGTCGACGGCCGCCGCATCGACCCGCCCGCGCAGAACCAGCAGCTGGTCCCGCGGTGGGCGTTTCGGGACCAGGCGGACGACATCGGCCGGCTGCTGTTCGGCGTCCGCGACGCGGGCGGCCTGACCTTCGACAAGGTCATGGCCTTCACCAGCCCGGTGCAGTCCCCGCCGGGCACCGTCGTCGACGTGCGCAAGGCCCCCTACAACGCCGCCGGCGACGGCGTCACCGACGACACCGCGGCCATCCAGCGGGCCATCGACGACGTGCCGGCCAACGGCTCGGTTCTGCTCTCCGGCGGCGTGTTCCTGTCCGGCACGATCCGGCTGAAGTCGAACATGACGCTGTGGGTCAACCGCGACGCGGTCCTGCTGGGCACCCAGAACGACGACGCCTACCCCTTGTTCGACGCCACCACGGCGGGCACGCCGTCGATCGGCGGGCGGCGGCGCACGCTGATCCTCTCCGCGGGCGCCGACAACATCGGCATCGACGGCGGCGGGACCATCGACGGCAACGGCACCAAGCCCGAGTGGGCCATCGAGCGCAGCGGCGGCAACGACACGATCCGCCCGACGCTGATGTTCCTGACCAAGGGCCGCAACATCAGCGTCCGCAACGTCTTCATCCGCAACGCCGCGGCCTGGGCGATCGTCCCGGCCGAGGCCGACGGCGTGCTCATCGCCGACGTGAACATCGACAGCAACCTGTACGCCAACCGCGACGGCATCGACATCGTGGACAGCCGCGGCGTGCTGATCGAGCGGGTCAACGTCTGGTCCGACGACGACGCCATCTGCTTCAAGTCCTACACCACCGGCGTGGACAGCGCGCTGGTCCGGCTGTCCTCCGTCGGGCACTCCCAGCGGGCCAACGGCGTCAAGTTCGGCACCGAGAGCCGCGGCTCCTTCCGCAACGTGGTCGTCGAGGACGTGCTGGTCAAGAACGTCGACAAGGCCGCGCTCACCATCGCGTCGGTGGACGGCGCGACGGTCTCCAACATCACGTTCCGCCGCATCACCGTCGACCACGCGCTGCGGCTGTTCTTCGTGCTGGCCGGCAAGCGGGCGGAGTCGCCCAACCCGCCCGGCCCGATCGACGGCGTGCACTTCGAGAGCATCACCGGGACCGGGCTGGCCGCGCCGTCGATGGCCACCGGGCAGTCGCTGGACGGCACGACGTACCGGCTCTACGACGTCCTGCTCAGCGAGGTGCACCAGTGGGTGCCCGGCGGGGCGCGCACGGTGCCGCCGGAGCCCGCCGAGTACGCGGGGCTGTATCCGGAGAGCTCGTTCCTGACCGGGGACAGCCCCGCGTACGGGTACTTCTTTCGGCACGTCGACGGCGTCACGATCCGGGAGGCGAGCAGCGCACCGCGGCGCCCGGACGTGCGCCAGCACGTGGCACTGTCCGACGTGGACCAGATCGTGCGCTGACGAGCCGCAGGTCGACATCGGCGATCCGGCCGTCGGCGAGGGTGCGCCGCGCAGAACCGTCACGGGCGCGGCTCCCGTCCGACGCGATGTTGACGCACGCCAACAATCTCGACGCCTTGGCGGCATCGGCGGTTTCGCGTACATGACGCTTCCGTTTCCGCGCTCTCACCTCGCGGCTCCGGACAAAACGCGGATACTGGACATGATCCCGAAGGGCTGGACAAGAGACATCCCCGGAGTACTGTCCGGGGATACGAGAGGGGTGCCATGCTCGATCGGTTCAACGGCCTCGCGCCCGAGGCCGCCGAGGAGGCCCTGCTCGCGTGCTGCGCGTCGCCCGGCTGGGCCGCCCGCGTGGCCGCCGCCAGGCCGTATCCGACGCCGGCCGACCTGGTCGTGGCCGGTGTCAACGCGTTCGACGAGCTGGGCTGGCCCGACCTGGCGCAGGTGCTGGCCGCCCATCCGCGGATCGGGCAGAGACCCACCGGGGACGGCGCCGAGGCGGCCTGGTCGCGCCGTGAGCAGGCCGGGGTGGAGGGCTCCGCGCGCGAGCTGGCCGAGGTCAACGAGGCCTACGAGCGCCGCTTCGGCCACTTGTTCCTGATCTTCGCCACCGGCCGGTCCGCCGAGGACATCCTGGCCGCCGCCCGCGGACGGCTGGGCAACGACGAGGAGACCGAGCGGACGGTCGTCCGCGGCGAGCTGCGCAAGATCGTCGAGCTGCGCCTGGAGCGCCTCGCCGAGTCGGTCGAGGCCGCATGAGCGGTACGGAGCGGAGCGGAGTGGCCGCTCATCGGAAACGCAGATGCGACTCATGCCGCTGCCGGAGCGAAGCGGAGGTGACGGCATGAGCGGTACGGAGCGGAGCGGAGTGGCCGCTCATCGGAAACGCAGGTGCGACTCATGCCGCTGCCGGAGCGAAGCGGAGGTGACGGCATGAGCGATACGGAGCGCAGGTTTAGGTCATGCGGCCGTGGCGGAGCGGCCGCATGAGCCTGTCTACGCACGTCCTGGACACGGCCCGCGGCATACCGGCGGCTGGGGTGCCGATCCGGCTGGAGACGGCCGACCACATCTTCATCGGCGAGGGGCAGACCGACCTCGACGGGCGGTTGCGCTGGGAGGACGTCGGCACCGGCCGCTACCGGATGGTGATCGACACCGCCGCCTACCTCGGGCCGGACGCGTTCTTCCCCGAGGTCGCGATTACGTTCACGATCGCCGACGCGTGCCACCACCACGTGCCGCTGCTGCTGAGCCCGTTCGGATACTCGACCTACCGGGGGAGCTGAGGCATGCCGACCTTCGAGCTGGGCCCGAACCAGTACGGCAAGGCCGAGACCCGCCTCGTGCGCGTCGAGCGCGGCGCCGGCGGTGACCGCATCACCGATCTCAACGTCAGCGTCGCCCTGCGCGGCGACCTCGCCGCGAGCCACCTGACCGGCGACAACGCCGCGGTGCTGCCCACCGACACGCAGAAGAACACCGTCTACGCGTTCGCTCGAGAGTTCGGCATCGACGACATCGAGACGTTCGCGGCGCGCCTGGCCGAGCACTTCGTGTCGTCGCAGCCGAGCGTCCACGAGGCTCGGGTCGCCGTCGAGCAGTATCCCTGGCAGGACGTCGACGGCCGGCACACCTTCCGCCGCGACGGCGGCGAGGTGCGCACGGCGACCGTCCACCATGGACACTACGGCACCCGGACCGTCTCCGGCGTCACCGGCCTGGTGCTGCTGAAGACGACCGACTCGGAGTTCCACGGCTACGTCCGGGACCGCTACACCACGCTGCCGGAGACCCGCGACCGGATCCTGGCCACCTCCGTCGACGCCACCTGGCGCACCGCCGCCGGGCCGGCCGACGGCGCGAAGGCCCGGGCGGCCCTCGTCGAGGCGTTCGCCGACACCTACAGCTACGCGCTGCAGCAGACGCTGTTCGCGATGGGCTCGCGGGTGCTGGAGGCCTGCCCCGACGTGCTCGAGGTGAAGCTGTCGCTGCCCAACCGGCACCACTTCCTCGTCGACCTGGCGCCGTTCGGCCTGGACAACCCCAACGAGGTGTATTTCGCCGCGGACCGCCCGTACGGGCTCATCGAGGGCGTGGTGCGCCGCCCCGGCGTGGCGATCCCCGAGGAGGTCGCGTGGACTTTCTGAGACCGTCCACCTGGGACGAGGCGCTCGCCGCCAAGGCCGCCCACCCCGGCGCCGTGCCGATCGCCGGGGGCACCGACGTGATGGTGGAGCTCAACTTCGACCGCCGCCGGCCGGCCGCGCTGCTGGACCTGACCAGGATCGCCGAGCTCACCGATTGGGGCGCCGACGGGGACGTGCTGCGCGTCGGCGCCGGGGTGACGTACCGCCGCATCATCGACGAGCTCGGCGGCCGCCTGCCCGGCCTGGCGATGGCGGCCCGCACGGTCGGCTCGCCGCAGATCCGCAACCGCGGCACCGTCGGCGGCAATCTCGGCTCCGCGTCCCCGGCCGGCGACGCCCACCCGCCGCTGCTGGCCGCCGGCGCCGCGGTCGAGGTCGCCTCCGTGCGCGGCGTGCGCCGCATCGAGGCCGCCGACTTCTTCACCGGCCCCAAGCGCAGCGCCCTGGCCTCCGACGAGCTCATCGCCGCGTTCCTCGTCCCGCCGGCCGCCGGCGCGCAGCAGTTCGCCAAGGTCGGCACCCGCAACGCCATGGTCATCGCCGTGTGCTCGTTCGCCGTCGCGCTCGACCCGGCCCGGCGCACCGCCGGCACCGGGATCGGCTCCGCCGGGCCGACCCCGCTGCGCGCGACCGGCGCCGAGTCGTTCGCGGCCGAACTGCCGTGGGAGAGCCGGGCTCCGCTGAGCGACGCGACGGTCCGCCGCTTCGGCGAGCTCGTCGCCGAGGCGGCCAGGCCGATCGACGACGTGCGGGGCAGCGCCGCGTACCGCCGGCACGCCCTGGCCGTCCTCGGCGCACGGACGCTGCGCTGGGCCTGGGACGAGTACAGGCACGAGTACAGGCAGGAGTACCGATGCGGGTGAACGTGACCGTCAACGGCGAGGCCATGGCCGCCGACGACGTGTGGGAGGGCGAGAGCCTGCTCTACGTGCTGCGCGAGCGGCTCGGCCTGCCCGGCGCCAAGAACGCGTGCGAGCAGGGCGAGTGCGGCTCCTGCACGGTCTACCTGGACGGCACCCCGGTGTGCGCCTGCCTGGTCGCGGCGGGCCAGGCGGAGGGGCGCGAGGTGCGCACCGTCGAGGGGCTGGCCCGCCGTGACCAGGCAGGCGCGCTGCACCCGATCCAGCAGGCGTTCCTGGAGGCCGGCGCCGTCCAGTGCGGATTCTGCACTCCCGGGCTCATCGTCGCCGTGCACGACCTGCTGCGGCGCGACCCGGACCCCGGCGAGGCGGACATCCGCGAGGCCCTGGCCGGCAACCTGTGCCGCTGCACCGGCTACGAGCACATCGTCGCCGCGGTCAGGCTGGCGGCCGCGAAATGATCGTCATCGAGGGCTGCGCCATCGCGACCGTCGACGCCGACGGCACCGAGCACGCCGACGGGCACATCGTCGTCTCCGGCGACCGGATCGCCGCCGTCGGCGCCGGACCCTACCGCGGCGACGAGAGCGTCACCCGGGTCGACGGCCGCGGCTGCCTGGCCACCCCGGGCCTGGTAAACACCCACCACCACCTCTACCAGTGGGCGACTCGCGGCTACGCCCAGCAGGAGATCCTGTTCGGCTGGCTGACCGAGCTGTACCCCGTCTGGGCCCGCATCGACGCCGGCATCGTGCACGCCGCCGCGGCCGCCGGCCTCGCCCAGCTCGCGCTGTCCGGGTGCACGACGAGCACCGACCACCAGTACGTGTTCCCGCGCGACGGCGGCGACGTGCTCGCCGCCGAGATCGACGCGGCCGCGACGGTCGGGCTGCGCTTCCACCCGTGCCGCGGCTCGATGGACCTGTCGGCCAAGGACGGCGGCCTGCCGCCCGACACCGTCGTCGAGGACACCGACGCCGCGCTCGCCGCCACCAAGGCGGCGATCGACCGGTTTCACGACCCGTCCCCGGGCGCCATGGTGCGCATCGCGGTCGCGCCGTGCAGCCCGTTCTCGGTCACCCCGCGGCTCATGCGGGAGGCCGCCGAGCTGGCCCGATCCGCGGGCGTGCGGCTGCACACGCACCTCGCCGAGACGGTCGAGGAGCAGGCGTACTGCCGGGAGGTCCACGGCTGCACCCCGGTGCAGTACGCGGAGAGCCTCGGCTGGCTCGGCGAGGACGTCTGGCTCGCCCACGCCGTGCACCTCGACCCGGCCGCGATCGCCCGGCTCGGCGCCACCGGCACCGGCGTCGCGCACTGCCCCAGCTCCAACGGCCGCCTCGGGGCCGGCATCGCCCCGGTCCGTGACCTGCTCGACGCGCGGGTGCCGGTCGGCCTCGGCGTCGACGGCGCCGCCTCCCAGGAGGCCGGGCAGCTCGGCGCCGAGTTACGCCAGGCCCTCTACCTGGCCCGGCTGCGCGGCGGCCCGGCCGCGCTGACCGCCCGCGAGTCCCTGGCCCTGGGCACCATCGGCGGGGCCCGCTGCCTCGGCCGCGACGGCGAGCTCGGCTCGCTCGAGCCCGGCAAGCTCGCCGACATCGCGCTGTGGCGCCTCGACGGGATCGGCCACGCCGGCATCGCCGATCCGGTCGCCGCGCTGGTGCTCGGCCCGCCGGCGCCGCTGCGGCTGCTGCTCGTCGGCGGGCGCGCCGTGGTCGAGGACGGCGCGCTGTCCACCGTGGACGAGCCGGCACTGGCGGCCTCGCTGGCCCGGGCCGCGAAGGAGCTGCGATGACCAGCGCCGTCACGAGCGCCGTCGCGAACGGGATCGGCACCTCGCCGGTCCGGCCCGACGGCACGCTGAAGGTCACCGGCGAGTTCGCGTTCTCCTCCGACCTGTGGGCCGACCGGATGCTCTGGGGCGCCACGCTGCGCAGCCCCCACCCGCGGGCCCGCATCGCCGGCATCGACATCACCGCAGCCCTGGCGATGCCCGGCGTGCACGCCGTGCTCACGGCCGAGGACGTGCCCGGCGCCAAGCACTACGGCCTGGAGCACCGCGACCAGCCGGTGCTGGCGATGGGCCAGGTCCGCTACGCCGGCGAGCCGGTGGCGATCGTCGCCGCCGACCACCCCGAGACGGCCCGGCGGGCGGCCGCCCGCATCGCCGTCGAGTACGAGGTGCTGACCCCCGTCGTGGACGGCGAGGCGGCGCTGGACCCCGCTGCGGACCGGGTCCATGAGTCCGGTGAGTCCGGCAACCTGCTGCGGCACGTGCCGATCCGCAAGGGGCCGCAGGATGTCACCGCGCCGGTCGTCGTCACCGGCGAGTACGAGGTCGGCATGCAGGACCAGGCGTTCCTCGGCCCGGAGTCCGGCCTCGCCATCCCCGCCGAGGACGGCGGCGTCGAGCTGTACATCGCCACCCAGTGGCTGCACGGCGACCTCGGCCAGGTCGCCGACTGCCTCGGCCTGCCGCACGACAAGGTCCGGCTCAGCCTGGCCGGCGTCGGCGGCGCGTTCGGCGGCCGCGAGGACGTGTCGATGCAGGTCCACGCGTGCATGCTGGCGCTGCACACCGGGCGCCCGGTGAAGATGGTCTACTCCCGCGAGGAGTCGTTCTTCGGCCACGTGCACCGCCACCCCGCCCGGCTGCGCTACGAGCACGGCGCCGACACCGACGGCCGGCTCGTCTACGTCCGGGCCCGCATCGTGCTCGACGGCGGCGCCTACGCTTCCACGTCGATGGCGGTCGTCGCCAACGCCACCACGCTCGGCGTCGGCCCGTACCGCGTGCCCACCGTCACCATGGACGGCTACGCCGTCTACACCAACAACCCGCCGTGCGGGGCGATGCGCGGCTTCGGCGCCGTCCAGGCCTGCTTCGCCTACGAGTCGCAGATGGACAAGCTCGCCGCCGCGCTCGGCCTCGACCCGGTCGAGCTGCGCGCCCGCAACGCGTTGGAGCCCGGCGACACCATGCCCACCGGCCAGGTCGTCTCCGGCCCCGCCCCGGTCGCCGAGCTGCTGCGCCGGGTGCGCGACCTGCCGCCGCCGCCCCCGCGTGACCCGGCCGCCACGGACCCTCGCGAGCTGCCCGGCGGCGTGGCCAACACCACCCGCGGCGAGGGCGTGCGCCGCGGCGTCGGCTACGGCATCGGCATCAAGAACGTCGGCTTCTCCGAGGGCTTCGACGACTACTCGACCGCCCGGGTGCGGCTGGAGGTCGTCGGCGGCGAGGCGGCCGCGGTCGTGCACACCGCCGCCGCCGAGGTCGGCCAGGGCCTGGTCACCGTCCAGGCGCAGATCGCCCGCACCGAGCTCGGGGTCGACCGGGTGACCGTGGCGACCGCCGACACCTCGGTCGGCAGCGCCGGCTCCTCCTCGGCGTCGCGGCAGACCTACGTCACCGGCGGCGCGGTGAAGGCGGCCTGCGAGGCCGTGCGCGACGAGGTGCTCAGCCGCGCCGGGATCGCCGGCGGCCGGCTCGCCGGCGGCAAGCTGCTCACCGCGAGCGGCGAGGTCGTCGCCGACCTTGCCGCCGTCCTCGGCGACCGGCCGGTCGAGCGGACCGTCGAGTGGCGGCACCGGCCCACGTTCCCGATCGACCCGCACACCGGGCAGGGCGACGCCCACGTGCAGTACGCGTTCGCCGCGCATCGGGCCACCGTCGACGTCGACGTCGAGCTGGGCCTGGTCCGGGTGGTGGAGATCGCCACCGCGCAGGACGTCGGCCGGGCCCTGCACCCGCAGTCGGTGCGCGGCCAGATCGCCGGCGGCACCGCCCAGGGCCTCGGCCTGGCCGTCATGGAGGAGATCCAGGTCGTCGACGGGCTGATCCGCAACCCTTCGTTCACCGACTACCTGATCCCGACGATCCTCGACGTGCCGCCGATGCGCATCGACGTGCTCGAGCTCGGCGATCCCGAGTCGCCGTACGGGCTGCGCGGCGTCGGGGAGCCCCCGACGATCTCCTCCACGCCCGCGATCGTCGCCGCGATCCGCGCCGCCACCGGGCTGGAGCTGCGGCGGGTCCCGGTGCGCCCCGAACACCTGACGGGGACCTGAGATGGCCCTCACCGAGCGCGACCTCGAGGAGCTGCGGGCCCGCGCCGAGCACCTCGACCGGCTGCTGCTGCCCGGCCAGGTCGATGAGGGCCTGCGGCGGCAGCCGGTGCATACCGTCTACGTGCCCGCCGACCGCTGCACCGCCGCGACCGCGGGGGAGTGGGCGGAGCAGGCCCGCGCCCTGGTGCGCGACCACGGCCCCCCGCCGTTCCCCGACGAGATCGTCGAGATGGTCCTGGCGAAGCTCGGCACCGGGCCGATCGAGGACCTGCGGGTCGACTTCGAGGACGGGTACGGCATCCGCCCCGACGACGAGGAGGACGCCCACGCCGCGGCGGCCGGCGCCGCGCTGCGCACCGGCGCCCCGCCGTTCTTCGGGCTGCGGTGCAAGAGCCTGGAGCCGGCCACTGTCGTGCGGGCCGCCCGCACGATCGACGCCTTCCTCACCGGCCTCGGCGCGCCCCCGGACGGGTTCGTCATCACCTTCCCCAAGGCGACGTCGGCCGCCCACGCCGACGTGGCGGTGCTGCTGTGCCACCAGCTGGAGCACGCCCACGGCCTCGCCGAGGGCGCGCTGCGCTTCGAGCTGCAGGTGGAGACGCCGCAGGCGATCCTCGGCGCCGACGGGCGCTGCCCGCTGCCCGAGATGATCGTTCGCTCGCACGGCCGCCTCTCCGGCCTGCACTACGGCACCTACGACTACAGCACCGCGCTCGGCGTCGCGCCGGCCCTCCAGAGCCTGGAGCACCCGGTCGCCGACCACGCCAAGGCGGTCATGCAGGTCGCCGTGGCCGGCACCGGCGTGCACGTCGCCGACGGGTCCACCAACGTCGTCCCGGCCGGCACCACCGAGCAGGTGCGCGCGGCCTGGGCCCTGCACGCCCGGCTGGTGCGGCGCAGCCTCGAGCGCGGCATCTACCAGGGCTGGGACCTGCACCCGGGGCACCTGCCGACCCGGTGGGGCGCGACCTTCCAGTTCTTCCGCGACGGGCTGCCCGAGGCGCGCCGGCGCCTGGAGGACTACCTCGCCCGCCGCGCCGGCGGCCACCTCGACGAGCCGGCCACCGCGCGGGCCATGGCCCGGTTCCTGCTCCGGGGTGTCCACTGTGGAGCATTGTCCGCCGCCGACCTGCCCCGCCCGGCCGAGGAGCTGGAGGCCCTGTGACGTTCTCGCTGCGCTCGCGCCAGGTGTACCTTCCCGGCGGTCCGCGCGCCGCGACCGTCACCGTCGCCGACGGGCGCATCGCCGCCGTCGCCGACCACGACGCGCCGGTGGACGGGCCGGTCACCGACCTCGGCGGGCTGTGCCTGCTGCCCGGCCTCGTCGACACCCACGTGCACGTCAACGAGCCCGGGCGTACCGAGTGGGAGGGCTTCGCCACCGCCACCCGCGCGGCGGCGGCCGGCGGCGTGACGTCCATCGTGGACATGCCACTCAACTCGCTGCCGCCGACCACGAGCGTGACGGCGCTGCGGGAGAAGCAGGCGGCCGCGCGCGGCCAGTGCTTCGTCGACGTCGGCTTCTGGGGCGGCGCGGTGCCCGGCAACGCCGCCGACCTGCGGCCGCTGCACGACGCCGGCGTGTTCGGCTTCAAGAGCTTCCTGGTCGACTCCGGCGTGCCGGAGTTCCCGCCGCTGGACCGCGTCGGCCTCGCCGAGGCGTTCGCCGCCGTCGACGCGCTGTTCATCGTGCACGCCGAAGACCCGGCGCGGCTGCACGACGCGCGCCCGTCCCGCGCGTACGCCGACTTCCTCTCCTCCCGCCCGCCGGCCGCCGAGGTGTCCGCGGTCGACGCCGCGCTCGCCGTGGCCGGCGCGGCCGGGGCACGGGTGCACATCCTGCACCTGTCGGCCGCCGACGCGCTGCCGGCCCTGCGCCGCGCCCGGGCGGACGGGGTACGCGCGACCGCGGAGACGTGCCCGCACTACCTGACCCTCGACGCCCGGGCGGTGCCCGACGGCGCCACCGAGTTCAAGTGCTGCCCGCCGATCCGCGACGCCGGCAACCAGGACCGGCTGTGGGGCGGCCTCGCCGACGGGACCATCTCGATCGTCGTGTCCGACCACTCGCCGTCGACGCCGGAGCTCAAGCGCCGCGACACCGGCGACTTCGCCGCCGCGTGGGGCGGGATCGCCTCCCTGCAGCTCGGCCTGCCCGCCGTGTGGACCGCCGCCCGCGAGCGCGGCTTCACCCTGGCCGACGTGGTCCGCTGGATGGCCGCCGGCCCGGCCGACCTGGCCGGGCTGCGCCGCAAGGGCCGTATCGAGCCGGGCGTCGACGCCGACCTGGTCGCCTTCGACCCCGAGGCGACCTTCGTCGTCGACCCCGCCGCCCTGCACCACCGGCACCCGGTCACCCCCTACGCGTCCCGCGAGCTGTCCGGCGTGGTCCACACCACCTGGCTGCGGGGCGTCCCGATCGGCGACACCCCGGCCGGCCGGTTCCTGCTCCGGGAGGATGTTCCATGACGTTCACGGATCTGCCTGACCTCGCCTCGCGCGCACTCGGCGGCGGCGTGGTCGACGCCAACGACGAGTTCTTCGCCGCCCGGGACAACCTCGTCAATCCGGAGCCGTCGTCGTTCGAGACGTGGACGTACGGCCCGAAGGGGAAGGTCTACGACGGCTGGGAGACCCGCCGCCGGCGCACCCCCGGCCACGACTGGGCGGTCGTGCGCCTCGGCGCGCCCGGCGTCGTGCGCGGCGTGATCGTGGACACCGCGCACTTCACCGGCAACTACCCGCCGCAGGTCTCCGTCGAGGGCTGCGAGGTCGGCGACCACCCGTCCCCGGACGAGCTCGCGGCGGCGTCCTGGACCGAGCTCGTGCCGCGGTCGCCCGTGCGGGGCGACACCCGCAACCCCTTCGCGGTCAGCGCCGGGGCTCGCTGCACGCACGTCCGGCTGAACATCTATCCCGACGGCGGCGTCGCGCGGCTGCGGGTGCACGGCACCGTGGTACCGGATCCGCGGCTCCTGCACGGCCTGACCGTGGACCTGGCGGCGGCGGAGCTCGGCGGCCTCGTCGTCGGCTGCAGCGACATGTTCTACGGCTCGCCCGGCAACCTGATCCTCCCCGACCGGGCGCGGCAGATGAGCGAGGGCTGGGAGACGGCCCGCCGCCGGGACGAGGGCAACGACTGGGTGACGATCCGCCTGGCCGCCCCGGGCCGGATCCGCCTGGCCGAGCTGGACACCACCCACTTCAAGGGCAACGCCCCCGGCGCGGCGTCCCTGCGCGCCACGGCGTCGGCCTCCCTCGACGGCGACGACGTCGCATGGTTCGACCTGCTGCCGCGCACCCGCCTGCAGCCGGACACCCGGCACCGGTTCCGCCTCGACTCACCGGCCGAGGCCACCCACGTGCGGCTGGACATCTTCCCCGACGGCGGCATGGCCCGCCTCCGCCTCTGGGGCGAGACCACCTGACCGGGTTCGCGGCCGAGACGGCACCGAGCAGCGCATCGACGGGCCGGTCTCCAGAACAAAACCCAGCCGTTCGTACACCGGGAGGCCCTCCCTCGACGCGCGCAGGCGGACCTGGCTGACGCCGTTGTCCGCGAACCAGCCCAGCAGCCCCGTGAGGCACGCGGTCGAGTAGCCGCGGCGGCGGTACCGCGCATCCGTCGCCACGTTGAACACGTATCCGGTCAGCCCGCCCGGGTTGGTCGGTGAGCCCAGCCGCTCCTCGAAGACCCCGGTCGCGCACGCGGCCAGCCCGGGCCCGTCACCGACGGGGCGGTCCACCACGAACGCGGCGATGCTCGCCCCCGGCAGCGGCAGCCGCCGCCGCAGCGAGGCCACGGCCAGCTCCGACCACTCGCCGGGCGGCACCGGCTCGCCGTCCATCGACTCCAGCATGACGATCCGCAGCCGGATGAGCTCCTCGGCGTCGCCCGCCGTGGCCCGGCGCGCGACCGTGCTCCCGTTCCCGTTGTCCACGAGCGCGAACGTACCGGCCGCCCCGCCCGGCGGCGCAGCGATTTATCCGGCCCGATCGCGGGATAACGCGCCGATCGAGATCCTGGAATACTGCAGGAACACCGGCCGGCACGACACAACCGCAGGGGCGAGACTTTCATGGACGAACCGCAACCGGATCAGCCACGACCGGAGCAGCTGCCCCCGCAGCCGGGGTGGCAGCCGCCGCCGGCGATGTACTACCCGGCCCCGCCGACCAACACCTATGCGATCCTCGCGGCCATCTTCGCGTTCGTCGTCCTGCCGCCGCTGGGCATCTACTTCGGGTACAAGGCCCGCGCGCAGATCGCCCAGACCGGCGAGCGCGGCAGCGAGCTGGCCACCGTCGGCATCGTCGGCGGCTGGATCCTCACGGTCATCCAGGGGGCCGTCCTGATCATCTGGTGCGGCTTCGCCATCTTCTTCATCGGCGGCGGGATCATGTCCAGCCGCTGACGATGTCGTCGACCTGCTGCCCGGGCCCGAAGAACTGCACCGCGCGGCGAGCGGCCGGAACGTGGCGACGGCCGCCGCGGACGCGGCGGCCGTCTCGGACTAACTCGGACCAGCTCGGACGAACGCGGTGGGGCGCTCAGCCCTTCTTGACGCCCTTGCCGCTGCGGAACAGCTTGACCATGCCGGCGAAGAACCGCTCCATCTCCGAGCCGAACGGGTTGTCGCTGACCACGTACGTCCACGTGGCGCTCGGCCGGATCAGGCCGGCGTCGCCGGGCTCCCAGTCGGGGCCGTCGATCTCCTGCTCGTCGAACTCGCTGACCGTGCGGTTGTCGATCTCGGCCAGCAGGCCGCGGAACGCCGGGATCGCCTCGCGGTGGAACTCGTCGAGCGGGTCCTGCGAGCCGAGCACCCGCAGGTGGATGCCCTCGCGCAGCTCGCTCATGTCGGCGAGGTGCTCCGACCACGCGCTGTCGGCGTGGAAGAGCGCGATCTGGCGGGCGATGCGCAGCACCGTGTCCTCGCCGAGATCCTCGGACAGCTCGTTGTACTTGTCCGGGCTGCGCTCCGCGAGCAGCTCGCCGGCCGCGTCGGTGGTGAGCAACTCCTCGCGCCGCTTGCCGTGCAGCTGGCGGTGCTGGTCCAGCAGGTAGTTGTACCGCCACGTGTTGCGGTGGATCTCGAGGTTGACGGCCTCGGCGACCCGCTGCGCCGAGCCGATCGCCCACCGGACGTCCTCGTCGTCGATCGCGCCGTCGGCGTCGGCCCGCCCCATCGGCATGGGCTCCGGGCCGTACCGCGTGATGAGCTCGTCCTCGAGGCTGACGAAGAACATCGACTCGCCCGGGTCGCCCTGCCGGCCGGCGCGACCGCGGAGCTGGTCGTCGATGCGGCGCGAGTCGTTGCGGGCCGTGCCGATCACGAACAGCCCGCCGAGCTCGGCGACGCGGTCGCGGTCCTTCTCGTCGCTGCCGCCCAGGCGGATGTCGACGCCGCGGCCGGTCATCTGCGTCGAGACCGTCACCGCGCCGATCGCGCCGGCCTCGGCGACGATGGCCGCCTCCGCCTCGTCGTTCTTGGCGTTGAGCACCACGCACGCCACGCCCTCCTCGGCGAGCGTGGCGGCCAGCCGCTCCGACTCGGCGACGCTCAGCGTGCCGACCAGCACCGGCCGCCCGGTCGCGTGCATCGCGGAGATCTCGGCGACCACGGCGATGTCGCGCTCCTCGGCCGAGGCGTACACGCGGTCGGGCCAGTCCTTGCGGATGTTGGGCAGGTGCGGCGGGATGACCGCGACCTCGAGCTTGTAGAACTCGCGCAGCTGCTCCCCGACCGGGAGGGCCGTGCCCGTCATGCCGCAGATCTTCTTGTACTGCGTGAGGAACGCCTGCACCGTGATGGTCTGCAGCACCGTGCCGCCGCCGCTGCTGCGGATCTTCTCCTTGGCCTCGACCGCGGCCTGCAGCCCGTCGGGCCACCGGCGGCGCTGGGCGACCCGTCCGCGGAACTCGTCGATGAGCTCGACCCGCTCGTCACGCACGATGTAGTCGACGTCGCGGACCAGCAGCGCCTCGGCGTGCAGCGCCAGGTTGACGGCGGTGAGCGCGTCGAAGTTCTCCTCGGCGTAGAGGTCGATGTCCAGCACGGACTCGACCTTCGCCAGGCCCTCGGTGGTCAGGTGCGCGGTGCGCCCCTCGTCGACGACCTCGAAGTCGTGGTCGCGGCGCAGGCCGCCGACGATCTCCGCGATCGCGAGCGGCTGGTCCTTGTCGTCGATCGTGGAGCCGGCCAGCACCAGCGGCACGCGCGCCTCGTCGATCAGGATCGAGTCGGCCTCGTCGATGATGACGGTGCCCAGCTCGCGGTGCACGCGGTCGGCCGTGTCCGTCACGATCGAGTCGCGCAGCAGGTCGAAGCCGGCCTCGCTGACCGAGACGTACGTGATGTCCTTCGCGTACGCCTCCCGGCGCTCCTCCGGCGTGGAAGACTCGTTGACCCAGCCGACGGTCAGGTCGAGCAGCTCGTACACCGGCCGCATCCACTCCGCGTCGCGTCGGGCCAGGTAGTCGTTGACCGTGATCACGTGGACCGGCCCCTGCGCGGCATACCCGGCGGCGGCGATCGCGGCGGTCAGCGTCTTGCCCTCACCGGTGGCCATCTCGACCACGTGCCCGGCGAGCAGCACCTGGGCGCCGAGCAGCTGCACGTCATAGGGCCGCTCGTCCAGGGCCCGCTTGGCTGCCTCCCGGCCGAGCGCGCACGCCTCGACGAAGTCCTTCGGGTCTTCCCGCTGGTGCAGTGCCGTGGCGGCGGCGCGCAGCTCCTCGTCGGTGAGCTCGGACAGCTCGGCCTCGCGCTCCTCGATCAGCGGCAGCAGGGCGCGCATCGGCTCGAGGTCGATCGTGGTGCCCGGCTGCTCCTGCAGCTTGCGGCGCCACGCGTTGAATTTGCTCACCAAACCCATGCCGAACACGATACGTCCCCCGCCGGAGATGGTGTGCGCCCCGTCACCGCACCTCTTCACCGCTCGGCGGCGGTGCTCGACGCGATCGTCGGCGGCTGACTCGGGGCGAAAAATGACGATAAGTCCGAAAAATCACTCAAAAATGCCCCAATCTTCGGCCTCGCGCCGCGGCCCGCGCCCCCTCTCCGTCGACTCGCCGAGCATGAACCTTTCACGCAGCGCCGCCGCCGGTCGGGGTGATCGTGACGGGCGAGGCAGGATTGATGCCGTGGAGCAGGGGGTGGCGGCGCTCAGCGCGCTCGTCGGCAAGGGTGGCGTGCTGGTGCTCAGCGGCGCCGGGATCTCGACCGAGTCGGGCATACCGGACTATCGGGGGCCGAGCGGGATGCGGCGCAACGCCCAGCCCATGACATACCAGACCTTCACCCGCGACCCGGTCGCCCGGCGCCGCTACTGGGCCCGCAGCCACCTCGGCTGGCGGACCATCGCCCGGGCCGCGCCCAACGCCGGGCACCACGCGGTCGGGCGGCTGCAGCGGCTCGGCCTGCTGACCGGCATCGTCACGCAGAACGTCGACGGGCTGCACCAGGCCGGCGGCGCCGACGGGGTCGTCGAGCTGCACGGCGCCCTCGACCGGGTGGTCTGCCTCGACTGCGGCGAGCGCTCGGCCCGCGACGAGCTCGACGCCCGGCTGTCCGCCGCCAACATCGGATACGCGGCCGTGGCGGGCGGCATCAATCCCGACGGCGACGTGGACCTCACCGACGAGCAGGCCGCCGGGTTCGTGGTCGCCGACTGCCGGGGCTGCGGCGGGATGCTCAAGCCCGACGTGGTGTTCTTCGGCGAGAGCGTGCCCACCCCGCGCGTACAGCAATGCTTCGACCTCGTCGAGCGCTCCGCGGCGCTCGTCGTGCTCGGCTCGTCGCTCACCGTCATGTCCGGGCGGCGGTTCGTGGTCCGGGCGGCGAAATTAGGGTTGCCGATCGCGATCGTGAACCAGGGGCCGACCCGCGGCGACGCCCTCGCCGCGATCCTGGTCGACGCCCCGCTCGGCGCGGTGCTGGCCAGGGTGGCGTGGGACCTGCGCTGAGCGGGCGAAAGCGAGTTCCCCGGCGCTGTGAGCACGGTGCCGGGGAACTCCGGGAGACTCCGGGAACTCGGGGAAACGCCGGGTAACGCGGAAGACGCAGGTCAGGGGTTTAGGTGGGCGGCCGGCTGCTCGGGGTGGGCCGGCCGGTAGGTCCAGACGCCGCCGGCGATGCCGAGCGCACAGATCGCCAGCACCGTCCCGAAGACGCTGCCGGCGGCCAGTCCGACGACGGCCCCGACGATCGCGGCGATGGCGATGATCACCGAGGTCACGCGGCGCGGCGTGATCCGGCGGCTCATGGCCCGGTTGAAACCATTGACGAAGCGCGTGTCGTTGCGCAGTGCGGCTTCGATGTCCGCGAGCCGCTTCTGCTCGCTCTCGCTGAGCATGACGCCCAACCTCCTCCGACGGGCCTACCCGGTTCGCGATGGGTACCCGCTCTTATCGATCGTCACACAGAATGCCCCCGAGTGGGTCGGCCAGTTGGCGCCAAATGGGATTTCACTGCTCAGCGACGCGGCGTTTTGCGGCTTTTGTCGGGTCGGGCGACCTGCGAAAGATCGCGCGATATGCCATTCTCGACGGCGAATGGCGCGGAATGCGCGAGTGAACGGTGAGCGGCGTCTTGTCGTCGGGCGACGGCGCGGCGGCATGGGGGAGGAACGAACGTGGACCCGAGGCAGTGGCAGCAGCCCGATCCCACCGCTGGGTACGGCCAGACACCGCCGGGCGGGTATCCGCCCCAGCCGCCGCAGTACCCGCCGCAGCAGCCGCCTCAGCCGCAGTACCCTCAGCCGCAGTATCCGCCGCAGCAGTACCCGCAGGCGCAGCCGCCCCAGCAGCCACCGCAGCCGCAGTACCCTCAGCCGCAGTACCCGCCGCGGCAGCCGGTCGCGCAGCCCTACTCCGCGATGCCGTACGCGACACAGCCGTACAGCGCGCCGCCCGCCTACCAGCAGCCCCCGATGTCGCCGGCGCAGTCCGGCCCGCCCGCGCCGCCGGGGCGGCGCAACCGCTGGTTCGCCGCCCTGGTGATCAGCTCGGTGCTGCTCGTGGTGCTCGTGGTCGCCATCGTCGTGGTGTCGCTCAACCGCAAGCCGGACGCCACCGGCGGCCCGCAGGCCACGTCGTCGCAGACCGGCCCGGTCGAGCAGTGCCTGGTCGGCAAGTGGAAGCAGACCTCCTACCAGCACTACGTCGACCTCAGCACCACCGACGTGGGCAAGCGCGAGAAGCTCGGGAAGATCAAGTTCACCGGCGGCGGCAAGATCTGGGAGATCCGGGCCGACGGCAACGCGGTCGAGGACGACACCAAGACGGTGTACAGCGGCAAGACCGACGACGGCCGCACCGTCAACGCCTCGTGGGCGGGCCGCACCGAGTGGAAGGTGTCGACCAAGGACGGCGTGCTGTCCTTCGCCGGCGGCGAGGCCACCACGGTCGTCACGATCAGCGTCGACGGCAGCGAGAAGGGCCGCATCGAGCTGCAGCCCAACCTCGACCCGACCCCGTACACCTGCAACGGCGACATCTGGCGCACCTCCGGCAAGGACTCCGCCGACGACTTCGCCCGCTACGACCGGGAGCAGTGACCTGAAGTGACCTGGAGTGACCTGGACTGATCTGGAGCGCGGAGCCTGAGCGAACCCTGCCGATCGGTTGACACCACCCCTGCGGGGTACTGGCCGGGGCATGACGACGTGGTTCATGCAGTTCGGCGAGCGGGCGCGGACCCGGCTGAGCGCCGCGCACAGCAACCCGCCGTTCCCCGGCCAGGTCGAGGTGCGGTCGGCGTCCACTGTGGACGACGGCATCCCCCACGGCGTCAAGGTCGCGGGGGCCTGGGCCTGGCGGATCGTGCTGTTCATCCTCGCGGGGTATCTGCTGCTGCAGCTCGTCGCCGCGCTGCACCTGATGGTGATCCCCGTCGTCGTGGCGCTCCTGCTCGCCGCGCTGCTCGAGCCCGTCGCCGGCTGGCTGCGCCGGCGCGGGCTGCACCGCTCGCTGGCCGCCGCCATCGTCCTCGTCGGCGGCCTCGCCGTCGTCTTCGGCGGCCTGGGCGCCATCATCTACACGTTCATCGACCAGTTCCACAACCTCGAGGTGCAGGTCCGCGGCGGCCTCAACGAGATCCGCCACTGGCTCGCCCGCGGCCCGCTGCACATCTCCGAGCGGCAGCTCAACGACACCATCGACTCGCTGCAGCGGCAGATCACGACCAACCGTGGCGCGTTGACCTCGGGCGCGCTGAGCACCGCCACCACGCTCGCCGAGGTGATCACCGGCTTCTTCCTGGTGCTGTTCACGCTGTTCTTCTTCCTGCGCGACGGCGAGCAGATCTGGACCTTCCTGTGCCGGCTGCTGCCGCGGCACGCCCAGGCGCCGGTGGCCCGGGCCGGGTACTACTCGTGGTCCACCCTCGTGTCCTACGTGCGGGCCACGGTGCTGGTCGCGTTCGTCGACGCGCTCGGCATCGGCATCGGCCTGGTGGTAATACGGATCCCCCTCGCCCTGCCGCTGGCCGCCCTGGTGTTTCTCGGCGCGTTCATCCCGGTCGTCGGCGCGACCCTGTCCGGCACCGTGGCGGTCCTCGTCGCGCTGGTCACCCACGGGCCGGTCAGCGCGCTGCTCGTGCTCGGGGTCGTCATCGCGGTACAGCAGCTGGAGGGCCACGTCCTGCAGCCGCTGATCATGGGCCGGGCGGTCGCCCTGCACCCGCTCGCGGTGATCCTGGCGATCGCCACCGGGGTGGTGGCCGCCGGCATCGTCGGCGGCCTCGTCGCCGTGCCGCTGCTCGCGGTGGGCAACACCGCGGTGCGATATCTGGCCGAGCACGCCCACGGCGAGCCGGCCGACGGGGACGAGGAGTCCGGCACCGAGCCCACCGACCAGGACGAGAAGGCAGACGACGCCGAGCAACACGACGACGACAAACGTCAGGAGGACATGCGCGACCGCGAGGAACGCGCGGAAGCCGGCCCGGCGGCGGGTACGGTCGAAGGCGAGATCACCCAACAGTAAGGAGCAACCATGCCGTTGACCGGTGACTACGAGCCAAGCTCGAGCGACTGGTCGCGCGAGCAGGTCGAGCTGTTCGAGCGGACCGGCGGCGCCGAGGGCAACACCATGCGCGGCCGGCCGATCATCGTGCTGACGTCGCTCGGCGCCAAGTCGGGCAAGGTCCGCAAGACGCCGCTCATGCGGGTCGAGCACGACGGGCACTACGCGGTCGTCGCCTCGCTGGGCGGCGCGCCGAAGCACCCCGTCTGGTACCACAACCTCAAGGCCAACCCGCACGTCGAGCTGCAGGACGGGTCGGTGAAGCGCGACTACACGGCCCACGAGGCGACCGGCGAGGAGAAGGAGCTGTGGTGGCAGCGGGCCACGGCGACCTGGCCCGACTACGACGGGTACCAGGCCAAGACCGCCCGCACGATCCCCCTCTTCGTCCTCACACCGCGCGACTGACCGGTGCTCGATCACCCGGTCGTATTGACGCTGCTGGCCATGCAGCGGCAGAACTGGGAGCAGGGCGTGGCCGTCCACGCCCTGCTCGACCTGGGGCTGACGGACCTCGCCGGGCGGCTGGCCCGCGACTCGGCCGTCCACCAGAGCCCCGACGGGCGCCTCGGCACGATTGGCGGCGAGCGCGGCTCGGTCAACTGCGCCGCCAACTTCGAGGGTGTCGTACACCTGGGGCTCACCGACGTCGCTCGGCGCCAGCTCGACTGGATCGCCGAGCGGGCGCCGCGGGCCGCCGACGGCACGCTCTACCACGTCCTGGACGCGCCCGAGGTGTGGGCCGACACGGTGTACATGGTCGTGCCGATGCTCGCCTTCGCCGGCCGGCCCGACCTGGCGGTCCGGCAGGCCGAGGGGCACCGGCAGCGGCTGTGCCACGACGGGCTCTACGCCGCCGCCGACAACCGACCCCGGCTGTGGGGCACCGGCAGCGGCTGGGTCGCGGCCGGCCTCGCCCGGGCGATTCGCCACGACCCCGCGCTCGCCGGCCCGCTCGCCGGGCACGCCCGCGAGGTGATCGACGCGTGCCTGGCCCACCGCCGCGCCGACGGGCTGTTCGGCGACGTGCTCGACGACCCGGCGTCCTTCCGCGAGGCGAACCTGGCGCAGATGCTGGCCTACGCGGCGTACACCGGCGTCACCGATGGCTGGCTGGAGCCCTCCTACGCCGCCGTCGCGGACTCGCTGCGCGCCGCGGTCGAGCCCCACGTCCACGACGGCCTCGTCACCTCGGTCTGCGGCGCGCCGACCTTCGACCGCCCGGGCACCTCCGCGGAGGCGCAGGCGTTCCACCTCCTCGCGCTCGCGGCGGCGCCCGCCGCTTCCGGTGGCGGCTGACCGGTCAGCCGCACGTAGCCCGGGCGGCGGCGAGGATCTGGTCGGTGACCGGCCCGGGGTGGGAGATCAGCGTGAGGTGCGAGCCGCCCGGGACCGTCCGCACGTGGGCCTTGGCGCGCTGGGCCATGAAGGTCTGCGACTGCGGGGTGATGATCCGGTCGGCGGAGCCGATGACGTACCAGGAGGGGATCGTCTTCCAGGCGGCGGCCGTGGACGGGGTCGTGAACGCGCTCTTCGCGGCCGGGCGCTGGGAGGCCCACAGCCGCTGCGCGGCCGGCGCGGGCAGGTCGGGGCCGAAGGACTGCAGGAAGACCTTCTGCTTCAGATAGAGGTCGGCATCGCCAATCCTGGCCGCCGAGAACGGCACGACGTCGTAGAGGGTGTCCGGCGCCGCGCCCAGCGCCGACGTGGCGCCGCTGAGCTGCGCGGTGGTCTCGCCCACCGCGGGCGCGGCGGCGTCGACGTAGACCAGGGCCTTCACGTGCGGGTCGCCGGCGGCCGCGTTGGTGATGACCGAGCCGCCGTAGGAGTGGCCCACGAGCACGACGGGCCCGGAGAGGGTCTTGAGGAAGTCGGCGACGTCCGCCGCGTCGCCGGTCAGACCGCGCAGCGGGTTGGCCACCGCCCGCACGGGGTAGCCCTCGCGCTGCAGCCGGCTCACCTCCTCGCTCCAACTGGAGGTGTCGGCCCACGCGCCGTGCACCAGCACGACCGTCGGTTTCACGGCGCAGCCGCTCGGCGGGCCCGCCGCCACCGTCGCGGCGGGTGGGACGCCCTCGGCCGAGCGGGCGGCGACGGCGAGGACGCCCGCGGCCAGGGTCACCAGCACGGCGATCGAGGCCCGGCGCCGGCGGCCAGCATGCGTCTGCATGCCGCGGGACTACCCCGTGGGCGCCTGTCCATGGCCCGCGTCGGTCAGGTCGTCGGTGGCGATCCGGCCGGCCTCGGTGACGCGTTCCAGGAAGCCGGCCAGCAGCTGGAGCTCGGCCTCGTCGTAGTCGGCGCACAGCGCGTCCATGCTGCCGTTCATGCCCGAGTAGAGGCCGTACACCTCGCCAACGCGGTCGCGCTGGGGGCGCACGACCACGGCGCGGCGGTCGGAGGGGTCGCGCTCGCGGGCGATCCAGCCGCCGCGCTCCAGGCGGTCGAGAATGCCGGTCATCGTGGCCGGGTGCAGCCCCGCCCGGCGCGCCAGCGCGCTCGGGCTGAGCGGCCCGTGCCGGTTGATGAGGTCCAGGCAGTCGAAGTCGACGTCCTTGAGCTCCAGCCGGGCGCCGACCCGGTGGTTGAGCAGCGACAGCTGGATGCTCAGCGCGCGCAGCGACTCCTTGATGTGGTTCGTCGTGCGGCGCCGGGCCCGCGCGGCGCTGTCCTCGGGTGCTACGGAAGTCATATCGTCTTGATCCCTGATCCATATGTTATGGAACCGGTATGGTATCGCCGCGGAGGCGTCCCCGGCCGCGGCCACCCTGGCCGTCGACTCGGCGATCAGGGTGTGGTTGTCTAACCCTCATGCGGGACGCGGGACTGTTGCTCGTCGCGGTGGTCGAGATGGTGCCGGACTCGGTGGAGGCCGGGGCGCAGTACGAGGACGAGGTGCTCGCGCTGCTGCCGAGGCACGGCGGCACGCTGGAGCGCCGGCTCGCCGGCGGCGGCACCGAGGTGCAGGTCATCAGCTTCGCGACGCGGGCCGGCTATGACGCGTTCATGGTCGACCCGGACCGCCTCGCGATCCGGGCCCGCTACGGCGACACCGCCCCGACGGCCCGCGTGCTCGAGGTGACCGAGGTCCCGGTCGCCACCTGACGAACGCGTCGGCCCGATCGCGGCGGCCGACGCCGGGAAACCTAAGCAGGAATTAAAGAAGCGATTGCGGAAAAAGTGTAATCGGATCGCTTTCTCAGGCCACGTCGGGCGTCCCCGCCGGTGCTGTTGTAATTCTTCCTTTACCTCTTGAACTAAGTCGCCGGGGATCCGCACACTGGCTGGCGCAACGACCCGTGACGTTTGCCGATACGGCAGAGACAAAGGATCGAAATGCGCAGGAAGACCCGTGTGCTGCTGGGCGCTGCCGTGGCTGCGGCCCTCGGTGCGAGCGGCATTTACATCGCGACGGCCGATGCCGGCGAAATCACTCCGGCGCCGAAGCTGGAGGCGGAGTCGTATTCCGCCCAGTCCGGCGCGCAGACCGAGAACACCACCGACGAAGGCGGCGGCAAGAACGTCGGCTGGCTGGCCGCCGGGGACTGGTTGCGGTACGACAACGTGACCATCGGCGGCGCGGACCTCACCGCCCGGATCGCCTCGAACAACCGCGCCGGCGGCTCGATCGAGCTCCACCTCGGCTCGCCGACGGGCGGGCTGCTGGCCATGTTCCCGGTCGCGTACACCGGCGGCTGGCAGCGGTGGACGACCGTCACCGCCAAGGCCGTGAGCGTGCCGGCCGGCGCGCAGACCCTGGTGGCGGTGATGCGGAGCCCGCAGCCCGCCGACTTCGTCAACATCAACTGGTTCACCCTCGGCGGGGGCTCCGCCGCGACGCGCGGGCCGGCCACGGCGACCGTCCCGCCGCCGACCACCGCCGCCCCCAGCGCCGCGCCGTCGTCGGCCGCGCCCACGGGCGGCGCCGGGGCCGGCTGGGTGGACGTCGACCAGGCCGCGTGGCAGCAGCAGCTCGCCGCGTTCAACGCGATCAAGCAGCTGCCGGTCCCGGCCGGCACGACCCGGGTCGCCGAGTTCCACACCGACTGCCAGGTGTCCAACGAGGCCAAGGACGACCCGATCGTGCTGCCGGGCCTGCCGGGCGCCTCGCACATGCACACCTTCTTCGGCCCGGCGTTGGACGCCGTCACCAGGCCGGCCGACCTGCTCACCCGCAGGACGACCTGCAACGCGCCGGGCGACGGCAGCGCCTACTGGGTGCCGCAGCTGCTGCGCGACGGCCAGCCGGTCAAGATCAAGAGCTTCCGGGTGTACTACGGGTCGCGCCTCGCCGACCCGTCGGTGACCGTGCCCTTCCCGCCGGGCCTGGTCATGGTGCACGGCGACGCGAAGCGGCAGGTGGCCACGCCGAAGGGCGCCAGCGGCCAGTTCTGGTGCGCCGGCAGCGCCGAGGTCGGCCGCAGCGCCGACGGCAACTGGCCGGTCTGCGCGGCCGGCGGCAACCTGATCTTCCAGCTGGTCTTCCAGGACTGCTGGGACGGCCAGCACATCGACTCGCCCGACCACAAGTCCCACATGGGCCCGATGCAGAACGGCCAGTGCACCGGCAAGTACCCGGTCGCCGTGCCGAACCTCTCGTTCATGGTCAACTACGACTCCCTCGGCGGCGACGGCCTGACGCTCTCCTCGGGCATGGCCTCCTCGATGCACGGCGACTTCATGAACGCGTGGAAGCCGGAGAACCTCGGCCCGCTCGTGAAGATCTGCCTCGACGCGAAGGCGAAGTGCGGCATCGAGCCGAGCTTCACCGGCGGCTGATCCGCACGTCCGCCGAGCAACGGTAGGACGGCTCCCGCCGCGACGGCGGGGGCCGTCAGCCGTTCGGCTCAGCGCGGGCGGCCGAGGCCGGCGTCGCGGGCGCGGACGATGGCCTGGCTGCGCTGGCTGAGGTGGAGCTTGGTGAGGATCGTCGAGATGTTGTTGGCGACGGTCTTGCCGGACAGGTGCAGCCGCTGGCCGATCTCGGTGTTGGACAGGCCGGCGGCGAGATGGTCGAGGATGTCGCGTTCCCGGGGAGTGAGCTCGGGGAACGGCCCGTCCTGCGGGGGTGGCGCGGCGAACCAGGTTCGCAGCCGGGCGGCGAGTGCCGCGCCGAACACCGGTTGCCCGGCGGCGGCCGCGTGGATGGCCGCGACGATGTCGGTACCGCCGGCGCCCTTGACCAGATAGCCGAGGGCACCGGCCTGAACGGCGGCGAAGACCGTCCCGTCGTCCTCGAACATCGTCAGGACGAGCACCGCCGAGCCAGGTGCCTGGGCCTGGATCTGCCGGGTGGCCTCGATGCCGTGCAGGCCCGGGAGTTGCAGGTCCATGATGACCACGTCGGGCCGCAGTTCGACGGCCAGGCGCACGGCGTCGCGGCCGTCGCTGGCCTCACCGACGAGTTCGATGTCTCCGACGGTGTCGAGCACCGCGCGCAGCCCCTGGCGTACCAGGGGATGGTCGTCGGCGAGCAGAACGCGGATCATGACGGCTCCGGGAGCGGGAAGTGGGCGGTGACGGCGCCGCCGTCCGGGCCGGGACCGGCGTGGCAGCGGCCGCCGAGTTCGGCGGCGCGCTCGCGCATCGCGGTGACCCCGACGCCGGGCAGCCAGGGCCCGGCGGAGGTGCCGTCGTCGCCGACGTCCAGCACGAGCTCGCGGGCCGACGCCGACAGGCGTACGCGACAGTGTTGCCCGTTGCTGTGGCGTACCACGTTGGTGATCGCCTCCACGGCGGTGCGGTAGGCGGCGACCTCGACGGCGGCCGGCAGGTCCGGCAGGTCGCCGGCGTCGATGGTGCACCGCAGGTGGGAGCCGGCGGTGAGCCGGTCGGCCTGCGAGCGCAGGGCACCGACGAGCCCGAGGTCGTCCAGCGCGGCCGGGCGCAGGCCGTGAACGACCTTGCGCAGGTCCGACAGGGCCTGGCCGGCGGCCTCCTTCGCCCCGTCGACGTGATGCCGCGCCGCGACCGGGTCGGTGTCGATGCGGGCGCGGGCGGCGTCGAGGGTGAGGCCGATGGCGGTAAGGACGGGCCCGAGGCCGTCGTGCAGCTCGCGGCGCAGCCGGCGGCGTTCCTCCTCGCGGGCGGTGACCAGCCGCTGCCGCGAGCGCAGCAGCTCGTCGGTCAGGGTCCGGGTGTGCAGGGCCATGCCGAGCTGCCCGGCGATGTCGGACAGCAGGTCGCGATCGCGGTCGTCGAGGTCGTCCTCGCCGCGGCGCGGCGACACCAGGAGAAAGCCTTCGACCTGTCCCTCGTACGTCAAGGGCCGGCGCACCAGCGGCTCGGCCGCGACGCCGTGGGAGGCGACCGGGCTGCCGTCGGCGCTCTCGATGGCCACGTAGGGCAGCCGCAGGATGGTGGCGATCGCGTCCGCGAACGAGCCGAGCGCCTCGCGGCCGGACATGGCGTTGAGGCGCTGCCCGAGGTCGCGCAGGGTGCGGTACGGATCCTGCCGGCCGCCGTAGAAGAGCCGATCCACGACGCGCTGGCTGCGGTCGCGCAGCGGCACGAAGCACAGCGCCACGGCGACCGCCGCGACCGGCGCCGCCACTTGCCGGGAGACGACCTGGGCCGCGGCCGCGGACACGGCGGCGAAGGCGATGACCAGGGCGGCGGTGATCACGCCGTATGCCAGGGACCTGCGCAGGATCGTGTCGATGGACCACAGCCGGTACCGCAGCACGGGAACGACCAGGGTGAGGACGAACACCAAGGCGTCCACGACGTTGCTGCCGCCCGGCAGCCGCCCGGTGACGGCCAGCGGGAAGGACGCCAGGGCGGCCATCACGCCGACCGCGCGCCATTTCAATTGCTGGCGGGCGACGCCCCGGGCCCGCGCGAACCGGACCACGACCCCAACGCCGGCGACCAGGCCGAGCAGCACCACCACCGGTGCCAGCACGAGCAGGCCGTCGGCGACCCGTCCGACCGCGGTTGCGGCGGTGAGCGGATGCGACACCCCCGGCGCGCCGCCGGCCACGTCGCGCAGGCTCGAACTGCTCAGCATCCCGGCCAGCAGGACGAGGGCCGTGGTGGTGACGAGCACCTTCTCGAGCAGGCCGCCCCACCTGCTGGCCGGCCGGCCCGACGGAAACCGGATGTTGATCAGGCCCTGTGCCGCGATCGGCGCGAAGCCGAAGGCCGAGACGGCCAGCCCCCAGCGTGCCGCCGCGCTGCGGTCGCCGTGCACGACGGCCTCGTACGACGGCGGCAGGATCAGCATCTGGACGACGACGAGCACCGCGGCACCGGCGAGCATCCACCCGAACGGCAGGTCCGGGCGCCGGTCGATGAGCAGGGCACCCGCCACGCCATAGGCGATCATCGTGACCAGCGGTTCGAGCCAAGCCGGAGACCCGTCGCCGGAGTCGGGGAAGCGATGGCCGCCGGTCACCCAGGCGAGCAGGAACACCACCCCGACCAGGACGGCCGCCAGCGTCGCGGCCGCCCACCGGCTGGCGTCGCGGCTCGGGTGCGTCTGCGCGGCGTCGATGCGGCGAGTATGGCAACCCGGCCCGGCCCTGACCATCGGCCGCGGTTCCCGACCCGCCGGGAACTCCTTCCCGGCCGTCCGGGATGCCGGCCCCGAACCGCCGGCGTCGCGATGATCGTCTTCGCCGCCGCGGGGCAGTACGTTCGACATCATGAGGCTGCGGCCGTACGGCGAGGATGACCGCTGGCTGACCGCGGCACTCGAGGGCGACCCCGATGTCATGCGCTACCTCGGCGGCCCCGCCCCGCTGGGCCGGGTGCAGCAGGTGCACGAACGGCGCGTCGGCGCGGCCGGCGGCGAGTGGTACCGCACGATCCTGGCCGGCCCGGACGACGCCCCGGCGGGGGTGGTGGCCGTGTTCGGCACCGCCTGGCAGGGCGAGCAGATCCCCGAGCTGGGCATCATGCTGCTGCCCGGCCTGCGGCGGCGGCACGGGCTCGCCGTCGGGGCCATCCGGCTGATCGTGGCGGAGGTGCGCGCCTCGGGCCTGGTGCCGCGGATCCACGCGTTCATCGGGGCGGCCAACGCGGCCGCCGCGGCGGTGGCGCGGCGGGTGGGGTTCGTCAGCGCCGGGCCGGTCGACGTCGACTACGAGGGAGTGCCGATCCGGTGCGAGCACTGGCTACTCGACCTGGGCGCTTCGCCGGCCGAACTGGCCGGCTGAACGGGCCCGTCAGGCGGCGGCGGAGCCGACCCGCCCGGTCGTCGCGGAGTTGTGCTCCAGCCACGCCGGCACGTCGGCGAAGGGCAGCGGCCTGGTGAAGAGGTAGCCCTGGCCGAAGCCGCAGCCCATGTCGACGAGCCGCTGGCGGTGCGCGGCGGTCTCGATGCCCTCCGCGACCACGTCCAGGTCGAGGGTGTGCGCGAGCTGGACGATGCCGCGCACCAGGTCGTACTGGCGGGGCGAGCTGGCGACGGTCTCCACGAACGACCGGTCGAGCTTCAGCGCGTCCACCGCCACCCGGTGCAGGTAGCTCAGCGAGGAGTAGCCGGTGCCGAAGTCGTCGATGGACACCCGAACCCCGGCCCCGCGCAGCGCGGCGAGGTCGGCGTGGATGTGCTCGTCGTCCCCGAGCAGCAGGCTCTCGGTGATCTCCACGATGAGCGCGTCGGCGGGCAGTTTCGCCTGGGCCAGCTCGCCGAGGACCCGCTGGACGAAGCCGGGCGAGCGGAACTGCCGTACCGACACGTTGACGCTCATCGTCAGCCCCTCGGCCGGGTACAGTCGGCGCAGCCGTACCGCGGCGTCGATCGCGTGGCGCACCACCCAGTCGCCGAGCGGCACGATGAGCCCGCACTCCTCGGCGATCTCGATGAACTCCAGGGGCGGCACCAGCCCGAGCGACGGGTGCTGCCAGCGCACCAGCGCCTCGAAGCCGTGCGGCCGGCCGGACTCCAGGTCCACGATCGGCTGGTAATGCAGCACGAACGCGTCGTCGGCGAGCGCCTGGTCGAGGTCGGTGCGCAGCCGCATGCGGCGCATGGTCTCGGCGTCCATCGCCGAGGAGTAGCGCCGCCAGCGGTTGCCGGTGCTCTTCGCGCTGTTCAGCGCCACGTCGGCCGTGCCGAGCAGATGCGCGGCGTCGGCCGCGTCGGCGGTCGTGGCCACCCCGATGCTCGACCGCGCGCTGACGACGCTGCCGCCGACCACGATCGGCGCGCTGAACTCGTCGAGGATCCGCTGGGCGAGCTCCTCGACGCGGTCCGCCTCGGCGGCGGTGACCAGCACCCCGAACTCGTCGGCGCCGAGCCGGGCCACGGTGGCCGTGCCGGGGCACACCCCGACCAGGCGCAGACCGAAGGCCCGCAGCAGCTCGTCGCCCACGTCCTGGCCCATGGTGTCGTTGACGGTACGGAAGCCGTCGATGTCGATGAGCAGCACCGCAGCCGGCGCCCCGCCCGCCCGGCCGGCGCCCGCGACGGCCGCCTGAACGCCGTCCTGGAAGCGCAGGCGGTTGCCCAGGCCGGTCAGCTGGTCGAGGTACGCCCGGTCGAGCAGCTCCCGCTCGAGGCGGCGGCGCTCGGTGACGTCGTGGAGGGTGAGCACCAGGCCGCCCACGGTCGGCTCGCCGGTGAGGTCCCGGACGGTGACCTCCACCTCGGCGATGGTCCCGTCGGCACGGCGGGCCAGGTGCAGCTCACCGCTGTCGGCGCCCGGCCCGCCCGGCAGCGGCCGCAGCAGGTCGGCGATCGGCTGCCCGACGACGTCGGCGCCGCCGAAGAGCTGCCGCGCCGACGGGCTGGCGTAGGTGACCCGGTCGTCGCGGCCGCCGACGATGAGGATCACGTCGGTGGCGTTGAGCACCAGGGTGCGGAAGTACGCCTCGCTGTTGCGCCGCGTGATCTCCCGATTGAGCGCGATGTGGTCGATCATGCTGGCCGCCTGCCCCGCCAGCACGCGCGCCGACTCCTGCAGGTCCACCAGGGCCCGCTCGGCGGCGGCGACCCACAGCTCGCCGAGCCGGACGCCGCCGATGGACAGCGCGCAGTGCAGGGCCAGCTCGAAGTCGCCCAGTTCGCGGGCGAGCCCGGCGGGAAGCTGCGCGACGTAGCGCATGCTCATCGCGCCGCCCTCGGTGCTGTACTCCGGTACACCGGGTGTGTGGACCTGCAGGACGATGCGGTGCGGGGTGCCCGCGCGCAGCAGCGAGCTGATCGCTCCCCGCACGACCCGCTCGACCGCGGTCACCTCGGTCGCCGACAGCAGCGCCTCGCACGCCCGGCGCAGCTCCCGCTCGCGGACCAGGGTGTGCCCCACGCTGCGGGCGGCGAGCCACACCCGGCTCAGCGACAACGCGACGAGCGTGGCCGAGCCGACCGCGATGACCACCCCGTTGTGCACCGGCCCGGACAGCGCCTCGGCGAACAGGATGCCCGGCGCCACCAGCGAGGCGATGCCCAGCGCCGCCCGCCGCGGCTTGAGCTGCGTCGAGCCGATCACCCGGGGCTCGGTGAGCTGCACCATCGACGGGTGCAGCGCGGCGAGGCCGCCGGCCACGAAGAAGACGATCCAGCCCAGGTCCACGAAGCTGCCGAGGTCCCAGTCACCGTCGAGGCGGCGCAGGCTGAACACCACGTCGGAGACGAGCAGTACCGCGCCCGAGGTGAGCAGGAGCGCCACGCTCCAGCAGCGGCGCGCTTCGAGGGCCAGCCGGACCATGATCGCCAGCAGGAGCACGTCGCACAGCGGATAGGCGATCGACACGGCCTTCCGGGCCGAGTTGAGGCCCGGGTCGCTGAGGTACGGGTCGATGAGGAACACCCAGGCCAGCAGGCCCGCGCCGGCGGTGAAGATCAGCGAGTCGATGACCGTCGCCCAGTCGCGGTTCTTCGCACCGGACCGGCTCAGCCGCAGCAGGCCGAGCAGCAGCAGCGGGAAGGTCGCGCCCAGCGACACCGCGTCGGCCGCCGACGGGAAGGCCGAGGAGTGCAGCACGTTGGTCTGGATGACCGCGGTCGCGGTGCCGACCGCGAAGGCGAACGAGCCGGCGGCCCACAGCCACCAGGGCAGCCGCCGCCGCGGCCGGTGCCGGGCGACGCCGTAGGCCATTGCCGCGAGGGTGCTCACGACGATGCCGGCGAACCACAGCAGCCCGGCCGCCGGCGCGGCGATGTAACATACCGCAAGGGTGAGTGCACAGAGCGCATAGGCCCAGGTCAACCGCATCGTCACGGCCGCTCCCTCCTGCGCGCCAAGAGCTACTTTGTCCTGCCGGACGGGGGCGGGCAAGGTCTGATCCGTCAGCACTACCATCGGCCGGGCGGCTCGTGGGGTGAAGGTTCCGGCCGATCTGGCAGGGTGCCGGCATGGACTTTGCCTGGCTTGAGGTGACCACGCTGGCCGAGCGGCCCGACCGCATGCCGCTGACCGCGGCCTTCGACGACCCGACCGTGGCGCCGTTCCTGTATCAGGACCCGGTGTCCGCCGCGCTGTTCGCCGAGCTGGTCGGGCGGCATCCGCAGTACACGCTGCTCGCCGTCGAGCGCGACGGCGAACGGGCCGCGGCGATGGTGTGCACCCTGCCGTTCACCGCCGGCGGCGCGCTGCCGCCGGGCGGCTACGACGCGGTGCTGCTCGCCGCGGCCGCGGACACGCTCGCCGGGCGCACCGGCGCGGACGTGTCGGCGCTCTTCGCCACCGTTCGCCCCGACCTGCGCGGCCGCGGCGTGTCGGGCCACCTGCTGGGCCTGGCCCGGCGCAACGCGGCGCGGCTCGGGCACGCGGCGCTGTTCGCCCCGGTCCGCCCGACCCGCAAGCATCTGCACCCGCAGCTGCCGCTGGAGCGCTACGTTGCCCGGCGCCGCCCGGACGGTACCGCCGACGATCCGTGGCTGCGGGTGCACGAACGGGCCGGCGGCCGCTTCGTGGCGGTGGCGCCGCACTCGATGACGATCACCGCCGAGCTGGCGCGGTGGCGGGAGTGGACCGGCCTGCCCTTCGACCGGCCCGGGCCGGTCGCCGTCGCGGGGGCGCTGAGCCCGGTGCTGTGCGACCCGGAGCGCGACGTGGCGACCTACGTGGAGGCCAACGCCTGGTACCGGCACGACCTGTGAGCCGGGCGCGTTGACGTCACAGCTGTGCGGCGGCCTGACGGTCGCGGCCGTGCTTCGCCGAGTACATCGCGGCGTCGGCGTCGCGCAGCAGGTCGTCGGCCCGGGTCAGCGACCCGCAGGCGACCCCGATGCTGGCCCGGATCGGCACCCGCGCCGCGTCGATCGTGACCGGCTCGGCGAAGGACTCGTGGACGCGCAGCATCAGATCCTCCGCATACGCCATCGTCGTCGCCGGCAGCAGGACCGCGAACTCGTCGCCGCCGAGCCGGGCCACCGTGTCCGAGGCCCGCACGCACTGCCGCAGCCGATCCGCGACGGCCCGCAGGAGCGCGTCGCCGGCGTGGTGGCCGTACGTGTCGTTGACGGCCTTGAACCCGTCCAGGTCGATGATCAGGATCGATGCGATACCGCCGGCTGCGGCGATCCGCTCGGCGAACAGCGTCCGGTTCGCCAGCCCGGTCAACGGGTCGTGGGTGGCCTCGTGCCGCAGTCGTTCCTGGAACGCGACGACCTCGGTGATGTCGTGCGCGTTGTAGACCACCCCGCGGATGCTGGGCACGTGCACCAGATTGGTGGCGACCGCGGAGAGCCAGCGCACCGTGCCGTCCGCGTGCGGCACCCGCAGCCGCAGCGTCGTGCTGGTGCCGGGGCGGGCGAGCAGGTCGGCGAGCAGCGCGCGGAACTCGTCGCGGCCGTCAGCCACGGTCAGCTCCTCGACCGGCCGGCCGATCACCGCGTCGGCCGGGACACCGAGCGTGCGTTCGACGGCCGGGCTGGCGTATGCGACGACGTGGCCGACGTCGGCGATGACGGTGACGTCCGAGGAGTGCTGGACCAGCGCCCGGAAGCGCTCCTCCTGCTCGGCGAGCGCCCGCATGCTGCGGTCGACCTCGCCGAGCAGCCGGGCGTTGTCGGCGAACGCGATGAGCTGCCGGGTCACCACGATCCCGGTGACCAGCACCACGCCGACGACCACGCCCCAGACCCGCACGTTGAGCCGGCCGCCGGCCAGGGAGACGACCAGCAGCCCGAACACCGCGGCCACGCCGATGTACGGCAGCAGGCTGAACGGCCGGGTCGGGCGGCGGGCCAGGATGTCGGGGTCGGCGTGCAGGTTGACCTCGTTGATCCGGGGCACCGCGGCGAGCAGCACGCAGGGCACGAGCCGGGCGAGCATCGCCACCTCGGGCCGGGCCACCTGCACCAGCCCCGGCGTCAGCCCGGTGCTGAGCCCGACCAGCACGCCGGCCACGCCGGCGCTCCACCCGGCGATCGGGGTGAACGGCATGTTCCGGCCGAGCATCAGCTTCACCAGGCCGAACGACCCCGCCAGGCTCGTGCCGGCGGAGGCCAGCGTGATCAGCAGCGCCGCGCCGCCCGCGCGCACGTCGATGCTGGGGGAGAGGTACCACACGAAGACGGCGGTCGCCGCGACGACCGTGGCCGCGTCCAGGACGAACCGCAGCCGTTCCCGCCCGGTCGTCCGGGTGGGGTGGATGACCATGGCCAGGAGGCACACCAGCGAGCCGAGCGTCACCAGCGCCGACTGCACGGCCCCGCCCTCGACCATGCCGGCGACCGGGGTGGCGAACGTCCGGACGCCCTGGATCGTGTCGGCCACCGTGAACAGCACCCCGCTGACCACGATGAGGCGCCAGAACCGCCGGGTGGAACCGGACAGGGCCGGCAGCGCGCTCATCCGCGCCGACAGGACCGCGAAGATCACGTCCAGCAGCACCTGGATCGGCCAGAACAGTACGAGCTTGGCCCCGGCGCCCGCCCCCGGAACGAGGTACCACACGACACAGACGCCGGTGAGCGCGAGCAGGACGCGCAGGAGCGGATCGCGCAACATCGCGGCGGTGGCCGTCTGGCGCGATCGCTCCTCACCGGGTGTGCTCACGGCACTCCTTCATTTGCGCCGGACTCTACCGCCTGGACAGGTACCGTAGAGTGCCGTCCTTATCGTCCATACGGCCCTTGATCTGAGTAAGGATCAACGGTCTCTGCGGCGACCGCGACACACGGCGAAGCCCGGGAGGCCGCCGTCGGTGGCGTTCCCGGGCTTCCTGAGTAGTGCTCCGTTGCTTAGATGAGCCACCGGTTGCGCTGGACGATGGGGAGCTTGGCCCAGCGGCGGCCGAGGCCCCAGGTGTGTCCGGCGTAGGCGGTGGCCAGGACGATGAGCACCGCGGCGTAGATGAAGTGGTAGTCGGTGAGCGGGTTGGTCGAGCCGCTGGGGGCGCCCTTGGCGGTGTGCTGGGCGAGGGGGAATTCGGCCAGCCACATCATGGCCATGATGAGGGTGCCGGAGGCTGCCGCGATGCGCAGGCCGATGCCGGCGGTCAGGGCGATGCCGATGCCGAGCATGCCGAGCATGAAGAGCCAGTTGGCGTACCAGGTGCCGGCGATGGTGTGGAAGAAGCCTTGCAGGGGACCGGCGTCGACGGAGGCGAGGAAGCCCTTGGTGGGGTTGCCGCCGTTGATCCAGGCCCTGGCCTCGGGGGTGGCGTAGCCGAGGCCGAAGGTCTTGTCGGCGAAGGCCCACAGGAAGACGAAGCCGGTGGCGTAGCGCAGGACGGCGAGGGTTTTGGCGGCCGTCTTGGTGAGCATGCTGCCGGGGGCTTCGACGCGCTCGAGGTGGCTGGCCTGGTGGATGTGTGCGGTGCTCATTTCGGCCTCCTGCCGTTCCCTGTTGACACACATATCGTCATCCCGGGCCCGTGCCGGCCGCCCGTGCCGAATTTCCCCAACCGTCCGGGACCCACGTCCCCTCACCACCGGGACCTCCTGCCGCCGGCCGACGTTTCGGCCGGGCGGTGCACGGTAGTTGTTGGGGTGAGCTGGCACCCGATTCCGCGGGAGGGATGACCATGTCGCCGTCCGGAGGAGACGCCTTCAACCATGCGTTGCACACGGCCAACATCTGGGTCGCCGACGTCGAGAGCGCGTTCGGCACCAACGACCGTCGCTTCGCGCAGCGCGCCGTGCGGGCCTGGCTGCACACGCTGCGCGACCGGCTCAGCGTCACCGCGGCGGTGAAGTTCGGCGCCCAGCTGCCCGAGCTGCTGCGCGGGATCTACTACGACGGATGGGAACCGAGCCGGGCGCCGGAGCGCTACGGCGCCGACGAGTACGTCCGGCGCTTCTCCACCCAGGCCGCCGTACGCGCGACGCAGGTCCCGGCGATCGCGGCCACCGTCACGGAGGTCATTGGCCAGCACATGTCGCCCGGTCAGCTGGCCGAGACGACGGCGGAGCTGCCCACCGACCTGCGCGACCTGATCACCGGCGCGTCGCCCGGGCCCCGCCAAGCCGCCGCCGCACCGACCCGCGGCCCGGGCGCCGACCGCGTGGCCCTGCTGGAGGAGCGGGTCGGCGACCTCACGGCGGCGGTGCGCGCGCTGGCCCGGGGCCTGGAGGACGGCCGGGGCGACCGCAGCGGCATCGACCAGAGCCAGGTCACAAGGGCCGCCCGCCTGGCCGATGAGATCCTGGTGGCCGGCGGAATCCAGCACGGTTCGTGACGCCCACGAGAGCCTGACGACCGGGGAACCCAATACGGCCTGTGACGCCGACGAGGTCCTGGTGGCCAGCGGAATGCAGCGCGGCCCGTGACGCCGACCGCCGCGGCGAAATGCCGCGCCGGCTCGGACTCCGCCTGCAGCCCCCCCGCGGCCCGGCCCGGCGGCCCTCACCCGGCCGGCGCCACTGCGACCTCGCCGTAGACGCGGGGCTCGCCGGGTTGGTAGCGCACCGCGACATCGGTCGGTGCGTCAGCTGCGGCGCGGCCGGTGCGACATCGGCCGCGCCGACCGCTCGTTCGCCCGCCGAGCCGTTGTCTCAGCCGGGACAGCGCCGCCGCCGGTCAGGTGAGGCGGCGACGCGGTTGGGATGTCAGTGGTTACGCTGGCGCCAGGTGGCCATGGTGGCCTCGATGCGGCGCTGGTTGCGGGTGCTGCCGAGGCCACGCTTGGCCCGCCCGTAGAGCCAGATGGCCCCGCCGACGACCAGCGCGCCGACGATGAGATAGAAGATGCTGCCGAGCAGCGCGTGGAACAGCCAGCTCGCGATCGCGCCCACGATGAACAGGCCCACGACGACGGCTACGGCACCTACCAGGAAACGACCCATGCATCCAGCATGCTCCCGCGGCGCAACGGCGGCATCAGGGGTTTCCCGGACTCATACGCCCAGGGTGGCGCCGCCCCCCGTCGACGCAACGACGCATCGGAGGTCTGCGACTCGTGCGGCCCTGTGGTGCCGCACGCCCCAGCGACCACCGACAGACGTGCGCGGCCAGCGTCGGTCCCCCATGATCACGGAGTGCCCGCGTACACCCGTGTACGAGAACACTCCGTGATATTGCCATGTCGTGCGAGCGGGCGACAGGGACCCGTGCGGCCTTGATGGCGTGCGTCCCGCGGCCGCGGTCCACGGCGCGCCGGCCGGCCGATGGGGCTGCCCACCTCGGTGCGCCGGCCGGTGATGAGTCCGACCACCGGGAACGGTGCGCCGGCCGGGGGCGGGGCCGGCCACCGCCGCGGCGACTGCTGTCACGGTCCGGCCTAGCCCCAGGTGCTGGCCGGGGGTGGATTCGCCCGCCGGGCGGTGTGCTGGCTGGTGGTGAGGCTGGCCGCCCGCGGCGGCAGCGGCAGTCGCGGCCCGCCCTGGCCCAGGTGCTAGTCGGCGGTGGGGCCGGCCGGCGAGGGTGCGCCGGTCGGTGGTGGAGCCGCCGTCGGCGCCGGTCGCCGCCAGGGTCGACCTGCGAGCGCGCTGGGTCGGTGGTGGGGCGGCCCTCGGCGGCGGGGCGGTGGCGGCGGCGGGGTCGATCGGCGGGCGCGCTGGGTCGGTGGTGGGGCGGCCCTCGGCGGCGGGGCGGTGGCGGCGGCGGGGTCGATCGGCGGGCGCGCTGGGTCGGTGGTGGGGCGGCCCG